>NZ_CP011853.1:0-632675 GCF_001305675.1 Gordonia phthalatica
ATCAGATCTTGCGAGCGGGGCGGATGACGCGGCGGCAGAACCGCTGACCCGTCAGCAGAAGGCATGGTTGTCCCTGGTCAGGCCGTTGACGATGACCGAGGGCTTCGCTCTGCTTGCGGTTCCGTCGACGGTGGTCCAGGAACAGATCGAACGGAATCTGCGCGAGCGGGTCAGTCACGCGCTGAGCCGTCACGTGGGCCAGAGCATCGACATCGCGGTGCGCGTCTCCGAGCCGGAGGAGGTCTCGGGGGAGCCCGGGCCCGGATCCGCACCGTCTGGGGGTGTTCATCCACAACCACGCGTCACAGGTGCAACACAAGTCACACCAGAAACGTATGGCGTGCCGTCCGCGTATGACGCGTCTCCGTACGACTCGGCGGCCACCGCCGGACACATCCCGACACCCACGTATCCGCCGAGTCCGGCCATCCCGTCCGACGAACAATTGGCCGCGCTGAACTATCAGCAGCAGCACTACCCGTCGGCGCCGCCGCAGCGTCCCGTCGAACCGCGTGAGTGGTCCAGCTACTTCGAGCACCGGGAGACGAGCGCTCCCGACAACAGCACGACGTCGTTGCACCCGAAGTACACCTTCGACACCTTCGTGATCGGTGCCTCGAACCGCTTCGCGCATGCGTCGGCGGTCGCGGTCGCCGAGAATCCGGCGCGGGCGTACAACCCGATGTTCATCTGGGGCGAGTCGGGCCTCGGTAAGACGCACCTGCTGCACGCGGCCGGCCACTACGCCCAGCGGCTCTTTCCGGGCATGCGGGTCAAGTACGTCTCGACCGAGGAGTTCACGAACGACTTCATCAACTCCCTGCGCGACGACCGCCGCGTCGCCTTCAAACGGCGCTACCGCGACATCGACATGCTCCTGATCGACGACATCCAGTTCTTGGAGGGCAAGGAAGGCATCCAGGAGGAGTTCTTCCATACCTTCAACACGCTGCACAACGCGAACAAGCAGATCGTCGTCTCGTCCGACCGTCCGCCCAAGCAGCTCGCCACCCTTGAGGACCGGCTCCGGACCCGATTCGAGTGGGGCCTGATCACCGACGTCCAGCCTCCCGACCTCGAGACGCGCATCGCCATCCTTCGTAAGAAGGCGCAGATGGACAAGATGGACGTCCCCGACTCGGTGCTGGAACTCATCGCCTCGAAGATCGAGCGGAACATCCGCGAGCTGGAAGGCGCCCTGATCCGCGTCAACGCATTCGCGTCGCTGAATCAGACGCAGATGGACGCGTCGATGGCCGAAGTGGTGATGAAGGCGCTCATCCCGGACTCCGGTCCCATGGACATCAGTGCGGCCAGCATCGTCGCGGTCACCGCAGACTTCTACGACCTGTCCGTCGAGGATCTCTGCGGACCGAGCAAGGTGCGCGCGCTGACTCTGCCCCGTCAGATCTCCATGTACCTGTGCCGCGAGCTGACCGATCTGTCGCTGCCGAAGATCGGGGAGACGTTCGACCGCGACCACAGCACCGTGATCCACGCCGATCGCAAGATCCGCAAGCAGATGCACGAGAACCGCAACATCTACGACCAGGTTCAGGAGTTGACCGCGAAGATCAAGCAGCGCGCCAACCGCTGACATCGCCTCGACTGCATCGCAGTCGGCTCCGACCCTCAAGTTCTGCCGCAGACTCCGACTCGAGTCTGCGGCAGAACTTTTTGTCGTTCCCGCCCTGCCGATGCGGGCCCGACACCCCGAACAAAACCGCAGGACGCATCCGCGCGTCTCCTGTGGACGGCCTGGGGACAACAGGGGTGATTTCTGTGGACAGGGGGTCCGCGACGGTGGATCGATTTCTCGCATCCACAACCGCACCGATCCATCCACCGATTGCTCCACCCGCGATGCACAGCCGCTCAAACGTCGTGACCAGCGGCGACGGTACGTTGTCCACAGAGTGCACAGGACCTATTACTAAGAATATTTCTCTTTTAAAGAACATCTTTTAAAAGCAGCTGTGTGCATACACAGCCGATCACGACCGCCTCGCGCCGTCGCGCGGCCGACGGCCGCCCCCGTCGTTCGGCGGATGCCCGGCCGATGCCACGGCCGAGCGGGAAGCGCTCTACAGTGGGACTCGGCGAGCTATCGATCGTCAGCCCTGCTGCATGCCCAGCAGGCCCGGGAACGTCGAGAAGGGGTAACACCACCGATGAAGTTTCGTGTTGTGCGCGACGAGTTCGCCGATGCCGTCGCGTGGGTTGCCCGCAGTCTCCCGTCACGTCCCCCGGTGCCCGTTCTGGGCTGCGTCGTCCTGACGGCCGACGATCTGGGGCTGAAGGTCGCGGGCTTCGACTACGAGGTCTCCGCCACCCAGAGCATCTCCGCCGAGGTCGCCGAGAGCGGCAAGGCGCTGGTCTCGGGCCGACTGCTCGCCGACATCACGAAATCGCTGCCGCACAAGCCAGTCGACGTGACCATCGACGGCGCACGCGTCGCCATCAGCTGCGGCAGCGCGAAGTTCTCCCTGCCCACGATGCCGGTCGAGGACTACCCCGAACTCCCCGAGATCCCGGAGAACACCGGCTCGGTTCCCGCCGATCTCTTCTCGCAGGCCGTCTCGCAGGTCGCGATCGCCGCGGGCAAGGACGACACCCTGCCGATGCTGACCGGTGTCCGCGTCGAGATCGAGGGCGACAAGGTGGTCCTCGCGGCCACCGACCGCTTCCGCCTCGCCGTTCGCGAACTCCAGTGGCTGCCCGCCGAGGCCGGCGCCTCCGGCGCCGCACTGGTTCCGGCCAAGACGCTGTCGGAAGCGGCGAAGTCGGCGGGTGCCGACTCCACCGGCAACGTCGACCTCGCCTTCGGCTCGGGTCACGCGATCGGATCCGAGGGCATGCTCGGCATCACGAACAACGCGAAGAAGACCACCACGCGTCTCCTCGACGCCGAGTTCCCGAAGTTCCGCCAGCTGTTCCCGCCGAACCACACCTCCATCGCGACCATCGAGAGCGCGCCGCTGATCGAATCGATCAAGCGTGTGTCGCTGGTCGCCGAGCGCGGCGCCCAGGTCCGGATGGACTTCACCAGCGATTCGGTCCTGCTGACCGCCGGCGGCGACGAGGCGGGCAAGGCCGAGGAGGAGTTGCCGGTCAACTTCTACGGCGAACCGATCATCATCGCGTTCAACCCCCACTACCTGCTCGACGGTCTGGCCGCCATCGGCGCCGACACCGTGGAGTTCGGCTTCACCAACCCGGAGCCCGACGGTTCGGGCGTCCGTCGCGCAGCGATCCGGCCTGCGGTCCTTCGTCCGTCGTCCGGCGAAGAGCCGTCGGCCGACGAGTCGGGTGCCTACTCGGCCACGCAGAGCGAGTTCAGCTACCTGCTGATGCCGGTTCGCCTGCCGGGCTGACCTGCAGTGTCCTGACCTGCGTTCTTCCGATATCGTCGCGGTGTCGGAGCCGGCGAGACGATGTGGCGAGGTAGAGGTTCGTGTTCGTTCGTGAGCTGAGATTGCACGACTTCCGGTCGTGGCCGAACGCCGAGTTCACCCTGGAGCCGGGCACCACGATCTTCGTCGGGCGGAACGGTTTCGGTAAGACGAACCTGCTGGAGTCGATGTTCTACCTCGCGACCCTGCGGTCGCATCGGGTCTCGGCCGACGCCCCACTGGTCCGGTCGGGCGCGGACGCCGCACGGGTGACGGCGACCGTCGAGAACGACGGCCGCGAGTTGACGGTCGATCTCACGATCGCCTCCCACGGCGCCAACAAGGCCGCGATCAACACCAGGCCCGTGCGTCGCACGCGCGAAGTGCTCGGCATTCTGCGCGCGGTGCTGTTCGCCCCCGAGGATCTGGCGCTGGTCCGCGGCGAACCGGGCGAGCGTCGACGTTTCATCGATGAACTCGTCGCGCAGTTGAGACCGCTCGCTGCAGGTGCGAAAGCCGACTACGACCGCGTGCTGCGCCAACGATCGGCCCTGCTCAAGACCGCGGGGGCGGCGCTGCGCCGCGGCCAGGGCGATTCAGTGATGAGCACGCTCGACGTGTGGGACGACCAGCTCGCCGACCTGGGTGCGCAGGTCACGGCGGCGCGTCTGGCGGTGATCGACCAGTTGGCGCCGTATGTGTCCGAGGCCTACGCCGCCATCGCCCCGCACTCCCGGCCGGCGCACATCTCGTACCGGTCCGCGGCCGGGGAGGAGGTCGACGCCTGCACCGGCGGCGACGATCGGATCGACGCCATCCGCGACGTGCTGTCGCGACGCCTCGTCGAAGTGCGGGACAAGGAGATCGACAGGGGGATGTGCCTGGTGGGTCCGCACCGCGACGACCTCTACCTGGGGCTCGGCGACGAGCCCGCCAAGGGGTTCGCGAGCCACGGCGAGAGTTGGTCGTTCGCCCTGTCGCTGAGGCTCGGCAGCGTGGAGCTGCTGCGCGCGGACGGGGTGGAGCCGGTCATCATGCTCGACGACGTCTTCGCCGAGCTCGACGTGACGCGCCGCAGGCTGCTGGCGGAGTTCACCGCCTCGGCCGATCAGCTGCTGATCACGGCGGCGGTGGCCGAGGACATTCCGGAGTCGATCGTCGGGCGGCGCATTTCTGTCGGAGTCTCGGAGGATGATGGAACCAGGCGGTCGCTGGTGGTCGACGACGAGCGGATCGGCGGCTGCGATCACACAGACGGCAGCGAGCACACAGACGAGGGCGAGCTGACCGCCACGGAAGGAGATGGCGATGACTGATCCCGATGCCACGTCCCCGCAGGGGCTCTCCGGGTACGACCTCGCCCGTCAGGCGCTCGAAGAGGCGCGCGCCGCGGCCCGAGCCCAAGGCAAGTCGGTGGGCATGGGCCGGTCGGCCCCGATCCGCAGCAAGCGCAGCGGCGGCGATCGGTCGCGTCGTCGCTGGTCAGGAGCTGGACCTGATGCTCGGGATCCGCAGCCGTTCGGTCTGATGATCGGCAAGGTCGCCAAGAAGCACGGCTGGGAACCGCGGATCTCCGAGGGCACTCTCTTCGGGATGTGGCCGTCGATCGTCGGCGAGGACATCGCGGCGCACGCGGAGCCCACCCGACTGGAGGGCACGGTGCTGCACGTCAGCGCGTCGTCGACCGCGTGGGCCACGCAACTGCGCTATCTGCAGGGACAGATGCTGGCGAAGATCGCGAAGGTGATCGGGCACGGCATGGTCACCAGCCTGCGGATCACCGGCCCCAAGGCTCCGAGCTGGCGGCACGGCAAGTACCACGTCTCCGGGCGCGGTCCGCGCGACACGTACGGGTAGTCCCGGCGGGGCCGCCCGATTTCGACGCGAGAGCGCTGAAACGGCCGTGGACCACGATCCACCCCGTCGAGATCGAAAATAGTCGGTCTGCGGCGCGTTCAGAGGCGTGGCAAGCATGCCTGAGTTCAACTCACCCAGTACACTGGCGGGTAACTGTCCCCGATCAGAATGGGAGCTGACCCTCCGTGGCAGACACCAGCGGTAACGCACCTAAGAAGTCCAAGAAGGAGTCATCGGGCGGATACGGTGCCGATTCCATCAGCATCCTCGAGGGTCTGGAAGCCGTCCGCAAGCGTCCCGGCATGTACATCGGTTCCACCGGTGAGCGCGGTCTGCACCATCTGATCTGGGAGGTCGTGGACAACTCCGTCGACGAGGCGATGGCGGGCTACGCCACCCGCGTGGACGTGACGCTCCTGGCCGACGGCGGCATCGAAGTGGTCGACGACGGTCGAGGCATGCCGGTCGGCATGCATGCCACCGGTGTCCCCGCCGTCGAGGTCATCATGACCCAGCTGCACGCCGGCGGTAAGTTCGACTCCGACTCCTACGCCGTCTCGGGCGGTCTGCACGGCGTCGGCATCTCCGTGGTCAATGCGCTGTCGACCAAGGTGGAGCTGGACATCCGTCGCAACGGCTCCAACTGGTCGCAGACCTACCTGCGTGCTGAACCGGAGAAGCTGATCGAGGGCGATCCCACCGATGCGACCGGCACCACCGTCCGCTTCTGGGCCGATCCCGACATCTTCGAGACCACCGAGTACAACATCGAGACGATCGCGCGTCGTCTGCAGGAGATGGCCTTCCTGAACAAGGGCCTCACCATCACGCTGACCGACGAGCGCATTCACGAGGCGGTCCTCGAAGCGGAGGCAGAGGAGACCGAGGACGGCGACGCCAGCATCAAGACCGAGAAGGAGAAGGCGGACGCGATCGCCAAGGTCAAGACGCGCGTCTACCACTACCCGGACGGCCTCGTCGACTACATCAAGCACCTCAACAGCCGCACCACCAAGGGGCCGATCCACAAGTCCGTGATCGGCTTCTCGGCCAAGGGCACCGGCCACGAGGTCGAGATCGCCATGCAGTGGAACGAGGGCTTCGCCGAGTCGGTCCACACCTTCGCGAACACGATCAACACGGCTGAGGGCGGCACCCACGAAGAGGGCTTTCGCGCGGCGCTGACCAGCACGGTGAACAAGTACGCCGTCGACAAGAAGCTGATCAAGGACAAGAAGGAAGACCGCCTGTCCGGCGACGACATCCGCGAGGGTCTGGCGGCCGTCATCTCGGTGAAGGTCTCCGACCCGCAGTTCGAGGGTCAGACCAAGACCAAGCTCGGCAACACCGAGGTCAAGAGCTTCGTGCAGAAGTCGTGCAACGAGCAGCTCGGCTACTGGCTGGAGGCCAACCCGGCCGAGGCCAAGACCATCATCAAGAAGGCCACCGAGTCGCAGCGCGCCCGCATGGCGGCCCGCAACGCCCGCGACCTGGTCCGCCGCAAGACGGCCACCGACATCGGCGGCCTCCCCGGCAAGCTCGCCGACTGCCGCAGCAACGACCCCACCAAGTGCGAGGTCTACATCGTGGAGGGCGACTCGGCAGGCGGCTCCGCCAAGTCCGGTCGCGACTCGATGTACCAGGCCATCCTTCCGATTCGCGGCAAGATCATCAACGTCGAGAAGGCCCGCATCGACCGCGTCCTCAAGAACACCGAGGTCCAGTCGATCATCACCGCTTTCGGCACCGGCATCCACGACGAGTTCGACATCTCGAAGCTGCGGTACCACAAGATCGTGCTGATGGCCGACGCCGACGTCGACGGTCAGCACATCGCGACGCTGCTGCTGACGCTGCTGTTCCGGTTCATGCGGCCGCTCATCGAGCAGGGGCACGTGTACCTGGCCATGCCGCCGCTGTACAAGCTGAAATGGCAGAAGGGCGCCGCTCCGGAGTTCGCGTACAGCGACCGCGAGCGCGACGTGATGCTGGAGGCCGGCAAGGCCGCGGGCAAGAAGATCAACATGGAAGACGGCATCCAGCGCTACAAGGGTCTGGGCGAGATGAACGCCAGCGAGCTGTGGGAGACCACGATGGATCCGTCGGTCCGCATCCTGAAGCAGGTCACCCTCGACGACGCCGCCGCAGCCGACGAGCTGTTCTCGATCCTGATGGGCGAGGACGTCGCCGCACGCCGCACGTTCATCGCACGCAACGCCAAGGATGTCCGCTTCCTGGACGTCTGACCGACGTCCCGACTCAGCAACCCGAGGGTCTCGCGTCGAGAACCGACCGCCGAGCCCACACCGATGCCACCACGCGGCGTCCGCCGCAGGAAAGTGATTCATGAGCGACGAAACCGATCTGCCGGAGAACAACGGCGACGACGAGCACGGACACGACCGCGTCCAGCCCGTCGACCTCGGGCAGGAGATGCAGAACAGCTACATCGACTACGCGATGAGCGTCATCGTCGGTCGTGCCCTGCCGGAGGTCCGCGACGGCCTCAAGCCGGTGCACCGTCGACTGCTGTACGCATCGTTCGACGCGGGCTTCCGCCCCGAGCGCGGCTACGTGAAGTCGGCGCGCCCGGTCTCGGAGACCATGGGTAACTACCACCCGCACGGCGACAGCTCCATCTACGACGCGCTGGTCCGTCTGGCGCAGCCGTGGTCGATGCGATACCCGCTGATCGACGGTCAGGGCAACTTCGGTTCCCGCGGCAACGACGGCGCGGCCGCCATGCGTTACACGGAGGCCCGCCTCACGCCGCTCGCCATGGAGATGCTCCGCGACATCACCGAGGAGACCGTCGACTTCGTCCCCAACTACGACGGCAAGACCCAGGAGCCGACGGTGCTACCGTCGCGCATCCCGAACCTGCTGATCAACGGTTCGGGCGGTATCGCGGTCGGCATGGCGACCAACATTCCGCCGCACAACCTGGGCGAGGTCGCCGAGGCCGTCTTCTGGGCGCTCGAGAACCCGGAGGCCGACGAGGAGACCACCCTCGCCGCGTGCATGGAGCGCGTCAAGGGACCGGACTTCCCGACCGCGGGCAAGATCGTCGGCTCGCAGGGCATTCGCGACGCCTACATGACCGGCCGCGGCAGCATCCGCATGCGCAGTGTCGTGACGATCGAAGAGGTCAAGAACACCACGCAGCTGATCGTCACCGAGTTGCCGTACCAGGTGAACCCGGACAACCTGATCCACTCGATCGCCGACCAGGTCAACGACGGCAAGCTCAAGGGCATCAGCAAGATCGAGGACCAGTCGTCCGACCGTGCCGGCATGCGGATCGTCATCACGCTGCGGCGCGACGGCGTCGCCCGCGTCGTGCTGAACAACCTGTACAAGCACAGCCAGCTGCAGACCAACTTCGGCGCCAATATGCTGTCGATCGTCGACGGCGTGCCGCGCACCCTGCGCCTGGATCAGATGATCCGTCACTACGTGACGCACCAGATCGAGGTCATCGTCCGACGCACCCGGTACCGGCTGCGGAAGGCCGAGGAGCGCGCCCACATCCTGCGTGGCCTGGTCAAGGCGCTCGACGCCCTCGACGAGGTCATCGCCCTGATCCGCGCGTCGGCCAACACCGACGCCGCCCGCACCGGGTTGATGGATCTGCTCGACATCGACGAGATCCAGGCCGACGCGATCCTCGCGATGCAGCTGCGTCGCCTGTCGGCCCTCGAGCGGCAGAAGATCATCGACGAGTTGGCCGAGATCGAGCGCGAGATCGCCGACCTGAAGGACATCCTGGCCCGCCCGGAGCGGCAGCGCGCCATCGTCCGCGACGAGCTCAAGGAGGTCGTCGACAAGTACGGCGACGAACGTCGCACCGAGATCATTCCCGCCGAGGGCGATGTGACCGACGAGGATCTGATCGCCCGCGAGGACGTGGTCGTCACGATCACCGAGACCGGCTATGCCAAGCGCACCAAGACCGACCTGTACCGCAGTCAGAAGCGCGGCGGCAAGGGCGTGCAGGGCGCAGGCCTGAAGCAGGACGACATCGTCGCCCACTTCTTCGTCTCCAGCACCCACGACTGGCTGCTGTTCTTCACCACGAAGGGCCGCGTCTACCGCGCCAAGGCGTACGAGCTGCCCGAGGCCAACCGCACCGCGCGCGGCCAGCACGTGGCGAACCTCCTGGCCTTCCAGCCGGAGGAGCGCATCGCGCAGGTCATCCGGATCTCCGGCTACGACGACGCCGACTACCTGGTCCTCGCCACCCGCAACGGTCTGGTCAAGAAGTCGCGTCTGGACGCCTTCGACTCCAACCGCTCCGGCGGCATCGCGGCCATCAACCTGCGCGGCGACGACGAACTGGTCGGCGCCCGCCTGTGCAGCGCCGAGGACGACCTGCTGCTGGTCTCGAAGAAGGGTCAGTCGATCCGCTTCACCGCCAGCGATGAGACCCTGCGTCCGATGGGTCGCCAGACCTCCGGTGTCCAGGGCATGCGGTTCAACAACGACGACGAGCTGCTCAGCCTCACCGTGGTCCGACCGGACACGTTCCTGCTGGTCGCGACGTCGGGCGGATACGCGAAGCGCACCGACATCGAGGAGTACACGGCTCAGGGTCGCGGCGGCAAGGGCGTGCTGACCATTCAGCACGACCCGAAGCGCGGCGATCTGGTCGGCGCCCTGGTGGTCGACATCGACAGCGAGATCTACGCCATCACCTCCAACGGCGGCGTGATCCGGACCAAGGCCAAGCAGGTCCGCAAGGCCGGCCGCCAGACCAAGGGCGTCCGCTTGATGAACCTGTCCGACGGTGACACCCTGATTGCCATCGCCCGCAACGCCGACGAGCAAGACGACGAGGGCGCGGCAGATCAGGATTAGCCTGACGAGCGTTTAGGGTGGGGTAGACCCGTTCAGTGAGGAATCGCCTGTGAGCACACCGAATCAGCCGAACGACAAGGATGTCGAACGTGGGGCTGTGACCCCGCCGTGGAAGCGTGGGGAGCAATCCGCTGCCACCGGGCTGACCGCCGGCGAGATGGCCAAGGCCGCTGGCGTGGCCGGAGACGACCACGCCGGCGGGCCGCCGCCGCGTGGAGTGGTCTCGGGCAGTGCCTCGCGACCGGAGTCGAAGCCCGCGTCCGGGCAGGTCGGACCGTCCGGTTCGACGCCGCCGACCCCGGCTCCGTCATCTGCCCCGTCAACGCCTGCGCCGGGTCCGCAGGCGTCGTCGCCCCACCAGTCGGGTGCACAGCCGTCGGGTGCGCAGCCGTCGGGCCCCAAGTCCGGACCGATCCCGGCGCAGACGCCGCCGAAGCCGACTCAGCCCGCTCCCGCGGCCAAGCCCGCTCCGCAGCCGGTGAAGGCGTCGGGGGTCCCGCAGGTCACGCCGACGGCCGCAGCGCCCGCCAAGCCGATTCCGGCTCCCGCACCCGCGAAGACGTTCGTCGAGTCCGAGACGCGGAACATTCCGCGTGAACGTTTGGTGGGCAAGGACGAGCTGCCCGACCTCGACTCCATCCACCACACCGAGCAGGCCAAGGAGCAGGCGCTGGCCCGTGCCGCCAGCAAGACGATCCCCGCACGGGCGTCGTCGAGCGCCCCGCTGCGCGCGGCCGTCCAGATCCGCCGCGTGGATCCGTGGTCGATCTTCAAGGTGGCCGGTGTCCTGTGCATCGCCGGATTCTTCATCTGGATGATCGCCGTCGCGATCCTGTACGGCGTCCTCGGCGGCATGGGCATCTGGGATCAGATCAACAGCTCGTTCGGCACCATCGTGAACGGTGACGGCAGCACCAGCGGTCAGGATCTGATCAGCGGTGGCCAAGTGTTCATGTTCAGTGCACTCTTCGGAATCGCGAGTGCTGTTCTGATCACCGCTCTCGCCACGATCTCCGCGTACATCTACAACGTGTGCGCCGATTTCGTCGGCGGCGTCGAAGTGACCCTCGCTGATCTGGATTAGCCTCGCGACCAGCCGTTTTGGAGAAGCTGGAGCGATCCGGTAATCTTTCATCTCGGTCAAGGGCCTATAGCTCAGGCGGTTAGAGCGCTTCGCTGATAACGAAGAGGTCGGAGGTTCAAGTCCTCCTAGGCCCACCATAATTTCACCGACCGGCAACCCCGGTACGGGGCCTTAGCTCAGTTGGTAGAGCGCTGCCTTTGCAAGGCAGATGTCAGGAGTTCGAATCTCCTAGGCTCCACAATTGAAGACGTACTAGAACACCTGACATCAGTCGAATCCGGTGTTGGTGTGAGGGCGGCGAAGGGCTCGGCGAGTCGGATCGTCGCCCTTTCGTCTTCGCTGATGTCGATGCCGTTGGTGAGTGCCTGGTTGGCGAGCCGCTTGCCGTGGGCGTTGGTGCGGGCGTAGAGGGTCGCGCAGTCGACCAGCAGGCTGAGTGCGGTGCTCAGTTGTTTGCGTGCTCCGGTGTGGTGATCGTGTTCGGTGGCGAGGCGACGGTCGATGTCGGCGATCCCGGTGCGGATGCGGTCTTGGTGGCGCTTCAAGGTCTCCAGGTCGATGGCGTCGGCGAAGTGCGCGGCGAGGAGCTTGTCGCTCTCGATCTGGAGCCGCTTGCGGTTCTCAGTCAACTCGGCCAGTTCCTGGGAGCGGGAGGCCAGGCGTTCGTCGAACGCCGCCTCGACCTGCGCGGCGAGGGTGGCGTACTCGGCCTCGGTGATCGCGATGTCTCTGTAGCAGTCGGCGACGAGTTGCTCGGCGACGCCGACCGGCACGGCCCGCCGGGTGCAGTTCTTACGCTTGGAGGCCCGGCCGGAACAGACGTAGTAGCCGTAGCGGACGCCTTGCTTGTTGGCTGGGTAGTCCAGTTGCATCCGTGATCCGCACGATCCGCAGTACAGGGTGCCTTTGAGGTAGTGGTCGTGGGAGCGGCGTCGTTCGGAGGCGATCTTGCGCGAGTCGAGGAGTCGTTGGACGTGCTGCCAGGTGTCAATGTCGATCAGGGGTTCGTGGTTGCCGGGCTGCTCGGCGCCTTTGTAGCGGACGATGCCGATGTAGTAGGGGTTGCGCAGCAGTTTGAAGAACCCCGACCGTGCCACCGGTCCGGAGGGTCGCTTCGGCGTCGGCACGGTGGTCAGCCCGCGGGCGGTGACTTCGGTGAGCAGGTCGACGACGGTGCGGTCTCCGGTGGCGTACTGCTCGAACACCCACCGTACGAGGGGTGCGCGTTCGGGGTCGATCTCCACCGTGCGGTACTCGCGGCCCTGCTCGTCGCGTTTGCGGACGTTGAGGTAGCCGATGGGAGCGCGCATCGGGGTGCCGCCGGTCTCGAACTTCTGCGTCAGGCCCTTGGTGACTTCGGTGGCGAGGTTCTTGGAGTAGAACTCGGCGATGGAGGACATGATGCCGTGCAGCAGCATCCCCGAGGGGGTCTCGTCGATGTTCTCCGTCGCCGAGACCAGCGTGACCCCGGCTTCGACGAGGCGGCGGTGGATTTCCACGTCATCGACTCGGTTGCGGGCCAACCGGTCGACCTTGTGCACGATGCAGTAGGTGACCTGATGGGTCGCGATGTAGTCCAGCATCCTCTGCAAGTCCGGCCGGTCGGCCGAACGTGCGGACTCGCCGGCGTCGACGAACTCCGCGACGATCCGCGCCCCGAGGGATTCGGCTTTGCGTGCGTTGGCCTCACGCTGGGCGGGGATGGAGAACCCCTCGTCACGTCCGCCCTTGGACGCTTGCTCTTTGGTGGAGACCCGCTGATAGGTGACCGCGGTCAGGACCGGCAGCGTCTCAGTCGCCAGTACGGGGGCCGGGGCGACGTGTGGGGTCATGGGCTTCCGCTCCTTGCTCACCCGCCTCCGGTGCGTCGGGTGTCGAGTCTTGGTCGTTTTGTTGAGTGTCGATGTGGCGCTGGTGCTGGTCGAGTTCGTGGGCGTGGAGTTCGTCGGCGAGGTGCAGAACGAGCGCGACCAGACGCTTGTGGTCAGGCGCTGTGCGCAGCCGCGGTTCGGCTGAGATGCGTCGGCCCGTGCTCGTGCTGCGGTAGTGCCTCATATTCCGCAGGTACGCGCGGAGTCCGCCAGGGCTTGGCGAGGCGTTCCCCGGCCTCGACGCGAGCTTGGCGGCGCTCGCTACGGCGAGCCCGGATCAGCCGGACGAGGCTGATGGGGCCGTGGATGAGGAACTTGAAGGCGTTGATGATGCACAGCAGCACGATCAGGTGCAACCAGCCGGGTGCGCCTGCGTCGATGAGGGTGGTGCACCAGTAGGCGATGGCGAAGTAGACGACGGCCAGCAGCATCGCCGGGACGCCCCAGTGCAGGCCGCGTCTGGTGCGTAGGGCGTCGAGCAGGATGTTGGTGGGCATCCAGACGCGCATGAACGTGCGGATGCGGATGCTGGCGTTCCAGATGAGTCGGAGCATGGCCGAGTCCTCCCAAGGGGCGACCCTTGATGGGGAGGACTCACTGGGCGGGATGCCCGGCTTGTCATGCCGCCTCCGTGGAGGGTGGCGGCCTAGCTGATGTGATGTCGCCTACGGCGATTCTACCGGCTCGGCCTACGGGCTGGGAAGGGAAGCTCGTAAGCCGAGCTACCGGCGACCCTGTAGGGCACGAATACGGGGCTGAACCGTGGTGGGAAGGTCCAGCCCCGTACAAGACTGCTTCGGTCAGGTGATTTCGCCGATATCGAGGTTGAGGGTGGCGTAGTAGTTCTGTTCGATCTGGCGGCGTCGTTCGACGTCGGCGGTGACGAAGTCCACGAAGTCCTGATCTCGGTCGGTGATGGGGGTTTCTTCGATTGGGCCGGTGTCGTCCTCGCCGGGCCAGATGGTCTGGCGGGTGGGGCGGTCGCGGTCGAGGCGGGTGCCGCTGGCGGCGACCCAGTCGCGCAGCCGCTGCCGGGTGTCGGCGAAGTCGCGGTGCCAGCCGATGGGTGCTGAGCCGTTCTGTTGCGGGTCGTAGGCGTTGAGCCAGTGGGTGTGCAGGGCGGAGAGTTCCCAGTGCAGTTCGGGGTGGCGATGCCACATCGGGGGGATCACCGAGGCGGGCAGCCCGTAGGTGGTGCGCAGCCAGTTGACCCACTGGTTCAGCTCCAGCCACGCCTGTTCGGCGTCATGGGCGCTCAGCAGGTTCCAATTGATCGGGCCGGGCGGCTCGTCCAGCATCGGCCCGAGACCGCCGTGGGGCTCAGGTGTCTGATCGGGGTCGAGGTCGGGGTCGGGCCGCTCGTCAGGCTCGTCGCTGAGGGGGCGGGTGTCGTCGTCGTTCATGACCATGCTCCGGTCAGTGGCCCAGCGCCGCGGGCTCGCGTGTCTGCGCGGGCTGCTGGGGACGCTCGAACGCCTGAGCGCGGTCCACCCCTGGGGTTTCACGGTCAGGGCCGTTGCGTGGTTCGCGGTCGATGTTCAGGCGAGTGGAGACCGGGTTGGGTGCGAGGGTGTCGGCGCGGAACTCTTCGCGTTCGGCGCCGGTGGTGTCGGTGAAGGTCTCGAACCGTCCGGTGGCGATGATGTCGTCGCCCTTCTTGAATAGATCCATCGCTGCTTCGGCGGCCTTGTATCGCAGCGCGAGGTCGTGGAAGGTGCGGTCGGTCTTGGTGAAGGTGCCGTCCTCCTCGCGTCGCCAGTGGTCGACGCCGATGCGTGCGTAGAACCTGGGTGTGCCGGTCTTCTCGCTGTAGGTCAGCTTCGGGTCTCCGGCGATGTGACCGACGATGATCGTGCCGTTCTTGATGCCCATCGTGCGTCCTCCTGTCCTCTTCCACGCCCGCATTCGTGCGGGGTGGTGTGGCAGGCAGGTGCACGCTCACAACCCGCGCGGGCGCATATCCCGAGCCGGACTGCTCGCGGTCGGGAGCGTCGCCGTCGACGCAGTTGGGACGCGGTGCGGGTCGGGCCGTACACCGAGAGAAGGCCGGTGCGCTCGCACGGTCTCGACGTTCAGCCACGCCGGCTCGTTGTCGGGGGCGGGTTCGGATTGCTGGGCTTGGTCGATGTCTTCTCGCATCGCGGCCAGTTGGGTCTCGATACGGGCGAGGTCTTTCTCGGCGTCTGCGAGGGCTGGGGCGTGGCGGAAGGGCTGGCCGATGCGCTGCTCAGCCTCAGCTCGCTCCGTTTCTGCCTCGGCGAGGTCGGTGCGGGCTTGTTCCAGGAGGGAGGGGATTCCTGCGGCGCGGTTCTCGATACGCTGGATGAGCCCGACGCCCCCGGCAAGGAACGACTCGCGGGAGATGGTGAAGCCGCTGCGGGGCACTCCGTCGAGGCGGATGTGCACCATCGGCTCCGCACCGAGGGCGGGGCTGGTCGCCACGGTGACATCGAACCCGCTGATCTGTCCGATCGCCCCGTAGTCGCGGGTGGCGTAGCGGGGTGCCCATTTCAGGTCGGAGTCGTGCGCCCAGGACGCGAGTGCGTGGGCGGCGTCGGCGCGGGAGGTGTAGGTGCGGCCGCGCAGTTCGATGCGGAACCTCTCCCCTGAAGTGTCGGTGACCCGTGGCAGCACCTGTTCGAGGGCCTCGATGTCGGTGGCGGCGCGGCGGGCGTGATCCCCGGCGCGGTCGCGGGCGTGGGCGAGCATGGACTCGTTGCGGTGGTAGGCGCGCTCCAGTCTGCGGAGTCGTTGGACTTCGGTGTGCACGGTGGAGTGCTCCAGCAGCAGCGGATTGCCTGAGCTGATGGCTTTTGCTTCGGCCGCTGACAGGGCGGAGGAGTCGATCTCTTCGATCTCGCGCGAGTCCAGCCGTCCGCGCATCAGCTGGGCGATGAACGTGGCTTTGCGTTCGACGCCTTGCCACATGTAGGAGTCGAAGGATCGTTCGGTGACGAATCGGACGATGCCGACCTCGGCGTTCTGGTTGCCTTGGCGCAGGATGCGGCCTTCGCGTTGGGCGATGTCGGAGGGTCGCCACGGGCAGTCCAGGTGATAGAGCGCGACGGCGCGGTTCTGGACGTTGGTGCCCACACCCATCTTCTCGGTCGAGCCCATGAGCACGGCGACGTGTCCGGCGCGGGCGGCGGCGAACAGGCGTGCCTTGTCCACGTCGGTCTTGGCCTCGTGCATGTATCGGATCGACTCAGCCGGCATCCCGCGTGCGACCAGTTGCGCGCGGAGTTCTTCGTAGGCGTTCCACCTTGTTGGGTTCGGGGTGCCGATGTCGGAGAACACCAGCTGCAACGCCCCGCGCACCGGCGATTCCTGCCCGGTGATCGGGTCGAGGTAGGTGTTGTCTCTGGTCTGCTCCCACACCTTGTGGATGCTGTCGGCGGCCAGATCGACCTTGGTCGGCCCGGACGGGTCGCGCGGCACAATCATCCGGATATCGAGCGCGGCTTTACGCCCATCGGTGGAGATGGTGAGCATGTTGTCCTCGCTCGGCGACACCGACCGCGAAGCGACCTTCTCCGCGCGGGCACCGAGGCTCTCGATGAACTGCTCCAGCTCGACCGTGGGCTGGATCGCCACGGTCGCCGGTGCCCGCCGGCCATCGTCACGTTCGGCGATATCGGGGATCGGGAGTTGCAGGTCCTCGGCGGTCTTCACATCGGCGAAGATCGACCAGAGTTTCAGCATCTCGGGCACGTTCTGGAACTTCGCGAACCTTGTCTTCATGCGGAAGGTGTTGTTCCCGGTGGGGGCCATCTCCATCTGCGTGATCGTCTGCCCGAACGTCGCCGCCCACGCATCGAACGCCCCGATCCCGGCGGCATCCAGCAAGTCCGGGCGTAGGTACTTCTGCATCACGAACGCCTCGGTGACCGAGTTCGAGATCGGGGTTGCCGTGGCACCGGTGACGACCCGCTCGCGGCCTTGGGAGCGCAGGTATTCGAGTTTCATGTGCAGGTCGCTGGCCCGGTTGGAGCCCTCGATCGCGGCGTCTGCGATGTTGGAGTCGGTGGCGAGGTTCTTGTACAGGTGCATCTCGTCGACGACCACGTAGTCGATGCCGGTGTCCTCGAAGCACACCCCGGCGTCCCGGCCCACGTCGATGCGGACCTTGACCTTGTTCTCCAGTTGCAGCAGTTTGCGTTGAATGCGTTTGACGCTCATCGCGTTCTCGCCCGTCGCGGTGGCGAGCACTTCCCGCATGTCATCGACCTGGGCTTGGATGTACGCCTGCTGGGTCTCGGCGCGCAGCGGGATCTTCTCGAACGCGCCCTGGGTCATCAGCACGCCATCCCACTCGTTCGCCGAGGCCCGCGCGACGAACAGGCGACGCTTGTCAGCAGTCAGGTCCTTGCTGGACGCGGCGAGCACCCGTGCTTGCGGGTAGATCTGGAGCCATTCACGCGAGAACTGCTCCAGCATGTGGTTCGGGATCACGAGCACGGGCTTGTTGATGAGCCCCATGCGGCGCATCTCCATCACGCCCATGATCATCTCGGCGGTCTTCCCGGCCCCGACTTCGTGAAACAAGCCAGCGGAAGGTTCGGCGATCATCCGCGCGACGGCGGAGCGTTGGTGCGGGCGCGGGGTGAAGTTCTCCGCCAGCCCGGGCAGGCTCAGGTATTCGCCCGCGTTCGTGTAGTCACGTAGCACGATGGAGTTGAAGCGCCGGTTGTACTCGGCCACGAGCGTGCGGGCGCGTTCGGGGTCCTCGAACACCCACTCGGAGAACCGCTCTTGCAGTGCGTCGGCTTTCTCCTGCGCGGCGGTGGTCTCCAGCGGGTTCAGCACGCGACGCTTCTTGCCCTCTGCGTCTTCGATCTCGTCGTAGACCAGCAGTGTCTTCTGCTCCATGATCGCTTGGGCGATATCAGGGGCGGGGCGGCGCTCGGTGCCCCATTCGCTGGTCGCCAGCAGCCCCTGACGGCCTCCCCGCACTTCCCACATCCCCGACAAAGGGTTCTCCACCTTTACCTCGCGGGTGCGCAGCAGCTCGTTCAAGAACTGCGCATGAGTCTCGGCGCTGATCCACACTGCACCCATCCGTGCGCTGATCTCTTCCACGCCGAGAGCTGCGGGGACGACCTCGGTGAGCGCGTCCACGTTGGTCTGGAACGCCGGGTCCTCGGCGGCGCGTGCGGTCGCCTGCTCCAGCTTGATGCGCACGTCACCGGAGAGATACGCGGGCGCGTGGATGAGTTCATGGGTGACCGGATCGGTGAACACCAGACCGGTCAGTGAGTCGCGCGCTTCGGGCTCGTCCATGCCGAGCATGTCCGCGATCAGCGGCAGGTCGATGCCGCCGGTGCGATCCAGGCTCACCGCGATCGCATCGGCCGGGCTGTCCACGCCTTGAGTCTCGGTGCGCGGAGAGACGACCCGGCGGGTCATGATCGCCGCCGGGGTCGCGGTCTGGTCAGTGTCGTCGAACTGCTCCAGGGCGAGCACGAGTGCCCCGAACGGGTCAGAGCGCAGCAGCCGGATCGGGGTCGGCACCGTGCGGGCGTAGGTGTCCTCCCCGGCATCGTTGGTGCGTCCGGTGCGGCGCAGCGTGTAGCGGTTCAGCGGACCGTACCGGCCCACGTACTTGCGGTAGTCGCGGTGCAGACCCTCGCGTGCGTCGTTGATCTCCTCGGTGTCGTCAACGGTCGCCGCTTCCAGTTCGAGCAGCCGGTGCGCGCCGTCGCGCAGCCCCAGCAGGGCACGCAGCTCACCCCCGGCGGACCTCGGCACCTCCAACGGCTCGATCGAGCCTTGAACGACCGTGCCGAACCCGGTTTCCGTGGCGACGATGCTGCCGTCCCACAGGTGCGGCGGCGAGGGCACCCGAGCCGCCTGCCGTGCCTGATACTCTGCGGTCGGCGCGGTGAACGTCATCCCGGCGCGGCGCGCGGTGAAGGTGATCTGGTCGAGTACATCGGCCAGGTCGGTTTCGAGGCGGTCAAGGTCGCCGTCGACGGTGAGCGCCGGGCCGTACATGCCATGCCCGAGCCTCAGTTCACCCAGGATGTGTTCGGGGCGGTGGTCGAAGTAGGCGTTGATCTTCGCCATCTGCCCGTCGAGGCTGATCGGGGTGACCGTCTCCCACAAGCCATCGTCGGCGGGCGGCAGGCCGGGTTCGCGGCGGCGCAGGATGAGCATGTCGGTCACCACATCGGTGCCCGCGGTGCGGCGGTGCGCCCCTGCCGGGAGCCGGATCGCGCCCACGAGGTCGGCGAGCATTGCCATCTCGCGTCGTGCGCCAGGGTTCTGCGCGTCCATCGTGTACTGCGAGGTCAGCACCGCGACCATCCCGCCCGGCCGGGTCAGGCGCAGGCTCTTGAGGATGAAGTGGTTGTGCATCGACTGCCGGGTCGGGTTGTGCACTGGGTCGTGCAACGTCACATCGGAGAACGGCACGTTTCCAATCGCCGCGTCAAACATGCCTTCGGGCAGTCGGGTGTCGGCGAACGACTCGCCGCGCACTTCGACGTGCGGGTACAGGGCGCGGCTAATCTGCGCGGTCACCGGGTCCAGTTCCACCCCGGTCATCTCTGCGTACTCCGGAGCGAGGCCGAGGAAGGTGCCCAGTCCGGAGCCAGGTTCGAGCACGTGCCCGCCGTCGAAGCCAAGACTCGTCATGGCCCGCCACATCTGCCGCACGATCAAGGGGTCGGTGTAGTGCGCGTTGAGCGTCGTACGCGCGGCGGCGTCCCACTCGTCCGGGGTCAGCAGGCTCCGCAGCCGCGCCCGTTCCGCCGTCCAGTCGGTCTTGGACTCATCGAACACATCGGGCACCGCACCCCAGCTCGACCACCGCGCAAGCACCCGCTGCTCGTCGCTGGTAGCCAGGCGTTCCTGCTCGGCGAGCAGCCGGACGGTTTCGATGGCGGCGATGTTCGCGTGGAAGCGGGCTTTCGCGCCCGAGGGGGCGACGTCGTCGTGCGTGGCGGGCGCGAACCGCCCCGCCGGCTCCGAGACCGGGCCGGTGTCAACGTCGGGTGTTAGTGGACTTCGCGCAGGAAGCGGATCGTCGCCGCCTCGGCCAGCAGGCTCTGGTGCTCTTCCAGATACTGCCTGGGGATCTCCGCTGCGACCATACCCTCCAAGAACCAGACGGGCACGGCCCAGTCTTTGGCCTTCTGCTCCAGATCGACCGTCGCGGGCATCAGATCGGGCGAGTCCTGCATTCGCTCCGCCCAGGTGATCAGGTTCTCGTCGTTCGGCGTGGTCTGGTTCCACTCCTGACGGGCTTCGTCCAGCGGCAGGCTCGGGTCGGTGACCCAGGCGAGTTGCTGCATCACGACCTCCTCCGCGATCCGTAGCGCCGTCATCCGGTGTGCCACGTCCTGCAAGTAAGTCTGCCCCGAAGAGCGCGTCCGGGCCAGCGTCAGCGCCGGGTTCGTCTCGATCCGCTGCGCGAGGTCGGTGATCTGGCCCTGCGCTTCCAGACCCAGCTCGGTGAAGAAGCGGGTCGGGTTCTCGATCCGCCTGTACCGCTCCGGCGCGTGCCTCTTCCAATACCGCATCGCCTGCGTCCCGTACTTGTTCACGTTCTGCCCCCTCCGGTGAGCCATCGGTCGTCGCTGTGTCGCTGAGACGTTCCTCGGCGGTCTGCTCGCCAAGACCCCACAGGTCGAACTCGAGCTGTCCTGGTGGTGCTTTCCTGCGTCTGGCCATCAGCGATCACCTCCACTACACGCGTGCCGTCATTGCTGCCCGTGGCCGACGCTCGCGGCCACGGGCAGGCGGTCGGTCAGAGAGGTGCGGCTCAGGTGCCATGCGTGCCCCGTTGCAGCAGCGCCTCGATCTCGGCGCGGTCGGACTTCAGTCGGTCGCCGTCGTCTCGCTTCGTCCAGGCCCGCAGGTCGGTGATGATCGGCGGGGCCGAGCGCAGCAGCGTGACCGCGGTGCCGAACGGCAACGTTCGGATGCGTTCGGGCGGCATGATCGGCACGCGCCGGATCGAGCGCTGGTTCGACCGGGTGCCGTGATCACCGATCGTCGTCGAATCGGTGTACTCGTCGCGTTCCCCGATCAACGCGGAGAGGTCTTGCAGATCCCGGCTGTTGGATGCCCCGCCGAGGACGATCTTGGTGATTGCGGCGTCCCAGATCGCGTTCGCCTGGTTCTCGCTCCACCGGTCCCTGGCCTGCGCGAGCGACTGGAGCACCGGCATTGCGGTGATCCCGGTGCCGCCGCCCTCCGACATCAGCGTCGGCAGCGACGGGAGCGGGCTGAGGTTGGCGATCTCATCCAACGCCAGCAGCAGCGGCGGGTCGAGGCGGGCACCCGGTGAGCGGGCAGCGACACGGCGGGCGGCTTCCACGAGGTCTTCCACGAACGCGGCCACGAGTGCCGCAGAAGCTCCGGCTCCCGCGCCGGTGGCCAGCAGGTACAGGGTGCCCCGTTCGGCGATGAACTGCTCCGGGTCGAAGTCCTCACCCTCACCCGGTGAGACCGCATCCAGCACGCGCGGGTCAGCTAGGGCGCTCAGGGAGAGGGAGACGCCTTGCCAGATGGAATCGCGGGTGCGCGGGTCGGCGTCGATCATCGCCTCCAGCGACTCAGCCCACCCGCCCGCCGCCCGCGGGCTGTTCGCGAGGATCGCCACCGCATCGGCAGCAGCGGTCGGGTCGAGCGTCCACCGGAACAACTCCGCGGGCGGCCGGTGGTCGATCGCAGCGGCATGCAGCAGCGCCTGCAACGCCGAACGGGTCTTGCCCTCCCAGAACCCGCCGCCCTCCACGCCGCCCGAGGACAGGCCGGTGGCCGAGGCGAGGCCGGTGGCGCGGATCATCGCCGTCAGCGGGTCCTCGCAGCCTCTGATCGGTGACCAGCGCAGCCCGGCCGGGATGCCCTCGGCCAGATGCTGGGGATCGAACACCGCGGTCGGGCCGATCCGCTGCCTCGCCCGCAGGCTCGCGGTGAGGTTGTCCGGCCGGGTCGAGGTCGCCACCACCCCGCCGGGGGCGTCCAAGATCGACGGCACGAGGACCTGGAGAGACTTGCCGCTTCTCGGCGGGCCGATGACCAGCACCGAGTCCTCGACGCTGGCCCACACCTCCAGCCCGCGCGCGGTGCCGATCCGGTAGCCCACATCGGCCGGTGCCGGGCGCTCCAGCGAGGGACGGAGGTTCCCGGCCCGCTTCATCAGCGCCTTGGTGGAGGCGGCCTGGGCGACGTCGTGTTTCGTGGCTGTGCCGGGAAGCCGGTGCGGGTCGGTCGCACTCTTGCGTGACTGACGGCGCAGCAGCGTCCGGACCCAGGTGATCGCCCCAGCCAGCAGGCCGAGCAGGACTGCGGCGACGATCCAGTAGGCAACGACATTCAGGCCGTCTGCCTCCAGCGCGGTCGCTGGGTCGCCGGGGTTGAACAGCACTCCGACCCCTGCGGCAGGACCGGCAGCGGGTTGGGCGGTTCCGGTGAGGAACGCCGCGACCGACCCGGCCCCGCGCAGCAGGAGCGCGAGCGCGAACACCCCGATCAGGGCGATCATGGCGGCGTTGGTCAACTCGTCCCCGAAGGACCCGGACTGCCTACTCGGCGCAGAGCCGCTCATGACAGGCTCCGCACCACGAGCGTGCCCGAGAAACGGCCGATGAGCACCACGTCGTCGCCTGGGTCGAGATGGTCGCGGGCCAGGTCTATGAGCGCGCGGGCAGCGCCGGTCCCGGTGGCGTCGGTGTGCCGAATGATGCGGCATACCGCGACGTCCTCACCGGGCACGAACCCTTCCCCGGTGACCTCCCGCAGCCGGGGCCGCTCGGCCAGTTCGGGTACTGGCGGTGCCGGGGCGGGAGTGTGTTTGCGGGCGGTGGCGGTGATGATGTCGGTGAACGTGGAGCCATCTGCCTCGGTGACCTCGACCCGGGCTGGGATCATCCGATCCGCGGTGACCTGATCGACGATCCGCGCGAACGAGCCACGCCGCCACACCCCCTCCGCGCTCGGCGGGGTGAGGGGTTCGCCGTCGACGGTGGCGCTCATCGTGCCGTCGCCGTGCACGGTCAGACGGATTACCGGCATCGACACCGGCGCGGAAGCAGGAGCGTGGGTGGGGAGCTTTCTCATACCCGCCAGGTGCACCCGTCGTGTCCTGGCCGGGTCGGAGTTTTGGCGCGGGCGGTCCGCCCTCAGCGCGGGTCTTCGTAGTAGAGCGTTCCGGAGTCATACCCGAACAGCACGACTCCCTCGCAGCCAGAAGGGAGTTCAGCAGCATTGAGGAACACCCGAGCCTCGCCATGCCCGTCGGCCTCGGCGTTCCGGAGCAAGATGGCGACGCCGATGGTTTCACCAGGCAGGAACGCGCGCCCCTCGATCTCATAGCGCGGCATCGTCGCGGGTCCAGAGTCAGATAGTGTCTTGTGTCTCATGCCGAACAGGTGCGTCACCCGGCTCGCGGCGGTTCACGGGGTACTCCCATCGGGAGCCAGACCCGATGCCCGAGCGCTCGTGTCGAACAATTCCAACTCAGCAGGATGCAGTTGTGCCTGCACGACGAAACTGCGCTCCTTGATGCGCCACAGACCCTGCCCAACCCCGAGCGAGGGCAACAGCTTGCGTTCGGTGGCGGTCAGGCCGAGCGTCTTGGCGGTGGCGCCCAGCTGGTCGGACTCTTGCCGGTAGATGATGCGGGTCTCGGCGTTGGCGAGGAGGCTGTTGGCGAGCGAGCGCATGGCGCTGCCGGAGTCGCCGACGTTCTCCAGGTCGGTGAGTTTGTGGAAGATGAGGGCGTTGGCGATGCCGTAGTGCCGGGCGAGTCGCCAGTGCGCGTCCATCCGCTTGAGCAGCGACGGGTGCGACATGAGCCTCCAGGCTTCGTCATAGATCACCCACCGCTGCCCGCCTGCCGGGTCCAGCAGCGCTGACTCCATCCACGCCGAGCAGCACGTCATCAGCGCACTGATCAGTGTCGAGTTCTCGGTGACCCGGGACAGGTCGAGGCTGATCATCGGCAGTGTCGGATCGAACCGCACCGTGGACGGGCCGTCGAACAGCCCGGCGAGGTCTCCGGCAACCAGCCTGCGCAGCGCATGGCCGACGATGCGGCCGTCCTCGGCCAGCCTGCCGTCGGTGTCATCAGCAGGATTGAGGATGCGCTCGACGACCATCGGCAGGATCGGCACCGAGTTCTCCCGCACCGTCGCGGTCAGCGCGGTATCGATTGCGGTGTGCTCCAGCGGCGTCAGCGCACGACCCAGGACGACCTCGGCCAGCGCCCCGATCAGGTCGCGGCGACGCGCGGCCACGGTGCTCTCCCACTCGGCGTCGGTGAAGCCCGTGGGCCGGTAGCCCTCGTCCAAGGGGTTGAGCCTGTTGGCCATGCCGTGCCCGAGTGCGATGGCCCGGCCTCCGACAGCTTCGGCGACGGCGGTGTGTTCCCCTTTCGGGTCGCCGGGCACGTAGACGCGTCGTCCGAACGGCAGGCTGCGGGTGTAGAGGGACTTGGCGAGCGAGGACTTGCCGGAGCCGACAATCCCGGCCAGGACGATGTTGGGTGCGGTGATGATGCCGTTGGCGTAGAGCACCCAGGGGTCGTAGACGAAGCTGCCGCCGGAGTAGAGGTCCTGGCCGACGAACACGCCGGAGGAGCCGAGGCCGCCCTCGGCGACGAACGGGTACGCGCCCGACAAGGTGGCGGAGGTGTCTTGGTGCCGGGGCAGGTGGAAGCGTCCCGGGGTGCGCAGCATCGCCGGTCCGGGTTCGCCCGCGGCGGGCAGATACTGGCGGGCGGCGCGCTCGGCCTTCTCCGCTTCGGCGCGGGCCTTGGTCTCCGCGATCTTCCGCTGCCGCTGTTCGTGGTGCAGCTGGTTCGCGGCCTGGTGGCGCTGCTTGCGGTAGCGTCGTCGCTCTTTCGCGGGGGCGACCAGTACCGAGGCGTGCAGCTTCTCCTCCTCCCGCGGGCTCATCGCTCCAGCCCTCGGTTGCGCTTGATGTCCGCGATGCGGTCAGGGGTGAACCATGACCCGTCGCCGCGCACCCGGTTCCGGCGCTCATCGAGCGCCTGCTGTGCGGCGTCGGCGGTGGCGGCATCCTGGGCCGGGCCGGTGCGGTCCCGCTGAGGCGGGTCCCAGGCGATACGACCCAGGTGACCGGAAGCCTGATCGAGGAGCGTTTCGGATGCGCTGACGTGCCGTGCAGCCTGCTGGAGTGCGTCGGCGGCGGCCCAGGCGTCAGCAGCGCCGAGGTTCCGGTCGCCGTCATCGTGCGTCGCGCGCGTCTGATGAGTGAGGCTGGCCCCGCCGAGTTGGATGAGCGACTGCTCGAGCGAGCGGGTCGCGCCAAGCAGTTCCCCGACGATGCCGTAGAGCTCGTCGGGGTTATCGATACGCCTGCTGGCGTGCGCGAGACCTCGCAACGCTTGCCGGGCTTCGGCAGCGTCGGCGGACGGATCGTTGAACGTGGGCATGTCGGGCCTCCAGGTGAATCAGTTGGGGGTGGCTTCGAGGTGCGCCGGGCGGGTCAGACCTTGCGACACAGCGGCAGCGCGGCGGCCGTGAACGCCTGGGCCTGTTGGCCGACCAGCACGCGGGTCTCACACGAGGCTTGAATCGCGGCCTGCTCGATCGCCGCGACCGCCGCCTCCAGTTCGGGGAGCGAGTCGGCGGACACGGAGATCAGGCCGGTGTAACGCAGCACGCCGTGTCCGGCGGTCAGGTCGGCTTCCTGCTGCAGCACGTCGTGGTACTCGGCGGTCTGCGAGGCGTCCTCGATCTGCCCGATCCGGGCCCGCTGGGCAGCGTCGGAGATGTACTCGGTCTTCTTGCGGCGAATGTCGCGGGCAGCCTGATCGGTGCGCAGCGGCGTGCAGAGCAGCGAGAAGCTACGGTGAATGCCACTACTGAGCAGCACGGGCGAGAGGAATCCCGGATGCACCATCGAGCGCGGCCACTCCGAGATCCACACGACGCAGTGGTAGGCCGAGTCGCTGCGCAGATGCCCCCACGACTCGGTGACCGCGACCGGCCCGGCGGTGGCGAGGTCGTGCCCGAGTTCGCCGTGGCGTTCCAGTGTCGCGGCGATCGCCGGGTCATACGCCGAGCGCAGGATGACCGCGATCTGCCCGGTGCCGAGCCAGCCTTTGCTGGTCAGGTCTGCTGAGCGCAGGGCCGCCGAGAAGGTGCTCATCTCCTGTCGCAGCACGGCGGCTGCGCCCTTGATGCCGCCGCCCGCGGTGCGGATCTGGCGGGCCGCAGCACGCATGTCCAGGCTCAGAGACAGGGTGGTCGCGTGGCGTTCCCCGGCGGGCCCGGCTCGGTCGATCAGCTCTTGATAGGTCGTCGCCGCCCACGAGCCGTCGGCGGTGCCGTGCGTGGCCCACCATTCGGCCAGGCCTTGCCCAGAGTCTGGCAGCGTCCGTTCCAGCACTTGCAGCGTGGCGATACGTCCCGAACGGCACACGGTGGCCAGCACTCGGCCCCACGCGGTGACGCGGCGTTCCTGCTCGCCGGGGTCGAGCAGGATGAACGCGGGATGGCTGATCTCGGTGACGACGGTGAGTGTTCCGGCTGTGGGGTCGTGCACCATTCCGGCCCCGGTCTCGGGGTCGGTGTACTCGCGCAGCCTCGCCATGTCGCCGGGCAGCGCGAGCGTCCCGGCAGGGCGTGGGGTGACGATCCTGCGTCGGTAGGCGAGTTGCCCGCCGGTGGTGCGCCACAGCCACCAGCAGGTAACGGGCAGCCATTCGACCAGCGGGCGGCCCGCGACCGGAATCCAAGTGATCGCGGCGGCGAGCACCCAGATCGGCGCGGTGATGGCGAACAGGGCACCCCCGCCTCCGTAGAACGCGGCCACCAGACTCGCCCCGCCGACGCCGAGGGTGATCAGCTGCGATAGCGACAGGCCGAGCAGGATCCCTCTGCGGGTGAGTCGGCTGAACTTCACGGGCACCAACTCGCCGCCGCGCTCGTGGGCCGTTTCAGTGCTGGACATGACAGGTCACTCCTTGGTCGGCTTCGGCGGTGGCGGGGAATCGTTCGGGGTCTTCGGCAGCGGCTGCGAGGGCGGCGGCGCGTGTGGGGTGACCGGCGCCTGCCCCGGCTGCTCGGCACCGGAGGCCGCTTGGTCGGCTTGACCGGCGAGCGCCTGGCCCGCTTTCGGGCCGGCGGTGGCGGCTGCCTTGATCGCCTTGGCTCCGAGCACCACCCCGGCAGCGATCGGCCCCGCCGCTGCCGCACCACCACCGGCACCGGCTGCCGCACCGCCACCGGCGGCTCCGCCAGACCCGCCCGCGCCTGTCCCAGAGCCTGCGCTGCCCGCTGAGGACGACGGGGTTGTCGGCTTCGGGTTCGGGCCACCGCCCGTCTCTGCGCCGCCGGACTTCTTGCCGCCTCCGTTGCCGCCGTCGTCGAGGACCTTCTTCGGGTCGCCGCCCTGCGGCTTGCCGGGTGTCGGCACGGGGCGGTTGAGGGCGCTCTTGGCTTCCTGTTCGGTGCCCATCGAGTTGTAGAGGTCGAAGCCGATGAACGACAGGAACCGGTAGGTCATGTACGGGGCGAACCCGGCCAGCGCCATCAGCACGATCCCGGCCAGCGGGTCGGCGATGTTCGACAGGTCACCGTCGATGGGGGCCGAGACCTGGGTGACGGCGACTAGCAGGATCACCACCAGTACGAGCTTGGAGAGGATGAGCGCGATCACGAACATCGCCCATTTGGAGATCCAGCCGCGGGTGGCGTCCCAGGAGGCGCCGGAGAACGCGAAGGGGGCCAGCACCACCGCCACCAGCAGGAGGGCCTTGCGCACCAGCAGGGACAGCCAGACGATCGCGGCGGCAGCGATAGCCAGGGCTGCGAGGAAGATCGTCAGGATCGCGCCGACCCCGGGCGCGCCGATGTTCAGGGCGGTCAACCCGGCCACGAGGATGGCGATCTTGTCGCCCATCGTCTCGGTGGTCTCACCGCCTGCTTGGATGATGCCGATGGCGAGTTGGTCGGTGATCTCCAGCAACAGCGCGACGAGGGTGATGACCACGAAGGAACCCAGGACGCTCTTGGCCAGCCCCAGGGCGGCGCGGGAGAGAGCGGCGGGTTCCCGGCGGACCATTCCGGTGATCAGCTGCAAACAGAAGAACAGCAGCATCACGAACACCGCGATCCCGAAGATCAGGTTGTAGACCGCCACGTACTCGCTGCTGGTGACATCGACCATCGTGGTGGTGTCGAACACCGTCCAGACGGCCTCGAACATCCAGCCGGCGGCGGCTCCCATCGCGGAGGCGAGCCAGTCGAACGGTGCCGAGATCAGGGTCGCGGCGGCTTCACCGGCCACGTCGCAGACGCTGGAGATGACGGGGATATCGCACACACCCATCACGGACCTCCTCGGGTCGAAGGGGATGGATGGGTCTCAGACGGCTTGGCCGACGCCCCAGAAGAAGTTGATGAGCGTCACCGATGCGCCACAGACGACGGCGGCTCCGCAGGAGATCAAGACGCCGATCTTGCCCCTGCCCGCCAGATGCGGGTTGGACGAGTTCGCGCCGTAAGCCCAGATGATCGCCGAGACGATCAGCGCCAGCACGGACAGGATGAGCCCGACGGTCATGACTGCGCCGACGATGATGCGCAGCTGCTCGATACCGGGCAGGCCGCTGGAGTTGGGGTCGATGTCGATCACGGCAGTTCTCCTTCACGAAGCGATGGGTGGTTCTGCCGACAGGTGCGCCCCGCTCCCACACACCACAGCGCCCGCCCCGAAGAGGGGCGGGCGCTCAGAAGCCGAAGAGGGTCAGAGTTGTTGACCGATGCCGATCAGCCAGTTCATCCAGGCGACACCGGCCCCAGCCAGCACTGCACCACCGAGACAGACCAGCACCCCGACACGGCCCTTGGCGGCGGCGGCATAGTTGCCGGTGCTGGATGAGACCGCCCAGATGATCGCCGAGACGATCAGCATCAACACCGCGATCACCAGCGCGAACATCAGCAACGCACCCACGACCTCCCGTAGGTCGCTGATCCCGGCCAGCCCGTCGAAGTCGGGAAACACATCCATGACCGGCCGCCTATCCGACCGTGACGTGGAGGTGGTCGTAGTGCCCTCCGGTCACGTTGCCGGGGTCGTGCATCCCGCCCCCGTTGTAGGGCCGCCAGCCCTCGGAGTCGCGGGAGAGCGACCAGATCTTGCCCTGCCAGATCAGGTACTCCACCCCGAGCCTCTCGGCGTGGGTCTGCATCCACTCGGTGACCTGCCAGCCGTAGGCCAGCTGCTCGGCAGTCGGGTATTGACCGATCGCGTTGCCGAAGGTCAGGTCGCACGCCCTGCCGACGGGATGCTCTGACTGGGTGCCCGGGCGGGGCGAGTAGCAGCCCCAGCCGGTGTCGGGGAACGCGGCGATGGTCTCCTCGTACAGGTGCAACATCCGGGCGGTGATCTGCCCGGTCGAGGTCGGGTCGTCCACCATCCGGTTCGGGTCGTCGCCGCCGAACGGGGCCGGGTCACCGGCCAGGCTGGTGGTGTTCTCGCAGCCGTCGGGTGGCCCGAGCTCGGCTTCGGGGAGGTCAGCGGCGTTGTGCTGGTTCAGCCACGCGGCGGGGTCGATGTACTCGCCGTTCGTGCCACCGTCACGGACCTCGAAATGCAGATGCGGGCCGGTGGACATGCCACTGGAGCCGACGTCGGCGATGTGCTGCCCGGCCACCACCTGATCGCCTGCGGAGACGTGGATGCCGTGCTGCCAGGAGTGCGCGTAGGCGGTGGCGACCGTCTGCCCGCCAATGCGGTGCTCGATGACGACCAGGCCCCCGTAGCCGCCGGAGAACTCCGCGACCGTGACCGTGCCGGAGGCGGCGGCGAGGATCGGGGTGCCGTCCGGGGCGGCGAAGTCCGCGCCAGTGTGGAAGGACTCCTCGCCGGTGATCGGGTGGATACGCGGCCCGAACGGAGACGTGGCGACCCAGGTGCCCTCCGGCAGCGGGAACACCACCCGTGTGGTCTCGGTGACCTCCGAGGCGACCGTGACCGGCTGCGCTGCGTGGCTGGCCGTGACGGGGCCGCCGGAGCCGGTGAGCGTAGTGAGAATGGTCAGCGCGACCGGCTCGTAGTTGTTGTACCGGTCGGGGTAGGCGCTGACCTCGACGGCTTGGGCCGCCTCGCCTTTGCTCATCTGCTGCCAGCCGGGAATGTCGAGCAGGCCGCGCGGCGACGGGTGGTTGGGGCCGGTCGGGCCGCCGTAGAACGCCCGCGCCTGATAGGTGGGGTCCATGAGGTCGGCGACCGTTCCCCACCCCGAGGCCGGGCGCATCTGGAACAGGCCGAGCGAGTCGTGGTCGGAGCCGTCGCCGTCGTTCGGGTAGTCGGCGGACTCGGGGTAGGCGGAGGTGTTCGACAGCATCCGCAACGTGGATTCGGTCAGCGCGGCCATCAGCGCGATCTGGATGCCGTCGCGCCCCACCCCCTCGATGCCCGAGCCGATCTCGATGATGGTGGCCGCGTGCGTGAGTTGCTGCCGGTTCAGCGTGAAGGTCTCACCGTTCGCGGTGGTGACGGTCAACGAGTCCGGCACGTTCCCGACTGTGATGCCGGTGCCGTCGATGGTGCACGCGGCGTTCGCTGCCGGGTTCATCAGCACGCCGATCCCGACCAGGCCGATGAACGGGCCGAGCATGAGCAGCAGTGCGAGCGCGAGGCCTGCCTTCTTCATCGTCATGCCTCCTGTCTCGTTACCGCAGCGGCTGGTCGAGCATCGACAGGCGCAGCAGGTAGCAGGACCCGGCCGCCCCCGCATCCGGCTGGCCGGTCTCGCTCTGGTTACTGATCGGCGGGTCGTCCTCGCGTGGGCAGGCAAGGAAGATCGTGAACGCCACCGGGTGCTGCGAAGTCACGGGTTCGTCGTTCCAGATGCCCTCGCGGTGCCGGGTGCCCTCGATCGTGATCGCACTCGCCCCGACCGGGAGTTGACCGGGCCGGGCCTGCTCGACCGCCTGCGCCCACTGCTCGGGCACGTAGGCGTCGGTGATGTTCAGGTGCTGACGCGTGCTGTACTGGCGCAGCTGAACCCAGGCATCCCGCGACGGCAGGTAGGAGGCGATGTCCGAGGCCAGCCCTGCCTGCTCGTTCCCGGTCGGGTCGCTCACCTCCAGCAGCACCGCGGTGTAGTCCAGCGGCAGGAACCCGCTCGTGGTGTCCCAGGTGAACAGCGCGTGCGCGGCATCGCGGGCGAAGGCTTCGGGATCGGTGGACGCGGCGATGCGAGGCAGCCGCGGGGTCAGCGGGTCCGGTTCGGTCGGCATCGGTGACACGGGCGTCTCAGGTCGCGTGTCGGAGTCGTTCGGGCCGGTCACCAGCCCGTAGACCCCGATCACTGCCAGGATGAGGAACGCGATACCGGCGCAGACGAGGGAGATCAGTCGGCGGCGGGTGCGGGCGGGGTCATCGGGAGTCGTCTTCATGCCTCCAGGTGCGCCGTCCGCACACAGGCGCGGGTCAGAGCGCCCGCAGGTGCCTGCGCGGGGTGCTCAGCGACTGCCGTGCGGTGCGCAGCTCGTCGGCGAAGGTGCTGGTGCCCTCAGCGGTGGCCACGAACGAAGCGATCTGCTCATCGGTCAGCTCGGAGGCCAGCAGCTCGGCGTCGTAGTGCGTCCACCAGTCGGTAAGTTCCGTCCAGGTGGCGACGAACGCGCGCACCGGCCACCTCACGGGCGTGCTTTCCTCCGTCGATGTGGGCGGGTCGGGCTTGCTCTGCGCGGCGCGGGCACGGGCGAGGGCCTGACGCGCGGCCGCCTCCAGGTCAGGCTTCTGGCTGCTCGCTTCGGCGAGCACGGCGCGGATGCGTTCGTAGGCGGGGTGCACGGGGCCACCGGCATTGATCCGGTCGAGTTCCTCACGAGCCTGTGCGCGCAGCACAGGAGGCGAGTCAGGGTCCTCGGTGATCCGGTGCAGGTAGTCGATCTTCTCCAGCGTGGTGTGCGAAGCACCACCGGGAATCATCGCTGCCGCCTGCCGCCGAGAGTCACCGACAGGACTGTCCAACGGGCTCGCAAACTTTGCGAGCCCGTTCCACCGCGGTTGATGCTCCGCGGAGAACCGGGTCGTCGCCTCATTGCGGGCGGCGTCCTCCGCGATGAGCGCTTTCAGCTCTCGATACAGGGCAGTGGCCTCGATCGGGGTGAGGTCCTTATGGAGCATGTTGTCGTCCTGCTCGGCCAACAGGTGCCCGAGCCTGTCCGAGATGCCCGAGCGCACCCACACGCCCACCGTGCGCCAGCCCAACTGTTTGATCGCCGCCAGCCGCCGCGCACCACACACCAACACCCCGTCGATGGTGACCGTGAGCGGTTGCAGGAGCCCGTCGCGTTCGATGGACTCGGCCAGCGCGGTCAGGTCGCCCAGGTCGGTGCGGTGGCGGTTGCCGACGATGATCGAGTCGACGGTGCGGTCCAGTTCGATGTGCCCGGTGTGCCTGCTCATGACCGGCCCCGGTGTTTCGGGGCCGCGAGGGAGATCAACAGCACCAGGTCGTCGTCGCGCAGCAGCGCGCGCAGGCTCTCGCCGATCAGCAACCGCAGCAGGATGCCGCGTCCGGCGGCGGTCGCGGCATAGGCCGGGCTGGGGTGCCCGAGCAGCGCTTTCAGCAATGCCGTCCATGCGGTGCTGTTCACATCCAGCAGGGCGCGGGCGTGCTTGTCGCGGCGCAGCGCTTCATAGGCGCTCTGGCGGCTGCCCGCACCGGCGAGCGCCTGACAGACGTGCTCGACCCCGGCGCGGGCGACATGCGCCGGCCAGCCCAGCAGCGTGAACAGGGCGATGGCGTCCTCCACCGCGGAATCTGCCGAGCAGCACACCGTCGCGCCCGCTGGCTCATGAGTGTTGGTGGAGTCGGATTCGCCAGGGTCGGGGTCGGTGACGTGGAACGCGGCGTGGTAGTCCGTCAGCGGGTTCTCCCGATCCGAGAGGCGTTCGGCGTCGTGGAACGCGGAGATGTGCGGACGCCGGGCTTGATGCGTCGAGCACAGCAGACCCTGCCCGCGTTCCTCGGCGATGCAGGTGATGCGCACCGCGTGGGTCACCACACCCCACGGGTCGCCCGCGGTGCGAGCGGCCTTGGTGCGCATCACATCGAACGCGGCACTGGCTGCTTCCCACGGGTCCAGGCCGTGCTTACGGGCCAGCGCCCCGTATTTCTCTGCGGCGTAGACCATCAGGTCGGCGGCGACCGGATCGTGCTGCCACGCGCCGGGACCGCCCTCGTACAGGCGGTTCAGCAGAGCACGTAGGCCCTCGCTGCGGGTGAAGTCCTCCGGCTCGGCGAAGGTCGTGCGGGTCGTCATGATGGCACCTCCTGGCGGCAAGGTGCACAGGGAGGGCCAGCGTGTCGGGGGTGGGCGGGCGTTCGTGGTCGAGTCATCACGGTTCACCGCTTCACGACTTCCCGACCGCAGCTCGAGTCGGTGCGTGATGCCGGGCACCGTGCCCGAACGCCGACAGCGGCGACAGCCGCCTGGCCCGGCCGCCGAGGCTCTTCAGCCCGTCCACCATCGGCGCGCGGGCCTTGCGGGCCATCTCGACCTCCAGGTCGATGCCCCGCCCGGCCAGCGATGCGCTGCCACGGGAGATCAGGTCGGTGGGCCGCACCCACTCGATGCCGCGCGCCCGGTGTTCCTCGAGCTTCTGCTCGATCCCCGCGCCCTCAGCCTCCGCTGCCTCGGCGATCTCGTCGGTCTCGGCCGTGGTGTTCTTGCGCTTGGTGATGTCGGCGGCGGCGACTGCATCGGGCACCTGCCGCACCTTGCCGCGGTCGTCGGATGCGTCCGGCTCGGGCGCATCCTCGTGCGCTCGTGCCTGCTCTCGCGGGTCGATGTTCGTCATGTTGTCTCCATCTCTGTTGTGGTTTCCGGTTCCTCGACCGGCGGGGTGAACCAGCGCCCCACAGTCGAGGCGTGCACGCCGAGTTCGTCGGCGATTGCCTTGTTCGACCAGCCCGCCTCCCGCAACCGGACGGCGCGTTCACGCCGACCGAGCACCACCTCGGACTCCGGCTCGGGGGCTGGATCCTGTTCTGGACCGATTGCCGATTCCGGCTCGGATTCGGTCACGGCGGGCAGCTCGGGCGACTTTCCCGTCGTGCTGGACGGGGTGGAGGTCGAGCGGGTCAAGACGACGGTGAGGTGCGTGCTGGCCAGCAGCACCAGTGGCGGCACCGCCGCCACGGTCGCCGCGAGCACACTGGGAACGCTTGTCTCGGCTGCGACGATCGCGTGCAGGGCGTTCGCGGCGACCGACACCAGCGCCCCGCAGATCAGCAGCGCCCACGGATACCACGCACCAGAGCGTCCATCGAGGGCGACGACCGCGATGGTGGAGACCACGATCAGGCCGTCGACCAGCAGCGGCCAGATCCACGCCTGCCCTGCTGCGATGCCCGACCGGGCCGCGAGGTCGGCCAGCGCCATGAACGACAACCAGAACGCGCCGATACCGATCAGCACGGTGCCGGTCGCAGCCGTCACCACCGCCCAACCCCTTGCAGGCCGTCGCGCGTTCATCACAACCCCCGACCACTCACCGGAGCAGCAACCGGCGGCTCGGCACGGGCGAACTCGTCGCCCGCCTGACGTACCGGGGCGCGACGACGCGGGCCGTAAGTTCTGACATGGCGATACGCCGAGCCGACCGTCCGAGTGATTTCCCGCTCACCCAGCCCGGCCTGACCCGCTGCCGGGCCCAGCGCATCGAGCGCTTCACCGGGAGGATGACCGTGCTCAGCCATCCGGCACGCGGCCTTGAACAGCCCGAGATTGCGTTCGCCCTCCGGTCTGCGCGCTACCTGCGAGGCGAGCCGGGCAACATCCAGCGGCCACCCGCCTAGCGGCACGGGCGCGGGCACGTACATCGCGCGCGGGTCGAGGAAGTCGCGCAGCCTCTGCGCCGCCAACGGCACGGCAGGGCCACTGGCCACAGTCTCAACCCGGTACAGCATCCGGCGGCTACCGACCGCGCGCTGCGAGGGCGGCACGATGATGTAGCCACCGTCGCCCCGGAAGTCGATGCCCGCCCGGCCCACCTGCCACGACCGCTGCTCCCGCTCGGCGTGAGCCGGGAAGTACAGATGCCTTCCTCCGGTCGGCGTGCTCACCACCGCGAACGGCTCAGGCAACAGCCCCGCATGCGCTGCACGTCCGAACGCGGCGTATCCGTTGACGCCATGCACGTCAACATCCACGACCACCACGCCCGAAGCCACGCCGGTCGGGATGGCGAGATTCGCAGTCGGCCGTTGCCGCCACCACGCCTCCACCTGCTCGGCGTCGACAGACGCCTCATGAAAGCCGCGCCTGGGAATCGGACGCTTCCCACCCGGCGCGCACGAGAACACCGGCACACCAAGCCGTGCCAGCTCACGCGCGACCACAGGCAACGGCACGCCCTCGTCGAGCCGAGAGAAGACCGCCGCGACCGCGGAGGCCCGGCACGCGGTCACATCCTTCGCCGCGTGAGCGTCGCGTACCTCAGCCATCACCGGACCTCCCTCTCACCGGATGCCACCCTCACTGGGTGGCCCTACGACCGTGAGGTACGTCGGGAGGATCAAGAAGACACGACGGACAAGGAAGCGAGACGATGACCGTCAGGCTTCTCGAAGAACCCGACGAGTCCCTACCGGCCTACCAGCCCATCCGGGCTCCGAACGGAGAGAGACCGATGATCTGGGAGAAGCGGCACAGAGTTGGCAGATCCGGCACAACGTTCAGACGCTCTGCATGCCCATCGTGCGGTAGCGGCCGGGGCTGACACCGACGTACTGACGGAACAAGCGGGTGGCGTGGGAGCGCGAGCGCCAGCCCACTTGCTGCATCGCGGCGGTGACGGTCAGATCAGTCTCTCGCAACAGCGTTGCGAGATGTTCGGCGCGGATCATCGTCAGGAACGCCAACGGGGTTTTGCCGTACGCCTCCACGAACACGCTGGACAGCCGCGACGGCGACAGGTGAACCTCTGTAGCAAGGTCTTCCAGCGTCCACCGCCTTGCAGGGTACTCCCGCAGCAAGGTAGCGGCCCTCCGAACTTCAATGCGCAACGGTGTAAAGCGACGATCCCTAGGCAACGTGGGCCGGATATGCGCACGCTGCGAGGGTGAAATGCGCACAGGCGAGACTTTGACAAACGGGGCGATGACGTATGCGATTTGGAACCACAGCGCCTGCATCCGGTAGTAGTGGCTCACGAAGTCGCCATCGACGCTAAGTGCCACCAACTCATCCAGCCACGGCATCATCATCTCGGCCCGATCCTCGCCGAGTCGGAGCAACTGCGAGGGTTCGGTATAGATCGTCTCTGCGAGCCCTCGCGCGTCAAGCCGGTCGTGCAGGAATGCAGCGTATTGCCAGCGCACCTGGTCGAGCACATAGTCAGTGTCGAGATAGATCGTGGTCACGGTGATGTGTCCCTCAGGCTCCGATCCTGCCAGCACGTTTGCGCCCAGCAAGATCACATCACCGGACTTGACCGGCTGCCGACCGAATTCACTGAACACAAATGCGGAACCGTCGCGGACGACGATGACCTTCACACAGTCATAGGCCACCGGCCCCACAGGACGGTGCACCGCCTGAGTGCGCGCCGTAAGCGGGCGAAAGAACTGCACGGCATGGCCTAATCATCATCGGCTGCCGGTACAGGGACGAGCTTGCTTCGGGAAACAAATGCCAATAATAGAAGCGCCGAAACGGCGAAGCCTGCTGCCGTAAGGGGAAGCGCGCCCACCCCTGCGACGGAGAGGATGCTGCCTCCTGTCGCAGCTCCTATGGACACTCCGAGGTAGGTGCCGGAAGTGTTCAGCGCCAGCGCTTGCCCGGAGACCGGACCGGCGAGGTGATGCAGGCGGGCTTGGATTGCCGGGGAGTTCCAGAACGCCATACCGCCCCACAGCGTCGCGACGACCAGCACGAGCGGCAGTGGAGCGGGTCTGGCTGTCCAGAGCACCCAGAGGACGATCATCGTGGCAACGATCGTGCCGATACCGATCAGCAGGGTTCGATCCGCACCGAGGCGGTCGGTAGCGATCCCACCGAGCCAGATGCCCACGATGCCGGCGATCCCGGACAGGCTGAAGGCGAGTGCGCGTTCCTCGATGCCTGCTGTAGTGGTCTCGGCCAGGTAGGGGGCGAGGTAGGTGAGCATCATCATCGAGCCGGTCATGAGCAGGCAATTCGCCATCAATCCGAGTGAGATCGGAGCTCGCCGCAGGATGCGGAACTGCTCGGCCAGCCGTGGAGTGTCGTCGGTTCCCTCGGAGCGGGGTAGCGTGCTGAGCACGAGGACGAGGACGAGAGCCCCTGCGATGGCCATCGTCGCGAAGGTCGCTCGCCAGCCGAGGACGCCGCCGATCCAGGTGCCAAGCGGCACTCCGGCTGCGATTGATCCCGTGACGCCGAGCGAGACGATGGCGAGGTACCTGCCGACCTTCTGCGTTGGTGCGTGGCGGGCGGTGAACGCGAACAGTGCCGGAGTCATCGCCGCTGCCGCCAACGCAGCGGCAACGCGCAGCACCGTCAACACCGCAAACGAATCAGTGGCCGCGGCGGCGACGTTCGCGGCGATGAAGGCAAGCAACGCGGTCGTGAACAGTCTCCGCCGTGGCACCGCCGCGAGAACGACTGCCGCGACCGGTGCAGCAATGGCGACGGTCAGGGAGAACACGGTGACCAGTTGTCCGGCCTGTCCCTCGGCGACCCCCAGATCGGCCGCGAGTTCAGGCAGGATCCCGGCGATCACGTAGTCGTCGGTGTAGAGCACGAACGCAGCGGCCAGCAGTGTGAACAACCACGCAGGCATACGCATCACCCAGGACACGCTTTCGCGAGCAGCATCCGCAGATGCGCCCGTAGGACGGCTCGCATGCGTTCGACGCTCAGATCGCCGTGCGGCGTCACGGTGTCCAGCGTCAGCCCGCCGATCACGGCGGCGAGCTGCGCCGCAGCGAGGTCAACGTCAGGCACGTCGAGGAAGTCGAGCGCTTCGCGTAAGACAGCAGCGAGGTCGGCGGCCATGCGCGCGGACATTGCGCGGAACACCGGCATGGTCCGGGACGCCATGATCAGTTCGACCACCACGATCGCCTCGTCACGACGCGGCTCATCGACCGGCATGACCGCCTCGACCAGGGCTTGCAGGGCGTCGAGTGCCGCCTCACCGGTGAGCCCGCGCAGTCCTTCGGCCGGATGGGCAGCGAGACGGCGACCCATCCGGGCGCCCGCCTCCTCCGCCGCGGCGGTGAGCAGATCGTGATGTCCGTCGAAGTAGTGCCGCACCGAGCCGATGTTTAGACCGGACTCATCGGCCACCTTCCGCAGCGACACACCCTCGATGCCCTCGGCCACCACGAGGCGGAACGCCGCCTCGATCACCTGCTGACGCCGTTCCTCCGGATCGATCCGTGCTGGCATGACTCCTACTTCCTCTCCCTGGTGACGCGGGCTTCGTCCCACACGGGCTCGCTGCTCTCGTAGACGTCCCCGTCGGCTCCGAAGATGAGGAAACGATCGAAGTCACGTGCGAACCAACGATCGTGCGTCACGGCGAGCACCGTGCCCTCGAACGCCCCGAGCGCGTGCTGGAGGGCTTCGGCGGAGACGAGGTCGAGGTTGTCGGTCGGCTCGTCCAACAGCAGCATCGTCGCCCCACCGAGTTCCAGCAGCAGCACCTGGAACCTCGCCTGCTGTCCTCCTGAAAGCGAGTCGAAGTGCTGTTCGGCGGACGTCGCCAGTTCGTAGCGGGCAAGCACCCGCGAGGCGTCCTCTCGGGGAAGGCCGGTGCGGTGCTCATCACCGCGGTGCAGGATGTCCAGCAGTGCACGGCCCGCGAGGTCGGGGCGGCTGCGATTCTGAGCGAACCATCCCGGCCGAACCCTCGCACCGAGCCGTGCTGCTCCCCGGTGCGGCACGGGTTCGATCCTCGCGTCGGTCACGGGCTCCTGCCCCGGGGCAGGGTCGGTGCCCCCGGCCGCGAGCAGGCGCAAGAAGTGCGACTTGCCCGACCCGTTCGAGCCGAGCACCGCGACCCGATCACCGAAGTACGCCTCGAAATCGAACGCACGCATCAGACCCGTCAGCTCCAGCGCCTCGCAGGTCAACACCCGCTTCCCGGTGCGCCCCCCGCGCAACCGCATCTGAAGGCGCTGCTCGCGAGGCTGCTCCTCTGGAGGCCCGGCCTCCTCGAACCGCGTCAGCCGGGTCTGCGCTGCCCGATACCGGGAGGCCATGTCAGAGTTGTAAGCGGCCTTCTGCTTGTACATGAGCATGAGCGAGCGCAGCTTCGCGTGCTCTTCGTCCCAGCGGCGGCGCAGCTCGTCCAACCGCTCGAACCGCTGCTCCCGCGCGCGGTGGTAGGTGTCGAATCCGCCCGGATGCGTCCACGCGGTGTTGCCCGCCGCACCGAGCTCCAGTGTCACGATCGAGGTCGCGGTCCGTGCCAGCAGCTCACGGTCGTGACTCACATACAGCACGCCCTTGTCCGTCGCGCGCAACTGCTCTTCCAACCAGCGTTTGCCCGGCACGTCCAGCGAGTTGTCCGGCTCATCCAACAGCACCAGATCATCCGGGCCGCGCAGCAGCGCCTCCAGCGCAAGCCGCTTCTGCTCACCACCCGATAACGTCGACAACGACCGGTCGCGACACCGCTCGAACGGCACTCCGAGTGCGGCGACCGTGCAGACATCCCACAACACCTCGGTGTCATAGCCGCCCACCTCGCCCCATGCGGCGACAGCCGCCGCGTACGCCATCTGCGACTGGGTAGTGCCCTGCTCTTTCATCACGACCTCAGAGCGAGCGAGATGTGCGGCGGCATCGCGGATCACAGGCTGCGCGACCGACAGCAGCAACTCGCTGACCGTCGCGCCCGTGACGAACTGACGCATCACGCCGAAACTGCCGCCACGAGTCACCGCGCCGGAGTCCGGTGAGAGTTCGCCCGTGACGATCCGAAGCAGTGTGCTCTTTCCAGCGCCGTTCGCGCCGATCACGGCGACCCGCTCACCCGCCCCCAGGCTGAGCGAGACGTCGCGTAGCAGCGGGCGACCATCCGCCAGCGTGTACGCCACCGAGGCGACATCAAGATGAGCCATAGCTCCAAACTATCACACCTGTGATAAATAGTTCGCCATGCGCGCCTATCAGGTCTTCGTTCGTTCGCTCACCAGCGCGTGATGCGCGGTGCCAGTAGCGGCCTGCTTCAGCCCTCCACACGTCTGGCACTAAGAGTGCGAGCCGCGCGCTGCGCGCGCACCTGACCCCCGAGATCGCCCCTCCCGTAGCGGTCTCGGGGAGGGGCCGTCGTGGTTATGACCATCCGGGTCATGTCGTCCGGCAAGGGCTACGAGTACCTGCTGAAGTCGGTCGTCGTCGGCGACGGCGACCGCGAGATGAGTAGCCCGCTGACCCGGTACTACACGGAGACAGGCTCTCCGCCCGGCACCTGGGTCGGCACCGGCCTGATGAGCCTCGACAACGGGCGCACCCCAGCGTTGGCCGAGGGCGACACGGTGACCGAGGAGCACCTGGCCCGGCTCCTGGGCGACAGCATCCACCCGGTCACCGGCGAACGGCTCGGCACCCGGTTCCCCTCGTTGCAGCCCCCGCGCGAGCGGATTGCGGCCCGGATTGCGCGCCTCGACCCCGAGTTGTGTGGCGAGGAGCGCGAGCAAGTGGTGCAGCGCATTCGTGAGGAGGAGGTTGCGAAGAAGCCGCGCACCGCCGTTGCGGGGTTCGACTTGACGTTCTCTCCGCCGAAGTCGGTGAGCGCGATCTGGGGCGTGGCCGACGCGGGTACGCAAGCTCTGATTGCGCAGGCGCATCACGCCGCGATGCGCGACACGATCGCGTTGCTGGAGGATCGCGTTGCGGTGACTCGGGTCGGCCGAGGCGGTGTGGCGCAGATGCCGATCGTCGGGGTGATCGCCACGGCGTTCGACCACTACGACAGCAGGGCAGCAGACCCGCAACTGCATACGCATGTGGTCGTGTCGAACAAGGTGCAGGGTCAGGATGGGCGCTGGCGCACCCTCGACTCGCGCCGCCTGCATAAGGCCGCTGTCGCTCTCTCGGAGTCGTACAACGGCTTTGTCACCGATCACACCGCGCGGTTGCTCGGCGTGACGTGGGTGCCCGTCGACCGGGGCAAGGACCGCAACACCGGCTGGGAGATCGAGGGCGTACCGGCGGCTTTGATCGCAGAGTTCTCCCGTCGCACCACCGGAGGCAGCGACGGCGCGGCGGGCATCGAACAGGTTAAGAACCGGCTGATCGAGCAGTACGTCACTGAGCATGGGCGGCAACCCTCAGCGGCGATGATTGCGAAGCTGCGGCAGCAGGCGACCTTGGAGACGAGGCGTGAGAAAGAACTGCACCCGCTGGCCGACCTGACCGCTGACTGGCGGGCGCGTGCCGAGGTCGTGCTCGGCGAGGACGCACCCACGTGGGCGCAGCACCTGCTTGACCGGGGTGCGACCGAGGCGAGGCTGCGTGCGGACGATCTCAGGCTGGAGCAGATCGAGGATCTCGCCTCGGTGGTGCTGATGAGCGTGGCGAACCGGCGCGCAACCTGGGGGCGATGGAACCTGCACGCCGAGACGATGCGGCAGATCATGGGCGTCCGGTTCGCCACCACCGGCGACCGTCTCCGGGTGCTCGACCAGATCCTCGCGCACGCCGAAGCCGGATCGCTGCGGCTCACCCCGGACTACGACCGCACCGTACCCGTTCATTACGTCGAGGGTGAGGGCAACAGGTTCCAGCCGGTCGATCAGATCGCCTACTCCAGCCAAGACATCCTCGACGCCGAACGGCGGCTCCTCGCACACAGCCAAGATGACGGTGGCCCCTCACTGACGGCGCGGCTCGTCGCGCGGCATACCTCTCGCAAGATCAGGGGCGTCCGGCTTGACCCTGACCAGGCCGTCGCTATCACTCGCATCGCCCGTTCCGGGCTGACCCTCGATCTGCTGGTCGGCCCCGCTGGTTCCGGCAAGACCACCGCGCTCCGTGCCCTGCACCGGGCGTGGACAGCCGGGCACGGGCGCGACTCGGTGATCGGCCTCGCGCCGTCGGCGGCTGCTGCCGAAGTGCTCAGTGACTCGCTCGGCGTGCGGGCGGAGAACACCGCGAAGTTCCTCTATGAGCACGCCAAAGGGCGCTGGAAGCTCGAAGCCGGGCAGCTCGTGCTCGTGGACGAGTCCTCCCTTGCCGGAACTCTCGCGCTCGGTCGCATCGCCGCGCACGCCGCCGAGGTCGGAGCCAAGGTCGTGCTCATCGGCGATTGGGCGCAGCTGAGCGCGGTCGAGACGGGCGGGGCGTTCGGGATGCTCGTGCGTCACCGGCAGAGCGTTCCCGAACTCACCGACGTGAGACGCTTCGCCAAGGAGTGGGAGAAGAGCGCCAGCCTCGGCCTGCGACACGGACGCACCGATGCGCTGGACGAGTACCAGGAGCGGGGCAGACTGGCGGGCGGTGACGCCGAGACGATGCTCGATGCGATCTACGAGGCGTGGCGCAGCGACCGCGACGCGGGCCTGCGCACACTGATGATCGCGGGCACCGGCGAGATGGTCGCCCAGCTCAACGAGCGCGCCCGCGCCGACCTCATCGAGACCGGGCATGTTGAGGCAGACGGCCTGCGTCTGCACGACGGCACCACCGCAGGCGTCGGCGATCTTGTCGTCACCCGGCTCAACGACCGCCGCTTATCCACGGGCAGGGCTTGGGTCAAGAACGGCGACCGCTGGCAAGTCATGCATCGCTACGACGACGGCTCGTTGGCGGTACGGCGGCTGGGGCGCAGCGACAAGCCCCACGGCAAGGCTCTCGTGCTGCCCGCGAAGTACGTGCGTGAGGAACTCGAACTCGGCTAGCCGAGGTTCTGCAAACGCACTCGCCTGTGAACATGCGCGTGCGCGCGGTTTCAGTCTACTCCCATCTGTGGACGGTGACCTTGCCGACTGTGCGGCCGTTCTCGACCAACTCGTGCGCCTCGCGGAGTGTGGTCGGTGAGATCGGCGCGAGTGTCGTTGTGGCCGTGGTGCGGATGCGGCCCTGATCTACAAGGTCAGCGACAGTGTTCAGGAGCTGGTGCTGTTCAATCATGTCCGGGGTCTGCCTGAGCGGACGGGTGAACATCAGTTCCCAGTGCCAAGCGATGCTCTTGCCCTTGAGCGGGAACACGTCGCGCGGACCGTCGTCAATGGCGACAATATGCCCGAACGCTCGAACGATCCGCGCATAGGTTTCGATCTGCCCCGCGGAATGCGCGGTGAACAGCCAGTCCACGCCATCCTGCGCGACGGCGAGCACCTGCTCAGCCAGGTCGTCGCGGTGGTTCACCACATGCTCCGCGCCCAGGTTGCGCACCCAGGCGGAGCGTTCATCGTCGGAGGCGGTGGCGATCACGGTGACGTTCGGCAGGAGCGCGTCGGCCAGTGCCAGCATGATCGATCCGACTCCGCCGGTCGCGCCGATCACCAGCAGGGTGCCGGTCGAGTCCTCGGTAAGGGCGAGCCGCTCGAACAGGGTCTCCCAGGCGGTGATCGCCGTCAGCGGCAGCGCAGCAGCGTCGGCAAACGACAGCACCTGCGGCTTGCGCCCCGTAATCCGCTCATCCACAACATGCAGGCGCTGGTTCGTACCTGGCCGGTCGATGCTGCCCGCGTAGTACACCTCGTCACCCGGAGCGAACAGCGTCACCGCTGAGCCGACCTCGCGCACCGTACCGGCGGCGTCGAAGCCGAGCACCTTGAACCCGTTCGCAGGAGCGCCTTCCCGCAGTTTCACATCGACCGGGTTCACCGAGACCGCCTCGACCTCGACCAACAAGTCATGCGGTCCAAGTTCGGGCACCTCGACCTCGCGGGCGGTCAGCGCCTCGGGGTCGGTGGCGGGGAGGTTCTTCTCGTATCCGATCGCAGTCGTAGCCGTCATGCCAATTATGGTTCCCCAGACCTACTGGTTACCGTCAAGGCAACCTAGTACCCATCGGATACCATGAACGTATGAGTCAGACCGTGGATGAGTGCGACCGGAACGACGTGTACGCGGCCATGTGTCCGTGCCGCGACATGCTCGACCTGCTCGCCAACAAGTGGAGCGCCCTGGCCATCGGTGCGCTCGAAGACGGGCCGCAACGCAACGGGCAACTCAAACGACGCTTGGAAGGCGTCAGCCCCAAGGTGCTGTCCCAGACCCTCAAGCGTCTCGAAGACCACGGCCTGCTCACTCGCACCGTCTACCCCGAGGTTCCCGCTCGCGTGGAGTACGAACTTACTGACCTCGGACACAGCGCAGCCGCCCCGTTGAAGCATCTGCGCGACTGGGTTGAACACAACGTCGGAACCGACCAGTAGCGACCCCCTCGGCGCTACATCGAGCCAGGAGTCCCGGCCTCCGCGTAATACCGCGTCAACACAGACGAGGCGTCGCGGTCGCCGTCACCGGACACGACAGAGTTCAGCAGGTACCGGTACCCGTCACCGGTCGTCATCACCCTAATTGATAACGTCACACCTAGAAGGTGCGAAGTAACCGACGCGCGAGCACAGGAGCGCTTCTGTCATTTCGAAGGCGAGACTTCGCGCGATTGGGATTCGCCGGGCCATCCTTCTTCTCTTTCGTCGAACGTCACCGCAACACCGTGTCGCTGGGGTTCGTGAAATCTTCTTCCGGAAGCGAAACCCAGGTACTGCGCCATGAGGAACTCGCCGCAGCGATGCACAGGCGTTCGACAGTTCGGTCGCACGAACCGATCGTTTGTTAACGGACGGCACTGTACGTCGATCGAAAGTCGCGCCGACACCCCCTGCGAATTCGCGTCGCGGGATAGTTTGCCAGGATCCGGCGATCAGCGTGGTGCGCATCAAGGAGGTGCGCAGCGGCCTCAGCACGAGGAGCCTGCCCGCGAGGCCGACCACCCCGCCCCTAGGAACGGTAGGAGTGCGACGTCGGGGCGAGCTGGGGGCCACCCCCCGAGACCGAAAGTAGCACCGCAGCGACGATAAGCGCCACGCCAACCAGGGTGGTCGTCAGCTCCCCGACCAACGAACCGATCCATCCGCGTTCCTGGAGGTCTCGGAACATCCTTATGCTCAGCCCGAACGTTCCGTTCGAGCTGCGAACCGATCGTCTCGATGCGTCGTGGCAGACGCCTCAGCTGTCCACCGATGACCTGGAGTTGCACGCGGCCGTCGGCGAACATCTCCCTTGAGTCCATCGCCAGACGTATGAAATGAGGAGTTCGAGCAAGGGCCCGATCGACCAAGTCGTAGTCGGCAACGAGCTGGCACAGCGTTCCCTCGAGTGACACGAAGGAAACGACTGGCGTTCTCCTCCGCTGTTGGGGACGTCGGGTCGGCTGAAATAATGGCCGGGACGATACGGTGGCGAGTCAGAGCGCCGTGATCCACCGCGCGATCTCGTCAGCGATCTCGTCGCTATTGTCTTCGACCATCAGCGAGTGGCCGTTCCCAGCGAGAAGAGGCAGTTCGGACGACCAGAAGGTGACGGCGGCGCCCTGATCGGTGAGCCAGGCCACGATGTCCTGATCCAGCTGCGAGGGGTGGTCGGTATCGGCTCCACCCGTGAAGACGAGAATCGGCTTGTTCGTGAACGCGTCGGTCGGCCCGATCCTCATTTGGCTCCCACCGATGTTCTGACGCTGATAAAGCATCCGGGCCGGGATCGGCCGAAGGGTGCGGCGGAACACCTCGATGCACTCGCGGGGGAACCGCCGGCTGGGTCCGATGGCCTTGTCGTTCACGAAGGCGCTTGTGGGTTCCCAGAAACCCATCTTCGGGATGGTCCAGTCGATGGCCGCTCCACGGATGGAGACCTCCTGGTCGGACTCCCTCACGATCTCGGGCACCGCCTGTATATTTCCAGGCGGGCCCGGAGCGACGGCTACGAGCCCGTCGATGAGATCGCCATGCGTCTCTAGGAGGCGGAAGCCAATCGGACCTGCCATCGAGTGCACGACCAGCACGACGTTCCGGCCGAGACCAGAGAGGAACACGCCCATCCCTCGGCACACGCTCTCATAGTCCAGCCGCGCAGACGCCGCACGATCATCGACGTGTTGGGCCGCCTCATAGGACAACCCCAGCCAGTCCACCACCAGCACACCGTAGCCATGCGATACGAATCGTGCCGCCCAGCCCTGTCGGCCGTCGGGCGTCTCGAGATAGTACTCGTTCGAGGCACCACCCCCGTGCACGAGGACGATCCACCGAGCAGGCGCACCCGACGGCGCCAGTTCGGTGTACGAGATCGGCGCGACGTCGTCTGGGTAGGCAATGACGGCGTCGAGGGCCCGTGCGAGCCTCTCCGGATGCGTGAGCATCACCATATGGCTTCCGTCGATCTCGATCGTGCGCGGACTATCAAGCCGCCCGGCCGCGGCCTGGTAGATCTCAGCGGGAACGGCCTGGTCCTGAGCGAGGAACACATAACTTGACGGGATGCTGCTCGCCCAGAACCGGTCGAGGCGGATCGGCTCATAGAACCAGCCTGCCGGCGTTGGGACGAGCCTCGGCTCGACCGCGGCGAGCTGCTCCGGGGTCGCGTCCTGCATAAACGACGCGGCCCAGAGCTCAGGCGGCATGACGATGGTGTTGTCGTCGGACTGACTCGCAAGCGCCTTCGTCGCTGCGACCAACGGATCGGGGAGCACGTCGTTAATGGTCTCGCCGTCGCGCAGCACCCAGGCGTCGACGAAGACGACCCGGCCGATGCGCTCGGGCATCGCCTCAGCGACGAGTTGGATGAGCGGACCTCCGCCGCTATGACCGACGAGCACGATGTCGAGCTGGGTGAGCTCTCTTACCTGATCGATCAGATCGCGCGCCATCATGCTCATCGTGACGCCGGAGCGGTCCACGTCACCGTCTTCGAGACCGCGCAGCGTCGGCGCGATCACCTCGTGCCCCATTCTGCGCAATTCGTCGGCGACGCCGTCCCACACCCAGCCGCCTACCCATCCGCCGTGCACCAGTACGATCTGCATTGATCATCTTCTTCGCATATTTATCTGCTGAGCAGAACTTGTTCCTAACTAGAAGACACAATAGCTTGCGCGGCGCCAACAGTCCAGCATGGCTCGAGCTCTCTTCAGAACGCGCCGAACGACCCCTGCACCAGGTCGCAGGGGAAAGAGACGACGAGCCTTCAGGAGGTCAGGTCGGCCAGACGTACGGCTGCCTCATCGAGGAGTGCGACGAGGGTCTTCACCTTGCGGGGAGGCAAGCGGAACACCGGGGCAGATGCGTTGATCGCCAACCGCAGCCCGCTCGCCGAGGGAACGGCCACGGCCACCGAGGCCACGCCCTCCTCGCTCTCCTCCCGGTTCGTTGCATAGCCCTGCTTCGCGACAAGATCCAGTTGTGCGAGGAGCTCGGTCTTGGTACGGATCGACTGCGGAGTCACCTGTGAGAGTTGCTCGTCGGGGTAGAGACGGTCCAATTGTTCTCGCGGGAGCTGCGCCAGGAGAACCTTTCCCGTGGAGGTGCAATGGGCCGGCATCTCCTTGCCCAACCGTGAAGCGACTCGCACCGCCGTCGTCGGTTCCGAGACCGGGGTCGTGCCCGACGTGAACCAGATCCAGCTCAGCCCCGACATCGCCCGTACCGTTCCTCGACGCGCGCACGAGGTGCTCGGTATCGTGACCGAGAGCTGGAGCCCGCTCGGCCGCGGGCCCGAGCTGCGGGAGAACCCGACGATCGTGCAGATCGCGGCGGACGTCGGACGAACGGCGGCACAGGTGGTGCTCCGCTGGCACGTGCAGCAGGGCCTCGTGCCGGTGCCGAGATCGTCAGACCCCAAACGCCTGGTCGAGAACCTCTCGGTCTTCGACTTCCGCCTTAGCACCGACCAGATGGCCACGCTTGCGTCCCTCGACAACGGCGAAGCCGCCGCGCGGGACTCTGACCTGCCCGAGAACGGTCATTAGTCCACCAAGAACACCAAAATCGTCACCGATCTGGTAAATTCAGCGCGCTCTGGAGACGCAGCAGAACGCCTCGCGCGGCTCCTGGACATTCGACTACACGCAGGACCGGCTCTCCGCCATCATGCGCTGCACACACGACCGCTGCCTCGAGACCGCCGACGAATACGGCTCGCCAGGCTTGCCCGGTGGACTTCGGCGACTGCGCGAAGCAACTGACCGGCGGCGAAGGTGATGGCTCGAACGTAGGCGCGATCTGCCTTGCTCGCCTCACCTTCGGCTCGCTCGACAGCCGCGTCCAAACCATCGCGAAGTCGCGTGCACTGCAGATGGCGGCGAGGGAGAGAGTAAGTTCTGCAGTGTGCCCGATCGGGAACAGGGGGTGGGCTTTAGTACCCCTGCCCGAATTCGCGAAGTCTGGGCCACAGATCGCCGCCGACGACGCCGAAGACCCCTACGTCCGCCAGCATGCCGCCGAAGCCCTGCTTGAGATCAACGAAGACCGGAAAGTCAACGGCCGCTACCTCGCCGTCAAGACCCGACAGAACCTCGCCCGCCTCACCGACTTCGCCGAACACACCCGTCGGTTTCCCTGCCTCTTCCGCCTCGATCAACGCCACCTGTGCACCCCTATCAGCGGGAGCGAGGGTCTCGGGAAGCTTCTCAAGCCGACGGGCAACTCGCTCGGCAGTGCTTGCGAATCGGCGGTACGGACGACCCAACTGTTCGCTCGTGTTGGGGTCCTGGCCGTGCCCCATGAGACGGCGGAGCTGCTCCTCGCTGACCTCACCACCGGGTTCGACGGCGCCAGAAATGTACGCGAGACCCGATCCGAGCCATGAGCCCGGCGGCGTGCTGTTCAGTCGTTCAGCCGGTGGAGCCAGTAGCCGGGTTCGCGGCGCTCGTGGGCGTAGGCGAGGATCAGGATCGTGTCCGGCTCCACCGTGTAGACGATGCGGTACGGGTATCCGCGAACGGCCTTGCTGCGGATCACGGTGCCATCGTCAGCGGTCGTGAATGGTGGGGCGGCGTTCGGCCATTGGTCGAGGTCTTTCCGGGCTTGCCTTGCTCGGTCGATGAGCGCAAGGCCGATCCCTGGCTCCTGGTCTTCGTACCAGCGCACGGCGGCGTCGAACTCCGCGACGGCCTCGGGGTGCTCTCGCTGGGCCAAGGTCATGCGGTGAGCAAGGCGCGCAAACGCTCGTAGTGCTCGTCGGCATCCACCAGATCGACCGCACCCTCACGCACCTCGGCCAGTCGCCGGGTAGCCTCGGCACGCCAGGCTGCATCGACCTCGCTCTCGTCGTCTGCATCATGGAGGCTTTCGAGCAGGGCGTTAGCGACGACCGCGCGCTGATCGGCGTCGAGCGCGAGGCCGTCTCGGATCAGAGTTGCGGTGTCGGGTGTCATGTATTCAAGTGTACGTCGAACGGCCGACAATCGCGCTGGGCGTCTGTGGCTCGGGTTGCGGGGCTGCTGTGAACGTCACGCCGACGCGACGTGCTGCTGATGCTCATAGGCCGCGTGCTGGCCCGTCATGTCGCGGGTCGTTGCGCCGCGGGTCGCGTTCGGTCGGCTCGCGGAGTTGCCGTTCGCGTTCGGCGAGTGCTTGCTGCCTTGCTTCGTGCTCGGCGCGGGTGGTTTCGATCCGTGCGGCGGCGTCGCGGATCGGTAGCGCGCGGAGGTAGTCGGCCTCGGCTCGGAGCGCGGTGGCTTGCTGGTGCGCCTGTCCTGCTTGCTGTGCTGGGTTCGGCAGTCGCATCCCGACCCGGTGGCGCATCACCGCCTGCGGCCCGTACTCGCTGACCAGCAACGCCCGGCGTTCCTGCTCGTGCCGCTGCCGCAACTCGTCACGGTCGGCTCGCGCGGCCTCGACGTGCTGGGCGGCGTCGATCACGCGGGGATCGGCCTCGGCGCGACGCTCGGCCTGTCGTGCCGCCCACTCGGGCAGGGTGTCGGTGGTGCGGGGTGGTTCGCCCCATGTTTCGCGCACCCGTGCCCGAACCGTCCGGGTGTGCTCGCTCGTCTGGCGGTGCTCCGCGCGGGCCTTGCGCCTGCCGAGCCTGCCGACGGTGGCGAGTCGGCTGCTTGCGGCGGCCTCGCGCTCGACAGCATCGAGATAGGTGGTGCCGTCTGCCTCGGCCTGCACCGTCAACGGTTCCGCGATTTCGGCACGGATGCGCGCCGCCTCGTCCTCGGCGTGGCGGAGCACGTCGGCGTGCTCGTCGTCCTCGGTCTTGTGTGTTGCGCGCTGGGCGTCGAACCTGGCAGCGGTCTGCTCCCAGCGTTCCGCCGCACGTTCGGCTCGTTCGGCTTCGGCGGTGAGGCGGGCGAGTTCTTCGGTGATGAGCTGCACGGGGCCATCGCTGACGAGGCCTTGCACGGCGTCGATGGCTTGGGCGGTGGCGTGGTCGAGGCCACGGTCTGCCGGGTCGCGTTCCATCGCCTCAACGAACCGCGCCCGCGCATCCGCCATATCAGCGGCGACGACGTGGAGTTGGTTCTGTTGGCGGCCTCTCGTCATGCCGACGTAGACGCCTGCCGCGCTCGTCGCCTCCGACAAGGCCGTGTGGGAGGCATCGACGGTTGCGCCTTGGACGCCGTAGGCGGTCGCGGCATACGACAGGTGCGCCCACTCGCTCACGTACTCGGCGGGGAGGGCGACGGTGCGGCTGTGCTTGCCTCCGCCGCTGACTTCGCGGGCGTAGACGCTGCCCTCGTCGGTCACATGCTGCACGATCCATTGCTGCCGGTTTGCCACGCCGAGGTCGCTGCTGTTCTTCCGGGTCTGGATCAGGTCGCCAGCGCCGATGCTCAGCCCGTCGCTGCCGGTCGTCGTCATAGTGTCGTCGACCTCGCCGCGCTCGACCCGCCCGGCGCGGATGTGCTCGTTCAGCTCGGTGGCCTCGTCGTTGGTGGCGACGGTGATCGCTTCGCCGTCGTGGGCGTGGGCGGTGATGTGCTCGCGGGCCGCTTCCTCGTCGGCATGCAAGGTCACGAGGCCCATCGTGGCGAGTCGGTCGAACACGTCGCCGGGGTGCTCCCGGTCACGCATGACCAACGTCAACGCCGCATACTCGGCATCGGTGAACCTGTGGAGTTCGGTCATGTCGTAGGTACGGCCACGAATCTGGGCGGCCATGTCGAGCACCCCGCCGCGCCCGACCGCCGGGAGCTGCGCCCGGTCGCCCACGAACGCGACCGACGCGCCTGCCTCGGCGGTGACGGTCAGCAGAGCGAGGGCGGTGTCCTGGTCGAGCATCCCCGCTTCGTCCACGATCACCCGCTCACCCCGCGACAGCACGGCGTCGTTTGGTGGGCCGGTGTAGATGTTCCCGGTTGCAGGGTCGGTGTCGCCGGGTGCGAGGCGTGTCCATACGCCGTCCTCGTTCCACCGCCACCCATGCGCATACACGAGCGCCGCGACGGAGGTTGCGGGCACGCCGAGTTCTTCGTGGGCGACCTGCGCCGCACGCAACGTCGGCGCAACCACCCGCGAGGATCGCCCGTGCTCGGCTGCAACCTCGATGGCGACGCCGAGCATGGTGGTCTTGCCTGCGCCCGCCGCGCCCTCGACAATCACGAGCGGGTTGGTCGAGGCGACGGCAGCGGCGGCCACGGTCTGCCCGGTGTCGAGTCCGGCGGCTTGCGCAGCGTCGGTCACGTCGGGGTGCTTCGGCTCCCGTTCCGGCGTCGCGGCGGTGAGTTGGTCGCGGAGTGCGGTCTCGGCGGCGACGACGCCAAGGCTGGTGAGGTGGGCGACGTGCTCGGGTTGCACCATGCCCGGCGGCAGCACCGAGAAACAATCCGAGGCGGCGAGTCCGGTGGCGAGGTCGATGAACTCGCGCAACTCCGCCGGGGTCGCTTGCACGCCTGCCTCGGTGGTGATGCGGGTGACGTGCTCTCGCACGGTGTGCGGTGTCCAGGTCGATGCAGCCGCCGCGCAGCGATCCAGCGCACGACTGGCGACCTGTTGCACGCTGAGGTCATCCAGCGATGCCGGCGCAACGGTGTCGGGGTGCTGCAAGCTCTCGGGGTGGTAGCCGGCGTCTCGGAGTTCCTGCTGCCACCACTGCTCGTTCTTCAAGTCCGCCGGTTTCTTGCCGGGCCGCTGGAACGCCCACGCCGCGTCCTGCATCCGAGCGGTCAACACCGGGCCGGGCGTCTCGCCGGGATGCTTCGCTTGCCACTCGGCCTCCATGCGTTCCAGGTTGCGTCTGATCTGCGCCGACCGCTTCGACATGACGGCGTTGAACGGCTCCAACTCCACAACCTCACCGCTTACGGGGTCGAGGGTCAGGCCATGCTCGGAGAGCGTGGCGGCGAGCTGGGGGTGCGCGGCGATCACCGCCGTACCGAGAGCACGGATCGCGCCCTGCTGCTGGAACAACGCCGCCGTGGTCAGCGCCCGCCACTTCCCGCCCGCCCACACCCTCGTGCCAATCTGGAAATGGATATGCCGGTGCGGATCACCCGCACGACTCGTCTTGTGCGTGATCGCGACGGTCTGCATGTGCTCGACCGGCAGCACCTCCTGCGCGCCGCGCGGCCCCGCCAACGTGACCGAATGCTGACCAAGGAAGTGCTGAATCTCCCGCGCCGCATCCCGCTGCGTCGCGTCCAACGCCTCGGACACGTCCGGGTGGAGTGCGGCGGCGACCGACAGGCTCTTCGGCGCGTTGATCGTCATCTCCGCGAACAACGGCGACCCCCGACGCACCTTGCCCGGCTTGCGCGGGGTACCCATCGACTCCCCGGTGTCCGGGTTCACCCAATCGACCCAGGCTTCGTACTCATCCGCCGACAGCGACCGAGCAGCGGTGACCTCGCCGGTCGCGTCGATCACGGCGTACTCGGCCACGGCCTGGTCTGCGCCGAGGTAGTACTCGTCAGCGCGGGAGCGGTCGGCCTCGACATAGGCGCGCGCGGCAGCACCGCTGCCGTGGAACAGCTTCACTCCACCCTTCACTCTGGCCTCCCTCACGAGTCGTCTCGTGAGAGAGGTGCGCACTACGGCCCCGCCGTAAAATACGTGCCTCACTGAGATAGGGGGCAGATGACTGATGGAGCCGAGCGTCAGCGCGAGAGCGTCGCACAGAGTGTCGCTGGCAAGAGTTGGCGTCACAAAGTTCGAGGGAACTTTCGGAGTTCGGTTCGATGAAGTGACTAGTCTTCTCGGCGAACTTCGTGACCTGATTACTGCCCGATGAGTCTTCGGGCAGCGGTGACGACGGAGGCACGGCGGCGTGCGTGTTCGGCGTCGCTCTCGGCTCCGGTGATCATGCGGGCGACCTGCGGTACCGCTGACCACCATCCGGCGAGTGAGAGCACGAGGAACATCAGGTGGTCGGCGTCGAGGTCGCTCGTTACTGTGCCCTTGGCCTGTCCGTCGGTCATGGCGGCGACTTTGTATCCGTAGTATTCGCGCCGCTCGGCCTCGTCGGGTACTTCGGTGTCGAAGACGAGCCCTTCCCAGCGCATGAGCCTGCCGAGTTCGGGGTGCTCGCGGTGGTAGTCGTAGACGCGCCCGGCGTAGTCGCCCACGTCCTCGGTTGCGAATGATTCGACGGGCACGTCGCGGGCTACCTTCGCCAGTTCCTCGCGCAGTACGGTGGCGAAAAGTCTGTCCTTGCCCCCGAAGTGCGTGTAGACGCGCTCCTTGTTCACCCCGGCGGCCTTGGCGATGCGCTCGATGGTCGTGCCGTGCGGCCCGTGCGCGGCGAACTCGGCCACCGCCGCGTCGAGGATGCGGCGCTTCCTGCCCTCAACATCCCAGCCCATCGTTCCCACCTCCCGTCTCGTGCGGTAAACCCAACGCTCACGTTGCGTCTTCGCGGTTAGCCTACTACAGTCAAATCCAACGGAAACGTTGGATTTGGAGTGGTGGTGTCTGCGAACTCGACGGAACAGATAGCGGGAGCAGGCGAGGCGCGCGAGCACCCGGCAGGGAACGGCGTGGTCGTGCTGCTCGTGGTCACGGCGCTGCTGGTGCTCACGCAGTTGTACGCGGCAATCCCGCTGATCGCCCCGATCGGTGCGGAACTCGGCTCTGATGTGACGTTCGCGCTCTCGACGGTGTTCAGCGTGTGCTATGCGGTCGGGTTCCTGATCTGGGGGCCGTTGGCCGATCAGTACGGGCGGAAGCGGATCATGCTCATCGGCCTGGTGTATCTCACCGTCGCGACCATCGCCTGCGGCTTCGCCTCCACGGTGCCGATGCTTGCTGCGCTGCGCGGGGTGCAGGGGGTGATGGCGTCGAGTTTCGCGCCGGTTGCGCTCGCGTATCTGGCCGAAGCGACCCCGCTGAAGCGTCGGGCAACGGCGATCGGGGCCATGTCGACGGCATTCCTCGTTGCCGGGATCGCAGGCCAAGTACTCGCCTCCGCGCTCAGCCTGACGTTGGGCTGGCAGTGGGTGTTCATCCTCTCCGGCATCATGCTCGGCCTCGGCATGATCGGCGTCGCCGTGCTCGTCACCGAGCCGCACAGTCGCAGAGACGATGCGAGCCTGGTGCGTCGCTTCGCCGTAGTCGGGAGGGTCGCCACACGCCCCTCGGTGCTGCTACTGAGCCTCGCGCACCTAACGCTGCTGTTGTCGTTCGTCGGCATGTACACCGGCCTCGGCCCGCACCTGACCGACCTCTGCCTGGACTCATCGCAGGTGATCTGGCTCCGCCTCGTCGGGCTGCCGGGCATGTTCGCCTCCCTCTTCGCGGGCGCTATTGCGAAGCGTCTCGGCGGCGCGGGGGTTGCACGTGCCGGGTTCGCCCTCGCCGCGATTGGGCTGCTGATCGAAGCCGCACTCTCGGCATCCCTCGCGGGCACGGCGCTGGCGAGTCTCGTGTGAGTCACTGGGGTCGCGCTCGCGGTGCCCGCGATGATCACCCTGTTCGGCGAGACCGCCGCCCCGAACCGGGCCGGTGGGATGGCGCTCAACGGATTCGTGCTGTTCCTCGGTGCCAGCGTCGGCCCACTCACTGCCTACCTGGGCTTGGACTTCCCGATCCTGCTCGTCAGTCTCGCCGCGCTCATGGTGCTCGCCGTCGCCAGCCTCACCGGGTTCGCCCGACTCACCCGCACGCCCGCTTCGGAGGTACCTGTATGACTCGCATCCTGATTCTCGGCGCGACCGGGCGCACCGGAGCCGCCATCCTCGCTCATCTCCCCGCAGGCATCGAGGCGACCGCTGCGCTGCGCGATCCGGCAGACACCACGCGGCTCGCCAAGACTGCTGCATCGCTGACCTCCACGGTCGTGAACATCGCTGAGAACGCCAGTCTCACGCAAGCAATGCACGGCATCGACGTCGTCATGAACGCGATCCGACTGCGTGAGGACATCGCCCCGACCGAACTCGTGGCCGTACATGATCGACTCATCGAGGCAAGCACCAAGGCCAACGGCGCTCCGGCCCGGATCGTCACGGTCGGCGGAGCAGGAGCACTCCGACTCCCTGGAGACAGACGGTTCTGGCAAGACCCCCGGTTCCCAGAACCCACACTGCCGCGCGGGAGAGCACACGCCATGCTGCGCGACCACCTCGAAGCGGGCAACGCAGGATCAGAATGGGCGTATCTGATCCCGCCGCCCGTCTACGAACCGGAGGGGCCGACGACAGCACGCTGGGAACGAGTCTCCCCTTCCACAGACGAGACTGCGTTCACCCGACAAGCGATCAGTTATGCCGACTTCGGAGCGGCAGTCGCGGAGACTTCCACCAAGGACGACACTCGCACGCAACTCATCGCATGGCCCAGTGAACTGACAGAAAAGCACCCGATGAGTGGATAGGCGCATCTCCCCGCCGTTGTCGGCTCGGACACGGACGACGCATCGACCTGTGGGCCTGGCGGCGTACAACGTTGTCCGGCTCGTTGTGATCCGTGACGGCACGGCCATCGTGTTCAGCGAGTTCGGACAGCAACCCGTCAGCTTTGGCGACGCGGTGCTGCTGGGGCCGAGCGTGCTGTTCGGCGTCGAACCCGAGGGGCGGGTCACCTATACGACGGTCTACATCGACACCGACATGGCGCTGGATCAGTTCTTCTGGCAACACTCCGCGATCTTGCACGACCGCCTCGACGCCCACGACTTCGCGGGAAAGGTGTACACCGAACCTGCCCAGGTACTGCACCTGGGCCGGGATCGAGCCGGGCGGTTGTTGCCGTGGCTGGACGAGCTGGTCGCCCTCACCGTCGAGGGCAAGTACCTGGAACGGTTCCATCGGATGCAGGCGCTCTGGTTCCTCATCACCGATGTGATCGCGCCGTGCATCCGCGTCTCGACGGTGCGGCTGACCCGGCTGCAACGTGCCCGCGCTCGCCCGTTCTCCGCTCGAAGTCGGGTGCCTGAACCGTTGCGTCGTGAGGCGATGCTGGTGCGCGACGCGCTGCACAGCCGGATCACGCACCCGTGGACGCTCGCGGAACTGGCAGCCCTGGTGCGGCTCTCTCCGAAGCACCTGGTGCGCGTGTTCACGGACACGTTCGGGAAGACCCCGACCGCCTACCTGGTGATGCTCCGCGTGCAAGAGATGGCGCGGCTCCTACGCGAGACGAACATCACCGTCACCGCCACCGGGCAGCGGGTGGGGTGGCGGAGCCGGTCGCGCGCGGTAGAAGCATCCACAGCGCACACCGGAGTGACACCGAGCCGCTACCGAGACATGCGCCCGCTCATGACCGACCTCCCATGACCGAGCCGGTCGCGCTGCCCGGCAAAGTGCCGGAGTGACCGGGAAACGCCCGGCCTGCTCGTCTCCTGCTTCGCCGCGACCGCCGGTGCTTGGTAGGCCGGTTCTTCCCCCTGGTTGCTCGGGGGTGGTCAGAGAAGGGAGGTCGTCATGTCGCTGCTACTCGAACGCCCGGCGACCACGCCGACCGGTCATGAGCCTACAAGGACGCCGCAGTCGCCGCACCCCGCGATAGTGCAGCCGGTCGAGCCGTGGAGTTGCGTCTATGTCACCAGCATCCGTCACCGTCGCATATTGGCGGCGACCGCCTATGACTGTGTGCGCTTCGTGGTCGTGCGCGACGGCTCGATCATCCTCACCGATGCCGATGCCGATGCCGATGCGGGCGGGTCGGCGTCGGTGGGTGATGTGGTGCTGGTCGCCCCGAACGTCGAGTTCGGGTACGAACCCGAGGGCACCGTCACGGTGAGGACAGTGGCAGTGGATACCGATTACTGGTCGAGCAGTTGTTCTGGCAGCACCTCGACGTGCTCGCGGACGGCGAAGCCGCACGCGACCTCGCAACTCACCTGTATCCCGATCCGGTGCAGGTGCTGCGCGTCGGAGAATCGCAGGCCGAACGGCTCGGGCCGATCCTCGATGAACTCGCCACACTCACCGGCGAAGACCAATCGCCGCGCGGCTACTTCCGTGCGTATGCGCTGCTGTTCACGGTGCTCGCCGCCATCGCGCCGCTGGTTCGTCACGCGCCGGTGGAGGTGCCGCCGCTGACCTCTCGGCAGCGGGCCGTGCGGGTCGCGCCTCCCCGGTGGCGGGAGTTCAAGCCGGTGCGCCGCGAGATTATGCGCACGGCGGCGCTCATGCAGAGCAACATCGCCAGGCAGTGGCCGCTCACCGAACTGGACGCGCACGCCTGCCTGTCGCCGAGTCAGCTCAATCGGGTGTTCAAGGACTCGTTCGGGGTGACGCCGCCGGTGTACCTGTCGATCCTGCGCGTACAGGAGATGGCGCGCCTGATCCGCGAAACCGATCTGCTCATCGGCACGATCACCGAACGGGTCGGCTGGTGCCACCACTGCGGGCAAGCCTCGCGCATCTTCCGCCGCTACATGGGCGTGACCCCCATCGAGTACCGGCGCTACGGCCCACCGTCCGCGAGCCGGGCGGGGCCGGGCGTCGGCATCGCCACCGCACGCGCCGACGACTCCCGTGGGAACGGGTGCGCACCTACCTACTGACACCTGCCCACACGACCGGAGGAACCCGACGATGAGCACCGCCACCACGCGACCGCGATACGCTCCGGCGCGCCTGCATGTCGGGGTGGGGGTGACGGTTCCGGCAAATTGCCGGAACCGTGCGACCAGGGCTTTTACTCCCGGCCGGGGTGGTTCCGTCGAATCGGCGGCACCACACTCGCGGGGCGACGGTCGGGGAAAATTTCCCACACCGTCCAGCCTGCGACCTCGGCCCGCTGTGCTGCTCGTTGTGGTTCTCGTGACGGTGGTGGCAAATTGGCACCACCGTCCGACCAGGAGTTTCGCCGTTGCCCCCGCGAACCAAGCCGCATCCGCTGCGACCTCACCGCGACCGTTCACGGTGGTGTCGAATCGCCACCACCGTCGGACCTGCGCTTTCGCTCCGCTCGGCTGGCCGTCACGGGCGCGAACGGTGCCGCAAAATTTGCGGCACCGTTGAGCCGGTTCACGAGGGTACCGAATCGGCACCCCCGTGACATACCCCGTTTGGGGTCGGTCGCAGGTAGCTCCCTGTGGATAAGTCTGCATATAGTACCTCAACTCGATGCCAGGTACTAGATGTACCCGGCCATGAGGTTGGTGGCGTTTCCGGTCTTGTGAAAGGGGAGAACCTCCGGGCTTAGTGGAGATGTCTGACGTCTTCACGAACTCGGAGGTTCTCGTGTCCCACCGTAATGCCCGCTTGACCGTGCACGGCAGGCTGCTCATCGTCCATCGTGCCGGTGCCGGGTGGAAGCAGGCGCATATCGCCGCGGCAATGGGCGTGTCCCGACGCTGCGTGAAGCGGTGGCTGGACCGCTACCGCGCCGAGGGTGAAGCCGGTCTCTACGATCGCTCCTCGCGGCCTCACCACGTCGCCAACCGCACCCCCGATGCCAGGGCCGCGGCGGTGGTCGCGATCCGGAAGAAGGAACGAGTCGGCCGTGACGAGGTCGCGGCCCGCACCGGGGTGCCGGCGCGGACGGTGTCGCGCATCATCGCCCGGTCCGGGCTGCCTCGTCTGGTCGATCTGGACCCGATGACCGGGGAGCGGATCCGCGCGTCGAAGACCACAGCGGTCCGCTATGAACGCGAGCAGCCCGGCGAGCTGGTGCACATGGACGTGAAGAAGCTCGGTCGCATCCCCGACGGCGGCGGGTGGAAGGCGCACGGCAGAGCGATGGGCTCCACAGCCGCCCGGAAACAGACCGTCGTCGGCTACGACTACGTGCACTCCGTCGTCGACGACCACTCCCGGCTCGCATACTCCGAGGTCCTCCCCGACGAGAAGGGCCCGACCTGCGCCGCGTTCCTCGAACGCGCCATCGGCTACTTCGCCGCGCACGGCATCCCCCGCATCGAGCGGCTGATCACCGACAACGCCTGGGCCTACCGATGGTCGCTGCGCGGCGTCTGCGGCGCGCACGGCATCCGGCAGAAGTTCATCAAACCGCACTGCCCGTGGCAGAACGGCAAGGTGGAGAGGTTCAACCGGACCCTGCAAACCGAATGGGCCTACCGGCAACCGTTCACCTCGAACGACGACCGCACCGCAGCACTTGACCCCTGGCTCGAGCACTACAACACTGGACGACGCCACTCAGCCCTCGGAGGCAACCCCCCGATCAGCCGACTGCAACCAACGTCCTGACCCCGTACAACTAGATGTTGTGGTTTGCCTGTCGTACCTGTCTACATGGATACCTCGACGCAGACCACCACAACCACGCCCGAACCAGCCTCGACCGATGCCCCCGAACCACTCGGCGCACGCCTCGCGCGGGAGAGCCGCGCAGCGCAGGGCCTGCCTCCGGTCATCGCTGACCCACGGGTGCGTGAGCAACTGCAAGCCCTCTGCGGCCTGCCGAAGGCGCGGGGGCGTTAGGCGCGCCAGACGAACTCGACCCGATGTGCGAGAATCCCCGCCCGGTACACCTCACGGCGGGCATGAAACGCTTCGACGGTCTCATTGCGCCGCCTCGCCGGTGTCGCGCCGTTCATCCCCCTGGGCAGGGCGTGAACGAGGACGGCTTCAAGGACGAGACTGGCGGCCTGGTGCTGCCACATCGGGGTACGGTCGGCCCACTCCTGTGCGACGGTCGTCATATCAATCGACGGGCCAGTGTGCTCCGGCACCGTGGCGGCGTACTCGCGGCGGGTGCGTTCGATGCGTTCGGCGATCCGTGAGCGTTGCCGCACCCACATCGACTTGTCGATCAACCCGTCGTAGTAGTCATCATCGAGCCGGGCGAGGCGTTCCCGGTCGGCATCGAGCGTCGCGGCAAGCCCCACTCGTGCGGCCTGATCCGCGCCCGGAGACTGGCGCTTGGCGGGGTTGAGGGTGATCTGCTCGAACGTCGCGAGCACGGCTTCCTCCACGAGTTTGGTGAGGTCGCCGGAACGGATCGAGCGGTTGCACCCGCCCGGCACCTGTTGCACACACTGATACACCTGGCCGCGATGCAGCATGGCGCGTCCGCAGGTCGAGCAGCGGATCAGACCCGAGAACGGATACAGCCGTTTCGCCGCCCCACTGCCGGGCTGATGGAAGTTTCGGGCCTGCTTGCGGGCATCGAGCACATCGGAGACCTGCTGCCAGGTGTCCTCGTCCAAGATCGCGGGCCACGCGGCGGTCGTCTGCATCAGGGAGGTTTTCGACCGGGTGCCGTCCGGCAACAACGGTCGATACTCCCGTACCCCCTTGATCGAGGGGTTGCGCAGCACCAGTTTGAGTGTCCGATCCGACCACCGGCACCCGTGCGTCGTACGGATACCCCGCCGGTTCCAGTCGGTGAGAATCCGGTACAACGTCTCTCCGGCCAGCACCCGCCGCGCGGCTTCCCGCACCAACTCGGCAGCCTCGGGGTCGATCACGAGCGTGTGGTTCTCGGCGCGGTAGCCGAACGGCACCTGCCCACCATGCCAAGTGCCCTCGATGGCCTGCTGCTTCGCCGCCCGAGCGACACGGCGGGCGGTGTCGGCTGAGGACTTGTTCGCCATCGCGACCAGCACCCGCGCCATCGCCACATCAGAATCCGTATCCAACCTCAGCGAGCCGGTCACGGAGCGGACGCTGAAGCCGTTGAGTACCTTGGCGTCGATCAGGTCTTCCAAGTCTCTCGGGTCGCGCACCGCCCGATCCAGGTCGTAGGCGATCATCACCCCGGCGCGCTGCTCGCTGAGGTGCTTCAACATCGCGCGGAACTCCGGGCGCACCACGCGCCGCACCCGCTCACCCGTCGGGAGTGTGATCGTGCGCTGCTTGAACGCCGACGTGTCGTTCTCCCGGTACACCTGGGCGACTTCCCACCCGTGCGCTGCCGCATACGCCCGGCAGTCAGCTTCCTGCCGGTCAACACCGCGCTCGGTGCCCTCGGGATCATCACTGATCCGCACATACACCACCGCCCGCAACGACGGCGACGCCTGCGCCGTCGCCTGGTCGTTCGGCTCATTGCCTGCGGTTCGTTCCTGCTGATCGTGGCTCATCTCAGCCACCGCCTTCCTAGCTCTCATCGAGAGGTAGGTGCGTTTACAGAACCTCGGCTACGCCTCCACCGTCCACCGCGCCCAAGGAGCCAGCGTCGATACCGCACACGCGCTGGTCGATCCCGAAACGTCGTCGCGGGAGCTGTTCTACGTGGCGATGACGCGCGGCAAGCACCGCAACCACGCCTACGTGATCGTGCCCGACCCGCACGAGATCGAGCCGCATCTCGACCAACCCGAGCCGCTGACCCTGACAGACCGGCTCGCCAAGGTGCTTGCGCGCAGCGACGCCGACCTCTCCGCGACCGAGACGCTGACGCGCGAGGTAGACCGTCACGCCTCGCTGTCCACGCTGCTCGCCGAGTACGACGTGCTCTCCCGAGAAGCACAGACCGACCGCTGGGCCGCCCTGCTCGACATCGCGCCGTTCCCCGAGAACGTGGCCGACGACGTGTTCACCAGCCCCTACTACGAGCACTTGGAGAGCGCACTCGCACGTCACGAGGCAGCCGGCCACCTTGCAGCCGTCGCGCTCACCGCGCTCGCACCGAGACTCACGCCCGGCGAAGACCAGGCCGACCCCGCCGCGCAGCTGGCCAACATGCTCGACCAAGCAACCCAGAAACTCCGGCCCGGCAAACGAACCAGAGCGCGGGTCATTGGACTCATCCCCACGCCTGCCGAGCCGATCGCAGATGACATGCAGACCGCGCTCAACGAGCGGCAGGCGCTGATCGAGGCTGCTGCGCGAAAACTGCTGCACGACGCCCGAGAAGCGGGAGCCGCATGGGTGGCGCGGCTCGGGCAGCTGAGTTCACGACCCGAAGCGCGAGAGCGGTGGGAGGCACACGCCGCCACTGTCGCGCTATACCGCTACCGCTACGAGATCACCGGCCCGGCACCGCTGGGCGACCCGAACATCGTGCGTGGCCCTGACCAAGCGGCCGAGTACCGAGCAGGCCAGGCTGCGTTGCGGCACATCAAGGCGAGTGTTCGACGCGATGATGAGAGAGGATCCCAGTCGACCGTCCGCAGCACACTACGACGTGGGCTCTGACCCTCGACCTCATCAGGCGCGCGACGACACGCCACGCGTAGAACCACTCGGTGACGACGTTGTGGCAGGTGGAAAACTGCTCCGCCGGGCGTGTCACCACGGAACCGACGACGCGGGACGATGCCGGAGGATACCCTATGTAGCATGGGTACCGCGTACGACTTCCTCAGCTCTCATCTGAAGACGATGGCTGCGCCGTACCTGTTTATCGGCTCCGGGATTTCAAGACGGTACGCTGATCTGCCCGATTGGGAAGGTCTCCTTAGACACTTTGCTGCATTTACTAGCCTCCGCCTTTCATCGGTGAATTCGACTCGCCCGGCCTGAAGCATGAAGAAAGGTGCTCTCACCTGCGATAATCGTTCTTGCGACAGTCCGATTACGTCAGAGCGAAGGAGCACCTTCCTGGTGAGCAACTCTACCGTGTTCTACCCACAGATCCTTGCCGCCGGGGACGGCAAGAACCTCGTGTCCCACGCCGGAACCATCCTGCTGACCCGCACAGTCGAGGTCAGCGGCCTGGCAACAGAGTTGTCGACAGCGTTGGCGCCGTGGCGCAAACCTTTGGCCTGGCACGATCCGGGCAAGATCGTCGCCGATCTCGCGGTGGCGTTGGTCGCCGGCGGCGACTGCCTCGCCGACATTGCCACCGTCCGCGATCACCCCGAGGCGTTCGGGCATGTCGCCTCCGACCCGACCGTGTCTCGCCTGATCTCCGCCCTCGCCGCCACGCCAGTCGAGGCCATGTCAGCGATCGCTGCTGCGCGCGCCGCGACCCGGGCACGGGTGTGGTCTCTGGCCGGCACAGCCGCTCCGAACCACGGCATCTCGGCGAGGAATCCGCTGGTCATCGATCTCGATGCGACTCTGGTCACCGCCCACTCCGACAAGCAAGCGGCAGCAGGAAACTACAAGGGCGGCTACGGATTTCATCCGATGACCGCGTTCATCGACCACGGACCGGGCGGTGCGGGTGAAGCCGGGACGATCCTGCTGCGGCCGGGCAACGCCGGATCGAACACCGCCGCCGATCACATCGCCACCACCCGCACCGTGTTGGCACAGATCCCAGGTCTACCAGCACGTCCCGGCCGGAAGGTGCTGATCCGCACCGACTCGGCGGGCGCCACCCACGACTTCCTCGACTACCTGCATAAACAACGACTCTCGTACTCGGTCGGGTTCGGTCTGGACGCCCGGCTCGGTGAGATCATCGACCGACTCCCGAAACAGGCATGGACCCCGGCCTACAACAGTGACCGCGAGCCGCGCGAAGGTGCTGACGTCGCCGAGTTGACCGGAGTCATAGACCTGACGGGATGGCCGCCCGGGATGCGAGTGATCGTGCGGCGGGAGAAACCGCACCCCGGTGCACAACTGCGTATCACCGACCGGAACGGGTGGCGGCTGACCGCGTTCGCGACCAATACCAAACTCGGGCAGCACGCCGACCTGGAACTGCGGCACCGCCGACGCGCTCGGTGCGAGGATCGGATCCGGCAGAGCAAAGACTGCGGCCTGATGAACTTGCCGCTGCACTCGTTCGCGCAGAACCAGATCTGGACCGCGATCGTGGCGTTGGCGTTCGACCTGAACGCATGGATGCAACTGCTGGCGTTCACCAGCACAAACACGCGAACCTGGGAACTCAAGACGCTGCGACTTCGGTTGTTCTCGATCGCAGCTCGTCTGGCCCGTCACGCCCGCCGGCGGCGAATTCGGTTCGATACCCGCGCCAAGTACACGGGCCTGCTCATCACCGGACTCCACCGCCTCGACGCCTTCACAAACAGCAGCTGACCAGCACACCGCTCCTATCCGAACGATCTGAAAGGCACCCTCTCCGGGCCCGTGAAACCCGGCCGCGAACCGGCGGCACCCGGCAGACCTGTCGTACCCGACCGACATAATCAGCGCTGCCGCAATCAATCCGAACCGCTCAGGACAGGAGAAGCCCCCGACGAAAGATTGAGGCTAAGGCGATCACGCAAAGCAGGACCTTCGATCGCACCCGGTTCGCAACGAAGCCGACGACAATCGCCGAGATGCTGAACAGCGCGAAGAAGCCACTGGAAAGCAGGCCGTACTGCTCGGCGGTGAGTCCAAGGTCGGCTATCAGGGGTTTAGCGGCCAAACCAAGTATGGCCTTGTCGCCAAAGTTGATTAGCATGAAAAGCAACAGCATTCCGGTGACGATCCATGCCCTCCGGCGGTCCGGGGGCGCGCTCGTCGTGTCTTTAGTGGGAATTCTTATAGCGGTCATTTCTGGCTCTTTTCTGAGAATGACGGGATGACGCAGTTGTGGGGGATCGCGGCGATTCGGCATTGACGGCGTCGGGTGCCATATTCACGCCAATCGGCACTAGGAGGTCCAGATTTAGTGTTCTGCATCACGATGAGAATCGGATTGAATTTGTGCGCCAATTCCGTGCATTTAACCGTCGCGGACGGGCACTTCTGTGTGTGGCGCTATCGCCGATAAGGCGAGAATCAGGTCAGGTGGTTTCCACGAAATCGCCTGGGCGCCAGGAGCCGTCGAATGCTGACGGTTGAGGTTGGTAGATGCGGAGGAAAGCGAACCACTGACCGCCGGGATTGGTCTGTATCCAGCGATCGGCTCCTCCGTTCGGCTGCACCGGCCCGAAATGCAGATCGACTGATTCATTGCCGGTCGATTCGGTCAATTCGACCACTGAGCGGAGTGCGGCTTTACCCTGCGCCGTTCGAATCTGTGATCGGCTCGCGGAGTCGTAAATGGTAATCGACCAGAATTGCCCGGCCGGTACCGGCAGCGGAACCGTCAGGCGGTACGACTTCCCGCCAACCAAGAAGGCGCCGGCACTGTCGCGATAAGCAGACCAATAGAGCGAACCGACGCCGGGGGAGCGGAGCAGCATTTTCGGCGTGACGCCGATGGCCTGTGAGAACCAGCGCTCTCGCGCCTCGAGGTCCATGCCGTGCGACGTCTCGAAATTCGCGTCGCCACCGATGTGTAGCCATTCCCAGTGCCGGTCGTCCCACACGACCCGTTCGGCCCGGGTGCTGGCGTACCCGCTGGCCAGGAGTGCGTCGCGGCCGGCCCGGGCCGCGTGCTCGAGCAACTCGCGTTCAGAGGAGTTCGGCGCAAAGGGTTCATCGTGCGTGATGCCGAGACTCGCCGCGAGGGCGTACATGACGCGGTACTCGTCGATCGGAGGTTCGGTGGAGAGCACCCGGTGCAGGTGCTCCCAGAACTGGATGTTGTCTTCCCACGGCACCGGGGTGTTGTGGATGTCTTGATCGTCGACGAATGCGAGGGACGGCGGTGCGGACGCTTCCGCCATCGGGTAGACATTCAGCAGGCGCAGAGCGGCGAGGGCATCGTCGACCTGGCCGTTGGCCGGTACTGTCCGGACCAGGAGCCACAGCTCAAAGGTCCGTGCCTGAACTGCGTGGTACCCGTCCGGAACGGTGCCTTCCCAGCCCGGCGGCAGGATGAGATGGCGACCTCCACTGCCCGCGTCGGGGCCGGCCAGCCCGAGGTCCTGGACGGCACGGTAATTGTGGTCGTTCACGAAACCCATGTATGGACCCGCCGGTATCTCGACCACCATCGGCCCTGCGGTCCGCAGATTGAGGTTCATCGTGAGATAGGGGGTGTCGGAGTTGCCGGTGAATGCGGTGGTGCTGGGGGTCAAGGCGACGAGGTAGGCATCCCGGTTGTCGGCGAGGCCGAGTTTCCGGTGCCCTTCCAGGGCCGCTTCGGCGGATACGATCGGGTAGAAGAACCGATAGACCTCGACGGCACGGTGGAACTCTGGTGACGAACGGAGATCATCGTGCTTCGCGATGAGATCCATGCTGGTCAACTCCTGTGTGTAGGCGGCGGCCCGTGCTGAAATCACCACCCCGGCCGGGTGTCGTGACGCACGTGCGGAATATGTCTAGGCCAGCGGAAGGTCGCTGAGCGGTCGAAAAGTAGTGAGGTTCCGACCCCACCAGACAGCAAAGGCCGGGTCCTGATCTCCGTGTGAAGCTCGGAACCTGGCCTCGCTGATGAGTCGTGCGGTGGGTGCTACCGGGCGGAAACGCCGATCGGAACGTCGCCGACGATCGAGATCCGCTCCATCACACGCGGCATCGGGAAGTAGTCGCTGGCGGCGTAGTGCTGGCACGTGCGATTGTCCCAGAACGCGATCGTGTTCGGCTGCCACTTGAGGCGAACCTGGAACTCCGGCCGCGCGACGTGCCGGTACAGGCGGGTGAGGATGTCGGTCGACTCATCGTCGGACACGCCGAGGATTCGGGTGGTGAAGGCGAGATTGACGAACAGGACCTTGCGGCCGGTCTCGGGGATCACCCGAACCACGGGGTGGTGCTGGGGCGGGAAGTGCGGGCGGAGAGCTTCTGCGGTCTCCGGCGGCATAGCGACACCGAAGACATCCATCCAGTCGTGCTCGGCGACGAGATGCTCGATCCGTTCCTTCAACTCCTCGGGGAGGGTGTCGTACGCCGCACCGGTATCGGACCACAGGGTGTCGCCGCCGACCGGCGGCACCTCGACCGCGCGCAGGACGGCTGCGTGCGACGGGTGGGTGTGCCAGGAGACGTCGTTGTGCCATCCGTTCTCCACGCCGCCGCCGTTGGCCATGCTCCGGTCGAGGGTCTGCACGTCGACGTCGGTCTGGTCGTCGCCGAGGTGCTTGTAGAACGGGTGCTGCTCAAGTTCGCCCCACAACTTCGCGAATTCTCGCTGGTCGACACGGGTGATGTCCTGGTCTCGGAAGAAGAGCACCTTCCAGTCGAGTTGAGCGCGTCGGATCTCGGCGAGAGTGTCCTCGTCGATGTCGCCTCCGAGGCGGACTCCAGAGATCTCGGCGCCGATGGTCGGTGACAGGGGACTGACGGTGATGCGGGTGTAGCCGTCGGTGCTGGCCGGCGGATGTGCCACCAGTGGGCCGGAGGGGGAGTAGTCGTGAAGCAGCTTGTAGTGCGCGGAGAACGTAGGGGTAGACATCGCAAGCCTCCTGAGATCGGTGCGGAGTTCGTGCGGCTGAATCAGCCGAGCAGTGCGGTCGGGCGAAATCGACCGGGCTCACTCAGTGTGCTGGATCACGTCACCCTTGGCTTGGACGGCTGCGCCACTGCATTGGACTTCCGCGAGACAGGTCGACAACCCGAAGGTCAGTGCGACAGACGGGGCCGGTCAGGAGGCCGGGAGGAGGAGGTGCTCGCCTGTTGTGGCGGTGAACTCGGTCGCCGTGACCTCGGTCGTGCGATCTCGCAATTCTGCGCGAAAAGCCGAGGGGGACAACCCGAACTGCTGCTTGAACGACCGGGTCAGGTGGCTGGCGTCGGAGAAATTCCACCGTGCCGCGATGGCTGCGACGGAGTGTTGCGTCGCCTCGAGATCGGCGCGTGCCCGCATCAGCCGACGACGTCGCACCACTGCTCCGAGGGTGTCACCGTTCTCGGCAAACACTCGGTTGACGGTGCGCACCGATACTGAATGCGCGGCCGCGACCTGAGCGGGAGTGATGGCATTGTCGCGCAGGTGGGCGTCGATCCAGCTCTCGATCGCAGTACGCAGCGCCACTGCGGTGCCGGCGCCCGGTTCGCCGCCGGGCTCGGAACGCAACATGCCCGCGATCAGTTCCAAGGTCGCGTTGCGCGCAGACGACAGAGACTGCTGTGGCAGCGCCTGAACACTGTTCGTCAGCACCCCGAGGTAGTCGCCCAGCAGTTGGGACGCCGGGGAGCTCAGGAGTTTCCCGGATCGGGTCTTGGGGCCGCGAATGAGGTCGAAGACCTGGCCGGGGATCATCAACGACCGCTTCCGGACCATCCTGTCGATCTCGAATTTGGCGGGTTGGTGAGAATCCCACAGCACCATGTCGCCAGCGGTGAGTTCCATGCGCGAGTTGCCGACCGTGAAGACCTCGTCGCCCTCTTGGATGGCGATGAGGACGGCGAAGTGATCGTCGCTGTCGGCGATCAAGGACTTGGTCCGCGCCACAGACATCGGGCCACACACGAACTCGACTATCGAAAGCTCGTTGATGCCGAGGTACGAGACTCCCTCCTGTCGAGGTCGGCTCGTCGGTTCGGCAGAGCGGACTGCAAGCGGCACTCCAACGGTGGCCATCTTGCCTTCCCAGAGCGAAATCCGTTGGTCGAACGGGATCGCCTCAAGCCGAGACACGTCCGTTCCGAGCATGCGAATCACCTCCTGGTCACCACTATTGAACCAGTGTGCCTTGCATCACGGCACCGGTTCAACCTCTGTCGCGCAGGTTCAGGCGCCTGGCGCGCAGGTTCACGTCGGGCTCCTGCGGCGGAGTGGTGGGGACGGTCGATCGGGCGGTCTGAGCAGCGCATTCGCAACCTGTCGCGCGGGTTCAGTGTGGTGACGCTCCTGTCCAATCTTTCGCAGGTGAGACCCAGCACACTCATTTTCAGCACATCAACCCCCGCTGAGCCGGGCAACCAAGGAGAACCCCCATGAAGATGGATGCAGCAGTCCTCTGGAACTGGAACGACGACTGGAGCGTCGAGGAAGTCGAGCTCGACGGGCCCAAGGAGGGCGAGGTCCTCGTCCGGTACGTCGCCAGCGGCCTGTGCCACTCCGATGAGCACGCGCGCACCGGATCGATGCCCACGGCCACGCCGATGGTCGGCGGTCACGAGGGCGCCGGGATCGTCGAAGAGGTCGGGCCGGGCGTCCACGACCTCAAGCCGGGCGACCACGTGGTCTGCGCGTTCATTCCGGTGTGCGGCAAGTGCCACTGGTGCGCGACGGGACAGTCGAACCTGTGCGACAACGGTGCACTGATGCTCCAGGGCACCATGCTCGACGGCAGCTTCCGCCGGCGGGCCCGCGGCCAGGACGTTGCCGCGCTCGGCCTGCTGGGGACCTTCGCCGAGTACGGAACGGTGCCGCAGCAGTCGCTGGTCAAGGTCGACAAGGACATTCCACTCAACCGTGCCTGCCTCGTGGGCTGTGGCGTGACGACCGGTTGGGGCTCCGCGGTCAACTCGGCCAAGGTGCAGCCCGGCGACACGGTGATCGTGATCGGCTGCGGCGGAATCGGTTCCGGTGCTCTCCAGGGTGCGCGCATCGCTGGTGCCGCGAACATCATCGCCGTCGACCTGGTGCCGGAGAAAGAACACGCCGTGAAGGTCCTCGGTGCGACGCACTTCTGCACGACGTTCGAGGAAGCCACCGCACTCGCGGCCGAGCTCACTCGCGGTGTCATGGCCGATTCGGCCATCCTCACCGTCGGTGCCGTGAGCGGGGACATGATCGCCCCGACCCTGGGTATGGTCCGCAAGGGCGGCATCGGTGTGGTCACCGGTTCTGCGCCGTTCACCTCGACGTCCGCCGATATCTCGCTCGCGGAGCTGATGCTGTACCAGAAGAGCCTGGTGGGCAGCCTGTACGGCGCACGCAATCCGCGGGCGGACATCGTCAGCCTGCTGAACCTGTACCGCAACGGCCAACTTCTGCTCGACGACATCGTCACGGCCGAGTACCAGCTGTCGCAGATCGGCCAGGGCTACGACGACATGATGGCCGGCAAGAACCTCCGCGGCGTCATCAATTTCGACAACTGACCCGACTTCCTTTCCCGTTCTTACTCAGGAGACTTCACCATGCACGTCTACGACACTCTCTTCATCGGCGGCAAGTTCGTCCCGCCGGCCTCGACGGAAACTGTCGACATCATCTCGTCGAGCACCGAGGAGGTCATCGGTCGCATTCCGGCTACGACCACTGACGACATCGACGCCGCGGTCGCCGCAGCGCGCTCGGCCTTCGACGATCCGACCGGCTGGTCGACCTGGGAGCCCGCCCGTCGCGCCGAGGTCCTGGATCGGTTGGCCGACGAAATCGAGGCTCGAGTGGAGGAGCTGACTCCGCTCGTCGCGCAGCAGAACGGCATGCCGATCACCCTCGCGCACCAGCTGGAGTCGGCACTGCCCGCCGGAATCTACCGCTACTACGCCGAGCTCGCCCGCACGACCGAGTTCGAAGAGGTTCGCCCCGGCGTCCTCGGCGGCCGCGCAGTGGTCCGCCACCTGCCCGTCGGCGTCGTCGGCATGGTGATTCCCTGGAACTACCCGAACCTGATCTGCGCCACCAAGATGGGACCGGCTCTGGCTGCCGGTTGCACGGTCGTGATGAAGCAGAGCATCGAGACCTCGCTCGACTCGTACATCATGGCCGAGGCGATCCAGGCTGCGGGCGTTCCTGACGGCGTCATCAACTTCGTCCCCGGCGGCGGGGCCACCGGAGCACACCTCGTTGCTCACTCGGACATCGACAAGGTGAGCTTCACCGGGTCCACGGCAGTCGGTCAGGAGATCGGCACCAAGTGCGGTGAACTGATGCGACCGGTGACCCTCGAACTCGGCGGCAAGTCTGCCGGAATCGTCCTCGATGACGCTGACCTCGCGGCGAGCGTGGAGAACCTGTTCGTCGCGACGCTGGTGAACAACGGCCAGACGTGCGTGCTGAGCTCGCGGGTGCTCGCCCCGCGGTCGCGCTACGACGAGGTCGTCGAGACCCTCGCCGGACTGTTCTCGAGCGTCAAGGTCGGCGACGCGCTGGACCCGGAAACCCAGGTGGGCCCGGTGGTATCGAAGCGTCAGCTCGACCGCATCCGGGGCTACATCGCCAAGGGCATCGAAGAAGGTGGCCGCGTGGTCGTCGGTGGCGCCGATCGTCCGGAGGGTCTCGACAAGGGCTGGTTTGTGCAGCCGACTCTGTTCGCGGACGTCGAACCCGACAGCACCATCGCGCAGGAAGAGATCTTCGGCCCCGTCGTCCTGGTGATGCCCTACGACGACATCGACGATGCCGTCCGCATCGCCAACGGGACCAAGTACGGTCTCGCGGCAACTATCTGGACCTCGGATGAGGAGAAGGGCCGGGAGCTGAGCCGTCGCATTGAGGCCGGCACCGTCGGCATCAACCACTTCATGACCGAGCCGGTCGCGCCGTTCGGCGGCATGAAGGCGAGCGGTCTCGGACGCGAACTCGGACCGGAGGGTCTGGCGTCGTGCCAGCACCTGCAGACCGTGTACCTGCCGCCGGCCTCCTGATCGCTCGACAATTTCTAGAACGGAGCTGACGTGAGTTCAGTAGAGCAATTGTGGGTGGCCGGCGTTGGCATGACGGAGTTCGGTGTGCATCGAGCCCTCAGCGTTAAACAGCTGGTGGCCTCGGCAGTCGGCGACGCCTTGGCGGACGCCGGCGCCGAAACCGGATCGCTCGACGTGGCATTCTTCGGAACTGCCACCCAGGGCCGTCTGGAAGGGCAGACGTCCGTTCCGGGTGAGATTGCGCTGCGTGAGATGGGAATCGGCGCGATCCCGGTGTTCAACGTCGAGAATGCGTGTGCGACGGGCGCATCCGCGTTCGCACTGGCGTGTGCACACCTTCGTGCCGGGCTCGCCGATGTCGCGCTCGCCGTCGGTGTCGAGAAGATGCACACCGACGATCCGGCCGCGGCGATGGCCGTGTTCGAGGGCGGATTCGACGTGAACGATCGAGCGGGTCTGGATCGCGATTTGGCGATCCTCGGCGGAGCGTCGGACACCTCGGACGTTGGCCGACGGTCGATCTTCATGGACATCTACGCCGCGATGGCGCGTTCGCACATGGGATTGTATGGCACTACGGCAGAACAGATCGCCGCCGTTGCTTCCAAGAACCATGCTCACGCCATCGATAACCCACGAGCGTTCTACCGCAAGAACTTCACGATCGAGGAGGTGCTGGCGGCCCGTCCGCTGGCCCCTCCGATCACGGTGCCGATGTGCTCCCCGGTCACCGACGGTGCGGCCGCTGCCATCGTGTGCACGGAGGCGGGCCTCAAGCGTTTGCGTGCCGCCGGTGTGCCGGTGCGGGTCCTCGCGTTCTCGGTGGCGACCGGCACCGACCGCGACATCACAAATTTCGAGAACCACGTCAGCTCGCGCGCCGCTCAGAAGGCATACGAGCAGGCCGGCGTGGGGCCCGAAGAGGTCTCGGTGGCGGAGGTGCACGACGCCACCGCCTTCGGCGAACTGCTGCAGTCCGAGCTCATGGGGCTGGTGCCCGAGGGCGACGGCGGGCCGGCGGCGTTGCGGGGGGATACCACGATCGGGGGCCGGATCCCGATCAACCCGTCCGGTGGTCTGGAGTCGAAGGGACACCCCATCGGCGCCACCGGACTGGGGCAGGTCTTCGAGCTGGTCGAACAGCTCCGCGGTCGGGCCGGCAGTCGTCAGGTCGAGGGAGCGCGGATCGCGCTGGCCGAGAACGGCGGCGGATTCCATCGCGGCGAAGAAGCCGTAGCCAGCGTCATCATCCTGGGAAGTGAATAGAAGAATGATTACCGACTTCTTTGATCGCGGTTGGTCGATGGACCCGACCGCAGTCGCCTATCAAATGGGTGAAGAGACTTGGACGTACGAGCAGGCGGGTCGGCTCACGCACCGAGTGGCTAACGGCTTGCTGTCGTTGGGCCTGGAGCGCGAAGCCAAGGTTGCAGTCCTGTCCCCGAACTCGCCGGCGTCGTGGCTGTGCGTGTTGGGAATCTGGCGCGCCGGTGCGGCGTGGGTGCCGCTGAACCCCGGGAACCCGGTAGCGGATACCACTAGCCTCCGCCTTTCATCGGTGAATTCGACTCGCCCGGCCTGAAGCATGAAGAAAGGTGCTCTCACCTGCGATAATCGTTCTTGCGACAGTCCGATTACGTCAGAGCGAAGGAGCACCTTCCTGGTGAGCAACTCTACCGTGTTCTACCCACAGATCCTTGCCGCCGGGGACGGCAAGAACCTCGTGTCCCACGCCGGAACCATCCTGCTGACCCGCACAGTCGAGGTCAGCGGCCTGGCAACAGAGTTGTCGACAGCGTTGGCGCCGTGGCGCAAACCTTTGGCCTGGCACGATCCGGGCAAGATCGTCGCCGATCTCGCGGTGGCGTTGGTCGCCGGCGGCGACTGCCTCGCCGACATTGCCACCGTCCGCGATCACCCCGAGGCGTTCGGGCATGTCGCCTCCGACCCGACCGTGTCTCGCCTGATCTCCGCCCTCGCCGCCACGCCAGTCGAGGCCATGTCAGCGATCGCTGCTGCGCGCGCCGCGACCCGGGCACGGGTGTGGTCTCTGGCCGGCACAGCCGCTCCGAACCACGGCATCTCGGCGAGGAATCCGCTGGTCATCGATCTCGATGCGACTCTGGTCACCGCCCACTCCGACAAGCAAGCGGCAGCAGGAAACTACAAGGGCGGCTACGGATTTCATCCGATGACCGCGTTCATCGACCACGGACCGGGCGGTGCGGGTGAAGCCGGGACGATCCTGCTGCGGCCGGGCAACGCCGGATCGAACACCGCCGCCGATCACATCGCCACCACCCGCACCGTGTTGGCACAGATCCCAGGTCTACCAGCACGTCCCGGCCGGAAGGTGCTGATCCGCACCGACTCGGCGGGCGCCACCCACGACTTCCTCGACTACCTGCATAAACAACGACTCTCGTACTCGGTCGGGTTCGGTCTGGACGCCCGGCTCGGTGAGATCATCGACCGACTCCCGAAACAGGCATGGACCCCGGCCTACAACAGTGACCGCGAGCCGCGCGAAGGTGCTGACGTCGCCGAGTTGACCGGAGTCATAGACCTGACGGGATGGCCGCCCGGGATGCGAGTGATCGTGCGGCGGGAGAAACCGCACCCCGGTGCACAACTGCGTATCACCGACCGGAACGGGTGGCGGCTGACCGCGTTCGCGACCAATACCAAACTCGGGCAGCACGCCGACCTGGAACTGCGGCACCGCCGACGCGCTCGGTGCGAGGATCGGATCCGGCAGAGCAAAGACTGCGGCCTGATGAACTTGCCGCTGCACTCGTTCGCGCAGAACCAGATCTGGACCGCGATCGTGGCGTTGGCGTTCGACCTGAACGCATGGATGCAACTGCTGGCGTTCACCAGCACAAACACGCGAACCTGGGAACTCAAGACGCTGCGACTTCGGTTGTTCTCGATCGCAGCTCGTCTGGCCCGTCACGCCCGCCGGCGGCGAATTCGGTTCGATACCCGCGCCAAGTACACGGGCCTGCTCATCACCGGACTCCACCGCCTCGACGCCTTCACAAACAGCAGCTGACCAGCACACCGCTCCTATCCGAACGATCTGAAAGGCACCCTCTCCGGGCCCGTGAAACCCGGCCGCGAACCGGCGGCACCCGGCAGACCTGTCGTACCCGACCGACATAATCAGCGCTGCCGCAATCAATCCGAACCGCTCAGGACAGGAGAAGCCCCCGACGAAAGATTGAGGCTAGCCAACGAGTTCTACTCGGTGTGGTGGTCCGATAAGCGATTCTCAGATTCGAGAGACAGGTATGGTATTGAGGTTACTGATCCCTCATCAGCGCTAAAGATCGAAGTGGCAAGGTACTTCGAAGAAGCGATTGAAGGATTCGAGCCGACGGCCGAGTACGCTTCCGAGTTCTCGCTCTTGCAGAGCGCAAATGTCGAAGGAGTGATAACGACCAACTTCGACAGGCTGATGTCCGTTGTTTACCCTGACTACACCGTCTTTACTGGCCAAGATGAGTTGCTGTTTGCCGATCCACAAGGTATCGCGGAAATCTACATGATTCACGGGTCTTCGCAGCAGCCGCGTTCACTCGTTCTGACGGGGGAGGACTACGAGGACTTTGAAGAGCGAGATGCGTACCTTGCCGCCAAGCTGATGACCTTCTTCGTCGAGCACCCGATCGTTTTCCTTGGCTACAGCCTGAGCGACAACAACGTACTTGAGATACTTCGTTCGCTGGTGAAGGCGATGCGTGGCACCAACGCGAGCAAGCTTAAGGAGCGCCTTCTTTTCGTCAACTGGGACTCGGAAGCTTCCCCAGAGATTCGCTCTCGAACCGTGCAGATCGAAGGTGGTCAAATCGAGGCATTTGAGATCGTTGTCCCTGACTTCATCGACGTCTTTCGAGCGCTAGGAATCAAGGAGAGGGCGCTTCCGGCTCGTGTTCTACGTCAGCTCAAGAATCAGATTTACGAACTCGTGAAGAGCAACGATCCTGACGGTCGACTCGTGCAGGTTTCCGACATTGAGTCAGCTTCGGATCAACTCGACGTGGTGTTTGGTGTTGGTGCCAAGATGACAGTCAAAGGGATCATTGGCCTGTCTCGCTGGGACCTTGTTGATGATGTGCTTGGTTCGCCAGACCGTGGGCTTCCCAGTGACCAGGTGATATCGGAGGCGTTCGGGAGTTCCTTCGCTAGCAACTGGTATGTGCCCTACTGGAAGCATCTCCGGCAAGGTGGATTCCTTGACGAGGCGGGGAGCTTGCTGCCGCAGGTTGAGGTCCCATCCAAAATTCATTCCTATATATCCCGAGAAACCAAGAACCTGGGAAAACGCTCTCTCCCGGATGGTGTGACCTTTCAAGACGTGCTCGATCGCGAAGGAGAGGACTGGATTCTTGGCCACCCTTGGTCTTTGCTCGACGAGACCCGCGACGGTGAGGGCTTGCGAGAGTACCTGAACAACAACCGAAGCTATCGTCAGCAGTCCTACTACCTCACGCAGTACGCCAAGTTGGCCGTGACCCTCGACTGGCTGATGTACGGACCCCCGAACGAGGCCAAATCATGAGCGTTGTAGAGAGCCAGGCGGCAGCGGCCTCGGCATTGCTTTCGGCACCCGTCCTCCGATCAGCGATGCGAGACGGCCCAGCATCGAAGTTAGCGAATCGCACCATTTCAAGTCTCGTTGCGAGTGGTCTAGCCACCGGTGCATCCACCGTTCGTACTCTGATCTGGCGATGTGACCGATGGCTTTCGCGCCACTACCGTAACGATCTCGTCTACCGCAGAGCCGTTCTCGGTCAGATGATCCCCTGGAGCGACGGCATCCTCCTTCCGGAGTTCAGGGTCGGCCGCTCCATCGTCGACTTCTTGGCCGTGACAGACACGTTGCACGCCGTCGAGATTAAGAGCGACCTCGACAACACTTCCCGACTCGATAGCCAACTACACGACTACAGGAAAATTGCACCCTTGGTATCTGTTATGGCATCAAAGCGCGTAGTGGAACGAGTGCTCGCTGCCCGGGAGTTCGAGACTGTCGGTCTTCACTGGCTTGATGCGAACGGTCGCGTGGAGACTGTCCGCGATGCGGAGTTTAGCCGTGAATACCTTGATTCAGAGGTCTTAATGCGGTCACTTCGTCGCGCAGAGTATCTCAGAGTCCTGTCTGCTCTTGGCTCTACTGTTCCCGATCTCCCGAACACGCGGGTGTTCTCATACGCACTAGCAGCTTCCCGAGATCTGGACCCGCTGATTTTCCACAACGCGGTAGCCGATCAGCTGAGAGAGCGAAAGCCGCGGGCTGGCCGTACATTGATCGCTCGATTGCCCGAACCGGTGCGGCCCGCCGTATTGAAGCTCGATCCGACGAGGCAGCAGATATCCAGTCTTCAAGACTGGATGAACCAGGAGGTTGCAAATGTATATGCCTAGGCTGAGGGCACGACAGCACGAGGTATTTGCTGTTCGAAACTGCGCCTCAAGTTTCGCTGCATCTTCGCGTGTCACACCGATTCTTGAGCCGGTGGCCGCGCCAAATGACCTCTTCACACGCAGGCTGGGAGCGATAGCCGAAGAGGGGGCCAGTTGTGACCTCGTCCTTAACCCTTCGGTCGGTGATCTACGTTCGAAGGGTAGTTGGAGAGAACTTGGCGACTATTACCTTGAGAACGCTCTTCTCGAGCACCACGGACTTGCCGTCCTCTCCAATGCCGACGCTGATCACGCAGCGATGTCGCGCTGGATCAGTGAGGCTAGGGGCGCTGGGCACCAGTTCACGCTCGATATCGTTCATGAACTGGATCTTTCCGTGACCCTGCAAGGTGCGACGTATCACGGAGTTCGATGGAACATTGCCGAAGATCGGACGGTCCCGGCGTCATATGGTCTGCCCCTCGGAGGCCTTCCGGTGGTCTGGGCGAACGACCCGTTTCCTTCCTTGCCGCGCAATCGAGAGTATGTCGGTCGTGAAGAGGGGATCTTCAGCACTCGCGTTGCTGGCTACAAGAGCGCAGGTTACCTCGGCGTCAGCGACTTCCTCACACTTGGAAGGGGATATCAGCCAGGCGGCGGTCCAGCCTATGCGGTAGTTATTCACTTCACTTATGAATCAGGTGATGTCGTCCGTCTGAAGCACTTCTGCTCTGAAAGCAATGAGACTCAGGATGACCCGGCTGGGAAGTTCTTCGAGGCCCTTGAGAAGCTCATCGACTTCGTTGACGAAAGGTCGCTCCCAACAAACCTAGGAATCGACGGGTTCCGCGATCTGTATCAGCGTCAGCACTTTCCCGGGCTTGGCAAGGTCAAGGAGTTGTCGATTATGAATCACATGTTGGTCATGCAGGACGCGATTATCTAGATTTCGTGTCGAGATGACTCAGTCGGAGAGGACACGGAGATGCCAGCGTACGACTTTGCACGAGGATCCCAGCCTTCCCAACTAGAAGCGAGACATCACTTCAGTCGTCAGACTGTGATTCGTTGGCTCGCTTGACGACGCCCTTGGCGACCGGCTTTAGAGGTCTCCAGTCGATGCCGCTGCCTCGCCAGTAGCGGTCGCATTCCGCCTCGATCTCAGACTTCAGTTCGTCCAGTTGCGCGTAGCTCGCTTGCTCAGACTTGGACAGACCTGGACCCTTCATCTGTTCTCTGTACGCATCAAGCTTCTCTTGAATTCGGCGCAAGGCTATACCAGCAGCGCTACTAAAACCCCTTATGTGGCCGTCATCACGATGATCGCTCAATACCTGTCGAGCAGACTCCTGCACAGTATCTCGCAGGAACTCACCTGCCTTTTGAAAGTGATTATTCACCGCACTCCTTCCTCGATTCTGCTAGCCAGCCGAGGCTAGCAGCGTAGGTCAACTTGGCTTCGTCGCACCGATGCCGTGGCGAACGCCGTCGCGGTTCAAAACGGAGTCTCGGCGTTCGTGGACCACGGACTGGTTGGCGTTGGCGGCAACGCACCTTCTGGTAGCGGTAGGTTTGCGACGACGTAGAGGTTCAAGATGTCGTCGCGATCCATGAACATGATCTGGCTGCGCTTGTGGGCGTCGAGTGCGTTGCCGAGCCAGTTGCGCGCCGCCTTGGTGATCTCGCCACCCGCCACGATGAAGGCATGATCGACCAGTACGCGACGATTGGTCTCGGGGTCAAAGATCTCGTGCGCCAGCATCATGAGCGCCTGGTTGTGGATCCCAGCCATGTTGGCGTTACCCGTCTTGGTTACCCCCGAAGCGTCGAGCTTGCCCCTCTTCGCCTGGATTCCGAAGTAGAGAATGTGCTGCGTCGGCAAGGTGTAGCGCATCCAAATGTCCTTGCCGTACTCCAGAGCCTTATCCTTGTGCCCGGCGGCCGTGATGCGGTGGTAGCCAAGTTGTCTGAACATCGGGAGTAGCACCTCCTCGATGAGGTCATCCTCGCTGCACTGGTCGAGGTACGCCGTCAGGAGTTGCCGCCGTTCCAGCTCAGCCTTGCTGAAGGGTCGGTGGGGGTTGGTGGCAAGGATGGTCACGGTCTGGGTGCCGACATGACGCAGATAGCAGTGGTTGTCCTCGCCATAGAATGCCTCGAAACCTTCGCGGCCAAGGACCTCGTTGAGTTGCGCGAGCGCCCGTGGACGGTCTGACCCTTCGTTGAGCCGATCGGCCGGGCTCATCAGCTGATCGATGAGGCGACAGAAGATCTCTGGCGGGCGGTTGGGTCCGTCGTGCGGTTCGGCCAGCATCTGTTCCAGCACATCTGCCACCCAGCGGTGGCGAGTGGAACCGTCATGCTGGTACTCCGTCTCCAGCTCTTGGAAGAACGAGGTGATGTACATGCTGGACCGGTAGGGGAAGTACTTGGCTTCGTCCTCATTTTCGGCGTCGTCACGGCCCGTGTTGCCCACGATGAGGTCAGCAAGAGCTTCGAGGTTGCGGCGCTTAAACTTCACGGTGCCATTATCGCAAGTCAAGCCGACAAGCCTCCGGACTCAGCAACGCTCGTGTGCCGCAGCTCGTGCACGGTCACCTCGGAGTGTGCAGCACAAGGAGACGTCAGAACAAGTCTCTCGTGTGCGTCCAGACGGTCATCCGATGCACGTTGAACCGCCGACAGATCGAGACCACGCTCTCACCGTTCGCGCGGGCTGTTCGGATAGCGTCCACTTGGCTCTCCGTGAGGGGTGTTCTAGCTCGTCTCCTAGGGTTCGCGACGACTCCCGGCTCATCGTCAGCGGCACCGTCCGGCTGATCGCCGAGCACGAGCTTCGCCTGATTCCACGCGGAACTCAGCCGCTCGAACCGCTGCCAGGTGTTCGGTTTGAGTCCACCCGCGTCCACAGTAAGAAAACGAAACCCGGAAGCGAATCTCGCTTCCGGGTTTCTGCGTTCCGCTACCGCAGCACCTGCGGCGGGAGCGGTTCGATCGGGAACGGCGGGATGAACGGCAGGAGCTGGTAGTGGACGGTCGCGTGACCGCGCGGGTGCGCCGTGGTGTCGTCGCCGATGAGCCACCGGAACTCGACGGTCACCTCGCCGGGCCAGGCGCTGCCGCTGACGTGGGTGAAGGCCGTCGACTTCGGGGTCGCGGTGTTCACGTAGCGGTGATGGTCGAAGAACAGGATCTGCGTCGGAGAGCTACCGGTGGCGCCTTCCGGGAACACCTGAACCCAGTTCAGGGAGCAGTCCATCGAGGAGCCCTGCTTGTACACGCGCCAAGCGATGTCGCGGCCGGGGAACGGGGCAGGCAGTCGATGGACGGCGGCGTCGACGGCGCGCGACGGGAGTTCGGCACAGGACGCCGAGGAGGATCCGAACGACGGTGACGGCTGGGCCGCCGCCTGTCCGCTCCCGACGGCTCCGGCACCGATCGTGGCTGCCATGACTGAGAACGCGATCGCGCTGATGGCTGTACGAACTCGCATCTTTGTACCCTTCGTCAATCCGTGTGCTGGGTACGTCGGATACGAAGGTCTAGGCGTTCCGTCGTGTCATTCAACGGAATGACACCTTCCGACCTGCCTACAGTCGAGACGACCGTCGAAGAGAGGCACGAGATGACACCGTCCCAGACCATGCCGCCCGTGATCGAGGAGTGGCACCGCCTGATCGCTGAGCCTGATGCCGCACGACTGCGCGGGTTGATCGCCCCGGGCGCGGTCTTCAAGTCGCCGGCCGTCCACACACCGCAGGAGGGCGGCGATGTCACCTTCGCGTACCTGTGGGCCGCACTGGGAGTGCTCGGTCCGACGCTGACCTATCGGAGGCAGTGGTATGCCGAGGACTCAGCGGTCCTGCAGTTCACCGCGGAGGTCGACGGACTCTCGCTGGAGGGCGTCGACATCATCACCTGGAACGACGCCGGCCTGATCGTCGACTTCACCGTCATCGTCCGGCCGTACAAAGGACTGCAGGCGCTCATCGCGGCGATGGGTGCGGCGCTGCAGAGCGGAGGCTGAGAGCCGGTCACGCACACCTACCGAATGAGACGGATAGCGGCAGCGGGCCCCGCTGGGTCCGCTGCCGCTGTGTGACTGCTGTCGTCAGGTGGTCGTCCGGCCTGCCGAGCCACCGGTGAGGGTGCTCTGGCGGACGTAGCCCGGGGCGGTCCAGGAGACCGCGAGGGGGACGGGGCCGTTGGGCAGCCACGGCTGCTCGTTGACGCAGTCCGGCACCTGCCAGCTTCCGCGTTCCACGACGCCCAGCGCGGCGTCGATGACCCGGTACTGCTGAGGCGTGCTGGTCTTCCACGGCGTCGGCTGCGATTCGCAGTAGGTGACGACCAGGTCGCCCGGCTTCAGGTCGAGGCGCTTCTGGACCGCCGCGATCAGCCGCTCGTCGTGCAGGTGACCGTCGCCGAAGTTCCAGCCGAGGATGGTGTTGCACATGAACTCGCCTTCGCGAATGGTGCGACCCTCGATGTCGTCGAGGTGCTCGTACATCGCCGACAGCAGTCCGCGGCCCTGGCTGTGCATCGACCGCCAGGCGATGGCCTTCTGCACGGTCCGGTCGGCCTCGTCGAGCGGGTACGGGGTCGGCGCCATGCGCTGAAGCTGGTCGATCTGGTTCTCGACCAGGGGCAGTTCGTTGAGACGTTCCTCGATGCCGGGCTTCATCGCCCAGACCGCCGAGGCCCAGTTGCCCGAGTACTGCCGCATGGAGGGCAGGAAGGACACGAGGTCCGGGCGGAGGTTGCCGAGGATCGGTCCGAACAGGCCGAGCGCGAACACCGGGATCAGGATCCATGCGTTGTGGAAGTTCCAGATGCTGTATGTGGCGACGTCGAAGCCGGCGCCGAAACCGCCCCACAGCACGACTGCGATGTAACCGAAGTAGACGTTCCACTCCAGTGGAACGGCCAGCGGGAAGGTCGAGGTGATGAAGATGTGGAAGACCAGCATCAGCAGTGCGGCGACCGTGGCCACCGTCGCGTTGGTGGTGACGAGCAGGAGCAGCGGGATGACGATCTCGACCGCGGTGCCCGCCACGTGAGCCATGAACCACGACAGTCGGCTCGGGCGCAGGTCGTCGGGTGCCCCGCGGTAGTGGGCCTTCTTCACGACGTTCAACTGGCCGGGGCTGTTCGAGATCATCGGCGGGATCACGTTGATGAAGTGCTCGCCGAGCTTCGAGACGCCGGCGCAGACCCAGACGATCACGATGATGATCTTGAAGACGATGACGAGGTTGACGAAGTCCGCTTCGGTGGCGCCGTCGCGGAGGACGAGTGCTCCGAGGATCGCCGACCACAGCATGATCGGCAGGTACTGCTCCGCACGGGCGGCCAGGAAGATCACCTTGTCGCGCAGACCCATCAGCGGCATCAGGACCAAGATTGGGATGAACGCGTAGGCGGGGATCAGCTCCTGGGCTGTGGTGCCGTCCGGGACGTGGGTGACGGGGACAGCGTTGATCGCCAACGGGTACACCAGGCTCGCGAGAACCCCGAGGTAGAGGACGACGTCGACCACGGTACGTTCGTCGCCGCCGGTCAAGGGGACCTTCCGCGCCCACGGCGCCATCCGGATGGTGCCGGGCCGGACCCAGAAGCGGATGTTGCCGAGCATCGGGACGAAGTGTCCGCAGAGGGGACCGAAGGCGCCGGCCAGACCGATGACCTCGAGGAGCATCAGCCACACGGCGAGCTTCTGATAGACGACGATGTGCGTGAACCAGGTCGAAGGATCGGTGAACTCCACGCCCGACGTCGTCCACGACGTGATCGCGAGACCGACCGCGAAATACAGGCCGAGCATCTTGAGGACGTAGACCACGTGGAGCATGCGCGGGGTGTTGAATCCCAGCGTCACCCACGACGTCGTGAGCACTCGCAGGCGTTCGCGAAGCGGGAGCGTGAGGAACTCGCCTGCGGGCATCGGCTCCGGTTCCGGTGTGAAGAATCCCATGTCAGCCTCCTAGGCAGTGGCGGATGCGCTGTGTTTGCGCAGGGTGGGCTTGTCGAGCTTGCCGACGGGATTCTTCGGCAGTGTCTCGAGGACGGTGATGTCGACCGGAACCTTGACCTTCGTCAGGTGCTCCGCGCAGAGGGCGCGCAACGCCTCGACGGTGGTGGTGCGTTCCGGGTGCAGGGCGACGAAGGCGACCGGGACCTCTCCGTAGACCGGGTCGGGGCGGCCGACGACGGCGACCTCGACGACGGCGGGGTCGTGCGCCAAGACGGTCTCGATCTCCTTCGGGTAGAGGTTCTCGCCGCCGCGGATGATCATGTCCTTGATCCGGTCGACGAGGCGCAGATAGCCGTCCTCGTCGAGGATCCCGACGTCGCCGGTGTGCAGCCAGCCGTCGCCGAGGGCCTCGGCGGTGGCGTCCGGACGGTTGAGGTAGCCCAGCATCACGTTGTCGCCGCGGATGACCACCTCGCCGCGCTCGCCCGCGGGGAGCAGGGTGCCGTCGGTGCCCATGATTCCCACGGTCTGGCCGGGGAGTGCGACGCCGACGGTGCCGATCTTGCGCGGACCGTCGATCGGGTTGGCGGTCGCGGCACACGTGCATTCAGTGAGTCCGTAGCCTTCGAGCAGCGGGAACCCGTACCGGGCCTCGAACCCCTCGAGCAGTTCCTGGGAGGCGGGGGCAGCTCCGCAGATCGCGAACCGGACCGACGACGTGTCGAACTCCATCTCGGTGGGCAGTGCCAGCAGGTGGCTGAAGATGGTCGGCACCGCCGAGAAGTAGGTGGGCCGCAACTCCTGGATCGCGGTCATGAACTCGACCGGGTGGAACCGGCTGAGGATCGAGAGACGACCACCGCTGCGCATCGTCGCAAGGAAGCTGACGCAGATGGCGTTCACGTGGAACAGCGGGAGGACCAGGAGGCAGTGGTCCTCCGAACTCAGACTCAAGGAGTCGTCCATCATCGACGACATCGCCGAGACGTTGGCGTGGGTGAGGATCACGCCCTTGGGCTTGCCGGTGGATCCGCTCGTGTAGATGAGCAGGGCCGGCGCGTTGTTGTCGGTGATCGGTGCGGCGGCGGGGCGCTGGGCGACGGTCCGCAGGTCGTCGACCTGCAGCAGTGTCCGACCGGCGGTCGGCGCCGTGGCGTCGTTCGCGACCACGAGGGCGGCGTCGGCGTCGCGGATCTGATACTCGGCCTCGGTGGCGGTGAACACGGGGTTGATCGGTGTCGCGGTGGCACCCAGGCGCCACGCGGCGACGATCGAGGTGAGCAGCTCGATCCGGTTCGGCAGCATCACTGCGACGACGCTGCCGCGAGCGACACCGAGGTCCGCGAACTGTTCGGCGGCGGCCGCGACTCGGGCGGCGAAGTCGTCGTACGTCAACTCCTCGCGGTCGTCGCGCAGGCATGGGCGGTCGCCCCATTCGGCGGGACGTTCCCAGGGCAGGTACGGGTTCGGCATCGGGTCGTCTCCTCAGAACAGGCCGGCGTTGAGGCCGCCGTCGAGGACCACGCCGCTGCCGTTGCAGAACGACGAGTCCTCGCCCGCCAGGAACAGGACGGCCTTTGCGACCTCGTCGACCGTGCCGAACCGGCCCTGACCCTGGGCGATCATGCCGGCGAAGCCGCCTTCGGGAAGGCCGAGCTTCTCCTCGAAGCCCTGCACCTGGGCGGTGACGAGCTGGGTCTCGATGAAGCCGGGGAGGACCGCGTTCACGCGGACCCCGTGGGCGCGGAGTTCGATGGCAGCCGTCTTGGTGAGGTTGACGACGGCGGCCTTCGAGGCGCTGTAGGTGCCGATGAGCGGGGTGCCGGCCAGAGCTGTCACCGAGGCGACGTTCACGATGGTGCCGCCGCCGCTCGCGATGATCGCCGGTGCCGCGTAGCGGATGGAGAGGAAGACTCCGTCGAGGTTCACCGACATGAGGTGCCGCCAGGTCTTCAGATCCAGTTCGACGATCGGCGAGAAGTCTCCGATGCCCGCGTTCGGCACCATCACGTGCAGTGCGCCGTAGGTCGCGACCGTCTGCTCGACGAGCGACTTGACTTGCTCCTCGTCGCGGACGTCGCACGCGATGGCGGTGGCGTTGGCCAGCTGGTCGGCGGCGGCCTGGGCTGCGGCGGCGTCGAGATCGGCGACGACGACGTTCGCGCCGGCGTCCGAGAGGTGCTGGGCGATGGCGAAACCGATACCGTTGGCTCCGCCGGTGACGATGGCGGTCTTGCCTTCGAGGTTGTGCGACATGGTGTGTGATTCTCCTGAGTGTCGTGCGTTGTGACTGACAACAACGCTAGGAGTATGGGTGACCGATGCCACTGTGCTGAGCGCACGAAGATGGGTTGATCGTTTGGTGATCGACGGACCGTCTGCGGAGCCGCACTCGGTGGTGCGATGATGTGCGGCAGGTCACCTCGGATCTCCCAGGCTGATATCGAGGCGTGAGAAGGAGGGTCACTGCATGACGACGCGTCGCACCGTCGCAGAGGTCCAGAAACAGGCGAAAGCGCGGGTCAGCGAGGTGGCGCGCACGATCGGCGAGCGAGTGCCCGAACTCGCGACCGCGATGCACCTGGAGATCGCGGAGAACATTCCGGCTCTGCACGGGGACCCGCTGATGCTGGAACTGCTGCGCGCCAGCACGGAGAGCAATGTGGAGACCTTCGTGCATCTCGCACAGCACGGGCTCGCGTTGGACGACGTGGAGCCGCCTCCCGCCGCGACCGCCTATGCACAACGTCTCGCGCAGCGTGACATCTCGTCGATCGCCTTGATCAGTGCCTACCGACTCGGGCAGCGCAGCATGGTCGACCTCGCCTTCGCGGAGATCCCGCTCGAGGGTACCGATCCCGAGGTCGCCTATGCGGCCGTCCGGCTGATGCACGAGCTCGCCTTCGGCTACATCGATCGAGTCTCGGAGAAGGTGGTCGTCGCCTACGAATCCGAGCGGGAGAGCTGGTTGGCCAACCGCAGCACGGTCCGGGCGACGACCCTCGCCGGGCTCCTTTCGGGCGAGGAGATGGACGTCGGAGACGCCGAGTCGGCGCTGGGCTATCGCCTCCGCCAACGACATCTCGGAGTCGTGCTGTGGGAGAGTGCCCGCGACAACTCGACCAGCGCGCTGCGTCGGCTGGAGTCCGTGGTCGGGTCCGTCGCGCAGGCTGTCGGAGCCGTGGGCCAGCCGCTGTTCATCCCGAAGGACCGGTCTCTGGCATGGGCGTGGATTCCGCTGGGACGCGGTTCGACCGAGGTGGATCACGAGGCGATCCTCCGCCGGGTGGATGAGGAGACCAGCGGGAGCATTCGTGTCGCACTCGGCTCGGTCGGTGCGTCGACCGCCGGCTTCCGAGAATCTCACGGACAGGCGGTGCGTGCCTACTCGGTCGCGACGGTCGCCCGGGACCGGGCGCTCACCGTCACGACCTACGACGACCCGGGCGTCCGCACCGTCGCGATGCTGGTCGGGGACCTCCCGGCGGCGCGGTCGATGGTCGTCTCCACCTTGGGCCCGCTCGCCGCCGACGATGAGGCGGCCGAGCGATTGAGGGAGACCCTGTCGGTGTTCTACCGGGAGAACGGCAGTTATCAGGCGGTCGCTCGAATCCTGCACCTGCACCGGAACTCGGTGAAGTATCGCGTCGACCGCGCGACGGAGATGCGGGGCCGGCCGATCGAGGACGATCGCTTCAACGTGGAGCTGGCCCTGCTCGCCTGCCAGTGGCTGGGGCGGGCGGTGCTCATCGATGCTGACTAGGCAGTGGACTCATCCAACGCGACCTAGCCTTCGTCGCCCGGGTCCCCGTCCTTCATCTCCCGCGCCCGACGCCGCTGCTCCTCGACACGCGCACGCGCCTTGCGCCGGAACTCCTCGTCCTCGCGCGCAGCGATGGCCGCCTTGTACTCGGGTCGCTCGTACTCGGGGAAACCCGTGGTCCGGGGTTCGGGACGAGGAGACCCCGAGAACGTCGGCGGGCCCTCGGGACGGCCGATCGCGAACCAGATCACCGAGCCGACCAGCGGCAGCAGGAGCACGATGAACACCCACGCGATCTTCGGGAGTTGCCGCACGCGGTACTCCTCCGCGAGGATCACGTCGATCAGCGCCACGACCCACATGGCGAAGACGATGAGACCGATGAACGGCATGGCGACCCCCGTGAAGCGACGAACAGTGCACCGATCCTAGCCCGATCGATGCCGACGCGGCGTGCGTCGAGGGTCCGGCATCACGCACGAAGCGGCCGATAGACTCGGACACGGCCGACCGGGCGGGTCGGATCACCGCAGACTTCGCAAAGGACCTTTCAGTGAGCACACGCATCCGCGTCGGCATCGTCGGATACGGAAACCTCGGCCGCGGTGTCGAGACCGCGATCGGACTGAACCCGGACATGGAGTTGGTCGGCGTCTTCACCCGCCGCGATCCGCAGAGCGTCCAGACCGTCGGTGAGAACACGCAGGCGTTCACGATGTCGGAACTCGACCGCGATCGGGACGACATCGACGTCCTCATCCTGTGCGGCGGCTCGCGCAGCGACCTCCCGGAGCAGAGCCCCGCGCAGGCCGGGCGCTACAACATCGTCGACAGCTACGACAACCACGCGCACATCCCCGAGCATTTCGCCGCCGTCGACGCCGCCGCGCAGACCGCGGGCACCACCGCCGTCATCTCGACCGGATGGGACCCGGGGCTGTTCTCCCTGAACCGCGTGTTCGGCGAGTCGATCATTCCGCAGGGAGCCACGTACACGTTCTGGGGCCGCGGCCTCAGCCAGGGGCACTCCGACGCCGTCCGCCGCGTGCCCGGCGTCGCCGCCGGCGTGCAGTACACGCTGCCGTCGGAGACCGCGATCGAGCGAGTCCGGGCCGGTGAGAACCCCGAACTGTCGACGCGCGAACGCCACACCCGCGAATGCTTCGTCGTCCTCGAGGAGGGCGCCGACGCCGAGCAGGTGCGTACCGACATCGTGACGATGCCCGACTACTTCGAGCCCTACGACACCACCGTCCACTTCATCACCGCCGAGGAGCTCGCACGCGATCACCAGGGCATGCCGCACGGCGGCTTCGTGATCCGCAGTGGCCAGACGTCCGGGGGTACGACGTCCGAGGGCACCAAGCAGGTCATCGAGTACAGCCTGGCGCTGGAGTCGAACCCGGAGTTCACCGCCAGCGTCCTCGTCGCATACGCGCGCGCCGCGGCCCGCATGAATCGGGCGGGCGACATCGGCGCCAAGACCGTGTACGACGTGGCCCCCGGACTGCTGTCGCCGCTGTCGCCGGAGGAACTCCGTAAGAGCTACCTCTGAGGCCCTGGACCAAGGTCCCCGACTTCCCTGACCAGGACATATTCCCCGACGCCTCTGGCACGCTGGAGGAAGCGGGGGACGTATGGGAAGGATCGAGGAGATGACGGTTCATTCGGCGGTTTCAGTGGCGGTCGACGGATCGGATCAGGCACTGCAGGCGGTGCGCTGGGCGGCCAAGTCGGCTGAGCGTCTCAATCGGCGTCTCGACATCGTGTCGGTGTTGCCTCCGGTCGCGACGGTCTTCGGTCGCCTGTCAATGCAGTCCGACGAGGAGGCGATGCACGCCGCCCGGCAGAAGGCCGAGTCGGCGGTCGCGACGGCTGCGCAGACGGCGGTGAGTGCGGCGTCCGCACCCGTCGAGCACCGGGTCATCGAGGGCAAACCGGCCCTGGCCCTGCGCGCCGTCTCGACGCGGTCGCACATGCTGGTGGTGGGTCGACGCGGCCTCGGTGGCGTCCGCGGCCTGCTGCTCGGCTCGGTCAGCACCGACCTCGCGGCCAACTCCGACTGCCCGACGGTCGTGGTGCCGTCGGGCGGAGGTCGTGACAGTGGGCCGGTGGTGGTCGGCTTCGACGGTTCGCCGGCGGCCGACGCGGCGCTGGAGCGGGCGTTCGATGCGGCCGCCACCCTGAAGGCTCCGCTGACAGTGGTGCACTCGTACGGCGGATTCACCGACGAGGTGTTTCACGGCTACTCCGGTCAGGTGCTGGAGAATCTTCGCGGGAACGCCGAGATCGCGGTCGCGACGCAGATCGCGGAGCACAGCGAACGACTGCCCGACGTCGAGGTCACCATCGACCTCACCACCGAGCCCCCCGCCGAGCATCTGGCGACGCTGTCGGAGACGGCGCAGCTGGTGGTCGTGGGCACGCGCGGCCGCGGCGGTTTTCGCGGCCTCACACTCGGGTCGACGAGTCAGGCCGTCCTGCATGTGGCGCAGAGCCCGGTGATGGTGGTCCAGAACCGCTAGCACCGACCGTCCCGAGCACTACCAACGCGTACACCGCGCTGACACCGGCGAATGTCCGATTCTCGACGGGGTTACGCGTTGGTAGTGCTTTCCGGTCCGGGGCCGGGTCAGGCGCCGAAGCCCATCAGCGACTTGACCTCGAGGAACTCGTCGAAGGCGTAGTCGCTCCACTCGCGGCCGTTGCCGCTGCGCTTGTAGCCGCCGAACGGGGCGGTCGGATCGATGGACGCCGAGTTCAGGGTGATGGAACCCGCCCGGAGCTTGGAGCCGACGTACCGGACCTGCTCCAGGTCCTCGCCGGAGACGTAGCCGGCCAGACCGTACTCGGTGTCGTTGCCGATCTTGATGGCCTCGTCCACCGAGTCGTAGCCGATCACCACCAGCACCGGGCCGAAGATCTCGGTGCGGGCGATCTCCATGTCGTTGGTGACATTCGTGAACACCGTGGGCTTAACGTAGTAGCCGGTGTCGAGACCGTCCGGGCGGCCCGCACCGCCGACGATCGGCTTGGCGCCGTCGGCGATCGCGCGCTCGATGAGCCCCTGGATCTTCTCGAACTGCGCCTCGGACACCACCGGGCCCAGCCGGACACCGGTGGTCGGATCGCCGACGGTCAGCGGGGCGGCGGCTTCGGCGGCAGCGGCGGCCACCTCGTCGAGTCGGTGCGACGGCACCAGCATGCGGCTGGGTGCGTTGCACGACTGCCCGGAGTTGACCATCATCGCCGCGACGCCGGCCTTGACGTTCTTGGCGAGGGAGGCGTCGTCGAGCAGGATGTTCGGGCTCTTCCCGCCGAGTTCCTGGGCGACGCGCTTCACCGACGGTGCGGCGCTCTTGGCCACTTCGACACCCGCGCGGGTGGAGCCGGTGAACGAGATCATGTCGATGTTCGGGTGCGCGGACAGCGCCGATCCGACGCCGGGGCCGTCGCCGTTGACGAGGTTGAACACTCCCGCCGGGACGCCGGCGGCGTCGAAGATCTCGGCGACGATCGCGGCGGAGAAGGGTGCCACCTCACTGGGCTTCAAGATCATGGTGCATCCGGTCGCGAGGGCGGGCGCCACCTTGCACATGACCTGGTTCAGCGGCCAGTTCCACGGGGTGATGAACCCGCAGACGCCGATCGGCTCCTTGACGATCCGGGAGGTGCCGCGGTCCTCGGAGAAGGAGAACGTCTTCAGCGATTCGGCGGCCGTCGCCAGGTGCGCCATGCCGATCGGGACCTGAGCCGCGGCGGCCAGGCCTGCCGGGGCGCCCATCTCGGTGGTCACGGCGGCGGCGAGGTCGTCCGCACGTTTCTGGTACTCGCCGAGGATGGCGCCGATCAGTGCGATGCGGTCGTCGACGGTGGACGACGACCACCCCTCGAAGGCGTGTCGGGCAGCGATCACGGCGGCGTCGACGTCGGCGCTGCTGCCGAGCGCGACGGTGCCGGCGGGCCGCTCGGTGGCCGGATTGATCACGTCCAGGAGCTTGCTGTCGCCGATGGGATCGACCCACTGGCCGTTGATGTAGAACTTGGTCAAATCAGTCATTGTCACTCGTTCCATGAGGTGCGCGCATCGCCCCGCGGGGCGCGGACACCCTCCAAGCTACATCGGGGTGGGACGCACCAGGAGAACTTGTTTCAAGTCGTCGTGAAAGACGCGTTGACCTGCAATGACGTCAGATCAAGATCCACAGGTAGGCCAGCAGGCCCAGGACCAGGAAGACCAGCCACAGCCAGCCGATGATGATCGCGGCGGTCGCGAACTCGCGCCCGTACTCGCCGTTGCCCTTGTCGATGCGTGCACGGGTTCGGTAGCCCAGCCACAGGCCGAACGGGAACAGGAAACCCACGGCCGACAGCAGGAACGCGACGATCGCGTTGGTGCTGAGGCGCTGTGGAGCGGATTTGGTCGCGGTGAGAGAGGCCACGGGCTCGGATTCCTTGGGGGCTGAGGGGGAGTGCTCCGCGTCGAGCGATGCCTGGTCGGTCGATGCGGGAGCGGTCGACGGTCGGACCGGTGCCGCGGACTCGCGCACGGCGGAGTAGGCGAGGGGGCGTTCGGTCGGCTCGGCGTCGACGCGGTCCGCGGGCGGGGCGGGTTTCGGCGCTGCCGGAGTAGGGGCCGGCGTCGGAGGCCGGGGTGCGCCGGAGGCCGCTGGTGTCCGCGGTGGCTGCGCCGGGAAGGCTGGACCGCTCGCGGGCGGTCGGGGACCGGAGTGGCTGGGACCCGCCGGTCGCGGCGGCGCCGCGGGGATGGGGCCGGCCGCGGGAGCATCGCGGTGGGGCTCCTGTCGGACCACCATGGGCGGGACCGGGGGGATCGGCGGAACTTGATGCGGGTTCACCGGCTGCCGCGGCGCGGGCCGATTCGGCGGGGCCGAACTCGGAGCGGTCGGTGCCTTCTCCCACGGTGCCGGCGGCCGACCGGGAGGTGGGGACGCCGGGCCGGGCCCCTGCGGTCGGCTGGGGCCCTGCTCACGTGGATCGTCGGAAGTCACGCCTACAAATTACCCGGAGAACCTCAGTCGTTGCTGAGGCCACGCACGTCTTCGATGCGCGGAACGGTCGGCGAAGCGGGCGGATGCGCCGTTCGCGACTTTCGCAGGACCACGACGAGGCCCGTCAGGAGCAGGGCGAGCGCGGACGCGAGAACCACCAGCAGTTTGTTCGGCATCCATCCAGCGTGCCAGGTGAGACGGGGCCGACGCCAGTACGGGCGGCGACGGCTCGGGACATGGTTTCATGGACGGTGTGAGTGAGCAGAACAAGACCGCGACCCTCCACACGAATCGCGGCGACATCGTCATCGAACTCTTCCCGAACCACGCGCCGGTCACCGTCGAGAACTTCGTCGGCCTGGCGGACGGCTCCAAGGAGTACTCCACCAAGAACGCGAAGGGCGAGGCCAGCGGCCCGTTCTACGACGGCGCCGTGTTCCACCGCGTCATCAACGGCTTCATGATCCAGGGCGGCGACCCGACCGGTACCGGTCGCGGCGGCCCCGGCTACCAGTTCAAGGACGAGTTCCACCCGGAACTGCAGTTCGACCGCCCCTACCTGCTGGCCATGGCCAACGCCGGCCCGGGCACCAACGGTTCGCAGTTCTTCATCACCGTGGGCCCCACCCCGCACCTGAACCGCCGCCACACCATCTTCGGTGAGGTCAAGGACGCGGCTTCGCAGGCCGTCGTCGACGCGATCGCCACCACGGCGACCGACCGCACCGACCGCCCGGTCGACGCCGTCGTCATCGAGAGCGTCGAGCTCAGCTGAGTTGACCGCCACCTGTTACCGGCATCCCGACCGCCCGACAGCGTTGTCTTGCACACGCTGCGGGCGGTCGGCCTGTCCGGAGTGCCTCCGCTCGGCGTCGGTCGGCCAGCACTGCCTCGAATGCGTCAACGAGTCGAGCTCGGCGGCGCGGGTGAACGCGGCGGCCCCGACCATCGATGTCGCGTCCCACACCAAGCCCTATGTCACCTACGCGCTGATCGCGATCAACGTGCTGATCTTCGGCGCCGTCGTCCTGCAGGCCGGAGGGTTCACGAACCTCGGCCGGTCGACGATCATGCAGCAGGGCGCGCTGATCAGCGGCGGCGGCTTCGAGAACGAGTACTGGCGCTTGGTGACCTCCGGCTTCCTGCACTGGTCGGTGACGCACCTGGCCGTCAACATGTTCTCCCTGTATCTGATCGGCGCCGATCTCGAGCGTCTCTTCGGCCGCGGTCGCTACCTGGCGGTGTACCTCGTCGGTCTCCTCGGCGGCAGTGCCGCGGTGATGGCGCTGGAGCCGGGCCTCAAGGCGACGGCGGGAGCCTCCGGAGCCATCTACGGCCTGCTCGGCGCACTGCTCGTGGTGGTGCTGAAGTTGAAGCTGCCCGCAACCACCGTCATCGCCGTCATCGTCATCAACGTGGTGCTCTCGCTCAGCATCCCCGGCATCTCGTTGCTCGGCCACCTGGGTGGACTCGTCTTCGGTTCTGCGGCGGCCGCCGCAGTCATCTGGCTGCCGGTCAAGATCCTGCCGCCGGAGAAGCAGACCTATCAGCAGGTCACCAAGATCGGGTGGTACGGGCTCACGGCCCTCGCGGTGATCGCACTCGTCATCGGGACCTCGTTCGCCGTCGAGGCGAGCCTCGGGTGATACGGCGGCGAGCCTCGGCTGACGTGATCGGGTCGTCGGCTACTCGGCGTTGAAGCCGGCGACCCGCAGCTTCTCCACGACGACCGTCGGCTCTTCGCCCAAGTCCCAACGGCCGAACACGAGAAGGCGATCGTCGGGGAGATCGATCACCAGCTGCCTGGTGCGTCCGACGATGCGGCGCGTGTGCAGCACGGACACCCGCTCCACCTCTGCGGTGTCGATCTCCCACGTACCGCGGAACAGCGTCTTGACGACCAGGCGCGGACCGGAGAGCAGCGTCAAACGCGGTCGTCTCAGCAGTGAGACCAGTCCCATGCCGAACGCCGCGAGTGCGGCGACGCCGATGAAGACCACCGCGGGTGGATCGGCGTACGACGCCGCGGCGGCCGCACCGAGTGCGACGCCCACGCCGAGCAGGGCGATCGCCGCGGGAAGCGGCGTCGCCCACTGTTCATGCACAGCCTTGTCGGAGTTATCCACAGGAGTTGTCCACATTGGGGATGAATTACACACATGTAATTCCTCCGCGTGGCGGACATCGTCGGGGATTCCGGTCAGCGCCACCCCATCGTCATCAGCAGGCCGACGACCATGAATCCGAAGCCGATGAGCATGTTCCACGGACCGAGGTTGCTCATCCAGTCGAGCGCCGAGTACTTGTTGGTGGAGGCGCCGAGGTAGTACACCATCAGCCACACCAGACCGAACAGCATGAGTCCGAACATGACCGACTGGTACAGCACGCCGGACGGGCCGGCCTTCACCTTCACCGGGGTGCGATTGGCGGTGTTGATGGTGTAGTCGGTCTTCTTCCGAACTTTTGACTTAGGCATATGTCTACGGTAACTGAGTCGAGCCCCGGGAGGGGAACCCGTTAATCTGGATGACGTGCGCATCCTCGTCATCGACAACTACGACAGCTTCGTCTACAACCTGGTCCAGTACCTCGGCCAGTTGGGTGTCGAGGCCGTGGTCTGGCGCAACGACGACGAGCGGTTGGCCGATCTCGAGGCCGTCGTCGACGAGTTCGACGGCATCCTGCTGAGCCCCGGCCCGGGCACCCCGGACCGCGCGGGCGCCACCGAACCGATCATCAGGATCGCCGCGAAGGCGCGCAAGCCGCTGCTGGGCGTGTGCCTGGGCCACCAGGCGATCGGCGAGGTCTTCGGCGGCACTGTGACCCGGGCGCCTGAACTGCTGCACGGCAAGACCTCGCTCGTCGAGCACGACGGCACCGGTGTCCTGGAGGGACTGCCGCAGCCGTTCGTCGCCACCCGTTACCACTCGCTGACCGTGGAGCCGGAGAGCATCCCGGACAGTCTGGTCGTCACGGGGAAGACGGAGAACGGCATCGTCATGGCGATGCGGCACCGCGAGCTGCCGATCCACTCGGTCCAGTTCCACCCGGAGAGCGTTCTGACCCAGGGCGGTCACCGCATGCTCGCCAACTGGCTGCGCATCTGCGGCTTCGACGTCCCCGAGGCGCGGATCGCCGAGCTGGAGAAGCAGGCGGCCGACGCGCTGTCCGGCAGCGCCTCCTAGCTGGGATTCCGACTAGCCCGGAATCAGGCTCGCCCGGCCGATCACGACCTCGATCGACGAACTCTTCCGCAGCTTGGTGCCCGCCGACGGGGTCTGGCCGACCACCTTGCCGTCGTCCTTGCTGGCGAGCCCCACGCCGCGTTCGCGCTGCGTCAGCGTGTTGGCCTCCCAACCGGCCCGCTCGAGGGCGGTCTGCGCCTCGGCGAGGGTCTTGCCGCGCAGGTTCGGCATCACGAACATGTTGCCGCGGGAGATCTGCACCTGGACGATGCTGCCGACCTCGACGTTCGTGCCGGGCTCCGGCGAGGTGCTGACGACCTCACCGGACGGCAGTTCGGAGTCCACCTGAACGGTCGCCATCTCGAGGTCGAGGCCCTTGAGGGTGGTGGCCGCCTCGTCGCTGGTCTGCCCGCGCAGGTCCGGGAGACTGACCTCCTTGGGGCCCGTGCCGACGTAGACGATCACGCGGGCGTTCACCGGGGCGGACTGGCCGGTCCGCGGATTGGTGCGGACCACTTTGCCCTTGAGGTTCATGGTGGACTCGGTGTCCTCGGTCTTCACCTCGGTGAAGCCGAGCACCCCGAGTTGCTTCTTGGCCTCGTCCGGGGTCTTTCCACGCAGGTCGGGCACCGATTGCCGCTGCGGGCCCGAGGAGATGTACAGCGTCACCTCGGAGCCCTTGGCGGTCGGGACGTCGTCACCGGGCGCCGTGCGGGTCGCGAGACCCTCGGCGATGTCGGAGCTCGGCTCCTTGGTCTGTTTCACCGAGAAGCCGGCCTGCTCCAGGTTCGCCTGGGCGGCGTCGGCCGCGAGTCCGGCGACCTTCGGCACGGCGATCAGCGGTGCCGACGACGACCACGGCGACCACGAGAACAGTCCGATCAGCATCACCAGGATCGCGGCGATCGCGACGGCGATCCGGACGCGGCGACTGCGGAACACTCCGCTGCCGGCCGGCACCTCCGTCTCGTCCTCGCGGGTGGAGCGGGTCCGTCGACGGCTGTGCAGTGATTCGTTGCGGACGGCGATGCGCGGCGCGTCGATGAGGGCGGTCTGCTCCTCGTCGGTCAGCAGCATCGGGGCCGACGGCTTGCCGCCGGCGAGGACCTTGATCAGGTCGGCGCGGAAGTCGGCAGCCGTCTGGTAGCGGTTGGCCGGGTTCTTGCTCATCGCCTGCATGATCACTGAGTCCAGCTCGGGGGTGATCTCGGGCCGGATGGACGACGGCCTGCGCGGATCCTCGTGAACGTGCTGGTGAGCGACGGCGATCGGCGAGTCGCCGGTGAACGGAGGCTCCCCGGTGACGAGCTCGAACAGCACGCAGCCCATCGAGTAGATGTCGCTGCGCGGATCCACCTTGATGCCGCGCGCCTGCTCGGGCGAGAGGTATTGCGCGGTGCCCATGACCGCGGACGTCTGCGTCATGGTGGCCGACGTGTCGTCGAGGGCGCGAGCGATGCCGAAGTCCATCACCTTGACCGCACCCGTCCGGTCGATCATCACGTTGGCGGGCTTCATGTCGCGGTGGACGATGTTGTTCCGGTGCGAGAAGTCCATGGCGGCGGCCACGTCGGCCATCCACGTCATGGCCTGTTTCTGGGCGATGTGCCCGGAGGCGCGGAGGATGTCGCGGAGGGTCTCGCCCTCCACGTACTCCATCACGATGAACGGCAGCGGACCCTCGTCGGTCTCGGCCTCACCGGTGTCGAAGACCTGCACGATGGTCGGGTGGTTCAGCTTCGCGGCGTTCTTGGCCTCACGGTGGAACCGCATGTAGAACATCGGATCCCGGGCCAGGTCGGGCCGCAGGATCTTGATCGCGACGTCGCGGTGCAGCAGCAGGTCGCGCGCGAACTGGACCTCCGACATGCCGCCGAAGCCGAGCGTCTCACCGAGCTCGTACCGCTCGGACAGATAGTGCGGATCGTCGTTCAAGGACAGTCACCCCCCGTTTCCGGGGAAGCCGGGGATCGTGAAGGTGAAACCGGGTCGAGGCGTGGTCGTCGTCTCGGTCGGTGTCGTCTCGTCGGTCGGTGTCGTCTCGTCGGAGGTGGTGGTCTCCTCGGACGTCGTGGTCTCCTCCGAGGTGGTCTCCTCCGACGTCGTGGTGCGGTCCGGCGACGTCCGTGTCGGGGTGTTCTCCTGCGTCTCGGTGACCGTCGCGGTGGTGTGTGTCGGGGCCGGCGGCGTCTGCGACGGGCTGGACGTCAGCCAGTACACGACGATCGCGATCGCGGCCAGCAGCAGCAGGGTGGCGATGGCCGTCAACACCTTGTGGGTGGTGCTCCAGCCGCCGTCGTCGACCGACTGCCGGTGTACGGCGGCCGTGCCGGTGCGCGTCGAGGGCTGGGAGTGGGCAGCGGTGCGCGGCGGCACCGGCGAGGTCATTGCGCGCGTGCCGATCGGGGCGGCGGCCGCGGCGGCACCGCCTGCTGCGGCAGCGGTCCGCGGCACCGGCGGTCGATGACCGGCGCGCACCTGGGCGACGGCGTCGGCGAACTCGCCGCCCGTCGCGTAGCGCTGGGTCGGATCCTTCGACAGCGCGATCTCGATCAGCTCGCGGACCGGCGCCGGAACGCTCTGCGGCAGCGGCGGCGGAGGCTCCTGGATGTGCTTCATCGCCACGGTGATGGCGCCGTCGCCGAGGAAGGGCCGTCGACCGGTCAGGGCCTCGTAGCCGACGACGCCGAGCGCGTACACGTCGGACGCCGCGGTGGCCTCGCCGCCGGTCGCCTGCTCGGGCGAGATGTACTGGGCGGTGCCCATCACCATGCCGGTCTGCGTCACGGGGGCCGCGTCGACGGCCTTCGCGATGCCGAAGTCGGTGATCTTCACCTGGCCGGTGGGCGTGATGAGGATGTTGCCGGGCTTCACGTCGCGGTGCACCAGGCCGGCGGTGTGCGCGGCCTGCAGTGCACGACCCGTCTGCTCCAGCATGTCGAGGGTGTGCGGCAGTGACAGCTGTCCCATGCGGGAGATCACCGAGTTCAGCGGCTCACCGTCCACCAGCTCCATGACCAGGTAGGCGAGCGGGTCGCCGCCGTTGCGGTCGGGCGTCTCGCCGTAGTCGAAGACGCCCGCGATGCCGGGATCGTTCAGTCGAGCGGTGGTCTGCGCCTCCGTGCGGAAGCGACGCAGGAACTCGGAGTCGTTCGAGTACTCGGCCTTCAAGACCTTCACGGCCACTCGACGACCCAGTCGGGTGTCGAGGGCCTCCCACACCTGGCCCATGCCACCCGTGGCGATCAACCGGACCAGTCGGTACCGGTCGGCGATGATGGTGCCGTTCTGCAGGCTCATCGAGCACCTCCCGCGTATGCGTTCATGACAGCGCGTCCGATCGGTGCGGCAGCGACGCCGCCGTACGAACCCTGTCCCCTGTTTCCATTTTCAAGAATGACTGCGACCGCGATCCGGGCATTGGAACTCGGTGAGAAGGCGATGTACCAGGCATACGGCGTCTCGCCGCCGTCCGCCGAGTCGGAGTGCTCGGCGGTGCCGGTCTTCGACGCGATGCCCGACTGCGCGTCGGCGGTGTGCTGCTCGGACAGGATCATCATCTCGGTGATCTTGTCGGCCTCCTCCGCGGACAGCGGGCGACCCAGCGCCGATGGCGACGTGGTGGAGATGGTCCGCAGATCGGCGGTCTGCAACTTGTCGACCAGGTACGGGCGCATGCGGACGCCGCCGTTCGCGACGGTCGCCGCGATCACCGCGTTCTGCAGGACGGTGAGGCGCACGTCGCGCTGACCGATGGCCGACTGACCCAGTGCGGCACGGTCGGCGATGTCGCCGACGGCCGACGGCGCCACCCGCATCGGGATGCCGGGCGGGTTCTCCCCGACGCCGAACAGCTTCGACGTCGCCGTGAACTGGCTGACGCCGTCCTCCGGCATCTTCGCGGTCATCAGGTCCACGAAGGCGGTGTTGCACGAGTACTGGAACGCCTGCGTCAGCGTCACCGTGCCGCCGGACGAGCCGGGGCAGGTGGACCCGCTGTCGTTGGAGAGCGTGGTGTTGGTGCCGGGCAGGGTGATCCTCGAGGACGCCGTCAGTCGGGTCTGCGGTCCCAGACCGGCCTTCAGCGCCGTGGCGGTGGTGACCACCTTGTAGGTGGAGCCGGGCGGGTAGATGGCGTCGATGGCGCGGTTGGTCATCGGCTCGTCGCCGCCGTCCGCGTTGTACATCTTCCATGCCTTCTCGGCGTCGCCGAAGTCCTGCGACGCGAGGCTGTTCGGGTCGTAGCTGGGCGTCGATGCCATGGCGAGGATCTTGCCGGTGCTCGGCTCCAGCGCGACCACCGCGCCGCGACAGTCGCCGGCACAGCCCGCATTCTTCAGTTCGCGGTAGGCCACGCGCTGCAGCGTCGGGTCGATCGTGGTGACGACGTTGCCGCCGCGCGGGTCGCGTCCGGAGAACATGTCCATGAACCGCTGGGTGAACAGGCGGTCGTCGTTGCCGTTGAGGATGGTGTCCTCGGCGTACTCGATGCCCCGGTCCGCGCGGTACACGAACGAGAAGTACCCGGTGACCGGCGAGAACACCGACGGATCCTTGGTCGGGTACCGACGCAGATACTTGAACTTGTTGTCGGTCGGGACCGACTCCGCCAGGATCGTTCCGTCGGCGGCGACGATGACGCCGCGCTGGCGCGCGTACTCGTCGAGCAGGACGCGCGAGTTGCGGGTGTCGGAGCGGAGGTCGTCGGCCTTGAAGACCTGCACGTAGGTGGCGTTCGCCAGCAGCGCGATGACCATGACCATCGCCGCGATCGCGACCTTCTGGATGGGACGGTTCACTGTTTACGCACCACCCGCGTGGACATCGCGTCCAAGGGCACCGACCGTTGCTTCGGTGCGTCGGGTTCGCGAGCCGCGTTGGAGATGCGGATCAGCAGGGCCAGCAGGATGTAGTTCGCCAGGAGCGACGAGCCGCCGTACGCCAGGAAGGGCGTGGTCAGGCCGGTCAGCGGGATCAGCTTCGAGACACCGCCGAAGACGACGAACACCTGGAACAGGATGGTGAAGCTCAGGCCGGTGGCGAGGAGTTTGCCGAAGCTGTCGCGGACGGCGATCGCCGAACGCAGACCGCGGACCGTGATGACCAGGTACAGCATCATGATCGCGGCCAGACCCACCAGGCCGAGCTCCTCGGCGAACGAGGTGAGGATGAAGTCGGTGTTGGCGAACGGCACGATGTTCGGGCGCCCGGAGCCGAGCCCGGTGCCGAACATCCCGCCGGTCGCGAAACCGAACAGGCTCTGCGCGATCTGGTAGCCGTAGGTGTCGTACTGGGCGAACGGATCCTGCCAGATCGCGACGCGGATCTGCAGGTGGTCGAACAGCTGGTAGGCGACGACGGCGGCGAGCGCGAACAGCGTGATGCCCAGCATCAGCCAGCTGACCCGCGATGTCGCGACGTACAGCATGGTCAGGACGGTCGCGAAGATCAGCAGCGGGGTGCCGAGGTCGTTGGCGGCGGCGAGGACGATGGTCGCGACGGCCCACGCGCCCAACAGGGGACCGAGGTCGCGCAGGCGCGGGAAGTCGATGCCGGCGAACTGCTTGCCCGCAGTCGTGAACAGGTCGCGTCGGGACACCAGGAATGCGGCGACGAAGATGATGATCGCGATCTTCGAGAACTCGGCGGGCTGGATGCTGAAACCGGGCACCTTGATCCAGTTGCGCGAGCCGTTGACCTCGGCCATCGACGCAGGCAGGACCATCGGGATCGACAGGAAGATGATGCCGCCGAGGCCCAGCGTGTACGCGTACCGGGACAGGGTGCGGTGGTCGCGGATCACGATCAGCGTCACGCTGAACGCGATGATGCCGAGGACCAGCCACATCAACTGCTGGTCGGCGTTGTGCGTCATCTCGTCGGCCTTCACCAGCTCGTCGCGGCGCGACGATCCGAGGTCGAGGCGATAGATCATCACCAGACCGAGTCCGTTGAGGAGCGCCACGCAGGGCAGCAGCAGCGGGTCGGCGAACGGAGCGAACTGACGGATCACCAGGTGCGCGACGCCGAACAGCACCACGAACGCGATCGTGTACTTGAAGAACTCGAAGCCCAGACCGACGTCTTGAGCGCCCTGCACGGTGAGCAGAGCGCCGATGACGACGAAGACGGCGAACGAGAGCAGCACCACCTCGGTGGTGCGGCCGGAACTCTTCGGCGGGGGAGCCGGAGGGGCGTGCACGGCGGGCGCGGACGTCATGCGGCGTCCCGGCAGGTCGGTTGGCCGTCGGCGCCGGTGGTGGGCACGGGCGACGGGGTCGCGGTGGTGGGGGCCGGCTTCTCCGGGGTGCGGTCCTCCGGCTTGCGATCACCGGGCTTGGGCTCGGGGGCGGGCGGCGCAGGCGGCGCGCACTTGGGGAGGAAGGCCAGCTGACGGACCCGCTCGCGGGTGGTCTCGAGGTCGTCGTTCTTGATGCTGTTCGACGTCACCGCGCTCCGGCCGATGCCGGTGAGGTCCTTCACCTTCAGCGGGCTGCAGTCCGAGGTCGAGTCCGCGGGCTGGAAGTCGATCTGCGGCTGTTCCGCGTTCGGGTCGTCGACGCAGGCGCGCTCATTGGGCGACTGCACCGTGAAGAACAGGAGGGTGTCGGGACTGCCGGAGAAGATCTCCACATTCCCGTCGACGGCCGTGACGAAGGTGCTGGCCATCGCCTTGGAGCGGACCACGAAGAAGGCGGTCACCAGCAGGGCGATCGCCGCCAGCACGGCGATGATCACCAGCGGCCAGCGCCAGCTGCGCTTTGCTGCGGGCTCGTCCTCGTCGTCGTGGATCGTCGGTCGGGCGGGTTTGGGTGCCGGTGCGCGCAGGGCGGCGGCACGACCGGCCGCGGTGGCCGGGTTGGGCACGTAACCCGCGGCGTCGTCGTCTCCTGCGGCGCCGCCGACGATGGGGGTGGAGTCGCCGAACTCGTTGTCGACGACGTCGGCGACGACGACGGTCACGTTGTCTGGGCCGCCGCTGCGGAGCGCGAGCTCGATGAGACGGTCGGCGCACGCCTTGTGGTCTTCGATCGATCCGAGGGTGTCGGCGAGGGTCTCGTCGCTGACGACGTCGGAGAGGCCGTCGCTGCACAGCAGGTAGCGATCACCGGCGCGAGCTTCGCGCATGATCAGCGTCGGCTCCACCTCCTGGCCGGTCAGCGCGCGCATGATCAGTGACCGCTGCGGATGCGTGTGCGCCTGCTCGGCGGTGATGCGGCCCTCGTCGACGAGACTCTGGACGAAGGTGTCGTCGCGGGTGATCTGGCTCAGTTGACCGTCGCGGTACAGGTAGCCGCGGGAGTCGCCGACGTGGCACAGACCGATCCGGCTGCCGGCGAAGAGGATGGCGGTGAGCGTGGTGCCCATGCCGTCGAGTTCGGGCTGCTTCGCGACCTGCGCGGCGATGGCGTTGTTGCCGTCGGCCGTGGCGCGTTCGAGCGCCGACAGCAGGTCGCCGCCGGGCTCGTCGTTGTCGAGGGGGCGCAGGGCTTCGATCACCAGCTGGCTGGCGACCTCGCCGGCGGCGTGGCCGCCCATGCCGTCGGCCAGGGCCAGGAGTCGAGCGCCGGCGTAGACGGAGTCCTCGTTGTTCGAGCGGACCAGACCGCGGTCGCTTCGCGCGATGTAGCGCAGTACCTGGGTCACGGGCGCAGCTCGATCACGGTCTTGCCGACACGGATCGGCGTGTTGAGCGGGGCGCGGACCGCGGTGGTCACCTTGGTGCGGTCCAGGTAGGTGCCGTTGGTGGAGCCGAGGTCTTCGACGTACCAGTCGTCACCCCGCGGGGACAGGCGGGCGTGTCGTTCGGAGGCGTAGTCGTCGGTCAGGACGAGCGTCGAGTCGTCGGCCCGCCCGATCAGCACCGGCTGGGTGCCGAGGGTGATGCGCGTGTTCGCGAGCGCACCGGCCGTCACCACCAGGTAGCGCGCGGTGCCGCGGGGTCGGCCGGCTCGCTGCTTGCGTTCGGCGCGTCCCGAACGCACAGTCGTGCGGTTGCCGCCGGCCGCGGCGAGATCAGAGCGCATGGCTCGGATGATGGCGTACACGAAAAGCCAGAGCAGGATGAGGAACCCGAATCGGATCACCTGCAGCAGGATGCCCTGCATCTACCCCCATCACCTCCCTCACAGACGGGTCACCGGTCTCCCGGATGCATTCAGCGGTCGAGTGACGGTGAATCACTCGACCGCATCTTATGCGGAATCTTCTACTGGAACCGCACCGTGATGTCCGAGTGACCCAATCGAACCCGATCGCCGTCGGCGAGTTCCCAGCTGCTGACCTGAAGGTCGTTGACCGTGGTGCCGTTGGTCGAGTTCAGGTCGGTCAGCATCGCGGTCTGGCCGTCCCAGCGGATCTCGACGTGACGACGCGAGACGCCGGTGTCGGGCAGGCGGAACTGCGCGTCCTGGCCGCGGCCGATGACATTGGAGCCCTGGCGCAGCGAGAAGGTGCGGTTGCTGCCGTCCTCGAGGACCAGCGTGATGGCCGACGGCGCGTAGCCGGCGGGCTGACCGTAGGCCGGAGCCGGGGCGTAACCCTGCTGCTCGTAGCCCCCGGGCTGCTGCTGACCGTAGTCGTACTGCGCCTGCTGCTCGTATCCCTGCGGGGCATAGCCCTGGTCGGCCGGCTGTGCGTAGCCCTGCTGCTGGTACTGGACCTGGTCGTACTGGGGCTGTCCGTAACCCTGCTGGTCGTAGGGCTGCTGCTCGTATCCCTGCGGCGCGTAACCCTGCTGGTCGCCGTAGCCCTGCTGTTCGTACTGGGGCTGCTCGTACTGCGGCTGCTGCGGCTGACCGTAACCGTGATCGGCCGGCGCCTGACCGTAACCCTGCTGGTCGCCGTAACCCTGCTGGCCGTAGGCCTGGGGCTGCTCGTAGCCACCGGGCTGCTGCTGGCCGTAGTCGTACTGGGGCTGCTGCGGCTGGCTGTAACCCTGCTGGTCGTACTGGGGTGCCTGACCGTATTGCGGCTGCTCGTAGCCATGCTGGTCGGCGGGCGGCTGCTGGCCGTAACCCTGCTGCGGGTAGCCGCCCTGCTGGTTGTAGTCGTACTGCTGGTTCGGGTCGCCCTGCGGGGCGTATCCCTGGTGCTGACCGCCCTGGTCGTTTCCGGGGGGATTTGTCATGGCTCGGGCTCCTCGGTCGTGACGTTGGGGTTGGTGTGGTTGCCGGTTCACCGGCGCACCGGGCGGGGCCACAGGTCGCGCCGAGACATCTGGGTCGACGACGCCGCGCGTGCGGAACTGTCCGGTGTGCAGTGACGGTTCTGGATCGAACTCTACGACGACAGACCCGTAAGTCTGCCATCCATTGTCGCGGATGAAGTCTTCCAAGTGTCGAGAGAAGGTCTTGCGATTCAGTTCGTACTCGGCCGAGACGCTCTCGAAGTCCGAGTCGCTCAGTATCAACGTGTAGCTGTTGGCCACCAGCGTCGAACCGTCGCCCAGATCCTCGGCCGAGGTCTCGGCCTCCCGCTGGAGTGACTGCTCGATCTCCTGGGGTGCGACCTTTCCGCCGAAGACGCGGGCGAACCCTCCGTCTACAGCGGACTCGAGCTTCCGCTCGATCCGGTCAAAGAAACCCACGGGATACCGGACCTTTCTGTCATGTGGCGTGTCGACGTGCATACCTCGTCAGGCCATGTTACCGGCCGGAAAGTCTCGGCGGTTGCCGACGAGCTTCTCCTGTACCGCGTGTCACAGCCGTTACATCTGCGATCGGCGACCGTCGCGGAGTAGTATGTGCAGGTCAGCGGGTGTAACGGTGATCGATTTTTCCTTTGCCCCCGGATGCGTGCTATCTTTTTCAAGTCCACACGGACGCCGGTCATTCGAATGACCAAGCCACGGGCGAGTGGCGGAATGGCAGACGCGCTGGCTTCAGGTGCCAGTGTCCTTCGGGACGTGGGGGTTCAAGTCCCCCTTCGCCCACAGAGAGCGGTTCAGGACGAATCGCGACAAGAGGTCAGGTTGCAGAATTGCAGCCTGACCTCTTCTTTTGCGTGGTGTCGCGGTGTCGCCGTGCAGGTGTTGCCAGTTTGGGGACATATCTACGGAAGTCCCGGTCGACGGCCTGTAGGTGAGTACTGCCCGGCTGTGGCGTCCGGGCAGTGAATCGGTTTCAGCCCTTCCTATTTTCGTTGGATACCGTTGCAGCCTTCGCGGTCGACCCCGTTGTCGTAGGCGGCCTCACCCGACCTTCTGGTCGCCGATGGGGGCTTCCTTGACGGCGTTGTGTTGGCGGATTGGATTGCTTGGGTCGGATGGGTTGCGTGGGAGGACGAGCTGCAAGTTTGGTACGCCGTCTGATGATCTGATGTGCCATGCGCTTCGTGCAGCCGGTAAGTAGGGCCACCGCAGAACGTCCGCGATAAAATCGGAAAGTCGACGGATACCGGGCTACGAGGCAATGGGACTGTGATCAGCGCCACTCCAAGTGGTGAAATAGTAAAGCCGTAGTAATTTCCGACCTGTTCCAGTCGGCCTGCATGGGGAGATGCGATCAGGCTGTTGAAGGGGATCGTCGGGCGCCGGTGGAGTGTATCCGTCGTCGGCTCGGTCAATCGTGATGTGTCCGGCCGCGGTTAGTTGCATCGGGGACTCCGCAGAGTCATCGAACTCCTGTTCTCTCGGCGCGGTCGCGACCGCCCGTGCCTTCATTGAGCGTGGGCCCCGTGGATCAGAAACTGTGGCTCAAGAAGAATCGCTGTGTCGACGAGGAGGCCGCGGTTTTCCGACTAGACCTGGCGGTGTCATACCGTCGTAGCAACACTGCAGGCCACGAGGGGTTGCGGGTAGCGCGGTAGGGGACCCTGGGTGGGGCTGGGACGGATGATGTTGACGGTGGCGGACCGGACGGAGATCGCGGTCGGACGGCGTGCGGGGATGACGGTCACGGCGATCGCCGAGCAGATCGGGCGCGACAAGTCGGTGGTGTCTCGCGAGATCAAACGCAATGCCACCAGGACGGGCGCGTATCAGGTGGTGCACGCCGACAAGCACGCCCGCGCACGGCGGGCCCGTCCGCAGACGCGGGCGATCGATGCTGACTCGGTGCTCGCCGACCGGGTACGGTCCGACCTGCGCAGGTCGCGGACGCCGCGCCAGATCGCGGGGAGGTTGAAGCTCGAGGCCCAAGACCCCACAGTGGATCCCATGACGGGTTCACCGAACGCGCAGGGCCGCCGCGTGTCACACGGGTCGATCTATCGGTGGATTTATGCTCTTCCGAAGGGAGAGTTGGCTGCTCAGGGCATCCTGTTGCAGTCCAAGCGCACCGCGCGTAAACCCCGCAAGTCAGTCGGTGAGCGGTCGGCGCGGATCGTGGGCATGGTCAGCATCGACGACCGCCCCGAGACCGCGGCCGATCGGCGGGTGCCGGGCTGGTGGGAAGGAGATCTGATCGTCGGGAAGGCCGGCCAGTCCGCGGCGGTGACCTTGGTCGAGCGCACCAGCCGGTACACGCTGATCCTGGGTCTGCCGGACGGGAAGAAAGCACCCGGCGTTGCTGATGTGCTGATCGATCACCTGCGAGGACTGCCGGAGTTCATGCGACAGGGCCTGACGTGGGATCAAGGCACCGAGATGGCCGAGCACGCCAGCGTCACCGTGGCCGCCGAGTTGCCGATCTACTTCGCTCATCCCCGCTCGCCATGGGAACGCCCGACGAATGAGAACACCAACGGCCTGATTGAGTATTCGGCGTGGTGAGCGCCAGTGAATATTGCGGTTGAGCGCCACGCGTTATTGCCTGTGAGCGCCACCAGTGGCGTCGGTGAGCGCCGCCTGTGAGGGCGGTGCTCACCGACTGGTGGTTATCTCCGTGTCTGGGCGGCAGCGTGTTCGCGCATGTTCATTTCCCCGGTCGTGATCCAGGTCGTGGTGTGCACGATGCGGTCCATGATGGCGTCTGCGTGCACGCCTGAGCCGAGGCGGTGGTGCCAGTCCTTCTTCGGGTACTGGGTGCAGAACACCGTCGAGACGGAGTCATGGCGGCGTTCGAGCAGCTCCAATAGCATGGTCCGGATGTCATCTGTCGGTGGATCCAGTAGCCATTCGTCTAGGACCAGCACGGTGAACGCCGCGTACTTGCGGAGCCATTTCTCGCGTCCACCGGGCTTGTCTCTGGCCGCGGCCCATGCTTCTTCCAGATCGGGCATCCGGATGTAGTGCGCGCGGTATCGGTGCTGGCACGCGGCCTTGGCCACCGCCGAACCGAGATACGATTTGCCGGACCCGGTGAACCCTTCGAACACGACGTTCTGGTGGCGTTCGATGAACTCGCACGTGGCCAGCGCGAGGAGCTTGGTCCGGTCGAGTCCCTGCTCGTCGATTAGGTCGATCGTACGCAGATCGGCGTCGGGATAGCGAAGGCCGGCGCGGCGGATCAGCCCGTCGACCTTCTGGTGGGTGAACGCCGCGTGTGCCTGGTCGACGGCGATCTGGACCCGTTCGGCGAATGCCATTCCGAGCGCCAGGTCGTCGTCTTGCCCTTCGAGCGCGTCCAGTAGCGTTACCGCGCCCATCTCTCGGAGTTTGCGTTTGGTCTCAGCATCGAGCCTGCTCATCATTGTCCTTCCGCGTAGTAGCTCGCTCCGCGCACAAAACCCGAACTTGGTGACCCGTCGGCGCCGTCGAGGGGTCTTGGCACGCCCGATCTCGACAGTGGTTCGGCGGCTAGGGCGAGGTCTTGGCCGGAGTCGAGGATCGGTCGCAGGTGTGCGTAGCGGGGCGAGCGCACCGCGCCGGCCAACGCGATCTGTGCAGCGTTCTCGACACGTTCGCCGGAGAAGCGGCGTGTCAGCCGCAGGACCGCCAGCGCGGGATTCAGGCCCTGTTCAGCCACGGGTACGGACTCGAAGATCCGGTCCACCACGATCGTGGTGTGTGGCCCGGTCCGGGCTGCCCATGCCCGTACTCTGTCCGGGTCCCACTGTCGATAGCCGGGGCCTTCTGGCCGGTCGGCGTCGTTGGTGCGGTGCTGGTTCGTCATCGAGGGCGGTACCAGCAGATGGCTGGTGAGGCGTCTATCTGCGGCGAAGACCTCGAGCATTGTGTCGGTCACGCGCAGATCTACCGCCGTGCCGACGTAGGTGTACGGGACCGAGTAGAAGTTCTTCTCGAACACCACGTGTCCGTCTTTGCGGACCCGTCGTGCATACACCCACCGACTGATCTCGAACTCGACCGCCGGCAACGGCCGCAACAACGACTTCTCCTCGGCTTCGAAAACCGATTGCCGCGACCCGGCCCGCTTCTGAAACGATGCGGCGTTGTAGCCGTTGACCTGCTCGTAGACCGCCGACCGCAACTCGGCCAACGTCGCGAACTGACAATGGCGCAGCGCAGCGATCACCACGGTGGCGATGTTGCCGACGGTGTTCTCCACGCTCGCTTTGTCTTTCGGCTTGCGGACTCGGCCCGGGAGAACCGCTGCCGAGTAGTGAGCCGCGAGTTCGCGATAGGCGTCGTTCAACACAATCTCACCATCGGCAGGATGGGCGATGACGCCGGTCTTGAGGTTGTCAGGAACGATCCGCGGAACGCTCCCACCAAACCACGAGAACATCGCGATGTTCGCCCGCAACCACGTGTCCTGCTTCATGTCCAGGGTCGGCTCGACGAACGCGTACCGCGAGAACGGCAGACACGCCACGAACAGGTACACCCTGCTCCTCGAGGCGGTGACCGGATCGGTCAACACCATCGTCTTGCCCGACCAGTCGACCTCGACAGACTGGCCAGCCTTGTGCCCGACCCGCGAGGCCAGACCGGCGACGAGGACATACTGCTGATACGACTTGCAGAACCGGTCATAGCCCATCACCGGCGTTCGGGCAGCGGTGTACGCGTCACGGTACTCGCCGTGCAGCAGCTTCAGCGTGACCCCGACCTTGGCCAGTTCACGATGAACCTGCCCCCAGTCCGGCTGCGCGTACACGCTGTGATGCTCACCGCGCCCGGGGAACAGACGCTCATAAACATCTGCATCGGGCAGGTCTGCGACGTCGTCGAACGTGACGCCCCCGGCATCCGCGGCAGCGATGACCGCGTCAACCGAATGCCGCGACATGCCCTGCCTGGCGATCTGCCGACGCGAGAGTCCCTCGCTCCGCAGACGAAGCACCAACTTCGCCTTGATCTTCCGTACCATTCTTCGTTGCTCCTTCTGCCGCGTGATAGGGCACACGGCAGAAGGAGCCTAGGAAAACATGGTGGCACTCAACCCCAATATCGACGGCGCCGACATCCCCCAACCGCCATCACAGCCCCGCGGCGTCGAACCGGACAACACATGGTGCTCACCGAACCGAATACTCACCTGATCCGCGAGTACCTGCCCAAGGGCACCGAAATCCCATCCGATCAGCTGTACCTCGAAGCGATCGCCCGCGAGCTCAACGAGCGGCCACGGCAGTGCCTGGGCTTCTACACTCCACGGGAAGTCTTCGAACGCCTACTGAAGGACAACGTTGCTTCCACGAGTTGACACCGCCCCGCGCTGAATCCGAACATTCCAAGTGGCGTCAGAAGATTGGCGACATGATCGAGGCGTTCTTTGACGCCTCAGAGCAGACATACGGTTATCGCCGGATCCACGCCGACTTGCTCGACAACGGCATTTCGATCGACGATGACACCGTCCGCAAGATCATGCGTGAACGCGGCCTGACACCCTGCCAGCCTGGCCCGAAGCGCCTGGTGGCCACCATCGCTGCCGACGTCGGCGACCTGCCCGACCTGGTCCGGCGAGACTTCACCGCCCAGGCTCCCGGCCGCAAGCTGTGCGGCGACATCACGTACATCAAAACGTGGGAAGGCTGGCTCTTTTTGGCCACCGTGCTCGATTGTTTCAGCAAGAAGGTCGTCGGATATGCAATGAGTGATCGCATGACGTCAGATTTGGTCGTCGCCGCCCTCGACAAGGCTGCCGAGAACGTTCCTTTCATTCCCAAAGTCACAATATTTCACAGCGACCGTGGGAGTCAGTACATGTCAGCAGACTTCGCCAACTGCGCCACGATGTACGGCGTCAAAAGATCCGTTGGTCGCACAGGCGTCTGCTACGACAACGCATGGGCCGAGTCGTTCAACGGCACTTTGAAGAACGAGTGCGTCAACCGAAAACAATACCCGACACGCGAGCGTGCAATAAAGGACATCACGCGATACATCGAACTGCGCTACAACAGCAGACGTCGTCATTCCGCACTCGACTACTCGACACCTAATCGGGTAGAGTCTGAATGGTTCAGCCGCAACACTGCGGCGTAACGATTTCTCTGACAATCGACTGTCTACGAAACGCCGGGCACCTCACCGACTGGGTTCAGGACCACTGGGGCATCGAGAACTGCCTGCACTGGATCCGCGATGTGACCTTCGGTGAAGACGCCTCCCGCGTCCGAACCGGCAACTCCCCACACGTGATGGCGAGCCTGCGCAACATCGCCCTCAGCATCCTGCGCCTACGCAACATCACCAACATCGCAGCCGAACTCCGCACCCGACAACGATTCCCAGATCAAACCATCAAAATCGTCCTCACCTCATGAAACACGACCTTTCCGGAACCCTGCCGGCTGGCCTCGAAGAACTCGCGCAACTCGGGCGCACCCTGTGGAACCGCCGCAAGGAAATCCTGGCGTACTTCGACGTCGGTGTTTCCAACGGACCCGTCGAAGCCATCAACGGACGACTCGAACACCTCCGCGGAATAGCCCAAGGCTTCCGCAACCTCGACCACTACATCTTGCGGTCCCTACTGCACTCCGGTCAGCTCGCCGGCCGGATCAACGCACTCTGAAATCCGAAGAGCCGGCAATGGGCCCGCGGTCGTCGCTGCTTCCGGTAGACAAGAGTGCACATTCGCAAAGAAAGTGAGATCCACGTGACCGAGTCCAACTCCTCGCGCAAGTCCACCCTCGTGACCGTCGCCGGTGCCGGCCTCTCGGCCACCGGTCTCGCGCACTTCGTCGCACCCGACATGTTCCGCGGCATCACCGCGCCCGCGTTCCCGAACAACACCGACCAGATGCTGAAGGTCAACGGCGGCATCGAGACGGTGGTCGGCGCCCTCATCGCGGTTCCGCGCACCCGCAAGGCGGGCCTGATCGGCCTCGGACTCTACGGTGCCCACCTCGCTGGGAACATGGCGAAGGCGCAGCTGGGCTGACAGCTCAGCCGGGGCGACGAGTCAGGGCCTCGAGCCGCTGCCTCGTCGCGCGGATCTGTTCCTCGGATTCGCGCAGTCGGACGTCGAGGGCGTCGAGCTCGGCGCGGAGGTCAGGGCACATCTCGACGGTGATCTCGTGGTCACCGCGCGCACACTCCAGGTAGCGGCCGATGACATCCGTGTTCAGTCCGGCGTCGAGCATCATCCGAATCTGCGCGACGCGGACGAGATCGTCGTCGCGGTATCGGCGGTAATCGTTGCCGTCCCGGTCGGGGATCAGGAGACCGCGGTCCTCGTAGTGGCGCAGGGCGCGCGTGCTCACTCCTGCGCGATCAGCGAGTTCCCCGATTCGCATGCCCATCCACCTCTCCGACTTGACCTTCACGCTGACGTGAAGCCATAACGTTCTGAACCATGGCAGCAGAGACAACCATGGCAGCAGAGACAACGTCGCCGCGCGCGGCGATCATCCATGGGTACCGGGCGACCCCGGACGACCACTGGTTCGGCTGGCTGGCCGAACGATTGCGCGGCGAGGGCGTCGCCGTCGACGTCCCTGCACTGCCGAACACCGATGCGCCGCGGCCGGAGGAATGGGCGGCGACCCTGTCGTCCGTGGTCGGGGTTCCCGATGAACAGACCACCGTCGTCGCGCACAGCCTCGGTTGCCTGGCCGTGCTCCGCCACCTGGGCTCCCTGGCGGGCCAATGGCGGCTGGGGCGGTTGGTGCTGGTGGCAGGCTTCGTCGACCCGTTGCCGATGCTCCCGGAACTCGACGACTTCATCCGTGCCGGAGTATCGCTCAGCGGCATCGCTGAGCACGTGGGGGGACTGACGATCGTCAGGTCCGACGACGATCCGCTGGTCCCGAGCGGGCTCACGGACCGGCTGGCCGATCTGTTGGGCGTCCCCGCGCAGGTACAGCCGAGCGCCGGCCATTTCCTCGCCGACGATGGCGTCACCTCGTTACCGATCGTGTGGCGATCGTTACAACAGAGAGTGACACCAACTAATTGACTGAGTGGTAAATTACGATACCATCAATTCCATGCAGATCTCCCGGATCCTCTCGACCGCCGTCATGCGTTCGCTGCCGCTCGTCGACAAGCGACTCGCATCGTCGACCACCCCGCTCCCTGCGGGCTACCCGATGCGACCGCACCACGACTCCAAGCTGTGGGCGTGGACGCATTACGGCGTCTTCATCCCGTCGCTGCCGTCGCCGCATCGGTTCCTCAACACGATGACGTTGATCGGCGCGACGGGCACCGAGATCTTCGACAACGACATGCTCGCCGCCGCCGACGTCCGCAACACCAGCACCGTGTTCTCGTCGACGGCGGCGGGGGAGAACCACCACTACCGCGCCTACGACCTCTCCCGCGACTGCGAGTTCGCCGACGACGGCAGCTCGCTCCGCTGGGGCGACCACCTCCACCTCACGATCAGTGGCGACGTGACGTCCGGTGGTGAGGTGATCGTGCGCGGCCGGTACGACGACTTCTCGGTGGACGTGACGGTCCGGCCGACCGACGCGGCGTCGTTCTTCGTCGACACGCCCATCTACCAGCACCTGAGCCTGCTGGCGCCGTACACCGGCACCATCACCGACGCCTCCGGCACCACCGAGATCTCCGGCCTCGGCACCTTCGAGTACGCGCGGGCCCTCGGCCACCAGGCGCTGAGCAGCCGCCCGCTGCCCGCGAACCTGAAGCTGCCGATGGACTTCTTCACCTACCAGATCATCCAGCTCGACGAGCAGACCCAGCTCCTGCTGACCGACGTCAGCGCGCGCGGCCAGAACGCGTGCCGCCTGGTCCACGTCCGCACCCTCGGCAAGCCCGCCGAGGTCTACGACAACGTCGACTTCACCACGACCTTCCGCGCCGAGCCGGAGGTCGACGAGTTCGGCCGCGAGATGCGGATCCCGGAGACCCTGACGTGGACGGTGCGCGACGGCGGCCGCGAGATCCTGCGGATCGACGGCACCGTCGACTCTCCGCTGCGCTACGGCCATGGCCGCGGCTACGCGGGCGCCTACAGCTACACCGGCGTCTACCGCGGCGTCGACGTCGCGGGCGACGGCTACATGGAGTGGGTCGACGCTCGGCAGGATGTCGATGTCCCGAAGCAGAACCGTGCCTGACCAGACCGTGCCTAACAGCACCGTGCCTGACAAGCCGGGTCGCGCGGGCACCAAGGGCGTCCCGCGCGAGGTCCGCGAACAGCAGATCATCGACGTCGCCACCAGGTTGTTCGGCGACCACGGTTACGCCAACGTCCCACTGTCGAAGATCGCGGCGGCCGCTGGCGTCTCGAAGCCGCTGATCTACGCGTACTTCGACTCCAGGGACGGACTGCACGCCGCATGTGTCCGCCGCGCGGGGGACCGCCTCGTCGAGGCGGTGGCCGCCGCGCAGGACACGCCCGCCGTCGCGGGCCGCGCCGTGGCGACACTCACCGCCATCTTCCAGGCACTCGACGGCTCCACCCAGAGCTGGAAGCTGATCTACGACGCGACGCTCCCGCGGCCCAGCGACGCCTACGACGTCGCCCGCAAGTATCAGAACGCGCTGAACGGTATGGGGGCGTCGGGCGTCGCGGAACTCCTCACCGAGGCCGGGGTCACCGACCCGCAGGATCACTCGCTGATGCTGACCCTCTGGTTCCAGCTCGTCTCGACGACCATCGCGTGGTGGCACGACAACCCGCACGACTCACCCGCCGAGATGACCGACCGCTTCATCCGCGTCTTCGGGACGCTGTCCGGCGCCCGGCTCGACCGCTGATCACACCCCACGACCATTCACAGGAGAACACCATGGGAAACCGAATCTCTGCCAACGTCATCCGCACCACCGCCCTCTCGCGCGACGCCGCCTGGCAGGCCGTGTCCGATCACGCCGACATCGTCAACTGGGCACCTCGCACCAACGTCGAGCTGACGCCGTCGACCGGTGACGACCCGAACGGCGTCGGCGCGGTCCGCCGCATCAGCGGCCTGCTGCTGCCGGCCACGATCGTCGAGCGGGTCACCGAGTTCACGCCGACCGAGCGGCTGTCGTACGCGGCGGAGGCCGGCGTCCCGTTCCGGAACTACGAGGCGACGATCGTCCTGCGCGACCGCGCCGACGGCGGCACCGAGGTCGCCTGGTCGGCGACCGCCGACGGCCGGTTCCCCGGCGACGACGTCCTCCTCCGCGGCCTGGTCCTGGGCCTGCAGACCCTGCTCGGCCGACGGATGAGCGCCATCGCGAAGGCCGGAGGGGCGCAGTCATGATCGGTGTCCGCACCCGGTACGCGCTGGGCATGATCGTTGCGACCACCCTGCTCTACTGCTTCGGCGACCACTTCTTCCACGTCCGCATGGGAATGCTCAGGTACAACTGGGCGCCGCTGGTCGACGGCCAGTCGGTGTGGGTGTACCTGTTCTTCCTCGGCGGCTCGATCATCATCTGGTTCCTCGGCATCGCCTTCGCGCGACTGTGGACGGACACCGAGGCGACGGTCCCGTCGTGGCGCTACATCGGCGGCACGTTCGTCGCGCTGATCGCCGTCTATCTGTGCTCCGGGCTGATCGGCGTCGAGCATCCGCACCTGTACTTCTGGATCATGCTGGTCACCTTCGCGCTGCGCCTGGTGATCGAGGAGCGCACGCATCGCGCGGGCATGCTCGCGGCGGCCGTCGTCATCGCCGTCGGCGCGTTCATCGAGGGCGGCGTCGCGTGGCTGGGGCTGTTCACCTACGCGCACGTCGACGTCGCCGAGATCCCGGCCTGGCTGGTCGCCGCGTACCTGCACATCGCGTTCTTCGCCGTGGCCGTCGCACGGCGCGCCCGGTTCCGGCATGCGCAGGAGCAGGTCGGCGTACCGGCCGCGGAGCTCACGCCAAGCGCGTGATCTGCACCGTCACGTCGAGGTCGGATGCGGCCGAACCGGTGTAGATGCCCTTGATCGGGGACACGTCGGCGTAGTCGCGGCCCACGCCGACCGCGACGTGACGGTCGGTGATCGTCGTGTCGTTGGTCGGATCCACGCCCCACCACGCGCCGGTCCAGACCTCCACCCACGCGTGGCTCTCGCCCTCGACGGTCTCGCCGATCGCGGCTTCGGGCTTCGGATGCAGATATCCCGACACGTACCGGGCGGGGATCCCGAGGGACCGCAGCATCGCGAGCGTCACGTGCGCGAAGTCCTGGCACACCCCGGCACGACGCCGCCACGCGTCGCTCGCATCCGTGTGCACCTCGGTGGTGCCGGTCTCGTAGGTCATCGCCTCGTGCACGCGCGCCACCACCGCGTCGACCGCCTCGGCGGGACCGAGCCCCTTCGCCGCCTTCTCCGCGACCCTGCTCAGCCTCTTCCGCGACGGGACGTACGCCGTGGGCGTCAGCATCTCGTCGAACTCGTCGAGCACCGCATCGGACCGCAGGTCCTCCCACGTCGCGGAGCGGGCGTTCTCGGCGGGCTGCTCCGGTTCGGTCTCGATGACGGTGGTGCCGACCACCTGCAGGCGGTCGTGCGCGGTGTGCAGGTCGAACGCCGACACGATGGTGCCCCAGTAGTCGGTGTAGCGGTAGATGCGGGCCGACGGCACGATGTCGACGTGCTCCACCACCACCGTCTGCCGGGAGTCGTTCCGCGGCGTCAGGCGCGCCTCGTTGAACGACGACGTCGCCGGTCCCTCGTAGGTGTATCCGGTGCTGTGGACCACCCGGAGCCTGCTGCTCATGCGTTCTCCTGCTCTTGTTCCTGCTGCGCCTCGGCGGCGGGACCGGCGTCCGACCACGACACGTACGGCGCGATGTGGAAGTGCTCCTCGGAGATCGAGTCGCTGACCGCCTGACACATCACCTGCAGATCCAGCAGGTGGGTGGCGAGGTTCGGCATCAACGTCTGCGGGTCGATGAACTCCAGCGAACTGCGTGCCCGACCCAGCAGCGTCAGCGCCCGCGACTGCGCGCCGACGCGGTCGGGACGGTGGTCGAGTTCGGCCAGGTACCGTTCGGCGACCTGCAGGGAGTGGAACACCGACCGCGGGAACAGGCGGTCGAGCAGCATGAACTCGACGACGTGTTCGGCGTCGACCGTCCCGCGGTAGGCGCGGATGTAGGTGTCCTGCGCGCCGGCCGCGATCAGCACGCTCATCCACGACGGCGAACTGGTGCGGTCGCCGGAGCGCGAGTGCAGCATCCGGACGATCATGTCGACCCGCTCGATGGACCGGCCGAGCAGCAGATAGCTGTAGCCGTCGTCGTGGCTGAGGGTGGCGTCGGTGAGTCCGGCGAACATGGCCGCCCGCTCCTTCACATACGAGAGGAAGTCGTGCGGACCCAGGCGGCGGGCGCGTCGTTCGGCGTCGCGGAGACCGTTGTAGGTGGCGTTGAGGCACTCCCACATCTCGCTGGAGATCACTTCGCGGGCGCCGCGCGCATTCTCGCGAGCAGCCGAGATCAGCCCGACGATGGAGCCGGCCGCGGTCCGGTCGTAGGCCACCTGGTCGGCGAGCGTCCAGACGGTGTGGCCGCCGCCGTCGTCGGTGGTGAAGCCGAGGACGGCCATCACCTGCCGGACCGCGCGGTCGGGATCGACGGTCGGATCCTCCAGGAGCTGCTGGACGGCGACGTCGAGGATGCGTGCCATGTCGTCGGCGCGTTCCACATAGCGACCGATCCAGAACAGGGAGTCGGCGTTGCGGGCGAGCATCATGACGCGGCCTCCTCACTGACGGTGCCGTCCGGTGTGCTCCGGTCGCGACCCTGTTGCTGTTGCTGTTGCTGTTGGTCGGTGGTGAAGCCCGGTGGCTCCAGCGCCGGGGAGCGCATCTCGGGGAGGTCGGCGACGACCCGCTCGGACGTCAGTTCGCGGGTCTCGCCGGACGAACGGGTGGTGAGCACCCACGTGTCCTTGGAGCCGCCGCCCTGCGAGGAGTTCACCACCAGGGATCCCTCGTTGAGGGCGACGCGCGTCAGGCCGCCGGGCAGCACCCACACCGATTCGCCGTCGTTCACCGCGAACGGCCGCAGATCCACGTGGCGCGGTCGGAGTTCGTCGCCGACGACGGTCGGGTTGGTCGACAGCGCGATCACCGGCTGCGCGATCCACCCGCGCGGGTTGGCGCGGATCTTGGCCGACAGTTCGGCGAGCTCATCGCGGGTGGAGTTCGGCCCGAAGACGATGCCGTAGCCGCCGCTGCCCTCGACGGGCTTCACCACCAGCTCGTCGATCCGGCGGAGCACCTCGTCGCACTCGTCGGGCAGCCAGCAGCGCAGTGTCTCGACGTTCTCGATCTTCGGCTCCTCGCCGAGGTAGTACCGGATCATGTCGGGGACGTAGGTGTAGACCAGCTTGTCGTCGGCCACGCCGTTGCCGACCGCGCTGGAGATGACCACGTTGCCCGCGCGGGCCGCGTTCACCAGGCCTGCGACGCCGAGCATCGAGTCGGGGCGGAACTGCATGGGGTCCAGGAAGGCGTCGTCGATGCGGCGGTAGATCACGTCGACGCGCTGGCGGCCGTCGGTGGTGCGCATGTAGACGACGTTGTCCTGGCAGAACAGGTCGCGGCCCTCCACCAGCTCGACGCCCATCTGCCGCGCGAGCAGGGAGTGCTCGAAGTACGCGGAGTTCGCGACGCCCGGCGTGAGAACGACGATGGTCGGGTCGCCGACGCCCGACGGTGCCGACGCCTGCAGTGCGCGCAGCAAGTGCCGCGGGTACTCGCGGACGGCGCGCACCCGATGCGCCAGGAACAGGTCGGGGAAGACGCGCGCCATGGTTCGCCGGTTCTCCATCACGTACGAGACGCCCGACGGCGAACGGACGTTGTCCTCCAGGACCCGGAAGTCGCCCTTCTGGTCACGGATCAGGTCGATGCCCGCGACGTGGATGCGGACGCCGTTCGGCGGTCGGATGCCCGCGGCAGACCGGTGGAAGTGCTCGCACGAGTAGATGAGGCGGCGCGGCATGATGCCGTCGGCCAGGATCGCCTGCTCGCTGTAGACGTCGTCGAGGAACATCTCGAGCGCCTTCACCCGCTGCGCGATGCCCTCCTCCAGGCGCGACCACTCGCTGGCGCCGATGACGCGGGGGACCGGATCCAGCGGGAACGGTCGCTCCTGTCCGGACAGGGCGAACGTGATGCCCTGGTCGATGAACGCGCGACCGAGGGCGTCGAGCCGGGCCTGCAGATCGTCTTGACCGATCCCGCCGATCGCCGAACCGATGCCGCGGTAGTGCGGTCGGATGGACCCGTCGGGCCGGAACATCTCGTCCAGCGCCGTCTGCTCGAAGCCGTCCGAGTAGTAGTTCAACGCGGTACCGCCGGCGTCTCTCGTCACGGCGGAGGCCGCGGAGTCGGGCGTCGGAGTAGATGCTGCGGGCGTCATACGATGATCGTGCACCCTGGCGCGGGAGGCGCGGCCCGTTTCGCGGGTTTAGCGGCGGACCGGTGCGGGCAAGTGGGTGAAGGACGTGAGAGAGGTTCCGATGGTGGACGACGCATCGACGACGCGGCGCGGTCGCGGGCGTCCACCGGGGCCGCCGCTGGACCTCGCGCGCCGTCGCACACTCCTGCTCGACGCCGCGGAGGACGCGCTGCGCACCGGTGGTTCCGATGTGGGCCTGGGCGAGGTCGCGAAGATCGCCGGGCTGTCGCGATCGGCGGTGTACGCGGCGTTCGCCGACCGCGACGCGCTGCTGGACGCCCTCGCCGCGCGGCGGAGCCGGCGGATCGTCGACGACCTGGGTTCGGTGCTGTCGACGATCACCGATCCGCGCGATCAGACGCGCGCCGCCGTCGACATCCTGGCCGCCTGGTTCGAGGAGGAACCGGTGCTGGCGCCGGTCCTGATGTCGCGCCTCAGCCACGCCGGGGCGGGCGACGGCTCGATCCTCGACGCGCTGGTGGGCATCCTGCGAGCGGGGTTCGCCGCGCGTGGATCAGACGACGCGGCCGCGGAGCCGTGGGCGCACGCGATCGTCGGCGCGGTGTCGTCGACCGTGACCTGGTGGTCGAGGACGGCGACGATGCCGCGGGCTCAGGTGGTGGACCACCTCACCGACTTGATCTGGGCGGGGTTCTCCGGGGTGACTCCGTCGGCCTGACCACCGTCGATCCGTTCCAGAGGCGGACGGCCTCGTCGAACGCGCGGAGCCGGTGGCGCGCCACGTCGTACCCCGTGCGGGAGATGGCCGCGTCCAAGAAGTTCGGATGAAGGCGTCGGACCGGCGTCACCCACCACGGCTGGTACGAGCCGGGCAGGTCGTCGAGCAGACGGGCGGACGCGGTGTGGAAGATCGGGGCCAGGGCGAGGTAGTCGGGGCGGAACTCGCGCAGGTCACGGTCGGGGAACTCGGCGGCCTGCACGCGGGCGATGGCGCGCGGAAGGTCGGCCTCGATGTGGGCGGACACACCGGCCAACAGGCCCTTCATGATCGGCAGAGCCGGGTTCTCCGGATCCTCGCGTTCACAGATCGACCATGCGCGCTGCCACGCGGACTCGGGTTCTCGACCGTGCCGGTAGTCGTCGAGGTTGGTGATGAAGTACTCGTGGAAGACCGGGATCAGCGCCAGGACCCAGTCGGGGTTCTCCAGGCGCAGAGCCGAGTCCGGATCCAGAGCGTGCGCGATCATCTCCTCCGTGACGTACTGGTACACCCGCGCGAACCACTGCTTCGGGTCGTCCGCCGCGGCGAGCTCGTCGGCGACGGCCCGCTGCTCGGCGAGGGATCGGCGGGCGGCGGCAGTCAGTGCGTCGAGGCGTTCGGGGGTCGGATGCCGCCGTTCGACGACCGCTGGTTTCGCGGCGGTGCGGCCGAGATCGAGTTCCTCGGCGATCCTGCGCATCGCGTCGAGCGACGATCGCACCTCGCGTCGGAGATACGCCACCATTCCCCGGCCGAGCAGTGGAACGACGAGGTCGACGTCGACCGTCCAGTCGATGCGGCACCCGCCGCCTGCCGTCGCGGTGATCCGCTGCTCGCCGCGGTGGTGGCGTAGGAGCGGGCCTGCGCGGAAGACGCGATAGCGGAGCAGGTGTGGCGGCACGCTGCCCTCGACCACCTCGAGGAACGAGATCCGCCCGTGCGGCAACGTGATTCGTCGCAGTGCGCCGACCCCGGCCGCGTCGTCGCCGGCCCCCGGTTCGGTGAGCGTGACGTGCGCTGACGACCAGGTGTTCATGCGTGCGGGATCGGTCAGGAGCGACCACGCGACGTCCGCGCTGCAGGGCAGCGTCGCGGTCAGCGTCAAGGTCGGCATCTGTTCATGCCACCGTGTCCATGCGACCCTCGTCGACGTGCCGGTACCGGTCCCCGAAGTCGGCGAAGTCGTCGTCGTCGATGCCGAGACCCCGCGTCACCAGACGGAACTCGCGCTGCGCGACCGATCGCTCAGCACCGAGGAGGCCGAGGGTGCGGACCACCTCGCGGGACCGGACCAGCGGTCGTGCCAGACCGACGACGTGGTGCAGCGGCGTGGTCCGCAGGCCCATGGCGCGAACCACCTCGGGATCCACCCAGCGCGCGCTGATCGCCGAGAAGAACGGCCGCAGCAGGGGTTTGGTGAGGTGGTGCAGCACGCCGTCGAGCGGTCCGGGCAGTCCGACTGCGGTGCGGTAGCCGTCGTCGAGCAGGGCCTTCACCAGCACGCGGGAGGCGTCGACAGGGCGGAGTCGGAACTCGCGGGAGATCGTCCGGATCTCGGTGGCATCGGCGAAGTCGACCGGCAGTCGTGCGGGTTCCACGCCCATGGTCCAGCCGATGTACCGCCAGAGGTGCGTGATGGCTTCGAGCTCGGCGCTCGAGTACCGGATTCCGAGGTCCTTGGCGATCGTCAACGGCAGGATCAGGAAGCCCGCCGTGATCGTCAACTGGGAGTAGGTCTGGTTGATCGGCGCGCCCCATTCGTCGCTGTCCCAGCCGCGGGCGAGCAGGTGGTGGCGGACCATCGCGTGCACCAGGCGGATCCGCACCGTCTCGACCCATCCCGGTGCGCCGGGCGCCATCATCCCGGGTGCGGTCGCGAGGGTGACCCAGCGCCCGGTCGCGACGACCCGGTCCCATGTCCCCTCGCTCAGGCGGCCGGTCTCGATCAGCGGCCGGACGAAGCCCTGGGCCTGGTAGCCGTAGATGAGCGACTGATACAGGGTGCCCACCTGGAGTGACCCGAATCGCCACCAGGCGCGTGCGCCTGCTCGGGCGACGGCGGCGTCGAACCATTCCGGCGTGTCGGTGACGTGGTCGAGGAAGGCGCGGAGTGCCTCGGAGTCGGTCGTTGCGTCGGTGGGGGATTCGAGGGCGGTGAGCACGGTCCGCCAGGTGAGGTCGGAGTCGCTCATCACGTCGGCGATGACGGCGTCGGCGAGCGGATCGCCCACCATCAGGCCGTCGGCCATCTGGTCGACGCGCTCGGGGAACCGCTCGCGGACCGCATCCCAGTTCTGCGCGCCGGTGATGGCTTCGGCCTGAGCCGATGTGGTTCCGCTCATATAAAAGACAGTATGTCATTTAATTCGAGCGGGCAATGACCTCGTGTGCCGAACGGCCTACTCGCCGAGCCACTCCCGGTAGAAGTCCGGCATCTGCGAGGCCTTCCCCTGGAAGTCGGCCGGCCGCTTCTCGAGGAAGGCGCGGACGCCATCGGCGCCGTCGCCCTTGCTGGTGTAGAACATCGCGAGCGAGTCGACCCGATGCGCCTCGACGGGGTGGTCCTGCGCGGAGTTGCGGTAGAGCATCTGCCGGGCGAAGGCGACGGCCACGGGGGAGCGGCCCTTCGTCCAGGCGTTGGCGAGGTCGATCGCTGCGGGCAGCAGATCGTCGGGCTCGTGGATGCTCTGCGCCAGCCCGGCGTCGAGTGCGGCCTGGCCGTCGAGGATGTCGGCGCGATAGACCAGGTCGAGGGCCTTCGGCAGTCCGACGACGCGCGGCAGGAACCACGACGACGCCGCCTCCGGGACGATGCCGAGTCGACCGAAGACGAAGCCGACGCGCGCCTTCGTCGACACCAGTCGGGCGTCCATCGGGAGGGTCATCGTGGCGCCGATCCCGACGGCGGCACCGTTGATTGCGGCGATCACCGGCTTGCGGCACGCGTGGATCGCCAGACTTACGCGCCCGCCGGTGTCGCGGACGCGCGCGAGTTCGGGGTCGTCGAGGTCCGCCATGTCGGCCAGGGTCGGGTTCTTGGACTCATCGAGCCCGAAGACGTTGCCGTCGATGCCGACGAGGTCCATGCCCGCGCAGAAGGCGCGGCCGTTGCCGGTGACGATCACGGCGCGCACCGAGTCGTCGTCGTTCACGTTCCGGAAGGTGGCCTCGAGCTCCTCGGCCATCTCGACGGTGAAGGCGTTCAGATTGTCCGGCCGGTCGAGCCGGACGATCAGGATTCCGTCTTGGTTCTCGTGCGTCAGCGTCGTGTAGTCCACGGGGTCGATTATGAAACGTGCCATCTCGGCGTGTCGGGATTCTCGGTGTGTCGGGCGGATCGAGTAGCTCCGGCGGAGCGCCTGGCGGTGGTGCTGCTCGCGGGCGGTATGACTCAGAAACCTGTCATCACGGCGTGTCCGACTTTCTCGGCGTGTCGCAACCCCCTGCTGATCGAGTAGCTCCGGCGCGCAGCGCCGCAGCGTCATCGAGATCGCCCTCCAGCAAAACCTGCCACAACGGCGTGTCGGATCTTCTCGGCGTGTCGCCGCCAGCCCAGGTCAGCCCCTGTTTCCGGATCCGAAAATGTCAGACCCCCTCACTACAATCGAATGTGAGTTCGATGACAGATTCGGAGGGTGTCATGGCAACGAAAACAGCAAGTCCAACCGGTTCGACCCGTTCGTCGGTGGTGGTGACCGACGACGCGATCCAAGTGCGGATCCCGCGTCCGGACACGGCAGGACCGCAGTCGGCGGGGGCGGCCACACTCGCCTTTGCCGCCCGAGCGGACTCCTTCCAAGGGCTGGTCCTGTGGCATCGGTACGAGGCGATCTATGCGCTGTTGGTGGCGCGGATGGCGCAGGCCGACGCGAACGGGGCGAACACCGAGTACACGCGGGTCTACGATCCGCTGTGCCAGGTCGCTGCGTCGTACGCGGTCGCCGCCGGGGTGCGGCAGAGGTCGGCGGAGCACTTCGTCGAAGCCGCCCAGGCATGCTTCGAGAAGGTTCCGGCGGTGGGGCGTCTGCTGCGCGACGGACTGATCACCCCGGCGTGGTTCACCCGGGTCGTCGAACAGACCTCCCTGGTCATCGACCCCGAGTTGATGGCGTTCCTCGATGCGGAGATCGCCCACCGCCTCTCCACCCTCGGCGGCCTCACCGCCAAGCGCGTCGAGGACGCCGTCAAGGCGATCGTCGCCGAACACGACCCGGACGCGGTCATGCTGACCCGCGAAGAAGTCACAGCGCAGAAGAACGTGATCGTGAACCCGCTCAACGAGGGGATGTCGGAGGTCATCGTCACCACCACCGCCGAGGACGCCATCCTCATCAAAGACGCCCTCGACGCGGTGATCGCCGGAGTGTGCCCGTTCGACGGCCGCACCCGTGGGCAGTTGCGTTCGGATGCGGCGGCCGCCCGCCTGACCGGTGCCCCGTTCGTCTGCGCGTGCGGCCGTGAGGACTGCGCTGCCGAACTGTCCGACGAGCAGATCGCCCAGCGCTGCGCCCGCGTGGTGCTGCACGTCGTCGCCCGCAAGGAGACGCTCGACGGCACGTCCTCGACCCCGGCACTGCTCGACGGGTACGGCCCCATCTCCGCCGACCACGCCCGCGAGTTGGCCGGGCGCCCCGACGCAGTCCGCCGGGAGTTGAACCTCGACGAACTCATGGATCATCAGGCCCAGCCGGGCAACGTGTATCGGCCGACGGCCGCGTTGGACACCGCGGCGCGCGCCGTCCACGGGACGTGCTCGTGGATCGGCTGCGATCGCCCGGCGTGGAAGTGCGACCTGGATCATGTGACCGAGTTCAATCACGCCGACCCGGCCGCGGGCGGTGCCACCTGCGCGTGCAATCTCAACCCGAAGTGCAAGTTCCACCACGGTCTCAAAACCCACGCGGCCGGATGGCTCGACGACCAGATCGTCGGCGCGGACGGGGTGATCTGGACTGAGATCACCACCCCTGAAGGGCTGACGGTGCGGAAGCAGGCCGCCAACGGGTGGCTCCTGCCGGAGTTGGGTTTGATTCCCTGTTCGCACGGTGCGGCGACACGACCGGGTGCCGGACACGCCGGTGATGGCACAGAACCGGAGCGGGCGCGTACTCGGTTGGAGGCCAAGCATCAGTACCGGATGCGGCAGCGGGCCGCGAACCGCCGGGCTCGCGAGGCCGCGGTGGCGGCGATGGAGGCTGCCGACGGCGAGCCACCGTTCTGATCAGTTGGCGGTTTTGATTCTGCGGTGGGTCGCACCGCCAGCTCCAGCCCGCAGCGATCTCGATGACGCTGCGGCGCTGCCCGCCGGAGCTACTCGATCAGCAAAGGGGGTAAGACGGCGACACACCGACGAATCCGACACGCCGCTGATGCTCCCTTTTCGGTGGCTCAACCTCGATGCTGCGATGAGTACTCCGGGTTCGGCCGCATGTCGATACCGCTCGCGACGCGGTTGGTCATGTTGAAGAAGGCGGCGGTCGAGGCGACGTCGAAGATGTCGCGGTCGGAGAGCCCGGCGTCACGCAGTGACTGGCGGTCGGACTCCTCCATCTTCGACGGCTGCTCGGTCAGCTTCTCCGCGAAGAGGAGCATCGCGCGCTGACGGTCGGGGAGGTCGGCTGCACGGAAGTTCATGACGAGGAGTTCGCCCAGTTCCGGATCACCGGACAGTTCGCGGACGGATGCGCCGTGCGCGGTGAGGCAGTAGTAGCACTTGTTGATCGACGACACGACGACGGCGATCATCTCTCGCTCCAGCGGCGACAGACCCGACTCGCCGAGCATCAGATCGTTGTACATCGCGGTGAACGCGTTGAGTTTGGTTTCGTCGAACGTGTAGGCCTGCAAGACGTTCGGGACCATGCCGAGCTTCTCGCGGCAGATGTCGAAGTATTTGCGGGTACGGTCGCTCAACTCGCCTTCGGGAAGGTCGAGGGCGGTGATCCGGTCGCTCACGGGGAAGGTCCTCTCGTCGGGGAGTGCTGTCGTGATCGTAAGACGACCGCCGCGACGAGGTACCGACAATTGCGTCCCCGTGGCACCGATCCGAGGGCTATTCGCCCTCGGCGAGGGCTGAGGGGGACGCAGATGTCAGTGACACAGCACCACGCCGGCCGACCGCAGCCGCGAGACGGTCTCGTCGTCCACACCGAGCTCGGTGAGCAGTGCGGCGGTGTGCTGCCCGAGAGCGGGGACATCGCCCATCGTGGCCGCCGAGTCGCTGAAGGTCGCGGGTGGCAGCAACGCTTTGACCTGCGCATGCTCCGTGCCGACGGTGCGCCACCGGTCGCGGGCGGCGAGCTGGGGATGGGCGGCGACGTCGCGCAATTCCTTGATCTGGGCGGCGGGGATGCCCGCGGCGGCGAGCTTCGCGTCCAAGTCGGCGGTGGTGAAGCGGCGGGTCTGCTCGGCGACCACGGCGTCGCACGCGGACCGATTCTCGACGCGATGGATGTTGGTGTCGAAACGAGGATCGGTGCGCAGTTCCGGGATGTCGAGGACATCGGTGAGTGCGTTCCACCCGCCATCGCTCTGCACGCCGATGAGGATCTGTCCGTCGGCGGTGGGGTAGGCGTCGTACGGTGCGATCGACACGTGACTCACGCCCATCCGCTGCGGTTGCTCACCGGTGTACATCTGCGTGTAGAGCGAATGCCCCATCCACTCGACGGTCGCTTCGAGCATCGACACCTCGATGCTCGCGCCCTCGCCGGTCCGGAAGCGCCGCAGCAGGGCAGCGAGAACCGCTTGCGCGCAATACATTCCGGAAGCGATGTCGGCGGTTGGGATGCCGGTCTTCACAGCCGCGTCGGGAGTGCCGGTGATGGAGATGAGACCGCTCTCGGCCTGAATGAGCATGTCGTAGGCCTTGCGCTGCTCGAACGGGCCGCCACTGCCGTACCCCGACAGGTCGACGGTGACGAGCTCGGGATGGTTGGCGCGCAACTCGTCGGAGCCGAAGCCGAGGCGGGCGGCGGCACCGGGCGCCAGGTTCTGCAGGAAGACATCGGACCGTCGAATCAGCGACAACACCAGGTCGCGACCCTCGACCGATTTGAGGTCGACGGCCAACGACTCCTTGCCCCGGTTGAGCCAGACGAAGTGCGCGCCGGTGCCCTCGACGGCGTGGTCGTAGGCGCGGGCGAAGTCGCCGCCGTCGGGCCGTTCCACCTTGATGACCCGTGCTCCCAGGTCGGCCAGTTGGCGTGAGGCGAGGGGGACGGCGACCGCCTGTTCCAGCGTGACGACGGTGACGCCGTCGAGGGGGAGCAGCGGATCGGAGTGCGGGGCCATGGATTCACTATGGCACTGCCTCAGAGCTGTGCGATGAGTTACCCGACCTGGATGAAGGCGTCGTCTGATCGGACGAATTCCTGAGAAGACTCCCAGGTCACGCCAAAAGCCTATTACGGAATTATTGCGCTCTCCTCTAGGTTTGATCCGCACTGTTGTCAGATAGGCGACGGTCGCAGGAGGTGTCGGATGCGGATGATTCGCAATCGTGGAGTGATGAGCGTCGTCGCTGCGATGGTCGTCGCCGTCGCACTGATCGCTTCGCTGCTTACCGCACCGGCGGTGCAAGCGACACCCGGTGTTGACCGCTACTTGAACCTGCCGCTGGTGAACCGCGATGCGGCCCACGGGCCCGGCGGCATCAATCCGGTCCTTCCTACGGATCCCAAGGTGCTCGGCGCACTGCTCGACGAGGCGCGTGAACGAGGGGTCGCGCCGACGTCGTACAGCGCCCTGCTGCTGCAATACTGGCTCGCCGACACGACCACCGCCGCGGGCATCGATCTGAAGTCGTGGAATCCGCGAGCGGGCGTGACAGCCAACCGCGGCAACCTCGGGAAGTCGTACCAGTTCTACAAGAACCTCCAGCTGCGGCACCGTGAACTGCAGTGGGCGGGCATGGGCGGCCTGGTGGGCGCCGACTTCGGCGGCGGACTGCTCGACTTCGAGCTCGCGACGAACGTCTACGAGATCACTCGACTGGCGCCGGTGGCGCATGCGATCGTCGGCGAGACCAACCGCACCCTGGGCCCGGTCTTCGTCGACCGGTTGCCCCGCGGGCTGCGAGCCCTCGCCCGCGTCGGCGCGACCATCACTCCCGCCGACCTCCGCCACGTCCAGGCGTCGATCCTGGTGATGCAGAAGAACATCTTCAGCGACCTGATGCCGATGCACCGCGCCTACGTGAAGGGCCGGCTCCCGGCGCTGCGCGAGATGACCGAAGCGGGTCTGTTCCCCACCGACATCCTCCGCGCCTGGGAGCAGATCGCGACTAAGACGCCCGACGGTATCGCTGCGGGCAACGCTCGCCTGCTGCGACGCGAGCAGGGCGAGGTCATCAACGAGCAGTGGGACGCGGTTCGCGCCTACCGCGGCGACGTCGGCGAGGCCATGACCTACGCGAGCACTCTCGCCGGTTCGCCGTCTGTTGCCGGGGTGCTGCCGTTGCGGTCGTACAAGCCCCTGCAGCTGCGCGGCATCACCCCCGACCACCGCACGGTGAGCATCACCGTGCCCCTGCCGTCGTGGAACTGGTCGGTCTTCGACGAGCGCTGGGACTACATCACCCACCAGCTGCTGCCCAAGTACCGCTTCCAGGTCGAGAATCGGTGGCCCGACCTGCGCCGTGAACTCGCAATCCCGTCCTCCCAGCAGATCGAACAGCACCGCCCGATCTGGAACCTGCTGCCGATGATGCAGTCCGCTCTGAACACCCTGAAGGTGGAAGTCCGATGAAGGCGAAGTCCTGGCTCACCGCGCTCCTGACCGTCGTGAGCGCCCTCGCGATCAGCACCTCCCTGCTGCCCGCTCCGGCGCAGGCGGCGCCGCCCAACCGGACCCCGCAGGTCACCGAGATCTTCAACGGCTTCGTCATCGGGACCTTCCAGCACGGTCGGATGGGCAGCCCCGACGAAGTCCTGACGCCGCTGCTCTCGACCGACCCCTTCTACCGTGAGCCGCGCCTGACCGGTTCCGAGAAGGCGGGCACGCTGCTCAAGGCCAAGAAGGTCGCCGTGCAGTTCCTCGGCTTCCGTCCGGGCGACGTCGACGCCTACAAGATCATGTACGTCACCACCGCGCTCGACGGCCGCCCCGATATCAGCACCGGGCTCATCATGATCCCGCGCGACGGGCGCGACAACGCGAAGCGTCCGATCGTCAGCTACCAGATGGCCAACGACAGCGTCGGCGCCAACTGTCACCCGTCCGCCATGTGGACCGGCTCGGATCCGATGGACGGCTCGTCGTGGTCGGCGCTCGGCCCCCTCGCCCAGCTCTTCGGCAAGGGCTACGCCGTTGTCATGTCCGACGTCGGCAACAACGGCGACAAGAAGCCGCACGGCGTCTTCGCAGGCAAGTACAACGCCCGAACCAGCCTCGACGCTGTCCGCGCGGCCCTCACGGTCCGTGACGCGCGCCTGTCGAGCACTGCGCCCGTCGGCCTGTTCGGCATTGCCGGCGGCGGTGTCGGCACCGGACACGCCCTCGAGATCAAGGATCAGTACGCGCCGGAACTCAACATCACCGCCGCGGTCCTGGAGGGCATGGTCCCGAACTACCGCAACTTCATCGCGACCGCCGACGGCTCCGTCGGCTCCGGCTTCGCGATGGCGACTCTGCTCGGCCTGGAGCCGCACTACCCGGACATGCGGATCGACGACCACCTCAACCAGGCGGGACGTGCCGTCGCCGACTATTACCGCACCCAGTGCCAGACACCTGCCTACTTCACGCTGCCGCTGGTTCCGCTGAAGACGCTGTTCAAGGGAAATCAGTCGCCGGCGAACATCAAGGCCTTCCAACGTGCCTACCGCGACAACGTGATGGGCACCGGTACTCCCGCGAAGGGCGTGCGGACTCTCGTCGCGTCGTGCGTGGCGGACGACTCGCCGATGTCCCTGGTGCCCGCCGCGGACTCCCGCAAGCTGGTGCGCGCCTGGCGTAGCCGCGGCGGTCGGGTCGACTATCAGCCGACCGACTGCAGCATGGTCAAGTTCATCACCGACATGTACGGCTGGGGTACCGACCTGTTCGGCATGCAGACGGTCGACTGGTTCGCGGCCAACCTGACCCGGCGATAGCCCGAACCGACAACACCTACGACGCGGCCCTGCGCACCTCGACGACCGTCAGCTCGTCGCCGCGCAGGGTCGCGTCGATCGCGGCGATCCCGCCCGACGGCGTGAACGACACGTCCATCACCAGCAGCACTTCGCCGTCGCGACCGGACGGGTGGCGGACGGCGACGCCGACCTTCCCGTCGAGCAGCGCGGTGTACGCGGTCTTCGCGCGGAACATGAATGCTTCCGCGATCGCGGGAGCACCGTGCACCAGGGCGGGCGGCTGATCGTCGGTGAAAGTGCGGAACATCGCGTCCGGATCCAGTAGTTCCACGAGCGAACCGAAGTCGCCGTCGCGGGACGCGGCGAGGAAGGCGTCGACGGCGCGGGTGCGGTGCGACGTCGATTCCGGGGGAGCGGCGGTGACCCGGCGGCGGGCCCGGCTGGCCACCTGTCGGGTCGCGGCCGGGGTCTTGCCGAGAATGGTGGCGACGTCGTCGAACGGGACGCCGAAGACGTCGTGCAGGACGAAGGCCACCCGCTCGGCCGGGGCGAGGGAGTCGAGGACTGCGCCGAGGGCGGCACTGACGGCGTCGGCCAGTTGAGCCTCGTCCGCCGGACCGGGATGCTGATCGACGGGGTCGACGATCTCGACCGGTGCCGCGGGTCGACGCGCTCGCAGCATGTCCAGGCAGATTCGGGAGACGACGGTCGTCAGCCACCCGGTCGGATTCTCGATCTCGTCGCCGACGTCGGCGGCGCGGAGCCACGTCTCCTGGACTGCCTCCTCCGCGTCGGCGGGGGATCCGAGCATCCGCGTCGCCACCGCCAACAGGTGCGGGCGTGCGTCGGAGAAGATTGTCGTCTGCATGTGTCACATCTTTCCGCTCCGCGGCGTCATATGGGTGACGAGGCAACAGCTTCCGTCCAGATCGGCCCGGAATCACCGGGCCCGCCGCAAGGAGATCCACCATGACCGCACGCATGACCAACCCGACGATGCTGCTCCCCGGCGTCTTCGACGCCCTGATGGCGATGCACAAGGCCGTCGCCGACACCGGTCTGCCTGCCGACCTGTCCGAGATGGTCAACATGCGCGCCAGCCAGCTCAACGGCTGCAGCACCTGCCTCGACGGGCACTGGCGGCTGGCGCGCCGATTCGGCGTCAGCGACGAGAAGCTGTTCGCCGTCGGTGCCTGGCGTGACTCCCCGTACTTCACCGAGGCCGAGCGCATCGCGCTGGAGATCACCGAGGAACTGACGCACCTGTCGATGAAGCCGGAGGCCGTGTCCGACGAACTGTGGGAGCGGGCGGCGGAGGAGTTCGACGAGGCGCAACTCGCCGCGTTGATCGTCGCGGTCGCGACCATCAACTTCTACAACCGCGTCAATCACGCGACCCGTCAGCCGGGTGGTTCGTGGAAGCCGTGACGAACCAGGCACTCTCCTCGGGAACGGGTGAAGCGGCCCTGCCGATCGTTGGATCGGTGGGGCCGCTTCTGTGGAGGGCGTAGCGCTACGCGAGTTCCGGGTCGCCGTCGCGTTCGCTGCTGTCGTCGAGCACTACGCGGCCGATGATCTCGTACTTCGCCGGGGCGAACCTCCGAGTCCACAGTGCGAAGACGAGACCCGAGAGGCCGATCACACCGACTACCCACGGTGACAGCTTGAAGACGATGTCCGATGCGGCATCACCAGCTGCGAAGCCCGCGTTCTTGATCAGCAACCAGCCGACGCCCAGCATCCCGACGCCGCCGATCAGTGGTGCCAGGAAGGTGCGGAACCAGTTCGCGGACTCGGGGTGCATCTTCAAGACATGGAAGTAGGAGACGCATGAGAAGGCAGCGAGGGCCTGGACGATGAGGATCGCGGTGGTCCCGAGGATTGCCATCAGCGTGTAGAGCTGGGTATAGGGGTTTCGGTCGCTGAAGAAGAAGAACAGCACGATCACTGTTGCGACGGCGGTCTGCACGAAGCCGGCGATGTGCGGTGATCCGTGCTTGGGATGGGACGAGCCGATCGTCTTCGACATCCCCGGGACCAGATCCTCACGACCGATCGCGTAGATGTACCGCGCTGCGCAGTTATGGAAGGCCATGCCGCAGGCATAGGAGCCGGTCATCATCAGAAACTCGACCAGAATCAACGACCAGTGACCGAGGTGCTCCTCGATAGGAATGAAGAACATGTCTCCTGCGGTGTCGGGGTCCTGGGCAAGGGCGATGGCGCGACTTGGACCGGTGCCGACGAGTGCCGACCAGGAGACGATGACGTAGAAGATTCCGACGCCGAGCACTGCGACCATGGTGGCGATGGGGATGATCTTCTTCGGGTTCCGTGATTCCTCTCCGTACATCGCGGTCGACTCGAAGCCCACCCACGACCAGAAGGCGAAGAACAGACCGATTCCGGCGGAGCCGGCCACCGCGATGGTCGATCCGGCATGGACTGGATCGGCGACGACGCCGGAGAGGCTGTCGAACGCACTCAGCGGATTCAGCGACGACCAGGACCATCCTTCGGGACCGCCACCGCTGCCGATCACAGAGATCGTCATCGCGGTGAGAATCAGGATCTCCGTGACCAGAAAGAAGCCGAGCACCTTCGCGGTGAGATTAACGTCGAAGTACGTCAGGATCGAATTCACCACGAGCATTGTCAACGCGTACCAGACCCAGGGAATCTCGATCCCCATGTGGTTTGTGAAGAAGTTGGTGGCGAAAAACGAGAAGATGCCGACCAGCGCTGCCTCGAAGACGACGTACGCCAAGGTTGTCAGTGCGCCGGCGGCCATGCCGACGATGCGGCCGAGCCCGTGCGAGATGAAGCCGTAGAACGCACCGGTGGACGTGATGTGCTTGCTCATCGCTGAGTATCCGAGGGCGAACAGGCCGAGGATCACCGTGGCCACCAGGTATCCGGCTGGTGCTCCCGCGCCATTGCCGAAACCCACCGCGATGGGAACGTTTCCGATCATGGCAGTGATGGGTGCCGCGGTCGCGACAGCCATGAAGACCACGCCGGTGAGGCCGACGGCGTTTGCCTTCAGTCGCTGGACCTGTGGTGCGGAGTCGGCCGCCTCCTGGATCGGGGACGACGCAGGTGAGGGCGTGCGGGGAGTGTCAGGCGCCATGGGGAGATCCTCCTAGGGGGTGTGCCTCAAGCCACATGTGTTGTGGGTCACTTGAGTAGGAGTACACCGTTTCTGTAATTGGTTCAATAGGTTTGGACCAATTTGACTCAAATCCTTCAAACCATTGCGCGAATCGGTATGGACCGTATAGCTTCGAGTCACAGCCTCCCCGATGAGTTCGGATGGGCGAGGGCAGGAGAGAAGAACGGTGAAGTGATGCACGATTACGGAGCGTTCGCTTTCGAGTCGAAGGCGGACGTCCTCGACTCTTCGAAAGAGTTCTGGAACCCCGACAAGACACAGTTTTGGTCTGACAGCGGCGTAGACCTCGTGATCGATCGACGCGAAGGTTACTTCCTTTGGGACATGGACGGCCGCCGGCTGATCGATACCCATCTCAACGGCGGCACGTACAACCTCGGACATCGCAATCCGGAGATCGTCGAGGCGCTGAAGGTGTCAATGGACCACTTCGACATGGGGAACCATCACTTCCCGTCGGTAGCGCGTGCAGCGTTGGCCAAGGAGCTCGTCCAGAGTGCACCGCCCGGACTGACGAAGGTTGCCTTTGCCTCCGGTGGAGGCGAGGCGATCGACATCGCCCTCAAAAGTGCACGGCGCGCTACCAAGCGGCGGGACATCGTCTCCATCGTCAAGGCCTATCACGGGCACACTGGTTTAGCTGTTGCTGCAGGTGACGAACGTTTTGCCGACTTCTTCCTCTCCGACCGCCCGGAGTTCCATCAGGTTCCGTTCAATGACCTCGCCGCGATGGAGGCAGCTCTGCGCGGGCGCGACGTCGCAGCGGTGATCATGGAGACGATTCCGGCGACCTACGGCTTCCCGCTTCCCGAGCCCGGTTACCTCGAACAAGTCAAGAATTTGTGTGAGAAGAACGGCACGCTGTACATCGCCGACGAGGTGCAGACCGGAATGATGCGGACCGGCGAGATGTGGGGCATCACCAAACACGGTATCGACCCGGACATCCTCGTGACCGGCAAGGGACTCTCCGGTGGCATGTATCCGATCGCCGCCGCGTTGCTCAGTGAGCGATCGGGTGCATGGCTTCGCGAAGACGGTTTCGCACACATGTCGACCTTCGGCGGCGCCGAACTCGCATGCATCGCCGCGCTCAAAGCGTTGGAGATCACGCAGCGGCCGGCCGTTCGCTCGATGGTCCATTACATCGCAGATGTGATCGGCACGGGGCTGCGACAGATCCAGGCAGCCCACCCGAACTGGTTCACCGGGATTCGACAGAACGGTGTGATCTTCGGTCTGGAGTTCGCTCATCCAGAAGGTGCCAAGTTCGTCATGCGCGAGCTGTATCAGCTAGGAGTCTGGGCGATCTTCTCAACGCTCGACCCGCGTGTTCTGCAGTACAAGCCAGGGATTCTGTTGACCCCGGACATCACGGAGGAACTGCTCGACCGCACTGCTCTGGCGATAGCTCGCGCAGAGGCCGCGGTGTGCGGCACCACGAGGAAGGCGAGCTGATGGGTTTGGAGAGTATTGCGGCGGCATCGAAAACGGCTTCGGCCGGACACATGCTAGAGCGTGCTGGATGGGCGGCACGTGCATTCGGCGACTATTCGCAACGTGACGTGGAGCGGATCGTCCGGGCCGTTGCCGACGTCGCGTTCGCCAACTCACGTCGGTTCGCGGAAGCCGCTGTCGCGGAGACGACGTTCGGCGTCGTCGAGCACAAGCTGCAGAAGAATGAGGCCTGTTCGCGCGGCCTGCTGGAAGCGTATGCGGGCACCGACTTCGTGAGTCCTCGGATTGACGCTGATGCGAAGATCATCGAGGTACCGAGGCCTGCCGGCGTGATACTGGCGATCACACCGTCGACCAACCCGGTCGCGAGCGTGTACTTCAAGGTGCTGCTGGCTTTGATGACGCGCAATGCGGTCGTTGTCTCGCCGCACCCGATGGCGAAGAAGTGCTGCGTCGAGGCGGCGGAGCTCCTCGCCGAGGCGGCTGTGGCGGCGGGCGCCCCCGACGGAGTGATCCAGGCCGTCGCTGAACCAACGATCCCACTGGTCGAGTCGATGATGGCGGACCGTCGAACCAACCTCATCATCGCCACGGGTGGTTCCGGTGTCGTACGTGCCGCCTACAGCTCGGGCAACCCCGCGATGGGCGTCGGCCCGGGAAACGTGCCGGTGTTCGTCGACCACTCGGCCGACATCCGGGCCGCTGCGCGCCGGATCGTTGACAGCAAGGCGTTCGATAACTCGGTCCTGTGCACCAACGAGTCCGTCCTGATTGTGGAGGAGTCGGTGTCGGACTCCTTGATCCGCGAGATGCGCAACGCCGGGGCGGTACTGCTCAATCGACAGGAGACGCAGCAGCTTCGCGACTACATGTTCCCCAGCGGGCAGCTCAATACCGCTGTGGTGGGCAAGGATGCCGCGGTGATCGCTGCGGGCGCCGGTGTCCGGGTGGGACCGAGGACCAAGGTGCTACTGGCACCGTTCGACGTCGCAGTCCCCGACGAACCGTTAACCCACGAAAAGCTGTCACCGGTCCTGGGGCTGATCACCGCCCGAGATCGCGCCCAGGGGATCGCGACAGCACGCGCGATCGTTCGCGGCGTCGGTGCCGGCCACAGTGCTGCCATTCACAGCACCGACCCCGAGACCGTGATGGCATTCACCGCTCGGGTTCCGGTGCTGCGAGTGGTGGTGAATGTCGGCAACAGCACCGGCAGCTCGGGGCTGGGGACCAACCTCCCAATCTCTATGACCATTGGTACCGGATTCGCTGGTCGCAGTTCTCTCGGTGAGAATCTCAAGCCAGATCACTTGATCAATTGTGTGCGAATCGCGTACAACTCTGATTCGGCCGAGGTGATGCCGTCGTATGTGAACCAGGACCCGACGCGTAACCACACGACGCCGGTTCCTGTCTACCCCGTTGCATCGAATGACCCCGAAGCGGTCGCTGCGCATGCGGTCGACCAGGTTAGCAGGCGCTTGGCTGCCTCTTCGTCCGCTACCGCGTTCGGAGTATCGACCTCCGGTGGGGCCGACCAGGGCCTTGTGCGCGAGGAGATCCGTCGCCTCGTCGCCGAAGAACTGTCCCAACTGATCAAGGGCTGACATGACTGAATTGCGTTCGTTCATCTTCATCGACCGACTGGCACCGCAGACGATGTGTTATCTCGCCACCTGGATCAAGGGCACGCTTCCCCGGGCGGGTGTGGCGGCGCAGATCATCGAGGTGGCACCCGGTATCGACATCGAGCAGATCACTGACAGCGCCCTCAAGTATGCAGAGGTCTCCGCCGGGATCCTCGTGGTGGAACGGCAGTTCGGGTACCTCGAGTTCCACGGTGAGACCGGTTCGGTCAAGGCTGCTGCGGAGGGGGTACTCGATGTGATGGGTGCGGACCCGGGCACCGCGGTTCGCCCCACGGTGTTGGCCAACAAGATCATCTCGTCCATCGACCGACAGCACGCGTTCCTCATCAACCGCAACAAGATCGGCTCGATGGTGGTGCCCGGTGAGTCGCTCTTCGTCCTTGAGGTACAGCCGGCGTCGTACGCGATCCTGGCGACGAACGAGGCGGAGAAGGCGGCTGACATTAAGGTCGTGGACTACCGGATGATCGGCGCCAGCGGACGTGTCTACCTCTCGGGCAAAGAAGCCGATGTGCGCCAGGCCGCCGATGCAGCACTCGATGTGTTGCGGAGCTTGTGATGAGCCAGCCTCAACTCGATCTGCGCGCGATCATCGCAGATACGGTGCGCGACGTCGTTGCGGAGATGGTCGCAGGCTCGGTGCATGATGCAGTGGCGGGATCCGGTCAGATCGCAGCACCGTCGGCATCGCCTCCACCAGTACTCGAGACGGCTGGAGTGCCGGGGTCGGAGCACGTGATTCGCGCACCTGGTCGCCAGGTCGTCGAGGCTGTCCGCATCTCCGATAACACCGACCTGGATCATTTCGTCCGGCGACTGGTGACCATGTTTGAGAATCCGAAGGTTCGCCAGGACATCAAGGCGGGGCGTTTGAGTTTCCGCCTTGAAGGACGCTCGATGCTGGCAGCAGACACCGGCCCCGTGATGCGAGTTGAATCCGGGGCCCTCACCGAGAGACAGGTGGAGACCGCACATGCGGAGGGACGGCGAATTGTCCTGGCGCGTCGAGCTGTGGCGACACCGCTCGCCCGTGAACGTGCCCGAGCACTGAGAGTTCCGATCGAGAAGGAGACACGCTGATGCAACAGGCAGTTGTGACCGGAACAGTCTGGTCAACCAAACGGATCGACGGCATTCCGCCCGGAGCACTTCTGACGGTGCGGACCGCCGGTGGAGAGGAGCTCGTCGCTTTCGATGTCCTGGGCAGCGGTGTCGGCGAAGAAGTCCTGATCAGTCTGGGCTCAGTAGCTGCCGCATGGTTCACCGGAACACCGCCTCCGATTGACGCCCTGATCATCGGATCTGTCGATCCCCGATAGTCCGCAGAACGAACTGTTCTTCCACCCCCATCCCAACCCCACATCACTGGAACAACCACACTCGGATCCGCCTGGATCGAGAAAGAAAGCAAGGAGACAAATCATGTCGAGCACCGCAGTCGGAATGATCGAGACCAAGGGATTCGTTGCCGCTCTCACCGCCGCCGACGCCATGGTGAAGGCCGCGAATGTGGTCATCACCGATCGTCAGGAAGTCGGCGACGGCCTCGTCGCCGTGATCGTCACCGGTGAAGTCGGCGCAGTCAAAGCGGCCACCGAAGCGGGCGCCGAAGCAGCGTCGCAGGTTGGTGAGCTCATCAGCGTCCACGTGATCCCGCGCCCGCATGCCGAACTGGGAAACCACTTCGACATCTCGGCGAAGTGAGTCTGCCCAACCGGTGAAGTCCGGCCGTGTCGGTGCGTGAGCATCGATCTGGACGTGATATGAGACAGGAGTCGCCGATGTCCGACACATCGATCAGTAGTGAACTGCGCGTCTATTTGATGGTCGAGGACCTTCAAGAGCAGTTCGCCGCGTATCTGGGAACCCCGACGCGTGCCCGTGGATATCCTCCCTTCGCAGGTGATCACGCGCTCATCATCGAGGTCGCTCCGGCTCTCGCGATCGAGCGAGTGATCGACCTCGCGTTGCGCGAGGTGCCGGGAGTCGAGCCGGGCATCCTTTTCGTCGAGCGCCAATTCGGGGTTCTCGAACTGCACGGTAAGAGTCTCGACGAGGTCAAACGGGCGGGGGAGGCGGTGCTCGCCGGCACCGGATCTTCGGCTGGTGATCAGCTCCGACCACGGGTGCTCTACCACGACATCATCGAGAACGTGAGCGACCAGCACGCTGTGCTGATCAATCGCAACAGGAAGGGGTCGATGTTGATGCCCGGCCAGTCGCTCCTGGTCTACGAGATGACCCCGGCGCTCTTCGCGGCAGTCGCGGCCAATGAGGCGGAGCGCGCTGCACCGGGTCTGTCGATGATCGATGTCCAGATGATCGGCGCGGCGGGTCGGCTCTACCTGGGTGGAACGACAGAAGAGGTCACTGCGGCGCGCGATCGCATCACTGCGGTCCTCTCCTCCATCGAGGGACGGGAGCAGTGAGCCATGGCCGACTCGAAGAGCATCGGAATCGATGCGACTGAAGGGCTCGCTTACGCGGCGATGAAGGCGTATGACTTCCCGGAGCCGTATGAGCTCTCGCTCATCAACCTCTCGGAGAACGCCACGTTTCTGGTGACCGCGACCGACAGCGATGACCGAGCGGTGATGCGTGTCCATCGACTCGGCTATCACGATCGAGCGTCGATCGAGAGTGAACTTGACTGGACCACGGCTCTGCGACTGGACATCGGAGTCGCCACCCCCGCCGTGGTGTCGGCCCGCGACGGCAGTCGGGTGACGACGATTCGTGACGGCGATGTTGATCGTCACGTGGTGCTGTTCGACCTGGCGCCGGGTGCGGAGCCGGACGGGGAACTCCTTCGAGCATCTGACTTCCGGCTGCTCGGGAGACTGACCGCGAAGCTCCACATGCACGCAATGACATGGCAGCGGCCGCCCACGTTTACCCGATTCAAGTGGGACTGGGATGCATTCCTCGGTGAGGAGGCTCGCTGGGGCCGGTGGAGTGACGGGGTCGGCATCGGGGCCGAGGAGATCGACGTCCTCGGTGCCGCCACAGCGCTTCTCCGACGACGATTGAGTGAGTACGGCACCGGGCCGGACCGTTACGGACTGATACACGCTGATCTGCGCCTGGCGAATCTTCTGATCATCGACGATCAGATCACTGTCATCGACTTCGATGACTGCGGTGAATCCTGGTTCATGTACGACTTTGGCACCGCCGTCTCGTTCATCGAAGATGATCCTCGTGTCCCTGACTGGCGCGCCGCGTGGTTGACCGGTTACCGCGAGGTACGTGAACTCAGTGCCGAGCATGAACGGATGCTGGCGACATTCGTCATGCTTCGCCGGCTCATGTTAGTGGCATGGATGGGTTCACACTCGCACTCTACTGAGGCCGTGGCTCTCGGTAAGAGTTTCACCGCTGGAACCATGGTTCTGGCACACCGGTACCTGGCCTCTGACGGCCAGTCGATCGACCGCGACGTCGCGGCCTGACAGTTAGGACGGCAGATGTTCTCATCCATGGCAGAGCACACCGTGGTGGTGACCGGAGGAAGTCGGGGGATCGGCCGCGGTATCGCGACTATCTTCGTCGAGGCAGGTGCACGCGTGGTCCTCGTCGGTCGTCGTGCGGCCGAACTTGCCGCAGTGGCTGAAGAACTGGGACCACGTACGGACTATCTGGTCGCTGACATCGGCGACCGCGGTCAGTGTCGTGAGATGGCTGCGGAGGTAGTGAGGCGGCACGGAGGAATCGACGTGCTGTGCTGCAATGCCGGCATCTTCCCGCAACACAGGCTCTCTGAGATGACTCAGGAAGACCTTGATCTCGTGATGCGGACCAACCTCAGTGGCACGGTCTTCAGCGTCCAGGCCTGTACGGATGCGCTTGCGGCGTGCGGCCGCGGGCGAATCGTCCTCACCTCGTCGATCACGGGTCCGATCACGGGCTACCCGGGATGGTCGCATTACGGGGCGAGCAAGGCGGCGCAGCTCGGGTTCATGCGCAGTGCTGCGCTGGAACTCGCACGACAGGGCATCACGATCAACGCCGTCATGCCCGGCAACATCGCGACGGAGGGCTTGGACGGGCTGGGTGACGACTACGTAGCAGGCATGGCGGCCGCGGTGCCCGCGGGCCGGTTGGGCAGTGTCGCTGATATCGGTCACGCGGTGTTGTTCTTCGCAGCACCGGAGACGGGATACGTCACCGGTCAAACACTGATCGTCGACGGTGGTCAGATCCTGCCGGAGTCTGCGGAGGCTCTCGCACAGATGTGATCATTTGACGAGATAGGCTGGACAGAGTCCTAGTCAGCAGAGGGGGATCGATGACTGCGGAGTCCGTACGGGCGATCGGACGCGAGTCGACGTCACTCGTAGAGACTCTCCGGCGGCGGATCGTATCCGAGATCAGTTCTGGCATTCTCGCTCCTGGTACTCGTCTCGGTGGTGAGCGCGACCTTGCCGAGAGTTATGGAGTCAGCCGGTCGACGCTTCGGCAAGTCTTGGGCGGACTCGAGGAAGCCGGCCTCATCGAACGCGTCGCCGGCCGTGGCGGTGGAACTTTCGTTGGCCACCCGAAGGTCGCTCGAGACTCGACAGAGGTGGTCGGTCTGCCGGCTTCGTTGGCGAGTCAGGGCTATGCCGCGGGTACGCGGGTGCTGTCAACGCGGCTCGCACCGCCAGATGACACAGCGCGTGCGAGGCTGGGGCTGCGGGCTGACGAGCTGGTCGCGGACATCCAGCGTCTGCGACTCGCGGACGGTCGTCCCCTGTCGTTGGACCGAGCTCAGTTCCCCGCGGCGCGGTTCCGAGGCCTGCTCGAGATGTCCCTCGGCGGTTCGTTGTATGCATTGCTCGAGGAGAAGTTCGACCTTCGGATCGGGGAGGCCGAGGAAACCATCGAAGTCGTCAACGCCACCGACGATGAGGCAGGGATCCTCGGTGTGGACGTGGGTTTCCCACTCGTGTCTATCGAACGCATCGCTTACGACGACGGCGGTGAGCCCTTCGAGTACTCACACGATCTGTTTCGCGCCGACCGTGTTCGGATCACCATGCGTACGCCGGGGCGTGGACTACGTGCGGCTGCCGTAGGCCTTGAGGAGATCGTGACCCTGACCGCCGTCGCCCCAATGACGTCCGACTGATCGAGGCGTTCGACACATCATCTTCATCACCGCTCACGTGGTTCGAGGCAGGCCGTGACGAACGCGGTCCCGGCGCGGATCGCGGGCTGATGCCGCAGCAGTCGGTAATGGGCCAGACGCCCCAGCCCCCGCGTCGTGACCAGTTCCGCGCCGGGCCAGGCCTCCGCGATCGCCGTGCTGGTGGCATAGGGGCGTCGGGGTCGTCGGGATCGTGCACCAGCAGGAGTGGCGGATATCCGGTGTGCGGTGCCAAGCGCACGACGTCGGTGTCGTAGAGCGGCACGCCCAGGAGGCCGTCGAGCCGTCGATGCAGCCGTCGCCGGGTCCGCGGTCCGAAGCCGTGCCGCTGGGCGAAGTGATCCAGGTAGTCGGCGAAGTCGCCCATCGGCGCGAGGAACACGAGGCGACCGACCGGGGTGCCCCGGGTCGCGGCCAGTGCGACGGCCTTCGCGCCCATCGAGTGGGCGACCACCGCGTGTGCCGGTCCGTGCGCGGCGATCATCGCCGCGACCGCGTCACCGCACTCACCGATCGTCGTGCGCCCCGGACCCATCGCGCCGGCATCGGACTCGTTGTGGGCGGGCAGGTCGACGGCGATCACTCGGAAGCCGGCCTTGGTGAGCGGCTTGATGAACATCGCCAGGTGCGGACGCCGCCCGCCCCACCCGTGAACCAGATAGACGATCGGGCCCTCGCCCCATGCCTCACCGGCGACCCGGTGCCCGTCCCAGAACGCCTCGACGGACTCACCGGCAGGGATCCCGGGCGGCATGCGCACCGCGTCGAACACGGGAGGAGTGCACCAGAGTCGGGCCGCCCACCGCGCCCCGATGCCGGGCGCGACCACCTCCAGAACACCGAACGCGCGCCTGGTCCGAACCGGTATCTCGGGTTCGAGACCGGACTCGGCCGGCGCGGGTTCTGCCACCGCGTCAGGCCTTCTTCCGCGTCCCCGGAAGCACTCCGGCATCCAGGATCGGCTTCACGAACGGCCGCGTCTGTTCGATGACGTCGGCGAAGTCCGCGGAGAAGGCGGCACCGGTGATCGCGTCGGTGCGTGCCTCGATGCGCTGGTACAGCTCATAGCCCGCATCCGTGAGGCGGTGGCCGTCGTCCGTGGCGGCGACCAGGTCACGCTGCGCGAGACGCTCGACGGCCGCGTTCCAGTCATCGTCCGACCACCCTCGCGTCAGCAGGAACATGCGCTTGCCCATCACTCGTCGCTGAACGGTGGGATCTGGCAGCGCGGCTTCGTGGAAGACGCCCGCGTCGATGCCGTTCAGATCGCTGTCGACGAGCGCGGAGATGTGGTTGTCGCCGCGCCACTCGCGCAGTGCCGACAGGTGACGCCACAGAGCGAGGTGCGGGACCTCGGGGATCGGGGTCGTCGCCCACGCGGTGCCGAGTGGACGACCCGACAGCGGGAGACCGGCGATCAACTCCTCGAACGCAGGCAGCAGGGGAGTGATCCGATCGACGGCGTCACCGAGGATCGAGCGGTACTGCTCGTCGAGCATCGCGTAGCGGCGGTCGTCGAGTGCGGTGAGACCGGCGGCGCGAGCGCGGTCCCACGACGCCGCGATGGTCTCGGGGTTGAAGTTGTAGAAGGCGGAGGCGACGACGGCACCGGTCGTCTCGCCGAGCGGGCAGGCCCGCGCACCGACGTAGAAGGCGTGGCCGTCGAGGCCCAGATCCTGCTGGGCGTCGCCGAGTCCGTGGTTGAAGTAGGTGAGGACGTGGAAGGGCTCAAGGGAGTCGTAGGCGCGGCGGGCGATGGCGGCGGTGTCGAGGCTCATCACTTCACTGTGCCACCGAAAGGGCTTGTGCGGAGGCGATGTTCAACGTGAAACATCACTGTTGGTCGCGTCGAGCCGGGTGCCCTTGGGAACCAGGGCGAACACCGTCGCGGCGACCCCGAGCATCAGCAGTCCACCGATCAGGTTCGTCACCTGCATAGACTCGGTGAAGGCGACGCCGGCGTCGTGGGCGAGGTCGGGCAGGTGCAGTTCCTGAGCTGTCGCGGCGGCGGAGCCGATGGACTCGCGGGCGGCCTCGCCGGCAGTGGGGTCGAGTCCGGCGAGGACGTCGGAGCCGTCGAGCTGCTGCCGGTACAGGACCGCGGCGATGCTGCCGAGCAGGGCGACGCCGACCACGCTGCCGAGCTCGTAGGAGGTTTCCTCCATGGCGGCCGCGTTGCCGGCGCGGTTCTCCGGGCTGCCCGACATGATCAGTGCCGAGCCGATCGCGAGCGAACCCATGCCGATGCCGACGAGGCACAGCGAGACGACGACGGAGGCGTAGTGGAGCTCGCCGGGAACCAGGTAGATCACGATCATGCCGAGGCCCGCCATGGCGATGCCGCCCGCCATCACGGTGCGCGGACCGATCCGTTCGGCGAGGGCCGGGGCGGCGAGGGAGGCGATCGCCGCGGCGATGGCGAGGGGGATCAGTTCCACGCCGGCGCGGATGGGGGAGCTGCCCTCGACGGCCTGCAGCCATTGAGCCAACAGCAGCAGCGCCGCGGCCATCGCGAACATGGAACCGAGCGCCCCGGCGATGCCGCCGGTGAAGACGCGATTGCGGAACAGGCCGAAGTCGAGCATCGGGCGCTCCTGCCGCAGGCTGCGTCGAATGAAGAGGGTCAGCAGGACGCTGCCGCCGATCATCGCCGCCCAGCCGCCGGGAACCAGCAGGCTGGACTGCGCGCCGAAGTGCTTCACCGACCACATCAGCAGGGTGATGCCGGAGAACGAGAGAACGATGCCGAGCCAGTCCCAGACACCGGGATCGGCGGAACGGGACTCGGGGATCAGGAACGCGGCACCGACCACCGCGAGGGCCATCAGCGGCACGTTGACCAGGAAGGCCGACTGCCACGAGAACTGCTCGACCAGGAAGCCGCCGATCAGGGGGCCGATGGCCGCGCCGAGACCGGCGATCGACGCCCACACAGCCAGGGCGCGTGCGCGTTCCCGTGCGTCGGTGAAGAGCACGCGGATGGTCGAGAGGGTGGTCGGCATGATGAACGCGCCGCCGATGCCGAGCAGGGTGCGGATGCCGATCACCGCGACGGCGGAGTCGGCGAACAGCACGAGGAGCGAGGCCAACCCGAAGGTCGCGTAGCCGGCCATCAGCAGGCGCTTGCGGCCCCAGCGGTCGGCGAGGGCGGCGGCCGGGACCAGCAGACCGGCCAGCACCAGGGAGTAGACGTCGACGATCCACAGCACCTGGTCGGCGCTGGGCTTCAGGTCGGCGGACATCGCGGGAAGCGCGACGTTGAGGATCGTCATGTCCATGACGATCACCAGCAGGCTGGCGCTCAGGACGGCGGTCGCCAGCCATGCGCGGCGGGTCGAGAGAGTGGGGGATTCGGTGGCGAGTCCGGTGCTCATCGGATAGGTCATTTCTGCGCCATGAACGGCGCGACGAGGGTGTGGAGGAAGTCTTTGGAGACGACGGTCTCGTGCAGGACCGCGTGCACGACGACGCCGTCGGCCAGCATCGCGAGGGCCAGTGCGTTGTCCGCGCCGACGTAGCCGGTGAGGATGTCGATTAGGTTGTTCTGCCAGCGGAGAGACAGCTCGCGGAGGTCGGCGTTGAACGCGCCCGCCGACATCAGGGAGACGTCGGCGGCGATGTTCCGACTGTTCTGCAGGTAGTCGTGCATCCGGTCGACGAGCGCGTCGGGCGATCCGTCGGCGTCGAGCAGGGCCTGACGGACGGCGTCGAGGTCGTCGTCGATCTCCTTCGCGAGAAGCGCGAGCGCTTGGGTGCGGAGGTCGTCGAGCGAGGTGAAGTACTGGGTCGTGGAGCCGAGGGGGACCTGCGCCCGTTCGGCGACCATCCGGTGCGTGATGCGTTCCGGACCCACCTCGACGACGAGGTCGGCCGCGGCGTTCACGATCGCCGCACGACGGGCCTCGGGATCTCGCTTCGCCATTGCTCCTCCAAATTCTGTACGAATGTACATGTACAAATGTACGCGACGGAGTCGCGGGTTGAGCCGACTTCCGAGGCGTTAGCCGAGGCGTCGGTCGAAACCACGGTGAGGTGCGCTGGGAGAGTCAACCCCTGGGGCCCCTAGAACGCCCTCCGCACATGCCCGGCCAAGGCGTCCAGCGGCTCCACCGTCCGCCGCGCGCGGGAGGTGATGATCGCGCCCTCGAGGGAGGCGATGAGCATCTGTCCGGTGCCCTGTGCGGCGTCCGGGGAGGCGCCGTCGCGTGCGAAGGCTGCGGCGACCAGGCCGCCGAGTGCGGTGAACGACTCGGCGGCGCGCTCGGCTGCCTCCGGGTACTCGGCGGTGGCGAGGGCGGCCGCCACGAGAGGGCAGCCGAACTCGTAGTCGCTGTCGGTGAGGATGGTCTTCCAGCTGTCGATCACGGCGACGAAGCCGTCGACGGCCGACCGTCCCGCCTGCAGTTGAAGCATTCGGGCTGTCGCGTAGCGCCCGGCGGAGGTGGTGGCCTCGGCGAGGAGTTGCGCCTTGCCGTCGGGGAAGTGCTGGTACATCGACCGTCGCGCGACGCCGCTGTGGGCCAGCAGCTCGGCCATCCCGAAGCCGTCGGCACCTTTGCGGCGGAGCAGGGTGATGGCCGAGGCGATCAGGCGGTCGTGAACCGAGGGCGTGGTCATGCTCACAGGGTACTCACTTGTAGAACGATCGTTCTGCTACCGTCACGCTATGACTCACGTATTCGACGAGGCGATCGTCCTCGCGCCGGTTGCCGACGCCGCAGACCGCGACGGGCGCGCAGGGCATGTGGTGCGGGCGACGACGCATCCGGCCTACGCCAACATGGTCGGTCCATTCGGCGGGATCACGGCCGCCACCGTCGTCAACGGCATTCAGCAGCATCCGGATGTGCTGGGGGAGCCGCTGTCCCTGACGATCAACTACGTCGCGCCGATCGCCTACGGCGAGTGGGATCTGGAGTTGGATCCGGTGCGCACCAACCGCACCAACCAGCACTGGGTCTTCACCATCTCGCAGGAGGGCGACGCCGTCGCCACCGGCACCGCGGTCTTCGCCGTCGTGCGCGACACCTGGGCGGACATCGAAGCCACGCCACCGCAGGCACCTCCCGCCGACGAGGTGGAGCCGTCGGACTTCGTCGACTTCATCGAGTGGGCCAAGCAGTACGACAAGCGGTTCGTGGTCGGCGGGCTCAGCGAGGACGGGTCAGACGACTCGACGTCGACCCTGTGGCTGCGCGACGAACCCGCGCGTCCCATCGACTTCCCGGCGCTGGCGTCGATGACCGACTGCTTCTTCCCGCGCATCTTCCTGCGTCACGGCGCGTACATGCCCGCGGGCACCATCTCGCTGACCGTGTACTTCCACGCGACGTCCGGCGAACTGGCCGCGCACGGCACTGACCACGTCCTGGCGACGGCGCGCGGTGTCCGGTTCGGTCACGGCCACTTCGACCAGTACGGCCAGATCTGGTCCGGCGACACGCTGCTCGCGACCACGCATCAGCTCGTCTACTACAAGGATCCCGCCTGAGCCTTGGTTCAGTCGGTCAGAGGGCCGAGAAGTACGCGGTGGAGAAGGCCACCGAGCCGAGGGCGATGCGGTACATGCCGAGATTCACGTTGCTGATGGTGTCACCGGGCTTGTGGTAGTTCGGGTCGAAGAAGTCGCCGACCGTGCCGCCCCACTGGCTCTGCTGCTTCTGGCTCTTCTTGCCGTCCGCGCCGGTGTCCACGCCACCGCAGGCGATGCCCGCCTCCTTGAACGGGCCGTAGTCCGAGCGGCCGTCGAAGGCGGAGGCGTCGACGGGCACATTCCTCCACGCGAAGTAATTGCGGAAGACCTGCTCGATCACGCCGGATCCGGCGGGGCCCGCGCCGCCCTCGAGCTTGCCCGAACCGTCACCGTCGAAGGTGAAGTACCCGCCGTTGGGTGAACCGAGCATGTCGAAGTTGAGGTAGCGCTTGATCTTCGACGCCTGCTCCGCGCTCAGGGCGGAGACGTAGTGCTCCGAGCCGAAGAGGCCCTCCTCCTCCGCGCCCCACAGTGCGAAGCGGACCTTGTTCTTGACGTCGGCGTTCGCGCCGATCGTGGCCGCGGTCTCCAGGACGGCGGCCGAACCGGTGCCGTTGTCGTTGATGCCGGGCCCCTCGGCGACGCCGTCGAGGTGCGCACCGACCATCTGCACGTTGTCGGCGTCGCCCTTGGTGGTCTCGGCGAGGATGTTCCAGGTCTTTGCCTTCTCGGTCTTCGCGTCCACGGTCAGCGTGACGTCCTGCCCGTCGACGATCGGCGCGTCCTGTGCGACGCCGACGACGGCGATGGAGGCGCTGTCGTCGAGGCCGAGGGTGCCGCCCTTCCAGTCGCCCGGTCGGTCGTTGGTGATGACGAGAGCCTTGGCGCCCTTCGCTGCGGCGGCCTTGTACTTGTCGCCGAAGGTGCACGTGCCGCGCTGGACGACCGCGATCGTTCCTTCGGTGACCTTCCGCAGGTCGTCGGCGGTGCAACCCAGGTTGCCGGTGACCACGGCCTTGGCGGTGACGGTGCCGTCGGTCGCTCCGGAGAATGCGAGCGCGGTGGCCTTCACGGGCGCACCCGCGGCGAGGACGTCCGCCTTCGACGCGGACCACACGGCCGTCGGGAACTCCTGCCGGACCGGTTTGTACCCCGCCTCGCGCAACACCTTCTCGGCGTACTCGACGCTCTGCCGGTAGCCCGGTGAGCCGAGCGCACGGTTGCCGCCGTTGCGGTTCGCGATGTCCTGGAAGGCCCGCAGGTGCTTCATTGCGCCGTCGAGGGTGACGGCGTCCGCCAGCGTCCTGGCCTTCGCGGTGGCGCCGGCGTCGTCGGCCGCACCCGGAGGTGCCGGACGATCGACGCTGCTCGGCGCCGCCGTCGAGGAAGAGACGGCCGCCGTGCTCGACGACGCCGCGTCGTCTCCCGACGTGCCGCAGCCCGCCACGACGAGGCTGACGGCGGCGAGTGCGGTGGCGATTCGAACGGCGACGGAGCTTCTTCGCGTGGGCGACATGCCGCTATTAGATATGCATGTGGAGGATTGCGGAGGGATTGTGCGCACTTCCCTCGGAAGTCGAGTGGAGTTCGCTCTAGGGATACAGGGAGTGTCGGGGCGGTCGCGACAAAGTAGGGCTGGCGGCTGAGGGTGGGCCGTTCCGGTCCATTGCCGTCCGGCGTCGGTGATACGGCTCTACTCTTGAACAACCAAGTCTGTCCTGCCTCCGGTTGTCCTCCCACAGCCCGAACCCGAAGGGGTTACAGATGTCCAGCCTTGCCCTCGTCTTCGTCGGAGCCGTCCTCCTCGCCAACGGCCTCGTCTTCCTCGGCCCCATGTCGGCCCGCGCCGCCGTCCCGGTGAACCTGCTGGTCGGCGCCCTGATCGTCACGACGTCCCTGCTCGGCGCCGTGCCCGCGGGTCTCGACGATCGCATGGCGCTGTTCGGCGCCCTCGGCTTCTGCGTCTTCGGCTTCACCTACCTCAGCGTCGCGACGAGCACCCTGCTCAACGCCGACGGCTCCGGCGTCGGCTGGTACTGCGGCTGGGCCGCGGTGATGTCCGCCGTGCTAGCCGTCGTCAACTTCAGCGAAGGCGACCCGCGCCTGGCTTGGCTGTGGGTCTCGTGGATCGCGCTATTCGCGGCGTTCTTCCTCGCCGCCTTCACCGGCAGTGACCGCTTCGGCCGCGCTGCGGGCGCCGTCTCGGTGATCCAGTCCGTCACAACCGGGACCATTCCCGGACTGCTGATGATCAACGGTTCCTGGGCCGACTTCTCGGTCGTCGTCATCGCAGTCGTCCAGGTCCTCGGCATCCTCGGGTATCTCGCCGTCCTGGTGATGCCCGCGCGCGTCCGGGAGGGTTCCGTGCGTACTGGTAGCTGAAATGGGTGTCGGTACGGCGTGTCTTGGCTCGGCCTTTCAAATACCGTCCGCGCAGTGCCGGAAAAGCAGGGTGCAGACCGGGACGATCTCAACTTCTCCGCCGAGGTGAGTTCTGGTGCTTTTGTCGTGACCACCGCCTCGCCGGACCAGAGGCGGCGGGTTCCTTTGTCGCGCCGGTCATTCGAATAACGGACTCCGTCAGTTGTACTGTTCGGTGCGTTACGGCAGAGTCAGTCATATGAGATACAAACGGGGGATGTTCGTTCTCGTAGCAACTGCGGCGTTAGTCGCCTTGTCGGGGTGTTCAGTTCTCGGCGGCGAACCGGGCGGTGATACGACGGCGGCGTCGTCATCCGTAGTGACGGTGACCGAGACAGCGGACACTGCGCCTCCTCCGTCACCGAAGTCCACGACTCCTTCGACCACGTCACCGGGTGCGCGGAAGGTCACCGGCTTCTTCACCCCATCGAACGGGATCGTCTGTGACAGTTACGGTTCCAACGGATCAGGAATGATGTTATGCCGTCTGACCGGCATAGGCGGAACGGCAAGCCCGAAGAACGTCAATGCGGAGAGCTGCGACGGCGAGCCGTACGTGCGGTCGTCGGCGATGGGGTGGCGTGACAACAGATCGGGTTTCTGTTGGTGGAGTTACTCGGGGAATATGCCAGAACCAGGTCGCTATCCCGTTCTCGACTACGGTAAGTCCGCGGTCCTCTACTCCCCGCAAGGACTGGTCGTGTGTTCGTCCGCGTTCGACGGCGTGACCTGCAGGAAGCAGGGCACGACCCGGGCCGCCGACGGCTTCTTCTTCTCCAAACAATTCGTCGGCAGTCTCGCCGCCAAACCCACGTCATAACGAAGGAACGGTATGTCATTTCAGGATCAACCCACGCACAATTTCGACAACAGCAATCCGCATGTGCAGCGCCCCTTCGGCCCTGACGGCGGTCAGGTGCCGAATGGTCAGTACCCGCCGCAGCAGCCGCAGCAGCCGCAGTACGCGCCGAAAGCTCCGCTCCTCGTTCCGGGGGTTCCCAAGGCGGAACGCGTTATCGCCCTGATCGCGGCTCTGATCATCGTCGTGGGAAACACGATCTTCTTCCTCGTCAACGCCAACGCCAGCGCCGGCGACGGCAGCGAGCTCTCCGCCGTACAGGTGACACAGTTGAACACTGAGACAATATCGCTGCTGATCGCGCACTCGGTCGGTGTCACGGCTCTCGCGTACGCGGTGATCCTCGTGCTCCGCTTGACGGGTCGATCACCGGGGAAGAACTCTCTGTAGAAGACGAGAGAAAGGACCCCGAGCCATGAGTGCTCGGGGTCCTTCGATCTGTTCGGTCGTACCATCGGATCGATCCATGGCACCGCCTCCATGAGATCGTCGCGCACCTCGAACGGCTCGACGCCTTTCTCGACGCTCACAGTGCGTCGGGCAGAATGTCGCTGGCACTCCGACTCTTGGTTCTGTTTGGCGTCGAATTGAGGATTCCGGGACGGGTGGGCGCCCCTGACTCCCACTCTTCTTCGGGAGCGTTTGAAGGGGTCGCACCCCTGTGAAACCCGCACAAGGAGATCCTGGCGTCCCTCGAGGTCGGCGTCTCCAACGGGATACGAATAGCCAGATCGGTTACAACGCGTTTCAATGCGTCGAGTCACGAGACGACGCACCCTGATTCTCCACAGAGGGTGCTAATCCTCCTCCCTCGAGGTGAGTGCCGCCCCGAGTCCACAGAGACGGGGCGGCACACGAGGAAAGGAGGAGAGACCGCGCTCTACATACCCATCGTCTCCAGTTCGCCGTTCGAGATGTACTTGAAGCCGGCATCGTCGACGAAGAAGCCGTACTCCTTGTCAGCGGTCACGCACAGCACGGAACGATCGTCGGTGGCGGCACAGACGAACTCACGGTTCTCCGTTCTCAGGGTTGCACCACGGCGAGCGTCGATGACGTAGCTGTCGATGCTCTCGCCGGTCGCTTTCTCCAGGTCGTCGAGGCTCATGTCACTCGCGCCGTCTGTGTTGCGCCAGCACGCCTTACCGCTGTTCCGGCGGACTTTGATGATCGCGTTCACCGTCGCATCCTCCGGGTTCTTCATACAGGTGTACGCCTCGTCGACTCCCGTCGTCGGCACCGACTTCGGCTGAACGCGCATGCACGACAGCGACCCGCTGTCGGCGGCGTCGCTCATGCACAGGATGTTCTTCGACGGCGTCACGAACATCTCCATCGACTTCGCGCCCGACGCCATGTCCGCGACGGTAGAGATTCGGGCCGGCCAATCGACGTCCGGCTTGGCGCCGGACGAACACGCCGTCAGACCCGCGAGCGCCGCCGCGAGCGCGGCGAGCAGGATGATGGTCTTTTTCATTGATTCCCTCCGAAATGTCGTGTATCCACGTACGCATTAGCTGTGAATAGGCGACGTGAATTACATGGTTTCTATAACGAATGTCGGGTGCCACCCCACCGCTTTACGGGGCTTGCGGGGACCAGCGACCGTTACTGAGATAGAGAAACGCCTGCTTGCTCGCGAACCATCCGGTCTGTTCGTCCTCTGTCGTGCACGTGACGCCCGTGTACTCCATCCGGCAGGTGATCGGCCCCATCTTCGACGACAGGATTGCGGTGCCGCCGTAGCCGAGATTCGGTGTGGTCGGCGGAATGAAACCCCATTGCGCGGACCACCAACAGGGGCCCTTGTCACCGAGGAGACCGATCGTGTTCGGCACCGGGTAGTGCTCGCTGTCGCACGATTGGGCGTTCGGAGTGTTCTCCGGCATCGTTTTCACGGTCACGGCTGTGACAGAGCATCCGGTCGCGTCGTCGCCGCCCTGGCAGTAGATCGCTCCTGACGGGGATCGGAACCCTCGAACTCGTTTCGGCGGCTGACTCGTGGGTTCGGCCGGCCGTGAGGTCGTACTCATCGGTGCCGGAGTACCGGTCGCGGTCTCGGTGACGGTGATGACTGCGGGAGCCGTGGTCGGTGTGGCATCGTTCGCCGCACCGCATCCCGAAAGAGCAAGAGCCGCAGCGGCTCCCGCGACCATCACTCGTTTGTATCTCATGCGAATGACCTTGTCGTAACGACGGCGACTGTTCAACATCGAGTCATTCGGTCGCATGACGGGATCACATCCGGGGGAGTAGAAGGTGCTTGCGCCACGAGAGAATCTCGGATGGCGAGGAGTACGTGATCCCGTCGTTCACCGGATTCAGAGCCTTGAGCATGTCCCCGAACATGTTTTGCTCGACCGCGATGACAATCGTTTCAGGGCCGTTGATGAAGGCGTACCCGTTGCCGACACCGACCGTTCCGTCGACGACGACCACGATGATCCCTCGAACGGGCGAGTTCAGCATCGATGCCTCCCACCGCAGGGTGTCGACTGACCTCGCGCGGTGACCGCCGTCGTCGAAGTCCGCGACGAACACGCCATTGGCGACGCTCGTGTTCCCCGACCACCGCTTCGTGTCGACCATGAACAACCCCAGGGTCGGGTGGAAGATCAGGTGATCGATGTTCGCTCGAACATTCTCGTTCTCGTAGATCTCGATGTCGTGCGCCACCTCCCAGCCAGGGCCGAGGGCGTTGAGCATAAGACCGACCTTCTCCTCGGCGGCCGCTCCGATCAGCCACGGTTTCGCGTGGTCGGGAACCTGCTGTTCGTTCCCGCTTCTCGCCGCCTCGATGATCGGGCCTACGGTTCGGAACACGGGGGAGTGGTCGGTGCCGGCGGCGGGAATGCCGCGCCGCTTCATGTAGGCGGCACCCGCGATACCGACCGCGCCGCCGGCGCCGATCTTGTGCTTGTTCGTGAAGACGGCGATACCGTAAGCACCGCCGACGATGACGCCACCGACGACCAGCACGAACAGGAAACTGATGATGAGGAGCGAGATCATCGCGGCCATGAGCGGCTGAGTGGAGGGGTTCTCGGTACCTCCGAGTGCGGCGAAGACGATGGTGACGACGAGGAACACAAGCCAGGCCACGATGGCCCACTTGACGTAGGAGAGTACGGATCGCCCCGACTTCTCGAGGGGTGCGGGCTGGGGGATGAGGATTCCCCTGGTCTCGGCGACGGCTCGGCCGTACGCCGCCCACGCCCCGACCGCGGGGTGGCCGAGGACATGCGTACCGCTGGGGTGGATGTAATCCGCAGGAGGGTTGGGCACCACGACTTTCCGCATAGTTGCCGATTATGCGGGATAGGCGTCCTAACTCTGGCCATCGGGTCATTCGGATAGCCGACTCGATCCGTCGATGAGGGTGATGCCAGAGGAGACCTATGCATGGTTCTCGGCTCCGCTACATCAATCACAGACGGAATTCGAAATCGCATGATGTAGATCAAAACGAAGGCGATGTATGTTGAGCCCGCGTAAACGGGGAGGTAGATCTCGGGCTCCGAGCCGTCGGCCACGACGACCTCAACTACGACCTGACGTAACCGGAACTCTCGACCTCTGAGGAGCAAAGTTCAGGTCGCACTCCAGGGCAATGAGTATTCCCGAGGGTAGACACAGCACCGTCAACCCGGAGGGATCAGCGACACCCAAACCCACAGTCAGGCCACCCGGCGAAGAATCGTCTCGTCCTTGTCCTACGCTGTTCTGGTTCGAGGGGAATGATGGGGAGTTCGTGCGACATCTGGCAGAAATGGGTGTACGGCCTTAGCTCCACCACTGCTGATGTCGGTAGGCCCGCCGGCACGTACATTTGTCAGGTGCACGGGCCGCGATTCCGGTGGCCCCTCGGCGAAGGAGCCCTATGAGCAGATTCGCGACCCGACTCGGCACCGCGCTGCTGGCGGCGACCGCGATCACGGCGCTCGCCACGGGATGCAGCAGCGACTCCGGAGGCCACAGCGCCGTCGACCTGGTGCTGACGCAGAGCGAACTGCCCGACGGATTCACCGTCGCCAAGCTCGGCAAGGACGAGTTGGCTCAGGTCACCGATCAACTCCACGACTCCACCAAGAACGTCGAGACGAAGCCTGCGAAGTGCGCGGCACCCGGATCGATGGTCAGCTCGATCGACGCGAAGACCACGGGCGTCATGGCGGCGACCTCGGCGAAGTTCGCGATCAGCCAATCGGTGCAGCCGGTGGATCAGGTGGACGGCGGCGTCGACCTCGCGAAGACCCGCGACCGGGTCACGGGCAAGTGCGCTCAGGTGCACGTCACCGTGACGAGCGGTCCCATCAAGGGCGCGGAGATCGACGTCCGCCACACGATCGTCAACGCCTCCGACATCGACGACGCCGATCAGCTGCTGGTGGTCGAGAGCACCAGCCACACGGTCAACGGCGCCAAGAGCGGCACGAAGGACTTGATCGTCGGCACCGCGGTCACCAGCGGCTTCGTCATCACCGTCGAGATGACCGCCGCCGAGGACTCCTCCGGGCCGTTGGACCGCGACCTCTTCACCACCGTTCTGGGGCGCGCCGTCGAGAAGGCCGCTCGAGCCTGACCCCGTATCGGGGCACCGGTGTCCGTTCGGGAACACCCGTCCGTCAGGATTGTGCCGTCGAATAGTGAGAGGGGCTCAGTCCTGTGAAGACGATGAAGAGGGTCGCGGGTGCGACCGCAACCGTGGGTGCGGCACTGCTGCTGGTGACGGGGTGCAACTCCAACGGCGCCGATGTGAACGGAGCCGAGTCCTCGGCCCCGACCGTGGACAAGGCCAAGATCCCGACGCTGATGCTCGGCAAGGCCGACCTGCCCGCCGGATACCAGCTGATGGAGGTGCCGAAGGACAAGGCGCAGGAACTGGCCGACAGCATGACGACGTCGGCCAAGAACGCCACCGTGACGCCCTCGCACTGCCACCAGGTGAGCGCGTACCCGTCGAGCGTCAAGGCGGATGAGCTCGGCACCACGGTCGCGATGAAGACGACGTCCATGCTGGTCGAGACCGTGGGTGTGGTCGACCAGGACCTGGAGAAGATCCGGAAGAACGCGAGCGGCGACTGCTCCAAGCTGACGATCCAGATCAACGACGGTCCGGCCGCAGGTGCCGAGGCGAAGGCGGACGTCACCGTGCTCGACGGCCCGAAGACGGAGGCCGACGAGGCCGTGGTCCTGCAGCAGAAGATGGCGATCAAGATGAACGGCACCACGACCAAGACCACGACGGTCGTCGGCTTCGCCAAGGTGAACGGCTACCTCGTCAGCGTCCAGACCAGCGATGCCGCGCCCGGCGGCTCGCCGGATCTGGCGGCCTTCAACAGCTTCTTCACCAAGGCGATCGACAAGGTCGCGTCGAAGACGTCGTAGCGCCGACTCGATCGCAAGATTTCGGCCCCCGAATCCATCTGAGAGATGGATTCGGGGGCCGAAATTCGTGTGTTCTTCGCGACCTAGATGACGCCCAGTGCGCTCATGGCGTCGGCGACCTTCACGAAGCCGGCGACGTTGGCGCCCAGGATGTAGTTGCCCGGCTCGTCGTACTCGTCGGCGGTGGTCAGGCAGTTGTGGTGCAGGGTCCGCATGATGTCGCTCAGGCGGTTCTCGGCGTACTGGAAGCTCCAGGAGTCACGCGAGGCGTTCTGCTGCATCTCCAGCGCGGAGGTGGCCACACCGCCGGCGTTGGCGGCCTTGCCCGGGGCGAAGCCGACGCCCGCGGTCTGCAGGACCTTGATGGCCTCCGGGGTGGTGGGCATGTTGGCGCCCTCGGCGACGATCTTGCAGCCGTTCTTGACGAGCGCCTCGGCGTCGTTCTCGTCGAGCTCGTTCTGCGTGGCGCAGGGGAGCGCGATGTCGGCCGGGACGTGCCACAGGGTGCCCTCGGTGACGAGGCGGGTGCCGTTGCCGCGGAGCTCCACGTACTCGCTCAGGCGAGCACGACGGACCTGCTTGACCTCCTTGAGGACGTCGAGGTCGATGCCCTTCTCGTCGACGACGTAGCCGGAGGAGTCCGAGCATGCGATCACGGTGCCGCCGAGCTGGTGGATCTTCTCGATGGCGTAGGTCGCGACGTTGCCCGAACCGGAGACGAGGACCTTCTTGCCGTCGAAGCTGTCGCCCTTGGCCTTCAGCATCTCGTCGACGAAGAAGACGGCGCCGTAGCCGGTGGCCTCGGGACGCACCTGCGAGCCGCCCCACGACAGGCCCTTGCCGGTCAGGACGCCCGACTCGTAGCGGTTGGTGATGCGCTTGTACTGGCCGAACAGGTAGCCGATCTCGCGGCCGCCGACGCCGATGTCACCGGCGGGGACGTCGGTGTACTCACCGATGTGGCGGTACAGCTCGGTCATGAACGACTGGCAGAAGCGCATGACCTCGCGGTCGCTGCGGCCCTTGGGGTCGAAGTCCGAGCCGCCCTTGCCGCCGCCGATGGGCAGGCCGGTGAGGGCGTTCTTGAAGATCTGCTCGAAGCCGAGGAACTTGACGATCGACAGGTTCACCGACGGGTGGAAGCGCAGGCCGCCCTTGTACGGGCCGAGCGCGGAGTTGAACTCGACGCGGAAGCCGCGGTTGATCTGAACCTGACCCGAATCGTCGATCCACGGCACGCGGAAGATGATCTGGCGCTCCGGCTCGCACATGCGAGTCAGGATGTCCCGGTACTCGGGGTGCTTGAGCATGACGGGGCTCAGGGACTCGAAGACTTCCTGAACGGCCTGGTGGAACTCGGGCTCACCCGGATTGCGATGGATCACCGTGTCGTAGCAACCCTGCAGATCGCTGTCCCATGCAGTCATGTGTTGTTCTCCCAACTGGCGCGCAGCACGAGCTGGGCTCTGCGCACACCAACAAAATTTCGGTCCACTGGGCCAATTCCGGAGTCAACTGTATCGGCGCTGCCGGTCGAGAATGAAACCGCAGTCCCACTTTGTGGGTTTGACCACGCTGTCAGGCAGTCCGGGCCAGCGGGGAGAGATGCCCGTTACGTACCGGATCGAGGGGCCTGCCGTCTGAACGGGTGAACGCCTTCGGGCGACCGCCGCGACCTCGGATAATCTCTCACTGTGACCACGCTGCCGCCGGAGAGCGAGTTCGGTCCGGCGCTCGCGAATCTGTTCCGCCAAGCCGGTAAACCGACGCTGCGCAAAGCATCCGAGAGCCTGTCCGGCCGCGGCCGCCCGGAAGTGACCCAGCAGCGGATCAGCGACTGGCGCAACGGCAGGCACGTCCCCCGCGATTTCGCGACCGTCGAGCCGCTGATCATGTGGCTCAACCTGCGGGCGCTGGACGCCGGGGCCGACGACCTGCTGTCGATGCCGCAGTGGCGGGAGCTCTGGCGGCGACATCACGAACCGGTCCAGCGGATCGAGACGCCGTTCGTGGGACTGGCGTCGATGCGGGCCGACGACCGCGACCTCTACTTCGGGCGCGACGACACCGTCGCCGCACTGGTGGCACTCCTGGAACGCGCCCGAGACTCCGAGACCGGCCGCATCGTCGTGGTCACCGGGGTGTCGGGGGCGGGGAAGTCGTCGCTGCTCGGCGCAGGACTCGCCGGCGCCGACGAGCCGTGGAACACGCCGATCGCGGTGCGGGCCGGGGCAGGCGAGCCGACGGTGCCGTCGGGCACTCCGCTGGTGGTCGTCGATCAGTTCGAGGAGATCTTCGCGCTCGACGAGACCGCGCGCCGCGGTGTCCTGGCCCGGCTGTCGGAGATCTCCGACGCCGGCAGTGTGGTCGTGCTCGGCATCCGCGCCGACTTCTTCGGGCAGTGCGTCGAGTACCCGGTGCTCGCGAAGGCGTGGCAGGACCGCTCGATGATCGTCTCGGAGATGTCCGACGAGCAGCTCCGCTCCGCCATCACCGGCCCCGTGGCGCTGGCCGGCGGGAAGATCGACGACGGCCTCGCCGACCTGATGATCGACGACCTGCACCAGGAGTCGTCGGAGGGCGACCGCGCCGGACACCTTCCGCTCCTGGCCCACGCCCTGCGCGTGATGTGGTCGCGGCGGTCCGGCAATCGGCTGACCGTCGCCGCCTACCGCGAGTCCGGCGGCATCACGTCGGCGCTCGCCGAGACCGCGGAGGCCACATGGGCGGCCCTCGACCCCGCCGACCAGGACGAGGCGCGCGCCGTCCTGCTGGCCCTGGTGCAGTTCGGGCCGCGCCGCGCCCCGATGCGCGCCTCCGTGTCGCCGACGGACCTGCGCGACCGGTTCTCGCCGTCGGTGATGCGCATCGTCGACGCCTTCTCCGACGCCCGCCTCCTGACCGTCAGCTCGGACTCGGTCACCTTCATCCACGACGCCGTCATGTCGTCCTGGCCGCGGATGGCCGACTGGATCGCCGCCGACGCGGACCTCCTGCAGTGGCGGCAGCAGCTCGCCGACGACGCCGACGCCTGGAACCGCAACGATCACCGTCCCGACTACCTGTACAGCGGCGGTCGTCTGGAGACCGCCCTCGCGAACCGGGCCGGGCTCGGGCAGCACCGGCAGGTCCTGCTGCCCGCCGGCTCCGCGACCTTCCTCGACGCTGCGGAACAGCAGCAGGTGCGGCGGAGACGGCTGCGCATCGGCGCCATTCTCGCCGTGGTCCTGCTGGCGGTGGCCGCCGTGGTCACCGCCGTCATCGCGATGGGCCAGTCGGCCGACCTGGCCCGACAGCGCAATGCGGCCGAGCGGACGGCCGTCATGTCCAGCATCGACGGCCTGGTGAACTCCGATCCGTCGCTGGCCGCACGGCTCCTCTCGGTCGCCGACAAGCACTATCCGGACGACAGCCGGGTCCGCAGCGGAATCCTCGCGTCGTACATGTCGCCGCTGGCGCGCTCGCTGAACGGGCACGACGGCGCCGTGTACGACGTCGTCTTCTCCCGCGACGGTCGACTCCTCGCCACCGCGGGCAACGACCGCACCGTCCGCATCTGGGAACGCGCCGTCGGCCGGCCGCGACCGTTCGCCCCGGTCGCGACGCTCCGCGGCTTCACCACCTTCGTCACATCGGTGACCTTCGACGCGTCGGCTCGGCTGCTCGCGGCGGCGAGCGGTGACGGCACGGTGCGCGTGTGGAGCCTGGCCGACCGCCGCGCGCCCCGACAGATCGCGACCCTCCACCCCGGCGAGGGTGCGGCCTACCTGACCCGCTTCAGCCCCAGCGGCAGGCATCTCGCGACCAGCTCGGACGACGGCACCGTCGTCGTGTATCGCACCGACGGCGACAAGCCGCCGGTCCAGACCGCGGTCCTGCGCGGCCACTCGGGTCCGGTCCGCACACTGGCGTTCAATTCCGCGGGCACCGTCCTGGCGACCGGCGGCGAGGACCAGACGGTCCGGCTGTGGGGCGACGCCGACTCGGACACCCCGCGCCCGGTAGGCGCGCCGCTCACCGGATTCCCGAGCATCACCCACGCCCTGGCGTTCCTGCCGGGCGACCGGGTGCTGGCCGTCACCGGCGACAGCGCCAACGTCCAACTGTGGAACGTCGCCGATCCGGCGGCTCCGAAGCCCGAGGACACCGCGCTGCCGGGCGTGACCGCCGGGTCGTGGTCCATCGCAGCCAACCCCGAGCAGCCGCTCCTCGCGCGCGCCGGGTTCGACGGCGTCATCCACGTGTGGAACACGTCGACCGCATCGGGACCGCTGCCGCTGTGGGACCTGCAGCGGTCGCCGGAACTCGGCGCCACCCGCATGATGAGCACCTCCTTCAGCCCCGACGGGCAGGAGCTGGCGGTGGGACGATCCGACGGCGGCATCGACATCTGGACCATCCCGTCCGGCCTGTTGCCCGACCGCGGCGCCCTGATCAGCGGCGTCGACGTGGACGGCACCGGCACCAAACTGGTGACCGTCGGCGCCGACGCCCGTATGAACGTGTGGACCGACCACGACGGCACCTGGCGTCGACGGTCGAGCATCGGCATCGAGAGCCGCGCCAACAACCGGCCCCGGGTGGCGATCACCACCGACGGCACGCTGGTCGCGACCGCCAACAACAACGGCGGGCTCGTCGAACTGTGGGATGTCGCCGACCCGGAGCACCCGCGGCGCGCCGGGGACCTCCGCATCGACACCCGCTACACCTACCCGGTGGCCTTCGCATCGGGCACGCGGGAACTCGCGACGGGCGAGACCGACACCTCCATCCAACGGTGGGACGTCAGCGATCCCGCCTCGCCGAAACGAGTCGGCGCGCCGCTGACCGGCCCCACCGACCTGATCCGCAGCGTCAGTTACTCCGCTGACGGCAGCCGACTGGTCGTCGGATCCGACGACGGCAACGCGTACGCCTATCGCCTCGGCGACGCCGAACCGCGTGCCACGGTGCTGCCGATGGAGCAGCCGGTGTCGGCCGCGCTGTTCGCGCGAGACGCGAACTACCTGGTGGCGGGTGGCGAGGACCTCGTCGTCTGGAAGCTCGACGGAGACGAGCCGACCGTCGTGAGCCGGATCGACGGCGTGTACGCGGACACGATCGGCCGATCGGGAACCAGCCTGATGGTCGGCCGCGGAACCCGCGAGATCACCGAGTTCCGGCTCGACGACGACGGCCGGCTCACCGAAGGCTCCGCGGTCTCACCGGTCCTCGGCGGATCGCGCACGGTGTCGCGGTGGGTGCTGCCCACCGACCTGAGCGACGGCCCCGTGTACCCGGTCGCCGGCGACGGCACCGGCGTGGTCTACCTGCAGAGCACCGACGTCGACACCGCGCGCGCCTGGATCTGCCGGACCACCCGTCCGCTGAGCTCGGCCGAACGCGAGCGCTACCTGGGACGGCTGTCGGCCGACGACGGGTGCTGAAGGAGGAGCCTTCGTGAGCGCGCTTGTCGCGGGGATCGGCTGTGTGTGGTTCGCAGCGATCGTCGGCGGTGCCACGGGATTCGGCAGCGCACTGATCGGCACCCCGCTGATGCTCCTCGTCGGCGTCGATCTGCCCGTCGCGGTGGCGATGAACCTCGCCGCGGGATTCGTCACCCGGGCCGCGGTCGCGGTCCAACTGCGTTCGGCGATGGTGCGCAAGCGCGTGATCCAACTCTGTCTCGGTGCCGTCCCGGGGATCTTCGCCGGGCTCGCGCTGCTGTCCTGGCTGCCGATGAGTGGACTCCGTGTGTTCGCGGGGGCGGCGACGGTGGTCTGCGGGATCTGGCTCGCGCTGCCGACGGCACGGGCGGGACGGCCGGGGTCGGTGCTGACTGTCGCGACGGGTGTGGTCGGCGGCTTCCTCACGTCGACGACATCGCTGGGTGGTCCGCCTCCGGTGCTGCTCATGCAGTGGGCGCGGGTGCCGTCGCTCACCTTCATCGCCGACCTCGCGGGCTATTTCGTGGTCACGACGGGCCTGTCGCTGGTCGTCCTCGTTGCAGGCGGCAAGGTGCCGACGGATCTGCCGTGGTGGTTGATCGTCGGGGTGCTGGCGGCCGCGATGGCGGGCAACGCGATCGGCATGCGCATCGCCCGACGGTTGGGTCAGGACCGGTTCCGCGTACTGGTGATCGTCTTCGTCGTCGTGGCGGGGATCGCGACCCTGCTCACGTGACTCACCGCATCTTCGGCTCGCGCGCCGCAGCTCGCGAGGTCACGAAGGTCCGCAGCTCCCGGTCCTGGTCGGACACCAGGTAGGTGGGGTCGGGGACGTCCCACACGTCGCGGAGCGCGTACTGCGCGGCCATCGCGGCGGCGTCGACCCGTCGCTGCGCGAACTCGCGGATGCACGTCCCGTCACGAAGTGAACGCCACCCCTCCGCAGTCAGGAGGGCGACGCGCTCGGCGTCTTCGGGGCCGTACGGGTACAGATCGCGGGCGGCGACGGTGAGTCGCAGTCGACTGTTCCCGGTGTGCGTGAACGCGATGGTGGGCTGCGGACCGAACATCTCGGTCCAGAGCGCATACACGGTGATCGGATGGTCGGCGGTCATACCGTCGAGGAGGTCGGCCAGCTCGCAGCGGAAACGGACCCAGATCCGTTCGAGCGCGGCGTCGAACGCGGACTCGGAGAAGACATCGGATGCATCGACCATCGTGGACCTCCTGCAGGATGGCCCCACGATAACAACGACCACCGACAAGATCGGCGGACGCAGATCCGCGATCCGGTCGGTGGTCGGAAGAAGGTGCGTCAGGCGTTGATGCGCTGGCGCGTCGCGACGACGTCGTCGGCCCGCGCCTGCCGCTCGGAGATGGCGAAGGCCGCGGCGGCGAAGGTGGCGACCGTGCCGATCACGCCGAGAACGATCGCCGGCACCCACAGGGCGGCCGAGGAACTGACGGCGATCGAGGTTGCGGCCATGGCGACGGCGGCGATCAGGGTGACCATCGCGACCAGTGCCAGGCCGACACCGAGCAGCGATGCCCGACGCTCCAGGTCGACGCCGATGAAGCCGGCGGGACGCTCGTCGGTGTAGGCGCGGCTCCAGATGTGCAGATCGGAGGCGTGACCGACGTGCTGCCAGCCGTCGGCCTCGCGGAATCGGTAGTAGTCGACGGGCGCGGGGTTGGCGCGCCGCTCCACCACGTAGCGCACCTTCGCGGGCGCGGACTGGGTGAACGTCATCCGGAGCGGGCTCAGCCAGGTGTAGTCGGTCAGGATCTGACCGTCGGCGGCCTTGGCCTCGAGCCACTGCTCGAAGGCGACGGGTGCGGGACGCAGAAACGGGGCAAACCACGTTGTCGTGCTCATGGGAACCTCCAGAAGGGGTCGACCGCGCATGCGGCTTATGACTCCACCTTTCCGCGCGCGAGAGGGAGGGGTCAAGGACTTTGAGACTGGACTCACGTTTCGTCTCTCGTGCCTGCTGGGGAACACGAAAGGGTCGATTGGTCACCCGGTCGCTCGTCCGATCGGTCGGATCGGATGAGCCCTGTCCGACGGTACGCGTCGCGTCGATCCACCGTGGTGGCGGATGGTCTGTCGATAGACTCCGACTGCATTCGGCGAGACGTCGCATTTTCCAACGGGAGGCTCAGGGCGTGGGCGAGACCATGATCATCAGTGCAGGCGCGGTGGTCGCGGGAGACCGGGTTCTCCGCCCCGGCTGGATCCGCTCCTCGGGCGGCGTCATCGACGAGGTCGGCGCAGGCACTCCGCCTCAGCCCGCCGACCGGGACTTCCCGGACGGAATCGCCGTCCCCGGCTTCGTGGACATGCACGTGCACGGCGGGGGAGGGTCGTCGTACACCGACGGCGTGGCCGACGAGGTCCGCGCGGCCGCCGCCTTCCATCGCGGACACGGCACCACGACCACCGTCACGAGCACGGTGAGCGCCACACCGGAACACCTGCTGGTCATCGTCGAACGGCTCCGCGACCTGGTTCGTGAGGGCGTCAGCGCGGGCATCCACCTCGAAGGGCCGTGGATCAGTCATGCGCGCTGCGGCGCCCACGATCCGGGAGCGCTTCGGAATCCGACGCTCGACGAGATCGACGCAGTGCTGGAACTGGCCGACGGCACCGTCGCGATGGTGACCATCGCCCCCGAACTCCCCGGAGCGTCGGAGGCGATCGACCGGTTCGTCGCCGCCGGCGTCACCGTCGCGGTGGGCCACACCGACGCGACCTACGACCAGGTGCGCGACGCCGTGGACCGCGGTGCGCGCGTGGCCACGCACCTCTTCAATGCGATGGCACCGCTGACGCACCGCGAACCGGGGCCGCCGCTCGCGCTGATGGACGACCCCCGCGTGGTGGTCGAGATGATCGGCGACGGCGTCCATCTGCATCCGGCGCTGGTGCGCGACGTTCAGCGGGCCGTCGGCTTCGACCGCGTCGCCCTCGTGACCGATGCGATGGTGGCGGCCGGCATGTCGGACGGCGCCTACAAGCTCGGGTCGCTCGATGTGACGGTCACCGACGGCGTCGCCCGCGTGAGCGAGACCGGTGCCATCGCGGGCAGCACCGCCACCATGGACGGGCTGTTCGCACGCACCGCCGCCGGCCTGCGCGGCCACGCCGACCACTTCTCCGACGACGTGCTGATCGCCTGTGCGGCAATGACTTCCGGGAATCCGGCGCGGGTCCTCGGTCGTGCGGACATCGGTGTGCTGGAGCCCGGGCGGCGCGCCGACGTCGTCGTCCTGGACCCCGACCTGCGTGTGACCGAGGTCTTCTCCAAGCATTGAACTGTGCTCGGTGACACAGGTGTCGCTGGTTACCGGCGGGTCGCATCCTCGGGTTTTGTCCCAGTAGGGTCACAATTGAGCCGGTCGGACACTCCGGCTGGAACCGAAGACTTTGTGGAGGGACCCCAGTGATGAGTGCGAAGAAGAAGATGATCAAGCGACTCGAGGAGCAGATCGCGCGACTCTCGAGTGAAGTGGTGTCGCTCCGCGACGCCGTCCTCGCTCGCTCGCCGCTCGCCCCGATGCTCACTCAGAAGGCAGAGGAGACGCCGACCGCCGCCGAGCCCGCTGCGAAGCCTGCCGCCGAGAAGAAGCCTGCCGAGAAGAAGCCTGCCGCGGCGAAGGCACCCGCTGCCAAGCCCGCTCCTGCGGCCAAGCCGGCAGCTGCCAAGCCTGCTGCGACCAAGCCTGCTGCAACCAAGTCGGCCTCGAAGCCTGCTGCCGCCCCCAAGCCCGCAGCCGCGAAGCCCGCAGCCGCGACCAAGCCGGCTGCCGCCAAGCCTGCTGCGACCAAGGCTCCTGCCGCCGCGAAGCCCGCTGCCGCGCCCAAGCCTGCCGCGAAGCCTGCGAACAGTGCGAAGACGGTCGCAGATCTGCGTGCCGACGCCAAGGCGGCCGGGATCAAGGGATACTCGACGATGAAGAAGGCAGAACTCATCGCCGCCCTCGGCTAACTCGCAAGGAGGCCTCGTGCCCACCGTCGTCAAGGGAGTCATCTCCCGCACCAAGAACGCACCCACAGAACTCGTCGACATCGTGATCCCCGACCCCGGCGCCAACGACGTGGTGGTGAAGGTGAGCACCTGCGGCGTCTGCCACACGGACCTGGCGTACGCGACGGGCGGGATCAACGACGAGTACCCGTTCCTGCTCGGCCACGAGGCCGCGGGCATCGTCGAATCCGTCGGCGACGCGGTGACGCACGTCGAGGTCGGCGACTACGTGGTCCTCAACTGGCGTGCCGTGTGCGGCGAGTGCCGTGCCTGCAAGCGCGGTCGCCCCTGGTACTGCTTCAACACGTTCAACGCCAGTGCGCCGATGACCCTGACCGACGGCACCGAACTGTCTCCTGCGCTCGGCATCGGCGCGTTCGCCGAGAAGACCCTCGTCCACGAGGGCCAGTGCACCAAGGTCGACGAGGCCGCCGACCCCGCCGTCGCCTGCCTGCTGGGCTGCGGCGTGATGGCCGGCCTGGGCGCCGCGATGAACACCGGCAACGTGGGACGCGGCGACTCCGTGGCCGTCATCGGCTGCGGCGGCGTCGGTGACGCCGCGATCGCCGGCGCGAAGCTGGCCGGAGCCACGACCATCATCGCCGTCGACCGCGATCCCAACAAGCTCGTCTGGGCCACCGAGCTCGGCGCCACCCACACCATCGACGCGTCCGCGATCGAGGACGTCGCCGAAGCCGTCAAGGAATTGACCGGTGGATTCGGCGCCGATGTGGTGATCGACGCCGTCGGCCGCCCGGAGACGTACAAGACAGCGTTCTACGCCCGCGACCTCGCAGGCGTCGTCGTGCTGGTCGGCGTGCCGACGCCGGAGATGCGCCTGGAGATGCCGCTCGTCGACTTCTTCAGCCACGGTGGCGCACTGAAGTCGTCCTGGTACGGCGACTGCCTGCCCGAACGCGACTTCCCGATGCTCATCGACCTGTTCCTGCAGGGACGACTCCCGCTCGACAAGTTCGTCACCGAGCGGATCGGCATCGACGGCATCGACGCCGCGTTCAAGGCCATGGAGGAAGGCCGCGTCCTGCGTTCGGTGGTGGAGTTGTGAGCCTGCGCATCGACCGCGTCGTCACCTCGGGCACCTTCTCGCTCGACGGCGGGACCTGGGACGTCGACAACAACATCTGGGTCATCGGCGACGACGCGGAGGCCGTGATCATCGATGCCGCGCACGACGCCGCACCGATCCTCGCGGCCGTCGAGAACCGGACGGTGGTCGCGATCGTGCTGACACACGCGCACAACGACCACATCGGTGTCGCCCCCGAACTCGCCGAGGCCACCGGGGCGCCGATCCTGTTGCACCCCGCCGACGAGATGCTGTGGGAGCAGACTCATCCCGGCGTTCCGCACGGCGAACTGTCCGACGGGCAGAAGATCGCCGTAGGCGGCGAGGAACTGGAAGTGATCAACACACCCGGCCACTCGCCGGGGTCGTGCGTCGTGTGGGCGCCGTCCGAGCAGGTCCTGTTCAGCGGCGACACCCTCTTCCAGGGCGGCCCCGGCGCGACAGGACGCTCGTTCTCGAGCTTCGACGACATCATCGCGTCGATCCGCGACCGGATTCTGGTGCTCGACCCGCAGACCCGCGTCTGCACCGGGCACGGCGACGAGACCACGGTGGGTTCGGAGGCGGGTGACCTCGACGAGTGGATTCGTCGTGGTCACTGAGCGGTTCGCTCGACTGCTTCCGCCCGCGCTGAGCGGCTATCAGCGTTCTTGGCTGCGAGCCGACGTCCTCGCCGGGGCGTCGCTCGCGGCCGTCGCCATTCCGGAGGCGATGGGCTACAGCTCCATCGCGCACGTCCCGCTCGGCGCGGGCCTGTATTCGCTGATCGTGCCCGCGATCGTGTTCGCACTGGTCGGTGCCTCACGACTGCTGGTGGTCGGTGCGGACTCCGCAACCGCCGCACTGCTCGCGTCGGGCGTCGCCGGTCTCGGCATCGCGGGCCTGCGACCCGACACGGGGGAGTGGCTGGCGTGGGCCGGGCTCATTGCGCTGGTGACCGGCGTCCTCCTCGTGATCGCGTGGGTCCTGCAGCTCGGCTTCCTCGGCGACTTCCTCTCCACCTCCGTACTCGTCGGCTTCCTCGCCGGCGTCGGCGTCCTCGTGCTGACCGAACAGGTTCCCGGCATGCTCGGCCAGCCGAAACACGACGCGGGCGACGTCGTCGGGAAATGGCTGGCCGTCTTCCGCCATCTCGACGAGGTGCGCTGGCAGGCCGTCGTCTTCGCCGTCGCCACCCTCATCGGGCTGGTCGGCGTCAAGAAGCTGCGACCGTCGCTGCCGATGCCGATCCTCGTGGTGGTCGGATCGATCGTCGCCGTCATGGTCTTTGACCTGGGCCGATGGGTGCCGACCGTCGGGAACATCGACGCAGGCGTCCCGTCGATCCGATTCCCGTCGGTGAGCGACGTGATCGCGCACTTTCCGACCGTCCTGACGATCTCATTCGGCTGCCTGCTGGTGATCCTCGCGCAGAGCGCCGCCACCGCGCGCAGCTTCGCGCAGCGGCACGGCGACCCGATCGACGTGAACCGCGACATCCTCGGTCTGTCGGCCGCCAACGTGTCGGCGGCGCTGACCGGATCGTTCGTCGTCAACGGCAGTCCCACCAAGACGGCCATCGTCGATCAGCAGCGCGGTCGCACCCAGGTCGCCAACCTGACGATGGCTGCCGCGACCCTGCTCGTCGTCGCGGTGGCGTCCGGGCCGCTCGGTCACCTGCCCGACGCAGTCCTCGCCGCCATCGTGTTCATGGTCGGCGTCGACCTCATCGACTGGAAAGGCTTCGCGCGGATCTGGCGGATCCGACACGTGGAGTTCGCGATCGCCGTCCTCACCACCGGCATGGTGGTGGTCTTCGGCGTGCTGACCGGGGTCATCGCCGCGATGGTGGTGTCGCTGCTGCAGATCATCCATCGCCAGTACCGACCCGAGCGGTTCGTCGTCGGCCTCGGCGACCACGGGCAGCGCCGCTACGAGAGCGCCAAGCCCGGCCACCAGACGCTGCCCGGACTCATCGTCTTCCGGTACGACGCGGACCTCTTCTACGCCAACGTCGGCCGCTTCAACGACGACGTGACCGCCCTGGTGAAGGGCGCGCCGGACCCGGTGAAGTGGCTGGTCCTGGACTGTTCCGCCATCTCCGACGTCGACTACTCGGCCGCGGCGGTGCTGCAGAACCTCATCGACTTCGTCCACTCCGTCGGCGCCCGGTTCATCCTCGCCGGCGTGACGCCCGAACTGCGGGAGTCGCTGGAGACCGCGCGGATCATGGCCGACCTCTCGGCCGACAGCGTCTACCCGGGTGTCGGATCGGCGGTGCGGGCCTTCGAGAAGGCGTCGCCCGCCGCCGGTGACGAGAATGCCCCCACAGAATGAATTACTCGCATCTGTAGAGAGCATTCACAAATGCTGATTGGCGAGCAACAATAGGGGCTTGTTGAATTCGTCGAATCAGTGACGAATTAGACGCGAGTAAACGCGATCGAAGGGTGCCAGAAGGCTATTCGATCGGTAGTCTTCATTTCGAAGTGTTGATGATTCCGCGTCGCCGAGGGCGCCGATGCGGGAATGATTATCGCGCTATCTGTCGGAGGATTCCGTCGAATGTCGGCGGAGTGTTCGACGACTTCGGTGTGCGCGGATTGTGGACTTTGGGAAGGGCGTTCTCGATGAGAGTGGATCCGGCGGTGTTGCTCGAGTATCGAGATGCTGTGGACTCGGTCGCCGGACGCCTCGCCCACGAGGACTCACCGGACCGCGCGGCGCGACTCCTGTCAGATCTCGTCGCGGGGGAGCCGGCGATCGTGCAGGTGCTGGCGTGTCACCCGGAGGGGTACGACGGAGCGGTGCGGAGCCTGAGCGGCGAAGCGGCTGCGTATACGCCCAGTACACGCAGTTCAGCGAGTGATCTGCCGAGCTTGATCCGCGTTCTGTTGCTGCATCAGGTGGACGTCGCGTGGTGGGGCGAGAGGCCCGAGTACGAGACGTCGCGAGACGTGATGGAAGCGGTCGACCTCGAAGATCTGGACGCCCTGAGAGCGGCGGGATCGCTGCGATTCCGGTACCGGCGGCAAGCGACCACGGCGGCGCATCGTGTGGTGCGTGGAGTCGCCCGGCGCCTGCCGATCGTCACGGGCCCGCCCGGGGCGGGGATGCGCTATCCCCGTGCGCGGAAAGAAGTCGTCGAACTCCTCAACGAGATCGCGGACGACTATCAGAATTCTTGCGGAGGCCCCAATACGTCTGGGGGTAGGGCCGGTGTCTGGGTGAACAGTGCCGTCCGCAGTGTCTCCCATCAGAATCACCTCCGAGATCTCGGCTACTCGGCCATGCGGCCGAGTTCTCACTGCATCGGTTACGGGGCCGATGTCGCAGTCCGCTGGTTGGAGCGCGTCGGCACCGACGGTCTCCTCAAGGAGGGGCGGTGTCATACCGTCGTAGCAACACTGCAGGCCACGAGGGGTTGCGGGTGACGCGGTAGGAGAGCCTGGTGGGGTTGGGGCGGATGATGCTGACGTCGGCGGATCGGACAGAGATCGCGGTCGGACGGCGGGCCGGGATGACGATTACAGCGATCGCCGAGCAGATCGGGCGGGACAAGTCGGTGGTGTCGCGGGAGATCAAACGCAACGCCACCAAGACGGGCGCGTATCAGGTGGTGCACGCCGACACGCAGGCACGGGCGCGTCGGGCCCGTCCGCAGGTACGGGCGATCGATGCGGACTCGGTGCTCGCCGACCGGGTGCGGGCGGATCTGTCGAGATCGCGGACGCCGAGGCAGATCGCGGGACGGTTGAAACTCGAGGCCGAAGTACCCACAGTGTATCCCATGAAGGGTTCGCCGAGCGCGCAGGGGCGCCGTGTGTCGCATGAGTCGATCTATCGGTGGATTTATGCTCTGCCGAAGGGAGAGTTGGCTGCTCAGGGCATCCTGTTGCAGTCCAAGCGGACCACGCGTAAGCCGCGTAAGTCCGTTGGTGAGCGGTCGGCGCGGATTGTGGGCATGGTCAGCATCGATGACCGCCCCGAGACGGCGACCGATCGGCGAGTGCCGGGCTGGTGGGAAGGCGATCTGATCGTCGGGAAAGCTGGCCAGTCCGCCGCGGTGACCCTGGTCGAACGCACGAGCCGGTACACGCTCGTCCTGGGGCTGCCGGACGGGAAGAAGGCGCCCGGGGTCGCTGATGTGCTGATCGATCACCTGCGGGGACTACCGGAGTTCATGCGACAGGGGCTGACGTGGGATCAAGGCACCGAGATGGCCGAGCATGCCAGCGTGACCGTTGCTGCCGAGTTGCCGATCTACTTCGCCCATCCGCGTTCGCCGTGGGAGCGGCCCACCAACGAGAACACCAACGGACTGATCCGTGAGTACCTGCCGAAGGGCACCGAGATCCCGTCCGACCAGCTGTACCTGGAAGCGATCTCCCGCGAACTGAACGAACGGCCACGCCAGTGCCTGGGCTTCTACACCCCGAGGGAGGTCTTCGAACAGTTACTGAAGGAGAACGTTGCTTCGACGAGTTGACACCGCCAGGTGCTCCTCGAGCGACGGGACCGCGGAGAGATGAATGTCATCGATGAGGGCGCCGCCTGGCACGTGTGCCCGGCGCCGCACACGGTCCCCGCCCTGAGAGCTGCTTTCGACGCGAGAACGGAGAACTGAAACGTGTGTGGAATCGCACTGATCGTCGGTGACGGGGTCGAACCGCGTCATCTCGACCGTTGATGGCGGCCATCGGCGGCCGCGGCGAGGTGGACGAGCGCGCCGCGTTCCCCGGCGCGGTGGCAGGCACGCAACGGCTGCGGATCGTCGATCGGGACCGCGCGGTTCAACCGTGGCGGTCCGCGGACGGTTCCCTGGTCCTGTGCTTCAACGGGGAGATCTTCAACCACGACGACCTGCGTGCGCAGCTCCGCGCGCTGGGTCATGAGTTCCGGTCGGAGTCCGATACGGAGGTGGTGCTCGAAGCATTCCGCGAATGGGGTCCGGAGGGGACCCGGAGGCTGCGAGGCGAGTTCGCCTTCGCGATCCTCGACCTGGAGACGCACGACGTCTACCTGTCCCGTGATCCGATCGGGGTGAAGCCGCTCTACTACGCATGGCGGCACGGCCGTTTCCACGTCGCCTCCGAAGTGAAAGCCCTCGTCGGTCTCGGCTCGCCGATCCACGAGGTGGCGCCCGGACACCACGGATCCACCCGCGGCGAATCGGGACCCGTGCTCGTGCCGCACTTCGAGCTGTTCGACGCCCGCCGAGAGCTCGGCCTGATCGACTCCCCGGAGACGGCGATCGAGCTGATCCGGTCGACCCTCGACGAGTCGATCAGGATCCGCATGGCGACTGATCTGCCGGTCGGCGTCGTGCTGTCGGGCGGCCTGGACAGCTCCCTGGTCCTGACGAAGGTTCATGAGCAGCATCCGGACTGTGTCGCATTCACCATCGGGACGCCGGGCAGTGAGGACCTGCAGTACGCCCGCCGGCTCACGGCCGAACTCGGAGTCCGCCACGAGGTGATCACCATGCACCCCGGTCAGATCGGGCTGCGGGAGATCCGCCGAGCGATCCGCATGGGCGAGTTGACTGAGTACGGCGACGTCATCAACGCGATCGTGTCGATACCGCTGTTCGCCCGGGTGCAGGAGACGGGCATCAAGATCGTTCTCACCGGCGACGGATCGGACGAGCTCTTCGGCGGCTATCCGATGTACCACGAGATCGGCGAGGAGCAGGGCGACCGCTTGTTCGCGCACAAGCTGCTCAATCTCGGCCGCACCGAGCTGCAGCGGGTCGATCGATCCAGCATGGGGCAGGGCGTCGAGACCCGCGTGCCGTTCCTCGATCGGGAGATGATCGCGCTGGCCATGCGGATCCCGCTGTCGATGAAGACGGCCGGGGAGCAGGAGAAGTGGCTGGTGCGCGAGGCGTTCCGGGACATCCTCCCGGACTACATCGTGAGCAGGCCGAAGGCGGGGATGTCGTACTCCTCGGGCCTGCACGACCGCGCTCGACTGTTCAAGCCGCTGTTCCCTCGCCTGCACCGCCGGCTGTCGTACGACCTGCACGCGCCGATTCGACGGGACTTCGACACGGTGCTCAGCTCGGTGGGGAACGATCTGGACCTGGCGATGGCCGCCGGTGCGCTGCGCACGGACTACACCCCCGCCGAACGAGCTCGCGATCTGCTCGGGGCGGTGCGCTGGAACGTCCAGGCGGCGATCGGCTGACGTCGGGGGCCTACGGCAGGATCGAGTCCACGTAGCCGCCGTCCACGCGGACGGCGCCACCGGTCGTCGCCGAGGCGAGTGGCGAGCTGAGGTAGACCACCATGTTCGCGATCTCCTCCGGCTCGATCAGGCGCTGCAGCAGGGACTGCGGGCGGTGCAGGCGCATGAACTCGCGCTGGGCCTCCTCCCAGGGGAGTGCCGGGTCCACGAGCTGGTAGACGAAGTCTTCGACGCCCCGGTGTGCGTGGGCCCGGCCAGCACCGAGTTCACGGTGACCCCGGTTCCCGCGGCGGCCTTCGCGAAACCGCGCGTCACACCGAGCAGAGCGGTTTTCGAGACGCCGTAGTGGATCATCTCGGCGGGCGTCACGATCGACGAGTCGCTGCTGATCACCAGGATCCGACCCCACCCGTTCTCGATCATCGCAGGCATCAGCAGTCGGGTGAGACGTACCGCGGACAGCACGTTCACGTCGAAGTAGCGGCGCCACTCGTCGTCGGAGATCTCCAGCGGCTCCGCCGCCCCGAAGATGCCGAGGTTGTTGACCAGGACGTCCACCCGGCCCAACTGTCCGACGACGCTCTCGGCGCCCGCCTCGTCGGTCACGTCGGCCACCACCGGCACCAGCTCGGCGCTCGGGACCTGGGCGAGGATCTCGACGATCGCGGCGTCGACCCGATCCCGGCTGCGACCGTTGACGCCGACGCGCGCCCCCGCGGCCGCGAGTCCGGTGGCGATGGCGAGGCCGATGCCCTGGGTGGATCCGGTGGTGACGAGGGCGGTGCGGCCGGAGAGGTCGATGTGCATGGGACGCCTTTCGGTCGAACGGTGCTGACGGTCCGGGGCGGGTGGACCCACCACGACCCTAACCGGGGACGGTCGTCGTCGAGGGTCGACCGCGGTCGGTTCCGTCGGTCAGTACGCGACGCGCGGATCGTTCGTGGAGACGATCTCGGCGCCCAACGGCACCAGCGAGATCGGGATCATCTTGAAGCTCGCGATGCCGAGCGGGATGCCGATGATCGTCAGGCACAGCGCGATCCCGGTGGTGAGATGGCCGATCGCCAACCAGATGCCGGCGACGATGATCCAGACGACGTTGCCGATGGTCGACGCCGCACCCGCCCGGGGATGGCGGACCACCGTGCGACCGAACGGCCACAGCGCGTAGTTCGCCATGCGGAACGACGCGATCCCGAACGGGATGGTGATGATCAGGAGGCAGCAGAGGATGCCCGCGACCACGTACCCGACGGCCATCCAGAAGCCGCAGAGCACCAGCCACAGGATGTTGAGGATCGTCTTCATCGCTCCATTGTGCCCGCCTCGCATAGGCTTTCGTCTATGGGGAATGACCCGGAATCCGGGGGACCGAGCGCGGTGTGGTCGGCGGCGGCCGCCGTCGTGCTGACGGTGCGGGTCGTCGCCGTCATCGCGACGCCGATCCTCGTCTTCGCCTGGCTGGTGGCCGCGGTCCGCTCCGGCCTGCTCAACGGGTGGATGTGGTGGGCGGTCGGCGCGGCGCTGGCCCTGTTGATCAGCAGCTACCTGTACAGCTACCTGCGCGTCCGGTATCCCAGTCGGAGCGAGCGCTGGGAGCCGTGAAAGACCGTTGTCCGAGTTGGTCGACGGCACGCCGTTTGTCGGATTCGGCGCGTAGGGTGAGGCGCACGCGCGGCGACCGTCAGGGTGGCCGGATCACCCCGAGGACGGTGTCTGATGACGTCACGAGCACGGCGACGTGCCACGGTGTCCATGCTGGTTTCGGCCGCCGCGGTCGGGCTGGTCTTCGGCAGCGCCCCGCAGGCAGCGGCCCAGCCGCCCACGCCGCATCGCGTCGACCAACTCGGCGACATCGTCTACGACCAGCTCTTCACCGTCGGCGTACAGGTGTACGAGCGGGTCGAGACGCGAAGGCAGACGGTGTACGCGCCGCAGCCGGTGACGAACTACATCCCGGTACTCCGGCGACTCCACTCCCCGCGAGAGGGGAAGCCGGGCTCGCTGCGATACGGCTTCCTCGGATCACCGCTGCCGGAGGCCTTCGCCACGCAGGGCACGCTCGGGCGATCCTCGGCGAGACTCGGGACGGGCCACATCGTGACACTGAATCCACGCACCCTCGGCCCGAGCGATCACTATTCGCAGCTGTGCGTCAGCGATCCGCTGGACGGCCGCCGGATCGGGCCGCTGGCCGGAGGAAGCCTCGCGCTGTGGTGCCCGTCCTGACGAGCGTCGGTCAGAACTGCACCTGCGGGGGCTGCTGCTGACCGGCCGGAGCCTGGTAGAACTCGCGGGTGCCGACGCTCGCCATGCCCTTGAAGAACATCCACGGGATGGTCTGCACCAGCTGGTTGAGGCGTGAGGTCGCGTCGTTGTAGTACTGGCGCGCGAACGGCAGCTTGTTCTCGGTGTCGGCCAACTCGGTCTGCAGCGACTGGAAGTTGGCCGACGCCTGCAGCTGCGGGTAGTTCTCCGCGACGGCGAACAGTCGCCCGAGAGCGCCGCTCATCTGCGCGTCCGCGGCTGCCTTCTGCGCCACCGACGGGGCGTGCGCCGCGTTCTGGACGGTCGCGCGCGCAGCGGTCACCGCCTCGAAGACGCCCGCCTCGTGAGCGGCGTACCCCTTCACGCTGTTGACGAGGTTCGGGATCAGGTCGGCGCGACGCGTCAACTGCACGTCGATGCCGCCGAGCGCCTCCTGCGCGACGATGTCCGCCTTGCGGAGCTTGTTGAAGCCGACCATGGCGAACACGGCCAGGAGGACGACGATCACGACGATGGCGATGATGGCCCAGATCATGGGGTTTCCTTCTCTCGGGGGACTCGGTTGTCTCTCGGGGTACTGCTGCTGAAATCTAGTCTCACCTCGAGCGCGCTCACCACGAGCCGCCGCCTCCACCGCTGAAGCTGCCGCCGAACCCACCGCCGCCGCTCGACGACGACTGCGACGCGCTGTACGCCGACAGCGAGGAGGACAGGCTCGACTCGAAGCTGTCGAGTCCGGACGTTCCGCCGCTCATCAGACCGTGAGCGCCGGCGCCGTAGTAGAGGCCGGGGAGCCAGACGGGGTCGGGCGGTTCCTGGCCGGTGGTGTACCGGTACTTGGCGGCCCATGCGTCAGCACAGTCGAACGCGATCGCGTACGGGATGAAGCTGGTGTACAGGTCTTCGCGGGCGGAGAAGTCGAGCCGGTCCTGGTTCGACGGCGTCGACAGGAGCCGCTCGAATCCGCCCGCCCGGGACCAGACCTGTCGGCCGAGGCGGGTGCGGCGGGTGCCGACGCCCGCGAGCAGCAGGCCGACGCCGCCGATCATGAACGCCGCGAACGGCAGGCCGACGATCGTGGGGACGAAGCCTAAGGCCATCAGGAGCGCGCCGATGACGAAGGCGACGCCGACGACAACCCGCCCGATGATCTCGAACGGACTGCGCCGGAGCACGCCGGTGGTCAGGGCCCACGACTTCGTCGTCTTGGTGAGTTGGTCGGTGGCACCCTTCAACTTCTCGCCCGCCTCCGTGGAGCCGTCCGCGGCGAAGGTGGCGCCCCGTGCGGTGAGGCCCAGGGCCGACATCACGACGGCCGACGGGCCGTCGAGCGCGGCGTACTCGGACGCCGACATCCGTGCGGTGATGGTCCAGTCGGTCGACGAGGCGCGCTCGAGGCCGATGTGGCCCTGCTCGGCGAGGTGGAAGAGCGTCGCGATGAGCGCCTTCTTCGGCATCGCCTCGTGGATGACGAAGTGCGTCGCCGCAGGCCCGAGGAACCGCTTCGGACTCTGCGGGTCGGCGGGCGGCTCGAACATCACCGGGAGCAGCGGGGTGTCTTCGCGGCTGCGCCTGGTCCAGAACAGGCCCGCTCCGAGGGTGAGCAGCGAGATGATCACCGCCGTGATCGGGACGGCGGGCGAGGAACCGAGCACCGGATCCATGCTGACGCCCCACGGTCGACGATCCTGCCCGGGACCGGCGAACGGCAGGCCGGCCTTCACCGCGACGCCGGTCGTCGGCGAGAGCGCGCCCGTGGTCACGGTGCGGGTGGACGCGTCGGGTTCGCCGACGGTGCACGGCGACCCGTCGTTCACGCGGCACTCGAACGACGTCGGTGCCGCCGGGAACCGGATGGTGCTGGTGCTCTTGAGGATCTGCATCTTCCAGCCGTTGGGGATTACGCGCCAGATGAAGGAGCCGGGATTGCCGTCGCGGATCGTGCCGTCGACGCGGTAGGAGATCCGGTAGGTGTGCGTGCCCGCGGAAACGGTCGAATCGGGGTCCCCGATCTTCGCGACCTTGAATCGACCGCCCTGTTCCGAGGACATCTCGAACGGGACGGACTGGCCGTCCATGGTGACGCTGATGTCCTGCGGCACATAGCGGACCTCGGCATCGGCGGCGTCGGCCACATCCCAGAACCGGAAGATGCCGTGCTTGTCCCAGCCGGGGAACTCGGTCGTCAGGGTCTCGGTCGCCGTCAGCCGACCGTTGTCGGCGAGGGTGAGATCGGCGGCGTAGTCGGTGATGACCACGGGGTCGACGCCCGCGTCGGTCGAACCCGATCCGGCGTTCGCGATCACGGGCCAGAGGAGGCCGACGGCGGTGACGAGCACGGCGATCAGCGTCAGCACGACACGTTTCATGCGGATGAGCGTAAACGGGTCGCGGCGAATCCGTCCTGTTCACGGTGTCGATTGAATGACAAGGTCCCGCACCGCGACTCGAGCGGCTTCGGCAGGTCGCCGAAGCCGCTCGATCGCCGGTGCGACGCTGCGCCTACTGCTGGGCGCGGACGCTCTTCTCGATCCGGGCACCGATGTCCGGGTCGATGTTCTTCCAGTACTGGAACGCGCGGGTCAGCACCGGTTCGGAGACCCCGTCGAGCAGGTGGCCGGACACGTTGTCGACCAGGCGCTGCCGCTGGTCGTCGTCCATCACCTCCCGGACCAGGGTGCCGGGCTGACCGGTGTCGTCGTCCTCGGCGTGGTCGACGTACGCGCTGCGGACGATGTCGCCGTCGGCGGCCCACTGCGGTTCCGGCTGCCCCGGATAGTCGGCGACGGGACCGCCCTTCGAGTTCGGCGCGTACACCGGATCCGAGACCGGATCGATCCGCATGGCGCCGTCCTTGGAGTAGCTGCGGACGTCGCTGTGCGGCCGGTTGACCGGGATCTGCTTGTAGTTGGCGCCGAGCCGCGCACGGTGGGCGTCCGAGTAGGCGAACACGCGGCCGAGCAGCATGCGGTCCGGGCTGAAGCCGATGCCGGGAACCGTGTTGCTGGGCTCGAAGGCCGCCTGCTCGATCTGCGCGTGATTGTCGGTCGGGTTGGTGTGCAGCGTCATCCGACCCACGTTGATCAGCGGGTAGTCGGCGTGCGGCCACACCTTGGTGAGGTCGAACGGGTTGAAGCGGTAGTCCTTGGCGTCGTCGAACGGCATCAGCTGCACCTTCAGGGTCCAGCTGGGGTGGTCGCCCTTCGCGATCGAGTCGAACAGATCGCGAACGTGGTAGTCGCCGTCCTGCCCGGCGAGGGTGTCGGCCTCGTCCTGCGTCAGGAACTCGACGCCCTGATCGGAGATGAAGTGGTACTTCACCCAGTGCTTCACACCGTCGACGTTGACCCACAGGTACGTGTGCGAGCTGTACCCGTTCATGTGCCGCCACGTACGCGGGATGCCGCGGTCGCCCATCAGCCAGGTGACCTGGTGCGACGACTCGGGCGACAGCGTCCAGAAGTCCCACTGCATGTCGTGGTCGCGGAGATTGTTGTCGGCGCGCCGCTTCTGCGAACGGATGAAGTGCTGGAACTTCATCGGGTCCTTGATGAAGAACACCGGCGTGTTGTTGCCGACCATGTCGTAGATGCCGTCGTCGGTGTAGAACTTCAGCGCGAAGCCTCGCGGGTCGCGCCAGGTGTCGGGGCTGCCTCGTTCTCCGGCGACGGTCGAGAACCGCGCCACCATCTCGGTCTTCACACCCGGCTGGAACAGCGAGGCGCAGGTGAACTGTGAGACGTCGGACGTGGTCTCGAACGTGCCGAAGGCGCCGCTGCCTTTGGCGTGCGGCTGTCGTTCAGCGATGCGCTCGCGATTGAACTGCGCCATCTGCTCGATCAGATAGTGATCGTGAAGCACGATGGGGCCGGCGGCGCCGACGGTGAGCGAGTGCTCGTCGCTGCCGGCCGGTGCACCGGAATCGGTGGTCGTGTGGTTGGGCTCCTGGGTCATGGCACCCTCCTGGGATAGTTGGGCTCGGCGTGGGCTGTGGTGGACGTAACAGAACCTCCCATCCATGAGGCTATCGGCCTTCCACAGGTCCGTCGACTCTCTCCCGCCGACCACTGACGGACCGGAGCGTAGGCATCCGGTCCGTCAGTCAGTCGATGGGCCGCCGTGGGCCGATGCGGCTATTGCCCAGTGAACTCCGGGTCGCGGCGTTCGAGCATGGCGTTGACTGCCTCGAGATGATCGTTGGTCTGATGCGCGATCGACTGCATCGCCGCCGCGAACTCCAGTGCCGACTCCAGAGTCTGGTGCTGCGATTCGCGCAGCAGCCGCTTGGTCATGCGGATCACCTGCGGGGGGTTCACCGCAACACGATCGGCGAGCGCCCGCGCCGCCGCGAGCAGTTCGTCGGGCTCGTGCACCGAGGAGACCAGGCCCCAGTCGAGGGCGGTCGCCGCACTGATGGCATCGCCGGTGAGCGCCATCTCGGCGGCGCGGGCCGCTCCGACGATTCGGGGCAGCAGCCAGGCGCCGCCGTCGCCCGGGATGATGCCGACCTTGACGAAACTCTCGGCGAAACGCGCGTTGGTGCTGGCGACGCGAAGATCACACATCAACGACAGATCGCAGCCCGCGCCGATCGCCGGCCCGTTCACGGCGGCCACGATCGGGATCTCACAGTGGTAGACGGCGCGGGTGATGCGCTGGATGCCGTGCCGGTAACCCTGGCGCAGTTCCGCGGGGGTACCGCCGAACATGCCGGTCTTGTCGCGCATGTGCTTGACGTTGCCGCCGGAGGAGAACGCTGAACCGGCGCCGGTGAGGATCGCGACGCGGACGGTCGGGTCGGCGGCGACGTCGGCCACCGCGTTCTCGATCGCCTCGACCATGTCGGGCTCGGAGATCGGGTTCCGCGTCTCGGGAGTATTGAGGGTCCACGTGACGACGTGGCCGTCACGCTCGATCAGCAGGGGAGAAGTGGTCATGGGATCAGCTCCGGGATGGTTGTTGGGGCTCATTCGGACAGGATGACGCGGACGTCCACCGGTAGCACGGTGGCGCCCGAGGCGATGACGGGGTTGAGGTCGAGCTCGCTGATCTGGGGGTTCGAGGCGACGATGTCGCCGACCCGAACCAGGAAACGGGCCAGTTCGCCGCGATCGACAGCGGGCAGGTTCCGGTAGCCGTCGAGCATCCGCGACGCGACGGTCTCGTCGATCATCTCCAGGGCTTCGAGCTCGGTGAACGGCGCGGCGCGGAAGGTGACGTCGGCCAGGGCCTCCACCAGCACACCGCCGGTGCCGAAGGCCACGACCGGACCGTAGATGGGGTCGTGCGTGGCGCCCACCAGCAGTTCGACGCCGCGGTCGGCCATGGGTGTGACTACGATGCCGTCGATCACCGCGTCGGGGACGTGCGAGAGCACGGTGTCGAGCATGGCGGCGGCGCGCTCGCGCGCATCGTCGGCGGTCACGTTCAAGATCACGCCGCCGGCGTCGGACTTGTGTAGGACCTGCGCCGAGACCACCTTGAGCGCACACGGCACCCCGTGGTCGGCGACGGCTGCGGCGGCGGCTTCCGGTGAGTCGGCCAGGGTCCACGGCCCCACATCGATGCCCGCGGCTTCCATCAGGCGGCGCGCACCGGGTTCGTCGAGGACGCCTGCGGGCAGCGTCGGACCGGTCGGTGCGGGCAGTGCCAGCGTGGACCGCTCCGATGCGGAGGCGATCCGGTGACCGCGGCGGTACAGCGCGGTGACTGCGCGGACCGCGTGGTCGATGGACGAGACCACCTGGACGCCACCGGCGCGCAGCACACCGTGGTTGACCAGATCTTCTGCCGCGTAGCAGCTCTGCACCAGCAGCGGGATGTCGGAGTCCGCAGAGATCGTCAGCAGGTCGCGCGCGGTGGCGTCCTCGGCGTCGGCCAGCCGGGGGTCGAACCGCACGTGGTAGCCGCCGAACAGGCCGACGATCAGGACCAGGCCGACCTCGGGATCGGTGACCAGCGTGCGGACGCAGTCGGCGAAGACCGTCGGGTCGGCGTCGGTGGCACCGGCGACGTCGACCGGATTGTGGACGGCCGCAGCGGTGCCGAGCTCGCGTCGCAAAGCCGCCTGCGTCTCGTCGGCCAGTTCGGCGAGGGGGACGCCGGCGTCGGCGAGCGCATCGGCGGCGAGGGTGGCGTGGCCGCCGCCGTCGCTGAGGATGGCGACCTTCTTGCCGGCGGGCAGGGCCGTGGTGGTGGCCAGGGTGCCCGCGATGACTGCCAATTCGTCGGATCGGTCGACCAGTTCGGCCCCGGCCTGCCGGAGCACCGCCGTCGCCACCGCATCCGAGCCGGCGATGGAGCCGGTGTGCGAGAGGGCGGTGCGCTGGCCGATCTCCGACCGGCCGCCGCGCAGGAGCACCACCGGGGTGGTCGGCGTCGTCGCCGCGAGGGCGGTGAGCACGGCGCGGCCGTCGACGAAGCCCTCCGAATGCAGGGCCACAGCACCGGTCTCCGGTTGGCGCGCCAGCGCCGTGATGCACTCGTCGTAGCGGACGTCGGACTGATTTCCCAAACCCACGTAGGCGTGGAATCCCGGGCCCTTGAGCTGGCGGTCGTCGTTGACCAGCGAGAGCAGCATGTTGCCGCTCTGGGTGACGATGCTGACCGGGCCGTCGGGCACGCCCGGCAGGCCGACGAGGTTGGCGCCGGAGCTGACGTTGAGCATGCCAGAGGTGTTGGGTCCGATCACCCGCACGCCGGACTCGGCGATCGCTTCGAGCAGGCGGGCCTCGGCTTCGGCACCGCGGTCACCGGTCTCCTTGAAGCCGTTGGCCAGTACGATCGCGCCGGGGATGCCGACGCGCGCGCACTCGCGCAGGGCGTCCGGCACGGCGGCCGCAGGCAATGCGATGAGGGCTGCGTCGACTCCATACGGGAGGTCGGTGATCGCCGAGGTCACCGGCAGATCGAGGATGGTGTCGGCGGTGGGGTTCACCGGGAACACGGGGTGGGCGTAGCCGGCGTCCTGCAGCGCTCGGATGGCCTGGTAGCCGCGCTTGGCCGGGTTGGTCGAGGCGCCGATCACGGCGATCGACTGCGGATCCAGGAGCCGGTCGAGGGGATCGAGGTCCTGGCGGGCGGGGTCGAGAACGGGATTCGCTGTGGTCATGTCGTCACCGGCCCTCGAAGCTGGGGTCGCGCTTCTCGGCGAAGGCGGCGACGCCCTCGGCCCAGTCGTACGTGCCCATCAGTTCCACGAGTTGCCGGGGCTCGTCGGCCAGCGCGGTCTCGATGTCGTCGTCGCGGTACAGGGCGGCCTTGATCTTGGCCATCGACAGCGGCGCCTTGGCGGCTAGCTTGGCGGCCAGCTCGTGGGCTGCTGCGGTCAACTCCTCGAGCGGAACCGCGCGGTAGGCCAGGCCCCACTCGGCGGCCTGCTCGCCGGTGAACCGGTCGCCGAGGACCAGCAGGTCGGTGGCGCGCCGCAGTCCCACCAGGCGGGGGAGGCGATGCGTGACGCCGCCGCCCACGTAGGTGCCGATCGAGACCTCGGGGAAGCCCATCTTGGCGTCGTCGGCCATCAACAGGAAGTCGGCGCTCACGGCCATCTCGGCGCCCGCGCCGAGCGCATAGCCCGCCACGGCGGCGATGACCGGCGTCGACATGGTCTGAATCTGTTCGCACACGCGCTGACCCAGGTCGGTGTAGTACCGCTGGCGTTCCGGGGTGCGGCCGCCCGCACCGTGGGCCTTCAGGTCGGCGCCGACGCAGAACGCGCGGCCGGTACCGGTCAGCACGACGGCGCGGATCGCGGGATCGGCGTCGGCGGCGCGGAGCGCGACAATGGTCTGCTCGTACAGCTCTTCGCTGACGGCGTTGAGTCGGTCGGGCCGGTTGAAGGCGATGGTCTGGACGGATCCGTCGACCGTCGTGAGCACGGGAGTCATCGGAGGCCTCCTGGTTCGAGAGTGGCAGGCGTGCGGGGGGAAGGTGACTGTCGGGGAGATCACTCACCGCGGCAGGTGCGTCCTATTCAACTAGAGATCGACGAGAAATGCAATAAAAATTGCAGAATGATTCGTTTGTGCAATTCTGGCGATGGGCTCGATGAAGCCTCGCCGACCGCCCCCGGTAGCGTTGAAAGGTGCCAGTACCGTTGGAGATCAGACACAGCCGAGAGGAAGACGATGGCGAAGAAGGTGGCGGCCGCCGATGCGCCGGCGACGTTCGAGGCACTCCTCGTGCTGCTCCACGCTCGGATGGAGGCTCTGTCGCCGTCGCACAAGCGCATCGCCGAGCGGGTGATGGTCGATCCGGAGAGCGTGGCGTTCATGACCGTCTCGGATCTGGCGGCGGCCGTCGAGGTCAACGAGGCCACGGTGGTCAGGTTCGCCAGCGGCCTCGGGTTGAAGGGATTCCCCGGGCTGGTCGCACTGTGCCGGGAACGGCTGCGCGAGCAGGCGCAGTTGCTTCGTCGCTTCGAGAATCTAGAGAACCTCGACGGTGATCTGCGGGCCAGTGCGGTGGCGATGGACCAGACCAACGTGGCGCGGACCTTCGCGCAGATCAGCGACTCCACCTGGGAGTCCGCGGTGCGGGCGTTGGCCTCCGCGCCGCGCGTGCACGTCATGGGCCAGCGCAAGACTTTCGCGCCCGCCTATCTGCTGGGCTACCTGCTGGGGATGCTCCGCGAGGAGGTCTCGGTGGTCACCGGCAGCTTCGGCGGACTCACCGACGACATCCGGCACATCCGCGAAGGCGACTGTTTCGTCGCGGTGTCGATTCACCGGTACTCGATGGAGACGGTGCGCAGCGCGCAGAGCGCCCGTGAGCGGGGCGCCCATGTCATCACCCTCACCGACAATCCCAGTTCGCCGCTGGCGGTGAGCGGTCACGACGTCTTCTACCTCGAGGCCGCCAGCCCTTCGGTGCTCCGGTCGATGACTGCCTTCACCGTGCTGGTGCAGGCGCTGGCGGCGAGCGTCGCGCAGCAGATGGGACGCAGCGCCCGCGAGTCCCTCCTCGAGGAGGAGGGACTGCTGAGCAGCTTCGAGACGTACTACGCGGCCGACGGCGAATAGCGTCGGCGGTCGGCCCGGACTAGCCGAGGCCGTTCGCGAAGTCCGCGACCGCGATCGACGAGGTGCCGTGCGGGGACCGCAGGTGCACACGCCCGGCGTGCAGGTCGACGATGGTGGTGCACAGCGTGGTCAGCGGGTCGTCGCCCTCGGCGGTGCGGTGGACGCCGCCGCACGGGATCGGATTGTCGCACATCAGCTCGGTGAACCATGCGACGTCGGGTTCGCCTGCAGGCAGGGCCAGGTTGTCGAGCACCCGGCCGCGATCGACGCTCTCGTCGTACAGGCCCAGGTGCGAGGTGGCCTGATCAAGTGACTGGGAGGCGGGCGAATCGATTTCGGTCGGCAGGAAGCGCAGATGGTTGGTGTGCCACATCAGCGGGGATTCGGCGGTCGGTGTGCGTGTGGCGATCTGTCCGGCCGCCGATTCGACGGTGACCGACCGTCCGGTGCCCGACTCACCGATTGTGAACGTGAAGCCGCCGGCGATCGGATGTTCTCGCAGGTAGGCGACGGCGTCCTCGAGGCTCTTCGCGCCCTGCAGTCCACGTGCCACATAGTGGCGTCCTGCGGCGACGCTCGGGTGGGCCACCTGCACGTGGTTGATGCCCCACGCCAGACCTGCGGCGTTGATCGCCCAGGCATTCGACGGCAGGAAGCCCGGGTACCACTGCGCGGTGACCGGCTGCTCGCCGTCGAGGAGCAGGGTGACGAAGCGGAAGTGGCCGTCCAGGCCGGGTGCCCCGTCCTCGTTGTGGGCGATGAACGCCGATTCGCGAGACCATGCGAGGTCGCTGCATCCGGTGCCGTCGTCGTAGCCGAGGTCGCCGCGGAAGTTCGCCAGCAGCAGGGCCTCGAAGTCCTGTCCGGAGCCCTCGGCGAGGGCTCGCAGGTCGGCCAGGGGGCCGGGCTGGTCGGCGGCCGACGCATCGGTGACGGCCGCCAGCGCCGCGCGGCCCTTGTCGGTGCTGGTGAAGCGTTGTAGGCCCGCGCGCTCGGGCATGGCGTCCTGAACTGCCGCGATGCTGTCGCGGGTGTGCTCGCCGAGGGCGCGGATGGCATCGTTTCGGGGGCCGCTCACGACCAGCCAGTCGATGCCTGCGATCGACTGCTCGCGGATGGTGACATCGGTCATTCTTCAGTTCCTCACTGTCGGTGCCGGTCGGTCTGACGTGACTGGCTTCACGTCTACGGTAACCCAAGATCTGCAGGAATCACATGCATCATCTCTCGGCAATGCAAATTCTCTTGCATTTCTTGTTGTGATCGGCCACACTGTTAATCCTGACCTTCCCCTGTAACCCTCCCCACAGTGACTCGGAGAACCCTTATGGATCACTTGCAATCGCCGTCCACATCGGCGGCGACGGCCACGGAACGGCTCCGTGGCGCGTTGACCGAGCGGCAGATGACGATGATCGCGATCGGCGGCGTCATCGGCGCCGGTCTGTTCGTCGGCAGCGGTACTGCCATCCAGAACGCCGGCCCCGCCGTGCTCGTCTCGTATGCCGCCATCGGTGTGCTGATCGTGCTGGTTATGCGGATGCTCGGCGAGATGTCGGTGAATAATCCGGCCACCGGATCGTTCTCGTCATACGCCAGCCGCGAACTCGGCCCGTGGGCCGGCCTGTCGGTGGGCTGGCTGTACGCCTACCAGTGGTGCGTGACGATCGGTTTCGAAGCCGTGGTCGGTGCCGCAGTCACCCACCAGATGTTCCCCGCGATACCCACGTGGCTCGCCGCACTCGTCTACATGGCGGTCTTGATCAGCGTCAACCTCACCCGGGTCGAGAACTTCGGCACCTTCGAGTACTGGTTCGCGATGATCAAGGTGGCCGCCATCGTCGTCTTCCTGCTCCTCGGGATCGCGGCGATCTTCGGGCTGCTGCCGAGCGCGGACGCGCCGGGCATGACGAATCTGACCGGTCAGGGCGGATTCGCCCCGATGGGGTGGACCGCGGTACTGACCGCCTCGCTCATCGTGTTCTTCTCGTTCTTCGGCACCGAAGCGGTGACTATCGCCGCCGGTGAGGCCAAGAACCCGGTCAAGGCGGTGAAGGCCGGAATCAACAGCGTCGTCTGGCGGATCCTGTTGTTCTACGTGGGTTCGATCGCGGTGATCGTCGTGCTGCTGCCGTGGAACTCCACCGACGTCGCTGAATCGCCGTACTCGGCCGTGCTCAATCATCTGGGCATCCCGTACGCCGGCACCATCATGAACGTCATCGTCCTGGTGGCCGTGCTGTCGTGCCTCAATGCCGGAATCTACTCGTCGTCACGCATGTTGTTCTCCCTCGCCGACCGGGGAGAAGCGCCGAAGCTGCTGCGTCGCACCACTTCTCGCGGAGTGCCGATCTTCGCGGTATTCGCTGCATCGAGTGTCGGGCTGTTCACCGTGTTCGCCAACTATGCGCTGCCGACCGCGACGGTCTATCAGTTCCTGCTCAACTCGTCCGGGTCGATCGCCGTCGTCGTCTACATCATCATCACGGTCACCCACATGCGCAGTCGCCGCAATCTGACGGCCGAACAGCGTGCCGGGCTCGACTTCAAGATGTGGCTCTTCCCGGTGCTCAACGTCTTGGTGCTGATCGTTCTCGGCGCCGTGATCATCGGCATGGCGATGCGCGACGACAGTCGGGAATCGTTGGCGCTGACTACGGTCGTGACCGTAGCCGCGGTGGTCGCCGGGCTCATCTACCAGCGACGCAACGGTGGCCGCGACACCCACGCGGAGACCTTGCCGGGCGAAGCCGGGCTGCCTACCGTGCCGTGACAGCGAGTTGAGAACGTCCGTGTGAACGCGCTTGACGGCGTCCTTCCCATTGGGAGGACGCCGTCGGGCTTTCCTGCAGGTCAGGGCGACGTGTGACTGTGTGCGGCGATGAAGTTCGCGGCCTCGCGGACGGCGGTGCGTGATTCGGAACTGAAGTACGGAAACATCTGGAACACGTGGCCCTGCCCGCGCCACTCCTGCAGCTCCGACTCGCCGCCGGCATCCAGGAGGAGGCGATGGATGGTGCGGGCGTCGTCGGCCATGATCTCCCGGGCACCCACCTGGATCAGAGCGGGCGGCAGATCCATGTCGGACGACAGCTTCACCCGCATCCGCGGATGATTCGGGTCGGCGGCACCGGAGTACAGGTCTAGGAACCGCCGCGCGCCGGCGACGTCGATGAGCGGGTCGCGGACACCGCTCGCCTCGAGCTGTCGGGCGAGTTCGAACGACGGATCGTACAGCGGGGAGAACAGCATCATCGCGCGCGGCTGCGGCACCCCGTCGAGGTGATTCGACGCGATCAGGTCAAGCGCCAGGTGCCCGCCGGCGGAATCGCCCGCGACGACGATCTGCTTCGCGTCGAAGCCCTGCCGAAGCAGCCAGCGGTAACCGCGGATGGCGTCGTCGCCCGCGGCGGGCCACCGGTGCTCGGGGCCCATCCGGTAGTCGAGACTGAACGCGCCGATCCCGGAACGATGCGTCAACCTGGACACCAGGCCTCGGTGGGTGCGCGGTGAGCAGATCACGTAGCCGCTGCCGTGCAGGTAGTACAGAATCGGTCGCCCGGACGCTGGATCGGGGACGCTGTCACCGCCGCCGCGCTCGTGGAGCCATTCGCCGCGCACCTGGCCGCCGCCGGTGTGCTCGTGCACCGGTGTGGTCCGGGTGTCCTTGGGGACTGGACTGAGCAACGACAGCCCGCGGTTCACACCGGGGCGAGCGGCCGACAGCAGCACCGGGCTCAACGCCGCACCGCGTCCGGCGACGGCCATCAGCGGCCTCGACGCGACGGTCGTCTTCGAGAACGCGCGTGCACGGAACGAAACACGAGACGCGACCGGCTGTGACGTGGAATACACAATGAGACTGTATCTTCTTTTTGCCTCATCGCTGGGGAAGTGGAATACTGACATCACTGCGCTCTGTGTTTCGCCGGTGTTTCCCTCCGGTTGCAGAGCGGGCCAGCAATGAAGCTGATTCCCCGGGCGGTGCGATCATCCGCGCCGACATCTACCGGGACTCTCCAGTACGTAGTTAGTGCGCAGCGTGGCGTACGGAGTAGGCAGATTCATGAATCACATGCCGGGGCCCATCGGGCTCTACGATCCCGCCCATGAGCACGACGCGTGTGGCGTCGCATTCGTCGTCGACATCCATGGTCGTCGCAGTCGCGACATCGTCGAGAAGTCGATCAAGGCACTCGAGAACCTCGAGCACCGCGGTGCCCAGGGAGCCGAGCCGAACACCGGCGACGGCGCGGGCATCATGATCCAGGTCCCGGACCGCTTCCTGCGCGAAGAGGTCGAGTTCGAGCTCCCCGAACAGGGCTCCTACGCCACCGGCATCGCTTTCCTCCCGCAGGCGTCGCACGACGTCACGGACGCGATCGACGGCGTCGAGCGGATCGTCGCAGAGCAGGGCCTCGAGGTCTTGGGGTGGCGCGAGGTGCCGATCGACGACAGCACGCTCGGCGCCCTGGCGCGCGATGCGATGCCGACCTTCAAGCAGCTCTTCGTCGGCGGCGCCGCGGGCATGGACTTGGAGCGCGCGACCTATGTGGTCCGCAAGCGCGTCCAGAACGAGCTCGGCGACAAGGGCGCCGGTCAGGGCGAGGCCGGCCGGGAGACCGTCTACTTCCCGAGCCTGTCGGGCCAGACCCTGGTCTACAAGGGCATGCTGACCACTCCGCAGCTGCGCGCCTTCTACCTGGACCTGCAGGACGAGCGTGTGGAGAGCGCGCTCGGCATGGTCCACAGCCGCTTCTCCACCAACACCTTCCCGTCGTGGCCGCTGGCGCACCCCTTCCGTCGCATCGCCCACAACGGCGAGATCAACACCGTCGTCGGCAATGCCAACTGGATGCGCGCCCGCGAGGCCCTGATCAAGACCGATGTCTTCGGGGCGGAGGCTTCGGCGCTCGACAAGGTCCTGCCGGTCTGCACGCCGGGAGCGTCGGACACCGCGACCTTCGACGAGGTCCTGGAACTGCTGCACCTCGGTGGCCGCAGCCTGCCGCACGCCGTCCTGATGATGGTCCCGGAGGCGTGGGAGCACAGCGACACCATGAAGCCCGAGCATCGGGCGTTCTACGAGTACCACTCGGCGCTGATGGAGCCGTGGGACGGACCGGCGTCGGTCTGCTTCACCGACGGCACCGTGATCGGCGCGGTCCTGGATCGCAACGGTCTGCGGCCGTCGCGCATCTGGGTCACCAAGGACGGTCTCGCGGTCCTGGGCTCCGAGGTCGGCATCATGGACGTCGATCCCGCCGACGTGATCTCCAAGCAGCGTCTGCAGCCGGGCAAGATGTTCCTGGTCGACACCGCGCAGGGTCGTATCGTCGCCGACGAGGAGATCAAGGATCAGCTGGCCGGCGAGCACCCCTACCAGGAGTGGCTCGACGGCAACCAGGTCGCGCTCGAGGATCTGCCGTCGCCCGACCACGCGCGCATGCCGCACGACCGCGTCGCCCTCCGCCAGCAGGTCTTCGGCTACACCTCGGAGGATCTGCGCCTGCTGATCTCGCCGATGGCCTCGACCGGTGGCGAGGGTCTGGGCTCGATGGGCACCGACACCCCGGTCGCCGTCCTCTCGAACCGCCCGCGGATGCTCTTCGACTACTTCCAGGAGATGTTCGCGCAGGTCACCAACCCGCCGCTCGACGGCATCCGCGAGGCGATCGTCACCAGCCTCGGGATCCGCATCGGCGGTGAGCGCGACCTGCTGAACCCGGGCGCCGAGTCGGCCAAGCAGATCGTCTTGAGCCAGCCGATCCTCGACAACGACGACCTCGCGCGTCTGGTCGAGATCGACGGCGACGCCACCGGCTTCCCGTCGGTCCACATCCACGGCCTGTACCCGGTCGCCGAGGGCGGCGAGGGTCTGCGCCGGGCGCTCGACGGCGTCCGCGCCCAGGTGTCGGCGGCCATCGCCGACGGTGCGCGCATCATCGTCCTCTCGGACCGCGAGTCCGACGAGACCCTCGCGCCCATCCCGTCGCTGCTGCTGACCTCGGCGGTCCACCACCACATGGTCCGTGAGCGCACCCGCACCCGGGCCAGCATCATCATCGAGTCGGGCGACGCCCGCGAGGTGCACCACATGGCGCTGCTCGTCGGCTTCGGCGCCAGCGGCATCAACCCGTACATGGCGTTCGAGACCATCGAGGACATGCTCGAGTCGGGCGCGCTCCCGCCGTACCAGGAGGGGATGAGCCACGAGGAGGCCTTCGCGAAGGCGCGCGCCAACTACATCAAGGCGGCGGGCAAGGGCGTCTTGAAGGTGATGAGCAAGATGGGCATCTCGACGGTCCCGTCGTACAACGGCGCCCAGCTGTTCCAGGTCATCGGCCTGAGCCAGGAGGTCGTCGACGAGTTCTTCACCGGTCTGCGCAGCCAGCTCGACGGCATCGGTCTCGACGAGATCGCAGGCGAGGTCGCCGAGCGGCATGCACTCGCGTTCACCGATCGTCCCAGCGAGCGGGCCTACCGCGAGCTCGAGGTCGGCGGCGAGTACCAGTGGCGTCGGGAGGGCGAGTACCACCTGTTCAACCCGGACACGGTGTTCAAGCTGCAGCACTCCACCCGCACCGGCCAGTACTCGGTGTTCAAGGAGTACACGAAGATGGTCGACGACCAGGCCGCCCGCCTGGGCACCCTGCGCGGCCTGTTCGACTTCAACTTCGGCGACCGCGATCCGATCCCGCTCGACAAGGTGGAGCCTGCCAGCGAGATCGTCAAGCGCTTCTCGACGGGCGCCATGAGCTACGGCTCCATCTCCGCCGAGGCCCACGAGACCCTCGCGATCGCGATGAACCGTCTCGGCGCGCGCTCCAACTCGGGTGAGGGCGGCGAGGATCCGCGTCGCTTCACGCACGACGAGAACGGCGACTGGCGGCGCAGCGCCATCAAGCAGGTGGCGTCGGGTCGGTTCGGCGTGACCAGCTACTACCTGAGCAACTGCACCGACATCCAGATCAAGATGGCGCAGGGCGCCAAGCCGGGCGAGGGCGGCCAGCTGCCCCCGCACAAGGTGTACCCGTGGATCGCCGAGGTCCGCGGCAGCACTCCGGGCGTCGGCCTCATCTCGCCGCCGCCGCACCACGACATCTACTCGATCGAGGACCTGGCGCAGCTGATCCACGATCTGAAGAACGCGAACCCGCAGGCCCGCATCCACGTGAAGCTGGTCTCCGAGATCGGTGTCGGCACCGTCGCCGCCGGCGTCTCGAAGGCGCACGCCGACGTCGTCCTGATCTCCGGGCACGACGGCGGCACCGGTGCCAGCCCGCTGACCTCGCTCAAGCACGCCGGTGCACCGTGGGAGATCGGTTTGGCCGAGACCCAGCAGACGCTGCTGCTCAACGGTCTGCGCGACCGCATCGTCGTGCAGGTCGACGGCCAGCTGAAGACCGGTCGCGACGTCATGATCGCCGCCCTGCTGGGCGGTGAGGAGTTCGGTTTCGCGACCGCTCCGCTCGTCGTCTCGGGCTGCATCATGATGCGCGTCTGCCACCTCGACACCTGCCCGGTGGGCGTCGCGACGCAGAACCCGCTGCTGCGCGAACGGTTCTCGGGCAAGCCGGAGTTCGTCGAGAACTTCATGCTGTACATCGCCGAGGAGGTGCGCGAGCTGCTCGCACGGCTGGGCTTCCGCACCCTGCAGGACGCGGTCGGTCACATCGAGGCGCTCGACACCGGCAAGGCGATGGCGCACTGGAAGGGTCACAAGGCAGGCAAGCTCGACCTGTCGCCGATCCTGACACTGCCGGAGTCGCCGTTCATGAACCAGGACCTGTACTGCTCCGGCAAGCAGGACCACGGTCTGGACAAGGCGCTCGACAACGAGCTGATCGAGAAGGCCCGCGCGGCCATCGAGTCGGGGACCCGCGTCACGCTGTCCTCGCCGATCAGCAACGTCAACCGCACGGTCGGCACCATGCTCGGCCACGAGGTCACCAAGGTCTACGGCGCACCCGGGCTGCCCGAGGGCACGATCTCGATCGACTTCGAGGGCTCGGCGGGCAACAGCTTCGGCGCCTTCGTCCCGCGCGGCATCACCATGCGCATCGAGGGCGACGCGAACGACTTCGTCGGCAAGGGCCTCTCGGGCGGCAAGATCGTCGTGCGGCCCTCGCGCAAGGCTCCCGCGGAGTTCGTCGCCGAGGAGAACATCATCGGCGGCAACGTGATCGCGTTCGGCGGCACCGGCGGCAAGATGTTCCTCCGCGGCCGCGTCGGCGAGCGCTTCTGCGTCCGCAACTCGGGCGTGCAGGCTGTCGTCGAAGGCGTGGGCGATCACGGTTGCGAGTACATGACCGGCGGCACCGCGGTGATCCTCGGTCGGACGGGCCGCAACTTCGCGGCAGGCATGTCCGGCGGCGTCGCGTACGTCTACAACCCGCACGGTGAGTTCGAGGCCAACCTCAACGACGAGTTGGTGGAGCTCGAATCCCTCGACGCCGACGACCTGGCCGTGCTGTCGGGCCTGCTGACCGAGCACCGCGACGAGACGGGGTCCACCGTCGCCGCCGCGATCCTCGACGACTGGGCTGCGGCCCAGGGGCATTTCGTCAAGGTCATGCCCCGCGATTACAAGAGGGTGCTCATCGCCATCGATGCCGCTGAGCGCTCCGGACGAGATGTGAACGAAGCGATCATGGAGGCGGCACGTGGCTGATCCGAGAGGTTTTCTCAAGCACACCGAGCGGGAGACGCCGGTCCGGCGTCCCGTCGACCTGCGGTTGATGGACTGGAAAGAGGTCTACACCGAGTTCGACAAGGACACCCTGCGCACGCAGGCGAGCCGCTGCATGGACTGCGGCATCCCGTTCTGTCACAACGGCTGCCCACTCGGCAACCTGGTTCCCGAGTGGAACGACCTGGTCTACAAGGACCAGTGGTCCGAGGGCATGGACCGGCTGCACGCCACCAACAACTTCCCGGAGTTCACCGGGCGGCTGTGCCCCGCGCCGTGCGAGGCGTCGTGCGTGCTCGGCATCAACCAGCCCGCGGTCACCATCAAGCAGGTGGAGCGCGAGCTGATCGAGAAGGCGTGGGACGACGACGATGTCGCGCCGATCCTGCCGACTCACAAGACGGGCAAGAAGGTCGCGGTCGTGGGCTCCGGTCCGGCCGGGCTCGCCGCCGCACAGCAGTTGACGCGTGCCGGCCACGACGTCGTCGTCCTGGAGCGTGCGGATCGGATCGGCGGTCTCCTCCGCTACGGCATCCCCGAGTTCAAGATGGAGAAGCGGATCATCGACCGTCGTCTGGAGCAGATGACGGCCGAGGGGACCGTCTTCCAGACCGGCGTCAACGTCGGCGTCGACATCACCGTGGAGCAGCTCCGCAGCGACTACGACGCCGTCATCCTGGCGAACGGCTCCACCATCGGGCGCGACCTGCCGATCCCGGGTCGCGAGCTCGACGGGATCCACCAGGCGATGGAGTACCTGCCGCAGTCGAACCGCGTGCAGCACGGCGACGTGGTCGACGGGCAGATCACCGCGGAGGGCAAGCACGTCGTCATCATCGGCGGCGGCGACACCGGTGCCGACTGCCTCGGCACCGCTCTCCGTCAGGGCGCCGCGAAGGTGCACCAGTTCGAGATCATGCCGAAGCCGCCCATCGAGAGGGCCGAGTCCACGCCGTGGCCGACGTACCCGCTGATGTTCCGCGTCTCCTCGGCACACGAGGAGGGCGGTGAGCGCGTCTACAGCGTGAACACCGAGTCCTTCGTCGGCGAGAACGGCACCGTGACCGCGCTGAAGGCGCACGAGGTGAAGATGGTGAACGGGCGCTTCCAGAAGGTCGAGGGCTCGGACTACGAGTTGAAGGCCGACCTGGTCCTGCTCGCGATGGGCTTCGTCGGCCCGGAGCGCGGCGACCTGCTCGACAAGCTGGGCGTCACCTACAACGAGCGCGGCAACATCGCCCGGGGCGACGACTTCGGCGCCACCGGTCTGCCCGGCGTCTTCGTCGCAGGCGACTGCGGTCGCGGTCAGTCGCTGATCGTGTGGGCCATCGCGGAGGGTCGTAGCGCCGCTGCCGGCGCCGACGCCTACCTGATGGGCTCGTCGCAACTGCCGTCGCCGATCACGCCGACGCTGGTCGCTCAGCGGTAGGGGCCTCCTCGCTGGTTGAGCCTGACGAACGTAGTGAGGAAGTGTCGAAACCCCGCGACAGCACGCCGGAACAATGAGGTTCCGGACGTGTTGTCGCGGGGTTTTCGTCATCGTCACCGACCCGTCATCGAGGTCCGATCGGAACAGTGACCACGGACACGCTCCCACGATTTGGAGTTTCGACCTCCGAGGGGGCTTAATAGTTAGGCACTCGCACCCAGTCGGGACCGCGGCCAAGCAAAACCTTCCCACCCGGAAGACAGAGTTTGCGCCAAGCCCGCCGGTGCAGTAAGCTGGAAAGGTCGCCTCGGACACGAGGTAGACGCCATAAAACTACAGATGTTCATTTGGTCAGGTTCTATTTTTCTGGCTTTGTGTTGAAACTTTTGTTTCTGCATTTTTTGTTGGAGAGTTTGATCCTGGCTCAGGACGAACGCTGGCGGCGTGCTTAACACATGCAAGTCGAACGGAAAGGCCCCTTCGGGGGTACTCGAGTGGCGAACGGGTGAGTAACACGTGGGTGATCTGCCCTGAACTCTGGGATAAGCCTGGGAAACTGGGTCTAATACCGGATATGACCTCGCATCGCATGGTGTGGGGTGGAAAGCTTTTGCGGTTTGGGATGGGCCCGCGGCCTATCAGCTTGTTGGTGGGGTAATGGCCTACCAAGGCGACGACGGGTAGCCGACCTGAGAGGGTGATCGGCCACACTGGGACTGAGACACGGCCCAGACTCCTACGGGAGGCAGCAGTGGGGAATATTGCACAATGGGCGCAAGCCTGATGCAGCGACGCCGCGTGAGGGATGACGGCCTTCGGGTTGTAAACCTCTTTCGCCAGGGACGAAGCGCAAGTGACGGTACCTGGAGAAGAAGCACCGGCCAACTACGTGCCAGCAGCCGCGGTAATACGTAGGGTGCGAGCGTTGTCCGGAATTACTGGGCGTAAAGAGCTCGTAGGCGGTTTGTCGCGTCGTCTGTGAAATTCTGCAACTCAATTGCAGGCGTGCAGGCGATACGGGCAGACTTGAGTACTACAGGGGAGACTGGAATTCCTGGTGTAGCGGTGAAATGCGCAGATATCAGGAGGAACACCGGTGGCGAAGGCGGGTCTCTGGGTAGTAACTGACGCTGAGGAGCGAAAGCGTGGGGAGCGAACAGGATTAGATACCCTGGTAGTCCACGCCGTAAACGGTGGGTACTAGGTGTGGGGCTCATTTCACGAGTTCCGTGCCGTAGCTAACGCATTAAGTACCCCGCCTGGGGAGTACGGCCGCAAGGCTAAAACTCAAAGGAATTGACGGGGGCCCGCACAAGCGGCGGAGCATGTGGATTAATTCGATGCAACGCGAAGAACCTTACCTGGGTTTGACATACACCAGACGCAGTCAGAGATGGCTGTTCCCTTGTGGTTGGTGTACAGGTGGTGCATGGCTGTCGTCAGCTCGTGTCGTGAGATGTTGGGTTAAGTCCCGCAACGAGCGCAACCCTTGTCCTGTATTGCCAGCGGGTTATGCCGGGGACTTGCAGGAGACTGCCGGGGTCAACTCGGAGGAAGGTGGGGATGACGTCAAGTCATCATGCCCCTTATGTCCAGGGCTTCACACATGCTACAATGGCGCGTACAGAGGGCTGCGAGACCGTAAGGTGGAGCGAATCCCTTAAAGCGCGTCTCAGTTCGGATTGGGGTCTGCAACTCGACCCCATGAAGTCGGAGTCGCTAGTAATCGCAGATCAGCAACGCTGCGGTGAATACGTTCCCGGGCCTTGTACACACCGCCCGTCACGTCATGAAAGTCGGTAACACCCGAAGCCGGTGGCCTAACCCCTTGTGGGAGGGAGCTGTCGAAGGTGGGATCGGCGATTGGGACGAAGTCGTAACAAGGTAGCCGTACCGGAAGGTGCGGCTGGATCACCTCCTTTCTAAGGAGCAAACAACACTCCAACGCTGGTGCCGAATGCGCATCGGGTTGGTGTTTGTTCATGGGTGAAACACAAGAAACCATCATGATGCCGGCCGGAGACAATATGTTTGCGGTTGGTGGTGGTCTGGTCTCGGTGACGAGACTGGTGAACGTGTTGGGGTTGGTGGGTGTGTGTTGTTTGAGAAGTGCATAGTGGATGCGAGCATCTAGCCCAACTTTCGGTTGGGTTGTGTGTTCTGCAATTTCGATTCTGGTTTGTGCGATTCGAGTCTTAGTGTTCGGGTTGTATGAATGATTTTTTGTTTTGAATGGTGTCCACATTCGCGCCTTGCCGGCTTTGTGGTGGTTGGTGGGGGTGTGTTTGTGGGTGTTGTTGTAAGTGTTTTAGGGCGTTCGGTGGATGCCTTGGTACCAGGAGCCGATGAAGGACGTGGTAGGCCGCGATAGTCCTCGGGGAGTTGTCAAACGAGCTGTGATCCGAGGGTGTCCGAATGGGGAAACCCAGCACGAGTGATGTCGTGTTACCCACCTGTGAATGTATAGCGGGTGTGGAGGGAACGTGGGGAAGTGAAACATCTCAGTACCCACAGGAAGAGAAAACAAAATGTGATTCCGTGAGTAGTGGCGAGCGAAAGCGGATGAGGCTAAACCATGCGTATGTGATACTCGGTAGGGGTTGTGCGTGTGGGGTTGTGGGGTGATCGTTGGGTGTTCTACCGGACATCCGGTCAGTGATAAATCATTATGTTAGGTGAAGTGGCCTGGAATGGTCTGCCGTAGTGGGTGAGAGTCCCGTAACTGAAAGCATGGTGACTGGCTTCGATTTTTCCCAAGTAGCAGCGGGCTCGTGGAATCTGCTGTGAATCTGCCGGGACCACCCGGTAAGCCTAAATACTTTCTGGTGACCGATAGCGGACTAGTACCGTGAGGGAAAGGTGAAAAGTACCCCGGGAGGGGAGTGAAATAGTACCTGAAACCGGACGCTTACAATCCGTCAGAGCCTTGCACTTTTGGTGTTGGGGTGATGGCGTGCCTTTTGAAGAATGAGCCTGCGAGTTAGTGCTCAGTGGCGAGGTTAACCCGTGTGGGGTAGCCGTAGCGAAAGCGAGTCTGAATAGGGCGTTTGAGTCGCTGGGTCTAGACCCGAAGCGGAGTGATCTACCCATGGCCAGGGTGAAGCAGAGGTAAGACTTTGTGGAGGCCCGAACCCACTTCAGTTGAAAATGGAGGGGATGAGTTGTGGGTAGGGGTGAAAGGCCAATCAAACTCCGTGATAGCTGGTTCTCCCCGAAATGCATTTAGGTGCAGCGTTGCGTGTTTCTTACTGGAGGTAGAGCTACTGGATGGCCGATGGGCCCTACTAGGTTACTGACGTCAGCCAAACTCCGAATGCCGGTAAGTGAGAGCGTGGCAGTGAGACTGCGGGGGATAAGCTCCGTAGTCGAGAGGGAAACAGCCCAGATCGCCGGCTAAGGCCCCTAAGCGTGTACTAAGTGGAAAAGGATGTGGGGTTGCTGAGACAACCAGGAGGTTGGCTTAGAAGCAGCCACCCTTGAAAGAGTGCGTAATAGCTCACTGGTCAAGTGATCCTGCGCCGACAATTTAGCGGGGCTCAAGTACACCGCCGAAGCCGCGGCACTCACACATTTCATCGGCTTCACCCTTTGGGGTGTTGTCTAGTGGTGTGGGTGGGTAGGGGAGCGTCCTGCATCCGTGGAAGCAGCGGAGTGATCCAGTTGTGGAGGGTGTGGGAGTGAGAATGCAGGCATGAGTAGCGAAAGACAAGTGAGAAACTTGTCCGCCGGATGACCAAGGGTTCCTGGGCCAGGTTAATCCGCCCAGGGTGAGTCGGGACCTAAGGCGAGGCCGACAGGCGTAGTCGATGGACAACGGGTTGATATTCCCGTACCCGTGTATCCGCGCCCAGTGATGAATCATCTGTACTAACCATCCAAAAGCCGTTTTTGATTTCTTCGGATTTCTCTGATGGTGGCTGCGTGGGACCTTGGGTGTAGTAGTCAAGCGATGGGGTGACGCAGGAAGGTAGCTGGGCCAACTGATGGAATAGTTGGTGTAAGCCTGTAGGGAGAGACATAGGCAAATCCGTGTCTCACATATCCTGAGAGGTGATGCGTAGCCGTTGAGGTGAATTCGGTGATCCTATGCTGTCGAGAAAAGCCTCTAGTGAGTTGGTACACGGCCCGTACCCCAAACCGACACAGGTGGTCAGGTAGAGAATACTAAGGCGATCGAGTGAACTGTGGTTAAGGAACTCGGCAAATTGCCCCCGTAACTTCGGGAGAAGGGGGACCACGATCGGTGACGACATTTTCTGTCTGAGCTGGTGGTGGTCGCAGAGACCAGAGAGAAGCGACTGTTTACTAAAAACACAGGTCCGTGCGAAGTCGTAAGACGATGTATACGGACTGACGCCTGCCCGGTGCTGGAAGGTTAAGAGGACCGGTTAATCAACTTTGTTGGTGAAGCTGAGAATTTAAGCCCCAGTAAACGGCGGTGGTAACTATAACCATCCTAAGGTAGCGAAATTCCTTGTCGGGTAAGTTCCGACCTGCACGAATGGCGTAACGACTTCTCTGCTGTCTCAACCACAGGCTCGGCGAAATTGCAGTACGAGTAAAGATGCTCGTTACGCGCGGCAGGACGAAAAGACCCCGGGACCTTCACTATAGCTTGGTATTGGTGTTCGGTGCGGTTTGTGTAGGATAGGTGGGAGACTGTGAAGCCGGCACGCTAGTGTTGGTGGAGTCGTTGTTGAAATACCACTCTGATCGTATTGGGCTTCTAACCTCGGACCCTGATCGGGTTCAGGGACAGTGCCTGGTGGGTAGTTTAACTGGGGCGGTTGCCTCCTAAAGTGTAACGGAGGCGCCCAAAGGTTCCCTCAGCCTGGATGGCAATCAGGTGTTGAGTGTAAGTGCACAAGGGAGCTTGACTGTGAGACGTACATGTCGAGCAGGGACGAAAGTCGGGACTAGTGATCCGGCACCGGCAAGTGGAAGCGGTGTCGCTCAACGGATAAAAGGTACCCCGGGGATAACAGGCTGATCTTCCCCAAGAGTCCATATCGACGGGATGGTTTGGCACCTCGATGTCGGCTCGTCGCATCCTGGGGCTGGAGTAGGTCCCAAGGGTTGGGCTGTTCGCCCATTAAAGCGGCACGCGAGCTGGGTTTAGAACGTCGTGAGACAGTTCGGTCTCTATCCGCCGCGCGCGTCTAGAAACTTGAGGAATCCTGTCCCTAGTACGAGAGGACCGGGACGGACGAACCTCTGGTGTGCCAGTTGTTCCGCCAGGAGCACTGCTGGTTAGCTACGTTCGGAAGGGATAACCGCTGAAAGCATCTAAGCGGGAAGCCTGTTCCAAGATGAGGTTTCTCACCCACCCTTTGGGTGGGGTAAGGCCCCCTACAGACTATGGGGTTGATAGGCCAGAACTGTAAGCACAGTAATGTGTTCAGGTGACTGGTACTAATCGGCCGAGGACTTACCAACAACACTCACCACCATTTTTCAAGGATTGGTGAGTCGGAGTTGACGACGCACAATCATAGGTTCGCGCATCCACTATGTACTTCTGAAACAACACACCAACCCCCGTGTGGGGTTGGGTGGATAGTTTCATAGAGTTACGGCGGCTATAGCGGTGGGGAAACGCCCGGTCCCATTCCGAACCCGGAAGCTAAGCCCACCTGCGCCGATGGTACTGCACTGTAATGGGTGTGGGAGAGTAGGACACCGCCGAACACAATTTCAGGAAAGCCCCTGACCACGACGTTGGTCAGGGGCTTTCCTCATGTTCGGGGTGTGGTTGCGTCCCTGCGTGCGGCGGTCTCGATACTCGACGTCGCTCACTACGTTCGCGTCGGCGAACTCGACCAACCTGCGTAGCAGTGGTCTCGATACTCGACGACCCTGGGTAAGGTCCCTGCCTGCGCCGCGAAGCGGGCAATCGGGCCGGCGGGCGACGCATGAATGTGAAACCGGACTCTTTCGCTAACTATTGCTAACACTTACGCGTGACGCGACGACACAATAGATAAGGACAGAGCCTGGGGGGTCAGGCTACAGCGGGGAAGGAACAGGAAATGTCGACCAGCCGTCAGCGTCGGAAGCCGTCGAGGCACACGATCACACGAGTCCTCAACGGATGGCGCCGCGCGCCGCGTGCCCTTGCTGAGCAGCGGGAACGACTCGTCACCCAGCAGGAGCTCAGCGAGCTGCGACTCGCACGCTGACCCCGCCCAGCTCGACGACGTCACCGTCGTGGAGCTGACGTCCGCGGCGGGTCTCGACCTCGTCGTTCACCGACACCATCTCGTCGGCGATCACCGCCTTGGCATCGGCGCCTGACTCGATCAGGTTGGCCAGCTTCAAGAACTGGCCGAGACGGATGCTCTGGTCTCTGATCTCAATGTCGTCCACGGCTTCATTGTGCCGTCCCCCTCGATGCGCTCCGTGTCGGGTGGGGATATTTTGTGTAGATGACAGCACCGGAGACCGGCAACCCCGATCCGACGTCGACCGATCCGATCCGGGACAGCGCACGACGGACCACGGCCAACCGGCGTTCGACGGCGACCATTCGACGGATATCGAATCCGAGCGGGCTGGGCCGTCGGGTCCCGCGGATCGCAGGCACGATCGTCGGGCTGCTCGCGACCATCTCCCTGCTGTCCAGCCTGTTTCCGCCGTTCCGGCACCTCATCCGTGTCCCGCGGACCTTCGTCGACGACTACCTGTTCCCGATGCCGAGTACCAGCCTGGCCTGGACCGTGGTCCTCGGTCTGCTGGCGGTCTCCCTCTCCATGCGGAAGAGGGTGGCGTGGTGGATCACCGTCGCCTACCTTGCGCTGTATCTGGTGCTCAACCTCCTGGTGGTGCTGGTGGCGGCATCGGACCCCGGCTGGATCGACGACTGGTGGGCCTCCGTGGTGGGGCTCGCCGTCAATATCGCGATGCTGGTGATCCTGATCGTCAGCTACCGGCAGTTCAACACCCGCGTCCGGAGGGGTGCGCTCCTCTCCTCCCTGGCGGTCCTCCTGGGCGGGCTCGCCGCCGGCGTCCTGGCCGGGTGGGGCCTGGTGGCGTTGGTCCCCGGGTCCCTGCAGCCGCATGAACGACTGCCGTACGCGTTCAACCACGTCGTCGCCTTCGCGATCATCGACGTGAAGCCCTTCGCGGCTCACCACGCGCCGTGGGTGATCAGTTGGTTGCTCGGCCTGTTCGGCGCGCTGGCGTTGATCGCCGCGGCGGTGGTCCTCCTGCGCTCGCAACGCCTCGCCTCATTGATGACGATGGACGACGAGCGGGTGGTGCGCGCCCTGCTCGACACCTACGGTGAGGAAGACTCTCTCGGCTACTTCTCCACCCGTCGAGACAAGGCGGTCGTCTTCTCGCCCGATGCACGCGCCGCTATCACCTACCGCGTCGAGATGTCGACGGCCGTGGCCGGCGGTGACCCGATCGGCGACCCCGACTCGTGGTCGGAAGCGATCGCCGAGTTCGTCGCCGTCTGCGAGACGTACGGCTGGCACCCGGCCGTCCTCGGCACGAGCACGCAGGGAGCCGAAGTGCTCGCGGCGGCGGGCTTCAAAGCGATCAACCTGGGTGACGAGGCGATCCTGGATGCGGCGGGCTTCAGTCTGTCGGGCTCGGCGATGAAGGGCGTCCGGGGCTCGGTGTCCCGCGTCAAACGGCTCGGGGTGACGGTCCGGATGCGTCGCATGAGTGAACTGCCGTGGGACGAGGTCGAGGGAGTGGTGTCTCGCGCCGACGCGTGGCGCGACACGAAGGAGGAGCGCGGATTCGCGATGGCTCTCGGTCGTGTCGGTGACCCTGAGGACGGCGATTGCCTGCTCGTGGAGGCCGTCGAGAACGAGGGCTCCGACGACGAGAAGGTGATCGGCATGCTCTCCTTCGTCCCCTGGGGGCGGAGCGGCGTGTCGCTCGACTTAATGCGGCGAGACCGCAAGGGACCCAACGGAATCGTCGAGACCATGGTGTCCGAGCTGGCGCGCAATGCAGAGAGCGTGGGCGTCACCAGGATCTCGTTGAACTTCGCGACCTTCCGCGACGTCTTCGAGCAGGGGCCTCAGGTCGGCGCGCGACCGGTGATGCGACTGGTCTACTCGGTCCTGACCTTCCTCTCGAAGTTCTTCCAGATGGAGTCCCTCTACAAGTCGAACGCCAAGTACCAGCCGTCGTGGAAGCCGCGCTACATCTGCTACGAGGACGCCGGCGTGATTCCGCGCGTCGCCCTCGCAGCCATGATCGCCGAGGGCTTCGTTCAACTCCCGGGCAAGCACTGGCGCGACAAGCACTACAAGACGGGGACGTCCGCGATCCCGGAGGGCATCGACGTCGACGCGCTGATCGCCGAACTCGAGGCACAGGTGCGTAGCCGGACGCACCCCGTCGCTCGCCGACCGGAACAGGTGCGGGTGCGCCTGGACAAGCTCGACCGTCTGCGGGACGACGGCGTCGACGCCTACCCGGTGGCGCACCCGCCGTCGCACACGGTGGCGCAGGCCGCAGCGGCCGACCAGGGAACGACCGTCCGGATCGCCGGTCGAGTGACCCGCGAGCGGGACTTCGGCAAGGTCACCTTCGTCGACCTGCACGACCAGAGCGGTGAGATCCAGGTCCTTGTCGAACGCGATGCGGTGACCGGCCAACCTCTCGACTTCGCATCGACCATCGACCTCGGTGATCTCATCGAAGTCACCGGCACCGTCGGAACCAGCCGCAAGGGTGAGCTCTCGATCCTGGCCACGGACTGGCGGCTCAACGGCAAGTGCCTGCACCCGTTGCCCGACAAGTGGAGCGGCCTCACCGATCCCGAGGCCCGCGTGCGCCAGCGGTACCTGGACCTCGCGGTCAATGCCGAGAGCCGCAGACTGCTCGTCACCCGCAGCGTGGTCGTCCGGGCCCTCCGCGACCATCTCGCCGGACAGGGCTTCCTGGAGGTGGAGACACCGATCCTGCAGCAGGTCCACGGCGGCGCCAACGCGACCCCGTTCCGAACCCACATCAACGCCTACAACCTGGACCTGTACCTGCGGATCGCCCCCGAGTTGTACCTGAAGCGGTTGTGCGTCGGCGGCATCGAGAAGGTCTTCGAGATGGGCCGCAACTTCCGCAACGAGGGCGTCGACTTCTCCCACAACCCGGAGTTCACCAGCCTGGAGGCGTACGCGGCGCACCACGACTACGAGACGATGATGGTCCTGACCCGCGAGATGATCGTCGCCGCGGCCACGGCAGCCAACGGTCGCGGCGTGATCGAGCGGATCGGCGACGACGGCACGGTCGAGACCGTCGACATCTCCGGGGAGTGGCCGGTGAAGACCGTGCACGACGCGGTCTCGGAGGCGGCCGGCGTCGCCGTGACCCCGGACTCGACCGTCGACGAACTCCGCGACGTGTGCCGCGGCCTCGACATCGCCTACCGCCCGGACTGGGATGCCGGGCACCTCGTGTTGGAGCTGTACGAGCACCTGGTGGAGGACCGCACCACGTTCCCGACGTTCTACAAGGACTTCCCGACGTCCACCTCGCCCTTGACGCGCGGGCACCGCAGCGTCGACGGCGTCGCCGAACGCTGGGACCTGGTCGCCTGGGGTGTGGAACTCGGCACCGCTTACACCGAGTTGACCGATCCGGTGGAGCAGCGCCGGCGTCTCACCGAACAGTCGATCCTCGCCGCGGGCGGCGACTCCGAGGCCATGGAGCTCGACGAGGACTTCCTCACCGCGCTCGAGTACGCGATGCCCCCGACCGGCGGCCTCGGGCTGGGCGTCGACCGGATCGTCATGCTCATCACCGGACAGTCGATCCGCGAGTCGCTGGCGTTCCCGCTGGCAAAGCCCCAGTCGTAACGCGCAGTCCCGAGCAGTACGTTCAGGGGACATCGGAGTGGTGTGACGACCCCGACCTTCCCTCACGTCGACGTCGTTCGGACCGCCGTGACCTACGACCCGGTGGGTGAAGGTGACGTACCGCGGTTCGACGACCGTCTACTCCATGCAGGGTGCGAGACTGAAGAATCTGGCGCTGAACTGGATCTCGGGATTCACCAGTGACCGCGCCGACGACTTCATCGGGTTCGAGGACACGTGGCGGGAGCAGCGTCTGCGTTGACTGTCGTCGCTCATCGAGGTGTGTGACGTAACCGCTCGTTACATATAGCCGGGGGTCCGCCTAGACTTGATGGCCATGAGCACGCTGAACTTCAAGGCCACCGCTGACCTCGTCGACGAGATCGGCCCCGACGTCCGAAGCTGCGACACGCAGTTCACCCAGTACGGCGGCAATCGGGAGTTCGCAGGCACGGTCACCACCGTCCGCTGCTTCCAGGACAACGCGCTGCTCAAGTCGATCCTCGGGGAGCAGAACCCCGGCGGCGTGCTCGTGATCGACGGTGACGCCTCGGTGCACACCGCGCTCGTCGGCGACGTCATCGCCGAGCTCGCCCGCTCCAACGGCTGGGTCGGCATCATCGCCAACGGCGCCATCCGCGACGCGAAGATGATCGGTGGCATGGCCATCGGCGTCAAGGCGCTCGGTACCAACCCGCGCAAATCCACCAAGACCGCCGCAGGCGAACGCGACGTCCCGGTGACTCTCGGAGGCGTCACCTTCAATCCCGGCGACGCCGTCTACTCGGACGACGACGGCATCGTCCTCGTCGCACCCGCCGACTGACGCGCTCGCCCCGATCGCAGACCAGAACAGCGTCGACCAGAACCACCCAGGAGCATTCATGCCGAAGCCCGCACCCGCCTACTTCCAGCGCCTCGCGGCGTTGGCCGCCATCGACAACGTCGCCGACCGCCCCACCAAGCCGGTCCTGGAAGCCTTCAGCGGCGCCGAGATGGCGACCATCCCCGTCGCGACCGCCCAGGACCTCGAACTGGCCGTCGCCCGCGCCCGTGCCGCGCAGGCCGCGTGGGCCGACCGTTCCGCCGCCGACCGCGCCAAGGTGATCGGCCGCTTCTCCGAGCTGGTCCACGAGAATGCCGAAGCCCTCATGGACATCGCCCAGGCCGAGACCGGTAAGGCGCGCATCTACGCGCAGGAGGAGGTCATCGACGTCGCCATGACCGCGCGCTTCTACGCGCAGGCCGGCCCGAAGATGCTCGCCGACCGCAAGGTGCAGGGCATGCTCCCGGGTGCCACCGACGTCCGCGTCCGGTATCAGCCGAAGGGCGTCGTCGGCGTCATCAGCCCGTGGAACTACCCCCTGACGCTCGCCGTGTCCGACGCCGTCGCCGCCCTGATCGCGGGCAACGGCGTCGTCATCAAGCCCGACAGCAACACGCCGTACTGCTGCCTGGCGCTGGCCGAACTGCTGTACCAGGCGGGGCTGCCGCGCGAGCTGTACGCCGTGGTCCCGGGCCCCGGCTCGGTGGTCGGCCAGGCGATCGTCGCGAACACCGATTACGTCATGTTCACCGGATCGTCGGCCACCGGAGCCACCCTCGCCGCGCAGGCGGGCCAGCGGCTGATCGGCTTCTCCGCGGAGCTCGGCGGCAAGAACCCGCTGATCATCACCCGCAACGCCGACATCGACCGAGCGGTGTCCGGTGCCGCCCGCGCCTGCTACTCGAACTCGGGTCAGCTCTGCATCTCCATCGAGCGGATCTACGTCGACCGCGCGATCTCCGACGAGTTCACTGAGAAGTTCGCCGAGCACGTCAAGAATATGACCCTCGCGAGCACCTACGACTTCAACGCCGACATGGGTTCGCTGGCGTCCGCGCAGCAGGTCGACACCGTGGAAGCCCACGTCAACGACGCGGTCGGCAAGGGCGCCAAGGTCCTCGCGGGCGGTCGTCGTCGCGCCGACCTCGGCCCGTTCTTCTTCGAGCCGACCGTCCTGGCCGACGTCAACGAGCAGATGACCTGCTTCCGCGACGAGACCTTCGGTCCGCTGGTCGCGATCTACCCGGTCGACTCCACCGACGAGGCCGTCAAGCTCGCCAATGACACCGACTACGGCCTCAACGCCAGCGTCTTCGCCGGCAGCAACGACGAGGCGCAGAAGATCGCCGAGCAGATCCACGCGGGCACCGTCAACATCAACGAGGGCTACGCCGCCGCATGGGGCTCCACCGCGGCGCCGATGGGCGGCATGGGCATCTCCGGCATGGGCCGCCGCCACGGCGCGGAGGGCCTGCTGAAGTACACCGAGCCGCAGACCATCGCGACCCAGCGCTTCATCGGCCTCGACGGGATCAAGGGCATCCCGCAGAGCCTGTACCTGAAGATGACGCCGCAGCTCATCAAGACGCTGAAGTACCTGCCGGGGCGGTAGGTATCAGTCACGCCACGGGCGCTGGAACGTTCTGCGTTCCGGCGCCCGTTCGCGTGGGGTCCGGCCTACGCCGCCAGCGCCGCCCGGCTCGCGGACAGCACGGACGCGGACAGGCCGATGCCGGTGAGGTCGGCGGGCAGTTCGCCGTGCAGGGTCAGACCCGCGCCGGCGCGCGCGAGCGCGGGTGCCATCTGGATTCCGTAGCCGCCCTGGCCCGCGAACCAGTAGAAGCCGTCGACGGTCGGGTCGGCGCCGATCACCGGCGTCCGATCCGCGGTGAAGCTCCGCAGCCCCGCCCACGACGTCGCGACGCTCCGCACGCCGAGCAGGCTCGCCTCGTTGAGGCGTTCGATGGCGCGGGCGATCTCCAGGTCGTCGGGCTTGGCGTCCGCGGGCTCCTGCAGCGTCTCGTCGGCCGGCGAGCAGAGGAAGCTCGCGCCGTCGGGCTTGAAGTAGAAGTCCTCGCTCGCCGACATCGTCATCGTCCGGCGCGACGCGGAGAACCCGGCGGGCAGCTCACGCGGACCCGACACCATGAACGCGGTCCGACGCAGCGGGCGGATGCCGATCGGGGCGGCGCCGAACAACTCGGCCACCTCATCGCACCAGGCGCCCGCGGCATTCACGACGTTCCGGGTCCGCAGCTCGTCGCCCTGCGCATCGGTCAGCACCCACGCCGACCGTTCCCGGCGGGCGCCGACGATCCCCGCGGACTTGAGCACCTCGCCGCCGCGGCGTCGGAAGCCGCGCAGGAAACCCTGGTGCAGGCCGTGGACGTCGAGCTCCAGTGAGCCGAAGTCGACCATCGCCAGATCCGTGTATCCGGGACGCAGCATCGGGTTCAGCGCCTCCGCGGCGGCGCCGTCGATCAGCTCGATGGTCCCGCTGTGCGTCGGCCCGCCGTTGACGGCCTCGTGCAGGGCGCGCAGGGTCTCGACCTCGGCTTCCTCGGCGACGATCAGGAGTGGGAGGTCGGCGACCAGCGGGCCGTCGACGAACTCGGGCGGGGCGACGAAGAAGTCGCGACTGGCGCGCGTCAGAGCGCGGACCGTCGCGTTGCCGTAGCTCTCGAGGAAGGTCGCGGCCGAGCGGCCGGTGGTGTGATACGCGAGTGTCGACTCCCGTTCGACGACGGCGACCGACTGATGTTCGGCCAACTCGTAGGCGATCGAGACGCCGGCGATTCCGCCACCGATGACGATTGTGTCGTAGTCGATGGAGGGGATCGGAGCGGTATTGTCCATGAAGATTCCCTTCGGCAGGTCGAAGAGGCGAGATGTGTCCTCACCACGAGGGTAGGCACGAAGTGTGATCGGCGTCTTGGCGATCGCAACGAATCTCAGACGACGGCTTCGGGCACGCGAACAAACTCGTCGGTCACCCCGGCCGCCGCCAGTCAGTCCTCCCGGTGTCGCCCCGCGAGCCGTTCGATCAGCGGCAGCGTCCGATAGGGGATCGCCTCGTGCATCACCACGGACACCGTTGTGCGGGTGACCCCGGGGACGGCGAGCACGTAGCCCGCGATCCGGTACAGGTCGTCGGCGTCGGCCGCCGCGACCAGCAGATGCAGGTCCGCGGCTCCGGAGATGCCGACCACCTCCAGGACCTCCGGGATGGCCCCGAGCGAGGCGACGACGCTCTCGAGGCGGTGCTGGTCGACCACCACGGCGATGTACGCCCGGAGGGGGAAGCCGAGGTCGCGCGGGTTCACGCGGCGGTCGAAGGGTGCCAGCAGCTCCTCGGTGTCCCAGCGGCCGAGCCTGCTCTGCACGGTGTTGCGCGCCATGTTCACCAGGCCCGCGAGCTGCACGCCCGTCGCGCGGGGGAACTCGCAGAGCGCTTGGAGGATTCGCGCGTCGGTCCTGTCCAGCCTGGCCATAAAGACCAGTATTACGCATCACCCAGTCGCAAAGTTGGTCACTCTGCTCAATTCGATGAAGCATCCTTGCGCAGCCTGAGCGCAGTTGAGACCGTTACCACAGGAACAAGGAGCGTGTGATCCACGCCGACTTCCGAAGGAGATTGACATGTCTGACCTCGACGAAATCGTCCAGCTCGTCACCATCGCCGGCGAGCGTCACATCCACCCCGACTTCTCGACCTACGTCGACGACGTCGACATGGCCGACATCCGCAAGCTGTACGAGGACATGGTCGTCGTGCGTCGTCTCGACGCCGAGGCCACGGCGCTGCAGCGTCAGGGCCAGCTCGGACTCTGGGCTCCGCTTCTGGGCCAGGAGGCCGCACAGATCGGCTCCGCCCGCGCGCTCGAGGCCGACGACTTCGCCTTCCCCAGCTACCGCGAGCACGCCGTCGCCTACTGCCGCGGCGTCCAGCTCAAGGAACTGATGCCGTTCTGGCGCGGCACGTCGCTGTCCGGCTGGGACCCGAACAAGTACAACATGGCCACCCCGGCCATTATCATCGGCGCGCAGACCCTGCACGCCGCGGGTTACGGGATGGGCGTCAACTTCGACGGTGCCAACAGTGCGGTCATCACCTACTTCGGCGACGGCGCCACCAGCCAGGGCGACGTGGCCGAGGCCATGGGCTTCGCCGCCAGCTTCGCCGCACCGGTCGTCTTCTTCTGCCAGAACAACCAGTGGGCCATCTCCGAGCCGGTCACCCTGCAGACCAAGGCGCAGATCTCGCACCGCGGTCACGGCTACGGGATGCCGACGGTCCGCGTCGACGGCAACGACGTTCTCGCGGTGCTCGCCGTGACGCGCGCCGCGCTGGAACTGGCGCGCGAGGGCGGCGGACCCACCTTCATCGAGGCCGTCACCTACCGCCGTGGCCCGCACACCACGTCCGACGACCCCACCCGCTACCGCACCGCGGAGGACGAGGCCGAATGGATCCGCCGCGATCCGATCGAGCGGATCCGCCTCCTGCTGGAGTCGGCGGGCGCGCTCTCGGAGGGCGACGTGAAGGCCATCGGCGATCACGCCGACGCCGCCGCCGCCGAACTCCGCCGCGGCTGCTTGGAACTCGAGGATCCGCCGGCCATGTCGATCTTCGACGACGCCTACGCCGAGCCGCACTCGCTGATCGACGCCGAGCGCCGGGAGTACGCGGCCTACCTCGACACCCTGGACGCCTGATGTCCGCCGCGGCGCCCGCACGCGTCCCGCTCGGGAAGGCCGTCAACGCCGGTCTGCGCAAGGCGCTCGCCGACGACGACAAGGTGATCCTCATGGGCGAGGACATCGGCAAGCTCGGCGGCGTCTTCCGCATCACCGACGGGCTGCAGGCCGAGTTCGGGGACAAGCGCGTCATCGACACGCCGCTGGCCGAGTCCGGCATCATCGGCACCGCCGTCGGGCTCGCGTTCCGCGGCTACCGGCCGGTGTGCGAGATCCAGTTCGACGGCTTCATCTACCCGGCCTTCGACCAGATCGTCTCGCAGGTCGCCAAACTGCATCACCGCACCGCCGGCGCGGTGAAGATGCCGATCACCATCCGCGTCCCCTTCGGCGGCGGCATCGGCGCCGTCGAACATCATTCGGAGTCGCCGGAGGGCTACTTCGCCGCGACCGCCGGACTCCGCGTGGTGAGCTGCAGCAACGCGGCCGACGCCTACACGATGATCCAGCAGGCCATCGCCTCCGACGACCCCGTGCTCTTCTTCGAACCCAAGCGCCGCTACTGGGAGAAGGGGGAGGCCGACTTCGCCGCGCTCGACGCCGCCGAGGCGTACCCACTGCACAAGGCGCGCGTCGTCCGGCCGGGCACCGACGTGACGCTGCTGGTCTACGGGCCGCTCGTGACCACCGGCCTGCAGGCCGCGAAGGTCGCCGCGGAGGAGGGACGGTCGATCGAGGTCGTCGACCTGCGGTCCATCTCCCCGCTCGACATGGACACCATCGCCGACTCGGTCCGGCGGACCGGTCGCCTGGTGATCGCGCACGAGGCACCCGTGTTCATGGGCGTCGGCGCCGAAATCGCCGCACGCGTCTCTACCGAGTGCTTCTATCACCTGGAGGCGCCGATCCGACGCGTCGGCGGATTCGCGATCCCGTACCCGCCCGCCAAGTTGGAGCAGCACTTCCTGCCCGACGTCGACCGCATCCTTGACGCCGTCGACCACACGTTCACCGATTGACCTGCGGAAGGACCCCGGCATGCCCGTCATCGAGACCTTCAACCTGCCCGATCTCGGCGAGGGCCTGACCGACGCGGAACTCGTCACCTGGATGGTGGCGGTCGGCGACGTCGTCGAACTGAACCAGGAGATCGCGGAGGTCGAGACCGCGAAGGCGTCCGTCGAGCTGCCGTCGCCGTTCGCAGGCACTGTCGTGAAGCTGCACGCCGCCGAAGGCGACACCGTCGACGTCGGCAGCCCGTTCATCGACATCCAGGTGGCCGGTGACGGGCCGGCCGAGCCGGAGGCTCCGGAACCGGTGGCTGCCGCTGAACCCGAGCCGGAACCTTCGGCGGCCGAGGAGACGGTCGAGGAGAAGAAGCCCGCGCGCACCCCGGTGCTCGTCGGGTACGGCGTCGCCGAGGAGGGGACCAGCCGTCGACGTCGCAAGCCCGCGGAGCCGGAAGCCGAATCCGCCGCCCCGACAGCTGCACCCGCTGCGCCGTCGAAGCCGCTGGCGGCGCCGCCGGTCCGGAAGCTGGCCCGCGACCGCGGCATCGACCTCGCCGACGTGACGCCGACGGGCTCCGAAGGACAGGTCACGCGCGCCGACCTCGAGGGCTATGACGACCGGGCAGCCGACACCGAGGTCGCACCGGTCGCGGCGACCGGCGAGTTGGAGGAGCGCACCCCGATCCGCGGCGTCCGTCGTCGCACCGCCGACGCAATGGTCCGCAGCGCTTTCACCGCGCCGCACGTCACCGAGTTCGTCGACGTCGACGTGACGCCGATGATGGACCTCGTCGCGCAGCTCGCCGAGCACAAGCGCTTCGACGGCGTACGAATCACGCCGCTCGCGGTGGTCGCGAAGGCGCTGCTCGTCGCGTTGCGCGGCAATCCGTCCCTGAACTCCGCGTGGGACGAGGATGCGCAGGAGATCGTCACCAAGCGCTACGTGAATCTCGGCATCGCCGCCGCGACCCCGCGCGGCCTGATGGTCCCGAACATCAAGAACGCCCAGACCCTCAGCCTGCGCGAGCTGACCGAACGACTCGGTGAGCTGACCGCGGTCGCGAAGTTGGGCAAGACGCCGCCCGCCGACCTGGTCGGCGGCACCATCTCGATCACCAACGTCGGCGTCTTCGGCGTCGACTCCGGCACGCCCATCCTCAATCCCGGTGAGGCCGCCATCCTGTGCTTCGGCGCCGTGCGACGTCGTCCGTGGGAGTGGCAGGGCGAGATCGCGCTGCGCCAGGTCACGACGCTCAGCTTGTCGTTCGATCACCGGCTGGTCGACGGCGAGCAGGGCTCCAAGTTCCTCGCGACCATCGCCGACGTGCTGTCGGACCCGCTGTCGCTGATCGCGCTGAGCTGAGCGATCGCCCCCAGGTGTGCCCGAGTGCCGCCTGCGAGCGCAGCGAGCACGCGCTGTTCGTTCTCAGACCCGTCTAGTTCTCAGACCCGTCGCGCGACGTACCCGGCGGCCTGGTCGGTCATACCGTTCACCGAGTACAGCAGGTGCAGGGCGTTGGGGCCGCCGAGCGGGGCGCCGTTGCAGATGGTGTCGCCCTGCATGCAGTAGCGGGCGGTCTTGCCGCGGTAGGCGGCCTGCGGGGTGATGGCGGGGGCGCCGGCCTCGCGGATGAACCGCTTCGACGGCGGTGCGAATTCGACGACCGCCGCGACGTGCTTCGCGACGTCGGCCGACAGCGGCTTCGGGAGGTAGGCGCGGTACTGCGAGTACTTCTGCGGAACCTTGATCTGCGAGCTGATCGCGTAACCCGCCAGCGCCGCACCCTGCGAGTAGCCGCCGAGGACGATCTTGGTGTCCGGGCAGGTGGCGGCGATCGACGTCATCCGGCGCTGCGCGTACTCGACGCCCTTGACGAAGGACTCGGCGAACTTGAGCTTCTCCCGGAAGTCGGAGCTCGCTGCATACTGCACGGCCTCGACGCGAACAGTCTTGCCGCGCAAACGGTTACGCAGTGAGTTCTGGAACGCGATCCCGGTGAGTCCGAGCGGCGGTGCCGCCTCGACGGTGCCTCGCGCGAACAGCACGTGCACGTCGGCGCACTTCGGCGCTGCTGCGGCGGGCGCCGTGCCGGTGGACGCGCCGCCGACCGTCAGGCCGACAGCCGCGAGTGCGAGACAGGACAGAAGGACCAGGATTCGGCGGAGCATCACACGTTCAGCCTACATTTGCGGGGTTCACATTGAGGCGAGCCAGCAGATCGTTGTCGATGGCGGTGAGCTCGTTGTCGATGGCGCGCTGGGCGTTCTTCCGCTGCTGCGGCGGCATCGTGTCGGCGGCGTCGGCGGCGATCTTCAGGTTGTCGAGCCGCGAGTTCATGGTCGCGACGAACTGCTGGCCCTCGGCCGACTTCTCGATCTCACCGACCTGTGCGGCCGTGTCCTGGCAGGCGGCGATGCGGGCGCGGAGCGTGGCACTGGGGCCGCCGTACTGGGTCAGGAGGGAGGCCGGGACGCCGGCGCGATGCGCCTGAACGGCGGTCACCTGGCTGCGTGCGTTGATGGCCGCGCGGTAGGCGATCGGCACGACGACGGGCGCGACCATGCGCGCGACGGTCATGTACCGCTTCATCTTGGTCGGCGTGAAGAAGGCCTTCTCAGCGTCGGCCTTCGCCTGCTCCGCGATCGTCTTCGCCTCGGCGGCGGCGACCTTCTCCTGCGCCTTGCCCGTGGCCTTGATGGTCTTGCGGTCCTGCTTGTGGGCGAGCTTGCTGTACTTGTGCTCGTCCTTGAGGAGGCGTTTCGCGGCCTTGCGGGTCTCGCGGGATTCGGCCTCGGCCTGGACTTTCGCCCTGGTCCGGATCACTTTCTCCTCGGCCTTGCGGATCTTGGCGTCGGCCTTGCGCTGGGCTCGTTTCGCGCCCATGGATGAGAACAGTCCCATGACGACCTTCCCGTCGGATACCCGACTCCTGCGATCAGTTGTCTCCAGCTTTGCATAGTCTCAGTGGGTAATGAACAACTCGGCCACCGCGGCCGTGTTGCCTGCGACAGCGAAAGTAGAGGCCGATCACGTGGGATCTGCGATTCTTGGCGCGCGGAACCTCACGGGCTGTGAACACCGACTGGCACTCGATTTCGCGTCCTCCGAGGCTGCCGCCCGAACGGGGGAGACCGCCGAGGCCAACAGGCGGATCGAAGCCGCCCAAAGCCATCGGCGCCACGTGATCGACGCGCTGCGTCAGTTCCAGAGCCATCGGCAGGCGGGCGCCGTCGTCCTGGTCGACGAACCGGACCACCGCGGCCGCGTCGCCGCGACCCGTGCCGCGATGGACGCCGGCGCCGAATGGATTCTGCAGGCGTCGCTCCCGACCGATGCGCAGCGTGGTCGCCGCGGGCACGCCGAAGCGCTCGTCCGTCAGGGAGACGGCTACGTCCCGATCATCATCGTGAACCACCGCGTCACCACGCCGATCGCCGAACCGCGCGAGGGGGAGACGCCGTCGCTGCAGACCAGCCCGCTGTCGGGGTGGGAGCCGGCACCCGACCCGACGCGCTCGTTCCGCAGTCAGCGCCGCGACGTGATGCGCCTGGCGCAGCTCGCCGCCATGCTCGACGACCTCGGCCGCCTCCACGCGCCACGTGACGAGGCGCTCGGCGGGTTGATCGGACTCGACGCCGACTGCATCGTCGCCATCCCACTCGGCGAGGTCGCCGACGACTACGACGCGATCTTCACGCGCCGTCGCGCCATCGCCGAGGGACTGATCCCGACCGCGCCGCGCAAGGTCAGCGAATGCCGCAGCTGCCACTGGTGGCCCCGCTGCGAAGCCGAACTCGTCCAGCAGCGCGACGTGAGCCTCGTCGTCGGAGGCAATCAAGGGACCGTCCTGCGTGACATCGGCGTCGTCACCATCGACCAGCTCGCCGACTATCGCGGTCGCGAACCCGAGGACTGGGTCGGTTCCACCAAGTTCCCGGACACCATCGTGTCCGCGAAGTCGTGGGTCCGCGACATCCCCCTCGTCCGCCGCCGCGAGCGCCCGCGCGTGCGGCGCGCCGACGTCGAGGTGGACGTCGACATGGAGAGCTTCTCGGAACGGGGCGCCTACCTGTGGGGCACCCTCCTGACCGACAACACGAACCCGGAGCGGCCCGTCGTGTACCGACCGTTCGTGACGTGGGATCCGCTGCCGACCCGCGACGAGGGACGGTCGTTCGCGGAGTTCTGGGCGTGGCTGATGTCCGAACGGAATGCGGCGCATCAGGCGGGGAAGACGTTCGCCGCCTACTGCTACTCCCAGCACGCCGAGAACCGCTGGCTGCGGGGGAGCGCCGACCGGTTCGGCGACATGCCGGGCGTCCCGTCACGCAAGACGGTCGACGCGTTCATCGCGTCCGACGAGTGGGTCGATATCTTCGAGGCCGTCGGCGACAACTTCGTCTGCCCGCGCGGCAAGGGGCTCAAGCGGATCGCCCCGGTCGCCGGCTTCGGGTGGCGCGACGACGAGGCGGGCGGCGAGGCGTCGATGGAGTGGTACGCCGCGGCCGTCGCCCTGGACGGCGCCGAGCTGGACCTCAGCCAGCGCGACCGCCTGCTGGAGTACAACGAGGACGACGTGCAGGCGACCAAGGTGTTGCGCGAATGGATCGCGGGCGACGACGTGCTGCGGCTGCCGTTGGCGGCTGATCTGCTCGCGGAGAATTCCGGAGCGTAGCGACCCAGCCCGCGGCGGCCTCGATGCGCTCGCTCACTGCGTTCGCGGGCTTACTCGGCCAGCGGGGATCCCTTGCTGATCGAGTAAGCGGCCGGAGCGCAGCGGAGGTCGCGCATCGAGGTCGGAGCCGGGCTGGAATCAGCGCGGCGCCATGCGGAGCGCGCCGTCCATGCGGATGGTCTCGCCGTTGAGGTAGTCGTGGGAGACGATGAAGGCGGCCAGGTCGGCGTACTCGGAGGGCTCGCCGAGGCGCTGCGGGAACGGGATGCCGGCCTCGAGGGTCTTCTTGAACTCGTCGGTGACGCCGGCGAGCATCGGGGTGTTGATGGTGCCGGGGGCGATGGTGCAGACGCGGACGCCTGCGCGTGCGAGGTCACGGGCCGCGGAGATCGTCATGGCGTGGACGGCGCCCTTCGAGGCGGTGTAGGCGATCTGACCGATCTGCCCCTCGAAGGCCGCGACCGAGGCGGTGTTGATGATGACGCCGCGCCCGCCGTCGTCGTTGACGGTCGACTCGTGCTGCATGCGGTTGGCGGCCAGACGCATCACGTTGAACGTGCCGACGGTGTTGATCTCGAGGACCTTGCGGAACAGATCGAGGTCGTGCGGACCCTCCTTGCCGAGGATGCGCGAGGCCCAGCCGACACCCGCGCAGTTCACGGCGGCGCGGAGCGGAAGCCCGGCCTCGACGATGCGATCGATGACGGCCTGGACCTGATCTTCGCTGGTCACGTCGGCGGCGACCAGCTCGACGTTGCCGACGGCCTCGGCCTTCTCGATGGACGGTGCGAGGTCGATGCCGAAGACGGTGGCGCCGTCGGCGGCGAAGCGCTTGGCGGTGGCGGCACCGAGGCCGGAGGCGGCGCCGGTGACGATGACGGCGGAGCCGGTGACGTCCATGAGTGACTTCCTTTCGAGCGATGAGCCCCGCGAGAGGGCCGGACAGGAAGTGACTCTAGCTCAAATCCGTGCCCCGACCGAGCGATCGTTCAGGCGTGGCTGGGGGATTCCTCGATATCGGCGCCCGGAGCAGCGGCGTCGATGGCGAGGGCGGCCTCAGCGCGACGGCGACGGTGCGTCGCGCGGATCCACACGGCGCCCGCGGCGGTGATCAGGACTGCGGCCGGGACGGTGATGCCGATGGTGAGGGCCGATGCGCCGGACAGTCCCTCGTAGAGGAGCCAGGCCGCGAAGGCGAAGAACAGGGCCGCGGCACCGAGCGCGATGGAGCGTTCCGGGAGGTGCCTGCCGAGCAGGCGGCCGACGGCGATGGCGAGTGCGTCCGCGGCGACCATGCCGATGGTCGAGCCGATCCAGACGCCGACCCAGTCGTTGTTGGTCGCCAGCGTGATGGTCGCGAGCATCGTCTTGTCGCCGAGTTCGGCGAGGGTGAACGAGCTCATCACCGCGAAGAAGACCGACGCACCGACTCGCTTCGCGCGAGCGGCCTCCTCGTCGTCGAGCTCGTCGCCGCGGAGTGTCCACAGACCGAACGCCAGCATCGACAGGCCGGAGAGGATCGCCATCAGGTCGGTGGGGATCGACAGACCGAGGAAGTGCCCGAAGAAGACGGAGGCTGCGTGCACCAGCGTGGTGGCGGTCAGGATGGCGCTCAGGACCACCCACCACCGGTAGCGCAGCGCGTACGTCATGGCCATCAGCTGGGACTTGTCTCCCAGCTCGGCGACGAAGATCACGCCGAAGCTCAACATCAGGGCGGCGAACATACTGTCACGGTAGGGCGGCCCATGTGCCGTACGCAACACTCGGAGAAGGTGTGAAACCGCAGGTCGGGAGGCCAAAAGTCGGGCTTCGGCGACCCGAAAACCAGGCCGCGGCGCACCGGTGGATCCGAGTCCGGTACGACGACCCGGCACAATGGGCAGGTGGTCAGGAAAGCAATCGACGCTCCAGCAGCGCCGACGGGACGTCTGCGTCCGCGCGAGTTCGCGGCGATCGCCGTGTTCAGCGGCCTGACGGTGGTTCCCGCGGTCATCGTGTCCGTGGTCCCGCTCGCCGCTGCCTTGGGATTCATGACGCCGGTGCCGATCGCGCTGCTCGCGGCTCGGACGCGGGTCCGCGCGGTCATCGCCGCGATCGTCACGACGGTCGCCGTCACCTTCGTCGTCACCGGACTCGGTCCGGCGTTCGCCGTGCTCGCGTCGGCGGTGATGGGCGGGCTGGTCGGCGAGGTGCACCGTCGCGGCGGCCGTGCGACGGCGATGTTCCTCATGTCGTTGATCGCGGCACCGATCATCGCGGGGATGTCGGTCCTGCTGATGTGGGTGCTGGTGCCCCTTCGCAAGCTGGCCCTGGAGATTCTCGACAACATCCTGTCCGGCGTGGCGAAGACGTTCCGTGCGGTCCGGTTCGAGGCGGGCGGCAACGCGATCGACTGGCTCGCCCAGCACATCATCGACAACTGGTGGCTGTGGATGTGGATTCCGGGCATCATCGGCTGCCTGCTGACGCTGTGGATCGCCGGCTGGCTGCTGACCAAGGTGCTCGACCGACTCCGCGAAGTCCCGCTCGAGGACACTCTCGAGGTCGCGAGCATCGTCGACGGAGACCGCCCCGTCGCCCCGCTGCCGCTGCGCATGGCGGGGGTGGGCTACACGTACCCCGGCTCCGACCGGCAGGTGCTGTCCGGGATCGACCTGGCACTGACCGCGGGCGAGTTCGTCGCCGTCGTGGGCGCCAACGGCTCGGGGAAGTCGACGCTGTCGAAACTCCTCTCGGGCGTCGAACCGACCATCAGCGTGATCGACCGGCCCGGGGCTCCCGGCCTCGGCCGCCAGGGCGGCACCGCGCTGGTCCTGCAACGACCCGAAGCGCAGATGCTCGGCGCCCGCGTCGCAGACGACCTGGTGTGGGGCCTGCCGGAGGGCACCGAGGTGGACGTCGACGGGTTGCTCGCCGAGGTCGGTCTGGCCGGCCTCGGCGACCGCGAGACGACCGACCTGTCCGGAGGCCAGCAGCAGCGGCTGGCGGTCGCGGCGGCCCTCGCCCGCGATCCGCGCCTGCTGATCGCCGACGAGGTGACCTCGATGGTCGACCCGGCGGGACGCGCCGACCTGATCGCGATCCTCGCCCAGTTGCCGATGCGCCGCGGCATCACCGTCGTGCTCATCACCCACCGCGACAGCGAGGCCCGCGCCGCCGACCGGGTGATCCACCTGGAGGGCGGGCGCGTCGTCGAACACCATCCGAGCTGGATGCATCCCGAGGCCATCAGCCCGCCGCTGCCGCAGCGGTACGACGATGCCGGGGAGCCGCTCCTGGTGGTGAAGGGCCTGCAGCACACCTATCTGATCGGTTCGCCGTGGGAGGTCACCGCGCTCAAGTCGGTGAACCTGCGCGTCAACCGGGGCGACGGCGTGCTGATCGTCGGCGGCAACGGATCCGGGAAGTCCACGCTCGCGTGGATTCTGGCCGGGCTGATCAAGCCGACCGAGGGCACCGTCCTGCTCGGCGACGAGCCGACCCACGAGCGGGTCGGCGACGTCGGCCTCGGCTTCCAGCACGCCCGCCTGCAACTCCAGAAGGCGACTGTCGCCGACGAGATCATGGCGGTCGGCGGCATCGAGGTCGGCACCGCCGAGGTGGGCCACGTGCTCGACCTCGTCACCCTGCCCCGCGAGATCGCGGCCCGTCGCGTCGACGCCCTGTCGGGCGGACAGATGCGCCGCGTGGTCCTGGCCTCGCTGATCGCCTCGAAACCCGACCTGCTGGTGCTCGACGAGCCGCTCGCCGGCCTCGACCCGCAGGCGCGCGAGGAGGTGCTCGCCGTCCTCGCCGGGCTGCGCGAGAAGGGCGCGACGATCATCATCATCTCGCACGACCTGGAGGCCCTCGACAAGGTGTGCAACCGACGGATCGAACTGGTCGACGGCGTGCTGGAAGGCGGTCTCTGATGCAGATCCCGATGCTCCGGCAGATTCCCGGAGACTCGCCGGTCCACCGGATGTGGGCGGGCAGCAAGCTGATCATCATCTTCTCGCTGGGCCTGATGACGTGGGTCCTGCCGTCGTGGCCGAGCCTGGCCTTCGTGACCGTCTGCCTGCTGATCTTCGTGCTCGCGGCCAAGATTCCGCTGGGTGCGCTCCCCAGGCCGCCGTGGTGGTTCTGGGCGCTGATGGCGGTGTCGGTGGTGTGGTCGTGGATCGCGCGCGGCGTCGACGGCGGTACCACCACGCTGCGCGGCATCGTGCTGGGCCTGGTGGTCGTGGCGATGTCGGTCCTGGTCATCTGGACCACGCCGATGGCCGACCTCGCGCCCGCGCTCGCCCGATTGATGTCGCCGTTGCGGATCCTGCGACTGCCCGTCGACGAGTGGGCCGTCACCATCGCTCTCGCCCTCCGCGCGCTGCCGCTGCTGGTGGAGGAGATGCGGCTGCTGTGGGCGGCGCACCGATTGCGTCCGCGGTCGAACGCCGACTCCGGACATCCGTCGGCCGAACTGTCGGTCCTCGACATCGTGGTCGCCGCGATGTCGTCGGCCATGCGTCGCAGTTCGGAGATGGCGGAGGCGATCACGGCCCGCGGCGGCACCGGTCGCCTGACCGCGTACCAGTCGCGGCCGGGGCGGATCGACGCGGTCGTGCTCAGCCTGTTCTTCGCGGCGTGCGCCGCGGCGATCACCGTCAGCGTGATCTACCTGTAGGAGTTCGCACAGCCACCACGTCGTCGGCCGGAAATGCGGCGTGTCGGCGGAGATGTCCGGCCGTACGCGTTGGTAGTGCGAGACGGGGCGCGAAGTACAGTGCGGGGAACGGGAGGAATGAGCGGAAATGAACTGGAAGAAGTACGGCGGCGGCTATCTGCTGGCGCTGATCGTGGTGACGGTGCTGTACTACCTGATCGACATGCTGCTGGGCGGTGACAGCTCGAACACGTCGATGATGCTGGTCGCGCCCGTCGTCGCGGCCATCTATCCGACGTCGGCGTTCGTCAAGGACCACCGACGCGTACCGGACTCACAGGAGCGGTGGCAGTTGCTGGGTCTGTGCTTCGGGATCTTCGTCGCGGTGCAGCTGATTCAGATCGGCGTCGTCACGGTGATCTTCGCGGACCAGGTGGGGGAGTTCTTCGACTCGCTGGACGGCGGGCTCCTGGCGATCGTGATGCTGGTGACCCTGCTGCTGGAGTTCGCGCTGATGTGGCTGCTGTTCCGCTTCTACCCGGGATACCAGCTCAAGTCGATGATCAAGGCCGAGGAGCGCAAGGCGGCCAAGGGCCGATGAGCCGTTGACCGGCATCGCCACCCGAGGAGGAACCACGTGACCGGCTACATCTACTACACCGCGTCCACGCTCGACGGCTATCTGGCCGACCCGGACGACTCCCTCGACTGGCTGTTGACGCAGCCGATCGACGAGGACGGGCCGTTCTCGATCGCCGACCTGATGGCGAGGACCGGGACCGTCGCCATGGGCGCCACCACCTACGAGTGGCTCCTGCGCCACCAGGGCGACGAGCCGTGGCCGTACGCGGAGCAGCGGACCTTCGTCTTCACCCACCGCGACCTGCAGCCGGTGCACCCGAGCATCACCGTCATCGAAGGGACGCCGGCGCAGCATCGGCAGCTCCTCGAGGACGCGGCTCGCGGGCGTGACGTGTGGGTGGTCGGCGGCGGCGACCTGGCGGCGCAGTTCGCGGCCGCCGGAATGCTCGACGAGATGGTGATCTCCTACGCGCCTGTGGTCCTCGGCGCGGGGCGCCCGCTGTTCACCGGCCGCTACGACTTCGAGCTCCTCGAGACGGCGCACAATCAGGCCTTTCTCATCGGTCGCTATCGGCTCGTCGGACCGCGGGAGTGACCGCGGCCCGATAGGTTGGGACGATCATGATCTCGGTGCTCACGGCGGCCCAACGGGCGCCTCGCGCGGAGACCCGGCGGGCCGGACCGTGCCCTGCACCGCAGAATCCGGTCCGCCGCGCGTGACGGTGATGCGGTCCTCGACGTCGACGCGATCCTGGCGCCGCTCACGAGTCAGGCGGAGATCGAGTGCACGGCAACCGATCTCGACGCGCTGCTGGAGCCGCCCGCGACGGCGTGCGCGGCGGTCTTCGCGGCGAGCGCCGACCGCGCAGGCGTGCCCGGGAATCGGGAGCCGCTGGCCGCGATCGGTGCCGACTTCGGGAGGCTCGCCCACCTGCTCGACGCCGTCGACGACCGCGCCGCCGATCGGGTCGCAGGCGATTTCAATCCGCTCGACGCGACCGGGACCACGGACGAGACCGCCGTGCGGCGTGCCGGGATGCTGGCCGAGAACATCGTCGACCGGTACGAGCAGCTGGTGCTGCACGACGACCGCCTGCTTCGGGCGCTGCTGGTCGGCGGTGTGGCCAGGGCTGTGCGGGCACGCCGGAAGGCGTTGACGCACAGGATGATCGGATGCGGTGCCGCGTCGGCGGGCGGCCGGACCGGCTGGCCCGCGTCGCCGCCGCCAGGTCACCGCGTGGACGCACCGTGGCCGCCGCCCTTCAAGCCGAATCGTCGCTGGTACGAACGGATCCTGCCGTTCACAGGCGTCAGCTGCTGCGGGCCGGCGCTCTGCACGGACCACTGGAATCACTGCTCGGACAAGTACAAGTCGCCGGCGTGCGAAGCCCTCGACTGCGGCTGCGACGCCTGCGACTGCTGCTGTTGTTGCGACTGATTCCGACCCGGGAACGCAGAACGACCCGGCACCTCTCGGTGCCGGGTCGTCGAGCCGGGTAATCGGCCGCGGACTGAAGGATCAGGCCGGGACGATGAGGCCGTTGCCCTGGGTGCGTGCGCGATCGAAGCGCTCGCCGGCGTCGGCCCAGTTCACGATGTTCCACCAAGCCTTGACGTAGTCCGGCTTCACGTTCTGGTAGTCGAGATAGAAGGCGTGCTCCCACATGTCGAGCATGACGACGGGGATCAGGGCGGCGGAGGTGTTGCCGCTCTGGTCGGTCAGCTGCTCGATGACGAGGCGCTGGCCGATGGTGTCCCAGCCGAGGATGGCCCAGCCGCTGCCCTGCAGGGTGGTGGCTGCGGCGGTGAAGTGCGCCTGGAACTTGTCGAAGCTGCCGAAGTCGTTGTCGATGGCGTCGGCGAGGTCGCCCACCGGCTTGTCGCCACCGTTGGGCGACAGGTTCTTCCAGAAGATGGAGTGGTTGGTGTGGCCGCCGAGGTGGAACGACAGGTTCGCAGACAGTCCGAAGACCTTGCCTGCGATGGTGCCGTCTTCACGAGCCTCGGCCAGCTTCTCGAGAGCGGTGTTGGCGCCCTTCACGTAAGCAGCGTGGTGCTTGCTGTGGTGGAGCTCCATGATCTTGCCGGAGATGTGCGGCTCCAGCGCGCCGTAGTCGTAGTCCAACTCAGGCAGAGTGTATTCAGCCACGATGGTCCTCTCGTATGAAGATTGGTGAAAGATCCGTACCCGGGTCCAGTTTCTACATTTCCGTAGACCGGGACTTTCTGCAACAGCCACGCCGGACCTGCGCAAAAAGGGTCGACACCCCGAAGTCAGAGAAGGGCGACCAGAGCGAGCGCGACGAGAATGACCACGATCGACGCGGAGATCGCCATGCATTGAGTACCGACCTGCTGGTCGAAGGCGGGGCGGTCGTCGGTCGCGTCGCGGAGGAGCGACTGCTGGTCCCCACTCATGCTCCACCTCCCAAAGCCGTTCCGCGGTGACGCGTCTCACAGGTCGCCGTTGGGGCGAGCCTACGTCGTTCGGGTCGCGGCGACAAATTCTCCGGCGACGTACGCTGGTCGCATGAGCTTGTTCGATCGGATCATGGCCGCAGCCGATGTGAAACGCGTGATGGTGAGTCGCGACGACGCGCTGCCCGGGCGGGCCGCGCCGATGCCCGTTCCGGCCGAGCACCTGGTGCTGCACCGTCCGCTGCGCGGTGAGCCCGACGAGACGGGTGCCTACGGCCCCGCCGGGATCGGCGACTGGGGCCCGGATCTGCGCACGGTGGTGCTCGCCGGCGGCTGCTTCTGGGGCTTCGAGGAGATCTTCTGGCAGCTCCCCGGCGTGGTGAGCACCGCGGTCGGCTACGCCGGCGGCTACACGCCGAATCCGACGTACGAGGAGGTGTGCACGGCGCGGACCGGTCACGCCGAAGCCGTGCTCGTCGTCTACGACCCGAAGCAGTTGAGCTTCGACACGCTGATCCAGACGTTCTACACGGCGCACGATCCGACGCAGGAGATGCGGCAGGGCAACGACATCGGCACCCAGTACCGGTCGGCCGTGTTCACATTCGACGAGGCCGAGAACGAGGTGGCGGTCGCTGCGGCCCGCCGCTTCGAGCCCGTGCTCGCCGCCGCCGGGTACGGGCCGGTGACCAGTGAGATCTCGCTGATGTCCGACGCGGGCGACGGAACCTTCTACTACGCGGAGGGCTACCACCAGCAGTACCTCTTCACGAACCCCAACGGATACCGCTGCCACGCGCCGACGGGGCTCACCTTCCCCGAAGCCGGGTGAGTCGCCCGCGCCGGTGACCCCCAGCGTCAGCCTGCGGCAGTGGAACCGGACCCTGCTGCATCGCCAACACCTGATCGACCGCGTCGACGACGACGCCGTCGAAGTGATCGATCGGTGCGTGGGTCTGCAGTCGCAGGACCCGCAGGCGGCGTTCTTCGCGCTCGAAGCACGGGTCGCCGACTTCGATCCGGCGGAGCTCGATGAGCTGCTGACCGAGCGCGAGGTGGTCCGGATGGCGCTTCACCGCGGGACCGTGTTCCTGATGGACGGTCTCGACGCGCGATGGATGCGTCCCGCCCTGCAGCCGGTCCTCGACGCCGCCGTCGCGACGCATGCGCGCGGATTCCACGCCGTGACCGTCGACGAGGTGACGGCCGCCGCCGTCGAGGAGTTCGCCGAGAGCGACGGGCCCGTGTCCGCCGCGGATCTGCGGGCTCGGTTGGCCGCACGATGGCCCCACGAACCCGCCGCCGACTTGGTGGCGACCGTGCGCGGTGCGCTGCCCTTGGTCCAGGTTCCGCCGCGCGGCCTGTGGCGGCGGTCGGGAGCGCCGTCGTACGCGCTGCTCGACGACTGGATCGGTGACGGCGAACCCGGGTTGACCGGCGACGAGGCCGTCCGGGACCTGATTCGCATGTACCTGCGTGGCTTCGGACCGTCGACCGTCGCCGCGATCCAGACGTGGTCGGGTCTGCGGGGTCTGCGGCCGATCGTGGAGGCGATGGAGGCGGACTGGGAGTTGATGAAGCTCACCGGCCCGAACGACGAGACCCTTTACGACCTCGAGGGCCTGCGCCTCGCCGACTCCGCGGTGCCGATCCGGTTCGTCGCACCGTACGACAACGCGGTCTTCGCGAAGACCGATCGGATTCGCGTCGCCGACCCGGACGTGTACGCGCGGACGCAGACGGCGAACGGCCGGTCGCCCGGCTTCGTCCTGGTGGACGGGCGGCTGGCGGCCACCTGGCAGCTGCGCGACGGCGCGGTGACGCTGACCGAGCTCACCGACCTGCGGCAGGCGGACCGCCGCGCGTGTGAGAAGGAAGCCGTGCGGCTGGCGGAGTTCGCCCGACGGTAGCCGGGCGCGGTTCAGACGCCGGTTCGCGGGTTGCGGTGGGTGATGCAGTACAGCCGCCCCGCGGGGTCGGCCATCCGCACGGTGTCGCCGTCACGGGAGACCACCGTGGCACCCCAGTCCTCGTGCCGCTCCACCTCGTCGTCCACATTGTTCGCGGCGAGGGCCGTGTGCGCGCTGGCCTCGCCCTCGTCGGTTCGGAGGATGACCACCTGCAGCGACAGTCGGGGGCTGTGGTTGAGGGCCACCTCGTCGCGGCCCGCGGTGTCGATGGGGCCCTTCCCGGTGAGGACCGACCAGAAGTTGACCTCGGTGTCGAAGGCCGCCGTCGGCACCTGGAAGCGGAGTTGGTCGATGATGCTGATGGCGCCGCCCGGCCAGCGGATCGGTCGCGCACGGAGTTCCTCGCCGTCCCACGGAACCAGGCAGAAGACGCCGCCGATCGGGGAGCGCAGGGTGATGACACCGTCGTCGGCGGCGGCCTCCCGGGTGGCGCCGAGGGCCTCCGCCTCGAGCGCGCCCGCGACGGGGTCGTCGACGTGGACGTCCAGGTGCATCCCGCCGGGGCCCTCGTCGACGCGCTGCACCCGCAGGTAGGGGTCGCCGTGGAAGGGTTCGAGCGTCGCGAACTGCTTCGAGTCTCCGCGCGGCGGGGAGACGGTGCTGCCGGAGATCGCCCGCCAGAAGGTCACCTCCGTACCGAAATCGGCAGCGGGGAAGTCGAAGAACGCGGTGAGCCAACGGACATGCACAGTGATCGAGTGTAGAGCGGGGAAAGTCGCGAGATCGCAACTCGAAAGTAGAACTGGAGAGTTTCTTGGCGCGTGTTGTCCACAACTCATCCACAGACGGGCTGGGGATGAACTCAACGAATTCTACTGATCGGTAGTGCCTACTTTTGGCTTCTTTAGGGTGAACGGGGGACAAAAATGAGACGTGGAGCACCCTTCGGTATCGTTTCACCTCCCGTTATCCACAATTCCACAGGTTTGTCCACAGATCGCTCCGTTCCTGTTGGCAAGTGTGGATCAACAGGCCGTCCAGCAAACTGTGGATGGAATTATGCAAGTCTGCATAGAAGGTGCTTGTTGCGTGATCGCTCTGCTGTGGTAGCGAGGCTGGCACGCCGTATTCACTCGTTCGGAGGACGGGACGGCCTCCGCGTCGGGCGCCTTTGTGGAACCATGGGGGCGTGAGCATGGACGAGATCGACACGGTGGCGGTCACCGACCTTCCCGACGACTTCACCGGAGTCGTCGGACAGGTGCTTCTGGACGTTCGTGAGAACTATGAATGGGAAGAGGCGCACGTCCGCGGCGCTCTCCACATTCCGCTCGACTCCGTCCCCGAGCGCATCGACGAGATCGATCTCGACTCCGAACTGCTCGTGGTGTGCCGCACCAGCGGAAGATCGTTCCGACTGTCCCAGTACTTGGCGATGCGCGGCATCGCCGCGACCGTGGTTCGCGGCGGGATGGTCGCCTGGCAGGCGGCCGAGAAGCCGATCGACACGGGCACCGAGGGCATGGACGGGAGCGCGTCCGACTGATGCTCGACGTCTGCCCGGCCTGCCGTATCCAAGCACCGCACCGGCAGGGCCGCGAGATCTGCCCGCGCTGCGGCGGCCCGCTGACCGTCGTCGACGACTACGGTCGCGCCGTTCCCCGGCAACGCCCGGTCCCGTCGGCTGTCGCCCGCCCGGCCCCGAGTCGGCGTCCGTCCGTGAACCGACCTCCGCTGCGCTGGACCGCAGACCGACCGGCCGAGGCCCGCCCCGAGCCCCGCGCCCCGCAGCCCGCCGCCCCGACCGGCACTCCGCGGTACTTCGCGGTGCCGCGCTGGGGTCTCGTCGACGCGCCGCTGTCGGGCGCCTCCGACGACCGGGCCGCGGTCGAGCCGTCGGCGCCGTTGCGCCGGACGCTGTCCCTGGTCACCTACATGCTCGGCGCCGCCGCGGTGGCGCACCTGATCCGCTACGTGATCGCGGTCGTCAACCGGACCACGCCGATTCCCGCGTGGCTGGACCTCCTGTCCGGGGCCGCCGTCCTGGTCTTCGGCACCTTCGCCGTCGCCGGGATGCTGCTGGCGCTGGTCGCCTTCGTGCACTGGCTGCTCGCCGTCCGGACGGCGGCGTACGCCGAGGCCGACCTGCGCGACCCGAGGCCGCGCCTGCACCAGTGGCTTCTGGCGGGTGTGCCGCTGGTCAACGTCGTCGGTGCGCCACTCCTGCTGACCGAGGCGGCACGGTGCGATCCCGACACTCTGGACGCCGCCGCCGACCGGATCCGTCGGATCGCGATCGCGTGGGGCCTGGTGAACGGTGTCGCGCTGATCGCCGTCGGCTACCGGATCGGCGGCTGGTTCAGCGACTCGGTGCAGGTGCACGCCGACGGTCTGGCCGTCGTCACGCTCTCGCTCGCCGTGTCCGCGGTCTTCGCCCACTGGGTGGCGCCGCGGCTGGTGACAGTCCTGACCGGTCCGATCCACGAGTCAACACGCGAAAGGCGGTTGGTGGCGGCATGAGTACTTCCGACATCTCCCGATCCGGCAAGCCCGCGGTCGTCGCGCACCGGGGCGCGTCCGGAGAGCTGGCCGAGCACACGGCCGCCGCCTACGACCTCGCGCTGTCCCAGGGGGCCGACGGCCTCGAATGCGATGTGCGGCTGACCGCCGACGAGGAGCTCGTCTGCATCCACGACCGCACCATCGAGCGGGTCTCCGACGGCACCGGCGTGGTCAGCGAGATGACCCTGGCGCAGTTGCGCGAGCACGACTTCGGCTCGTGGCACGCGAGCGGCGAGTCCGCGTCGGTCCTGACGTTGCGGGAACTGTTGACGATGACCCTGGACTGGCATCGCCCGGTGAGGCTGTTCATCGAGACCAAGCACCCGGTCCGGTTCGGGAGCCTGGTGGAGACCAAACTGCTCGACATGCTGCACGAGTTCGGCGTTGCGTCGCCGCCGTCGGCCGACCACAGTCGCGCCGTCGTCATCTCGTTCTCCGCCGCCGGCGTCTGGCGAGTCCGCCGGACGGCCCCGATGCTGCCGACCATCCTGCTCGGCGACACCGCCCGGATCATCGGCGGCACCGCGGCGACCGCGGTCGGCGCCACCGGCGTCGGCCCGTCGATCGAGACGCTGCGGATGCATCCGGAACTGGTGGACCGGGCCGCTGCCGCCGGACGTGTCACGTATGCGTGGACGTGCGACGCACAGCCCGACGTCCAACTGTGCGCCGACCTCGGCGTGCGGTGGGTCGCGACCAACTACCCGGCTCGGGTCCGGGACTGGCTCGTCACCGTCGACTGACGCGCCCGATCCGGTGGCGCACCGCGTGCGGTCCGGCCACGGATGAGAAGCTGTTCGCATGGGAAAGAAGAGCAAGCGCGGCAGCGGTCCGCGCCCGGGAAGCAACCGCGCGGAGCGCGTCGCCGCACGCAAGGCCAGGCAGGCGGAGTCGCTCGCCGCTCCGGCACGACCGTTCGCGGGCCTGAAGGCCGAATGCGACCTGGTCGCCATGCGGGCGTTCATCGCCTCGGCCACGGCGCAGGTGCCGTACGCCGAGAGCTTCGGGGCCGCGCACGAGGCCGATTTCGCGACCATCCTGCCGGGTGCCGTGCCCGCCGAGGTCCGGCTGCGCGACGCCGCCGTCTTCGGTGAGAAGGGCGCCGTTGCGGGCGACGCGAACGGGAAGGTGACGCAGGGCCTGGTGGGGCTGCAGACCAACCCCGAGCCCGCCGACCTGGCCGGGTCCATCGCCGGCGCCCTCGCGTGGGCGGCGTCCGCGGCCGACGGCGACAGCTACGACGGTGCCCGGACCGAGCAGGCACTGACCGAGATCCTCGATCCGGAGGCCGACCTCGACATCGTCGTCCACACCGACTTCGGCTGGTGGTTCGCGGAGGACGCGAACATCCCGCAGGAGCTGTCGATGATGCTCGATCGCGCCAACGAGACCATCCTGCCGACGGCCCGCCTGCGTCCGAGCAGCGGTGTCGGCGCCCCGTGGTGGGTGGACGCCGGCGAGAAGGCGCATCTGCGCTGGGTGCGTCCCGAGGACGAGACCACCCTGATGAACGCGCTCTCCCGGGTGCACGCGGCAGGGCACCTGACGCTGGGCGAGGGGTCGCGGTTCGCGGGCTCGTTCCGGACGCACGGGCTCATCGTGCCGGTCTTCGACCTCGACGTGGAAGCCCACCACGAGGAGTGGATCGACGGCGTGGAGGAGTTCGACGCGCGCCTGGCCGAGGCGCTCGCCGACACGTCCGACCTGACCGCGGCGCAGCGCAGCTCGCGCGCCGGGATCATCGGGCGTCAGGTGACGCTGAGGTAGCCCTAGAGGTTGCCGCCCGCGGCCAGCGGCTCGCCGGGGTCGGTCGCCGACGCCGGCGTGGCCGGGGCTGCGTTGACCTCGCGTTCGACGAAGTTCTCGAGGTCGAAGATGTTGCCGTCGGCGCGGGCGGCGATGGCCTGCAGGGTGGTCATGGTGGAGACCTCCTCCACCTGTTCCTTGAGGAACCACTGCATGAACTGCTCGCCGAGGTAGTCGCCGTCGTCGCGGGCCGCGCGGGCCAGCGCGACGATCTGCTCGGTGACGTGCTTCTCCTGCGCCAGTGCCAGCTCGATCGGTGCGCGGTAGTCGTCGAACGCGGTGACGGGCGCGGCGGCCGCGGGGATCTCGACGTCGAGGTCGCGGTCCAGGAAGTACTTGATGATCATCATCGCGTGGTTGCGCTCCTCCACGGACTGGCCGTAGAAGTGCTTCGCGAGCTGCGGCATGTCGTGGTTGTCGTAGTACACGGCGAGGGCGATGTACTGCTGTGACGCGGTGAACTCGTTGCTGATCTGATCGTGCAGGAGCTGCTGGAACGTCGTACGCGGCGTGTCGGTCATGGTCCGCAGTCTAATCGTAGGCGACGCCCCGGACACCGGTCTGCGGACCCCGCATCACGATCGGCGGCGGCGTCAGGACACGGCCCCGGCGTCGGAGGTCAACAGGTCGGCGGGCACCGCCTTGCCGCGGGCGATGTAGTCGAAGAACCGTTTGGTGGTCTCGCCGGGGATCAGGGAGTCGCCGTCGTCGGTGTACTGGTCGCCGTCGGCGGGCGCGGTGGTGGTGATGGGATCGCTGCGGAGTTTGAACGCGAGCCACGCCAGGCTCCACAGGTGGTCGCCGCTGTCGACGGTGACGGCGTCGACGGCACCGCTGACGAACGGGAACAGCCGGAACGGGTTCAGCAGGACCGAGGGGCTGGTGGCCTTCGCCATCAGCGCCGACAGGAACTTCCGCTGGTTCACCACGCGTTCCAGATCGGCGTTCGGGAACGCGCGGGTGCGGACGAGCCCGAGGGCCTGGGCGCCGTTGAGCTCCTGGCAGCCGGCCTTGAGATCGAGACCCGCCTTGGGGTCGCGGAGCGGTTGATCCAGGCACATCTCGACGCCGCCGACCGCGTCGACCAGGTTGTCGAAGCCGCCGAAACCGATCTCGGCGTAGTGGTCGATGTGGACGCCGGTGAACTCTTCCACCGTCTGGACCAGCAGCTGCGGGCCGCCGTTGTTGAATGCGGAGTTGATCTTGTGGCTGCCCATGCCGGGGATCGGCACGTACATGTCGCGCGGGATGCTGATCAGCATCGGCTTCCCGGACGGTGGCAGGTGCGCCATCATGATCGTGTCGGTGCGGGCGCCGTCGGCGTCACCGGTGGCGAGGTTCTTCTTCTGCTGGTCGCTGAGGCCGGCCCGCGAGTCGGTGCCGACGATCAGCCAGTTGGTGCCCGGGGTGTCGCCGATGCGCCCCGAGTACGAGGTCAGGGCGTCGACGCGGTGCAGTTTGCCGTCGAAGTAGAAGAGCATCGCGACCGGTGTGATCACCAGGAGCAGCACGATCACCAGCAGGATGCGACCGAGGCGGAACTTGCGGCGCTTCCGCGGCTTCGGTGCCGAGGCGGCGGCGCGCCGGCCTCGCTTGGCGGGCGGCGGGGGCGGTGACTGACGGTCGCTGCGGTGGCGGCGCGCCGGCGGCGCGTCGTGCGGCGGGCGCTGTGCGGATCCCCGTCGGCGGTCGGCGGGGATCGGCTGCGGATCCTGGCGGGGGGCGTAGCCGCCGGGGGCGGCGGCGCGGTGGTCGTGCCGCGGGGCCTGCTCGCGAGGGTCGGGCCGCTGGGGTTCGCGGCGGCGCGGTTCGATGGGCGGGGGTGCCGGTGCGCGGTGGCGCGGACGTCGGTCCGGTTCCTCGGACCAGGCGAGCGGAGGGCGGTAGTCGGCGGGCGGCGGGGGACCGGAGACCCGGCGGGTCGGCGCCTCGGGACGAGGGCCTCCACGCTGCTGCCGCGGATCGCGCGGCCCGGGTCGCTGGTTGTTCATTGGAGACACGCTACCGGCGGAAACTGACCGCACGCTGAAGGTGAGACGCGCGCGACTCTCCTGATTCCACCGAATGATCGACGTCGGCAGTGGCGTCGACGGCGCTCAACCGGCGACGCGGACGCCGTCGGACATGGCGACGGTGACGGCGCCCGCGACGGCGGCGGCGAACGCGATCACGGTGAGCGCACCCCAGCCGGGGAGGGTCTGGTCGCCGAGGAGGACGGCCCCGAACACCCCGGGGACGACGGTCTCGCCGACGGCGAGGGAGGCGGCCGCTGAGGCGACGCTCCCGGCCTGCAGCGCGACCGTGAACAGGTAGAACCCGCCGGGGCCGCAGACCAGGACCGCGTACGCGGCGGGGTCGGTGAGCAGGGTGCCGAGGTCGAGGGGTGCGAGGCCGTCGACGATGCGGATGCCGACGGCCATCAGCCCGAACAGGATGCCGGACGACATAGCGGCGAGGATTGCGACGCGGCGGGGTCTGGCGACCGCAGCGGCCACGACTCCGAGGAGGAGCAGGGCGACGCCGGCACCGAGGACGGACCAGTGCAGGACTGGCCCGGGGTCGTCGTGTCCTTCGCTGCCTGCGGTGAGCGCGAGGGTGACGAGGGCGACCATGACGACGCCGATGCCGACGATGTCGCGCCGGGTGAGCGTGACCTTCAGCAGGACGGCGGCGAGGACCGCGGTGACGACGAGGTTGGAGCTGACGATGGGCCCGGACAGGAACAGGGGGAGCGTGCGCGAGGCGACGGCGGTGCCGACGAAGCCGATTCCGTCGAGCGCCATCCCGGCGAGGAACAGCGGCTGAAGCATCGCGGAGAACGCCGTCTCCGTCTGATCTGCGGCTCGCGCCTGCAGGACCGACGCCGTCCCGAACCCGAGGGCCGCGACGACGGCCGCGATGATTCCGAGCACCATCGCTAAAAGCTACGCCGCCTCTCGCGGGAAAGACTGAAGCAGGTCAGGCCGGAGGAGCGATCCGCTCCACACCGACGAACCGAGCCAGCTCGGGCGGAAGCACGACCGACCCATCGCTCTGCTGATGGTTCTCCAGAATCGCGACCAGCCAGCGGGTGGTGGCGAGGGTGCCGTTGAGCGTCGCGGCGGTCTGCGGCTTCCCGTTCTCGTCGCGGTAGCGCACGGAGAGGCGTCGTGCCTGGAAGGTGGTGCAGTTCGAGGTCGACGTGAGTTCGCGGTAGGTGTTCTGGGTGGGGACCCAGGCCTCGCAGTCGAACTTGCGGGCGGCGGAGCTGCCGAGGTCGCCGCCTGCGACGTCGATGACCCGGTAGGGCACGTCGATCGCGGCGAGCATGTCCTTCTCCCAGCCGAGGATGCGCTGGTGTTCGGCTTCGGCGTCTTCGGGCTTGCAGTAGATGAAGCCCTCCACCTTGTCGAACTGGTGGACGCGGATGATGCCGCGGGTGTCCTTGCCGTAGGAGCCGGCTTCGCGGCGGAAGCAGGTGGACCAGCCGGCGTAGCGCTTGGGGCCGCCGGAGAGGTCGAGGATCTCGTCCTTGTGGTAGCCGGCGAGCGGGACCTCGGAGGTGCCGACGAGGTACATGTCATCGTCGTCGAGGTGATAGATCTCGTCGCTGTGGGCGCCGAGGAAGCCGGTGCCCGCCATGATCTCGGGCTTCACGAGGACCGGCGGGATCATCAGGGTGAACCCGTTGGCGGTGGCTTTGGCGGCGGCCATGTTGAGGAGGCCGAGCTGCAGCATGGCGCCGAGACCGGTGAGGAAGTAGAAGCGCGATCCGGAGACCTTGACGCCGCGCGCCATGTCGATAAGGCCGAGGGTCTCACCGAGTTCGAGGTGGTCCTTGGGGTTCTCGATGGCGCGGGGTTCGCCGACGTGCTCGAGGACGATGTAGTCGTCCTCGCCGCCGGCGGGGGCGCCTTGGATGATGTTGGAGATGGCGCGGTGCGCGTCGGACGACGCGGTATCGGCGTCGTTCTGCTTGGCGACGGCTGCCTTCACCTGCTCGGCGAGGGTCTTGCCCTTGGCGAGCAGTTCGGTCTTCTCGTCGCCGGACGCCTTGCCCACGAGCTTGCCGAGGGCCTTCTGCTCGGAGCGCAGGGCGTCGGCTTCGGCGATGGCCGAACGGCGCGCGACGTCGGCGTCGAGCAGCTGGTCGACGAGGCTCGGGTCTTCGCCGCGGGCGCGCTGCGATTCGCGGACAAGGTCGGGGTTCTCACGCACGATCTTCAGGTCGATCACACGTTGAACCCTACTCGGGACACGGTGGAAGCATCGACCAGGCATGATGGATTGCGATGACTTCGAAGCGCGATCAACCGATGCACGACGGCCGCGGCGACGACGAGGCTGAGCTCGTCGCCGACGGCGGTGCGGACGTGGGGACCCCGGACGGCGATCTCGTCGACGGTGCGGGGGTGCCCGAAAACGTGGAGACAGCAGGGGAGACAAGGGAATTCGAGTCCGCCGACGAGTGGGGGCTGGAGCCCGAGGCGGACCCGCACGGTGAGCCCCCGGACGACGACGCCGACGAGGTGGAGGACGACGTCGAGGAGTGGGGCGTCGAGCCCGAGGACGCGTATTACGACGAGGGCGAGTTCGATGACGAGGACGTCGAGGACGGCGTTCCGGCGCCGGTTGTGAGCGACGACTCGCCCGACGTCGACGATGATCCGAAACGCAGTCGGGCCGGGAAGAACCGCCTGCGCGCGGTCCTGGCCGCCGTGTTGGTGGGCGGAGTCGCGGCCGGTGGCGTGCTGTACGCGACCGGCGGCTTCGACGATCTCGGCGAGGTCGGCTCGTCGGTGATCGGCGACAAGGCGTTGCCGCAGAACGACTTCACCCGGTCGGAGGCGGGCGACTGCCTGACGTGGACTGCCGATGCGCCGGGCGACCCGGTGACGGTGGAGTGCACCAAGCCGCACCGTTTCGAGGTGGCGGGTGTGCTGGACACGTCGACCTTCCCGACCGCGGAGTTCGCGTCGACGGCACCGTTCCCCACTCCGGAGCGGTTCGCGGAGATCCGGGATGAGAACTGCTCGGTGATCGTCTCGCGCTATCTGGGCGGTGCGCTGGATCCGCAGGGTCGGTTCGCGCCCGGTCTGATGTTCCCGTCGGAGTCGGAGTGGCAGCAGGGTGTGCGGAGTCTGCGCTGCGGTATCGAGCAGCCGGGCGTCGGCGGTGTGCAGGACGAGTTCACGGGTCGGGTGCGTGACGTGGACCAGTCGTTCACGTGGGCTGACGGAAGCTGCATCGGGATCGATGCGAAGTCGCGGCAGCCGACCGGTGCCGTGGTGAACTGCGCGGAGCCGCACGCCTTCCAGGTGACCGGCAGCGTCGACATGTCGCAGCGGTTCGGCGGTCGTACATCCGGCAAGCCGTGGCCGAGTGTGAACGATCAGAACGAGTATCTGCGCGGCATCTGCCCGAACCGGACCAACCGGTTCTTCGGTGGTGCGGAGAAGTTCAAGCAGACCACGTTGAACGTGCAGCCGTCGGTGCTGTCGGAGGTCAGTTGGCTGACCGGCAGTCGTCGGGTCTTCTGCTATGTGGCACTGCCGGATCGCGGTGGTTTCGCGACCCTGGTGGGCGACGCGCGCGAGGGGCCGCTGCTGATCAACGGCAAGGTGCCGACGCCGCCGAACGAGGGTCCGCCCGGACGTTCGGTGGGCGAGCCGGTGCCGCTGCCGCCGGGGTACACCCCGTCCGATCAGGAGCCTGCCGCGCCGGTGGGCGGCTGACATGCCGGTCTCCATGTCGGAGCGCGATTTCGAGAATCTGGTCGGCGATGCGCTGGACCTGCTCCCGGAAGAGCTGATGAAGGCGATGTCGAACGTCGTCATCCTGGTGCGGCCGCGCAACGACGACGATCCGACGATCCTCGGTCTGTACACGGGCGTCGCATTGACCGAACGGACCACCGAGTACGCCGGCTTTCTGCCGGACACCATCGAGATCTACCGCGAGCCCCTGCTCGCGATGTGTCACACGGAGGAGCAGGTGCGTCGCGAGGTGGCGATCACCGTCCTGCATGAGGTGGGGCACCATTTCGGCATCGGCGACGAGTGGCTGCACGCAAACGGCTGGGGTTGATGTGACGCGGAGCGGCAGGTCGAGCCGATGGAGCGGAGCGACAGGTCGAGCCGACGTCCGAGGCCGAAGGCCGAGGCGTCGGTCGAGACCACGTGACAGACGCTGGATGCCGGTAGACGATTGAACAATGACGATCCCCACCCCCATCCGCACCGACCTCACACAACGCTGGAACGAACCCCACCGCAAACACCACAACCAGCGCCACCTCGACGAGGTCCTGGCGGCTCTGGAGACGCTCCGCGGAGCGGGCCTGGAGTTCGCCGAGCGGCCCGTGGTGTTGGCAGCGTGGTTCCACGACGCGATCTACGATCCGGCGGGCAGCGACAACGAGGGCGATTCGGCGGAGTTGGCGCGCAGCCTGTTGGCGGAGGATCCCGACCGCGACGAGGTCGCGCGGCTGGTGGAGATGACGCGCGATCATCGGCCTGCGGACGACGACGCGAACGGCATCGCACTGGCCGACGCGGATTTCTCGGTGCTGGGTGCGGACCCGGCTCGCTATGACGAGTACGCCGCGGGTGTCCGGGCGGAGTATCGGCACGTTCCCGACTTGATCTTCCGGAGCACGCGGCGTGGCATCCTGGCCGAGTTCCTGACCCGCGATCATCTCTACGCCTCGGCGCAGGCGCAGCGGCTCTGGGAGGAGCAGGCGCGCGCAAACCTGCGCCGCGAGGTCCGGAGTCTGGTGCGTCCGGCCGGCTGAGCTGCGGGGTCGGGCGCTCGCTCAGCCCATCGGGTCGGCGTTCTCCGCGGCCGCGTCGTCCTTCGGAGAGTCGTCGCCGGGCAGATCGGCCTCGCCCCAGCGATGACAGATCCACAGGCCGTCGCTGTACTCCAGGTCGACGGTGCCCGTGTTCTGCAGGTAGTTCTTCATGGCGAACTCGGGGTCGAGCTTGGTGAGGTGCGCGGCGATGAGCCGGATCGCGGCGCCGTGGGAGACCAGGTAGACGTCGCGCTGGTGTTCGCCGGTCAGGTATCGGGCGGTGAGGTCGTCGATCACCGGGAGGTACCGCGCATGCAGCATCTCGAGGGATTCGCCGCCGGGGAGGCGGGCGTCGAGGTCGCCGCGGTGCCAGCGGACCACGGTCTCGTGGAACAGGTCGTGTGCTTCGCGGTCGGAGCGTCCCTCGAGGTCGCCGACCTGGATCTCGTGAACACCCTCCACGGTTTCGGTTCCGGCATCCCAGACCGAGCCGATGAGGTCGGCGGTCTGCTGGGCGCGGTTCGCGACCGAGTTGACCAGGATCGCTTCGTCGGACAGCGGGTGTTCCAGGCCGAAGCGGACGCCCTGGCGGGCGCCGAAGTCGGTGAGCGACGCGCCGGGCAGCGCGGTGTCGAGGCGTTTGAGGACGTTCGCGGTGGTCTCACCGTGTCGGACCAGGTGCAGTCGAGCCATGTCAGCGGTCTCCCTGAAGCAGATCGTCGAACCACGCGCGGGATTCGGCGTGGTCGGGCGGGGTCGCCGCGGCGGCGACGGTCAGAAGCGGGTCGATGGGCCAGGAACCGAGGAAGACGACGCGATCGGCCGACCGATGGAGGGCGCGCAGGGCCTCACCGACGGCGGCGTCCTGCACGTGCCCCCGCGCGTCGAGGTAGAAGCGGTACTGGCCGCCGCCGCGGCTGGTCTTGGTGGGGCGCGATTCGATCCGCGTGAGGTCGAGTCCACGCATCGCGAACTCGTTCATCGCGGCCACCAGGCTGCCGGGCGTGTTCGGCAGATCGAGGATCACCGATGTGCGGTCCGCACCGGTCCGCTCCGGCGGGCGGCCCGGCCTCCCGAGCAGGAGGAAGCGGGTCACGGCGTCGTCGGAGTCGGCGACCCCGTCGGCGAGTGTCGTCAGTCCGTGCATCCGCGCGGCGGCGGTGGTGGTGACGGCGGCGTCGGCCTTCCCCGCGGCCACGTCCCGGGCGGCGCCGGCGTTGGACGTCGCGATGACGAACTCGGCGTTCGGGTACAGCTCTTCGACGCTGCGTCGAACCTGGCCCGCGGCCACCGGATAGGCGGCGACGGTCCGGACGTCGACGGGTTCGAGTGGCTGAGCTGCGGCGATGGTGAACGCGATGTCGAGCGCGACTTCGGCGTAGGCCTGCACGCGGTCCTGGTCGCCGGTCGGGGCGAGGGCGTCCATGGTGGCCGGGACGGCCCCCTCGAGGGAACTCTCGATCGGCACGCAGCCGAAGTCGACGTCGCCGCGTCGAATCATCTCGATCACGGTCGGGGGATTGCTCACGGGGACCTTGGTGGCCGTCTCGTCCTCACCGCGACGTCGCAGGACGGCGTCGAGGGCCATCTCGGTGAACGTGCCGGCGGGTCCGAAATATGCGTAGCTGGGCACCATTTCACAGTAGTCGAGACGGTGGGTCCGTGCCGTTGACGCGAAAACCCGCACGCGTTAGGTTAGGTAAGTCTAAGTTAGGTTGAGCTAACAAACGGTTACCGGAGGTGCCAGTGAACACGATCCTCGCTCCATGCGACGCCGAGTTGATCCAGACGGCATGCCGCCGCGCACACGGCGGAACCCTGTCCGTCAGTGCTCCGGAGTCGGCGGTGTCCGGCGCGGGCTGCGACAGCGTGTCGATGGTGCACCTCTTCGAGGGCGACGCATTCCTGCTGGTCGACGACGCGACGCCAGCCCTCGGGCTGGTCCGGTCCGGCGTCGAGGAGGTCACGGCGATGGTCGAGGTGATCGACTGCGCGCCGGTCCAGATGCGCGAGCGGGTGCGGTCGTTGATCTGGCTGTCGGGAACCTTGAACCCGGTGCCCGCCGAGCTCGAACGCGATCTGGCGATCGAGATCGCCGGCGATCACCCGGACGAGCGGCTCCTGGACCTGGGGCACGGCCACAGTCTGGTGCGCATGGCGCTCGACTCGGCGGTCCTGGCGACCTCGACCGGTGCCGGCGGCGTCGACGTCGAGGCGATCGCGGCCGCGCAGCCCGATCCGTTCTGGGAGTTCGAGACCGACTGGCTGGTCCACCTCGACGCCGACCACCAGGACCTGATCCACCAGCTCTCGCACCGACTGCCCGATCACGTGCGCGGCGGTCGTGCACGACCGCTCCGCCTCGATCGGTTCGGCATCACCTTCCGCATCGAGATGGGCTGCCGTGACGAGGACGTGCGGATCCCGTTCGCGCGCCCGGTCACCCGCATTCCGGAACTGTCTGCCGCCATCCACTCACTGGCGCTGCATCCCTGCCTCGGGCACGACTGACCGCACCGTCGCGCGGGCGACTACCGTTGACGACGTGACTTCTCAGCGGCGCGGTGTGGGAGCCTTGCTCCGCGCCGCGCTGCATCCGCCGGAATCGGCGATCTCACGGGTCGACGACCCCAGCGAGCGGCGTGCCCTCATCGTCGAACTCCTGCTGGTCGGCGTCCTGACCTTCGGGTTCTCCGCGCTCTACGCGATCCTGTCGTTGCTGGAGAATGCGCTGACCACCGGGATCGGCGGCACCACGGTCGCGCTGAATCCCGTCGCATCGTCGGTGGCCGCGATCGATGCGATCCGGCAGGGGATGAGCGTGATCCGGCTGCTGGCCATCGGCGGGCTCGGCGCCTACCTGCTCTGGCGCACCGGTATCGGGTTGCGTCGCGTCGGGCTGGCACGACCGTCCCGCGCCGACGTCCCGCCCGCCGTGCTCCTGGCCGCGGTGATCGGACTGCCCGGCCTCGCACTGGTGGCGGTGTCGCAGGCGATGGGCGCGAACTCGGTCCTGGACGTCGCACCGACCGACGACCTGTGGTGGCGGATCCCGGTCCTCGCGCTGAAGTCGTTCGGCAACGGCTTCGCCGAGGAGGTGGTGGTGGTCGGCTACTTCATGACTCGACTCCGCCAGCTGGGTCTGCGTGCCAACGTCGCCCTGTGGTCGTCGGCCGTGCTGCGCGGCGCCTACCACGCCTACCAGGGGCTGGGCGCCGCCGTCGGCAACGTGGTGATGGGGCTGGTCTACGGACGCTGGTACCAGGTGACGGGCAGGCTGTGGCCGCTGGTCTTGGCGCACGCGCTGATCGACACGATCGCCTTCATCGGTTACGCGGTCCTGACGCGAACCGGCGTGCTGGGCTGAGATCTCGCGGGACCTGGGGCAGAAAGAGAAAGCGCGGCGCAGGCCGCGGGACGAATTCACACCCCTGGTCTCTGCGCCGCGCTTTAACGATCCGAGCAGCTCCCTCCCAAGAGCCCCGATTCCACCCGGACCGAGCACAGCGGAGCGGGACTGAACGTCCCGCAACCTGAGGTCAAGGTACCACGATGACAACGGTTGTTGCACGGGTCGGGTGCCGCATAGTCCGCTTGAATGACGGAATCGACGGAGACGCCGGGATTACGGGGCGCAGCGCTCCGAGCGGAGCTCGTGTCCCTTCGAGGTCAGGCAGCGGCCGCTGGCCAGATCCCACTGCCATCCGTGCAGGTTGCAGGTGAGCTTTCCGTCGTCGACGACGCCGAACTTGCTCAAGTCCGCCTTCAGGTGCGGGCAGCGGCGCTGGATGGTCCAACCGTCGAGCTCGATGGACGAGGAGTCGTCGTGCGCTTCGGAGAACCAGCCGTCGGCGTACGCGATGCGCTCGTCGGTGAGGCACTTGAAGAAGGTGTACAGGTACTCGTTGTACCCGCCGATGCGCCACGTGGTGAAGCGCGTCGACAGGAAGATGGTGTTGACCCAGTCCGGCTCGTCGTCGCGCAGCACGGTGCGGACCAGTTCCGCCGGGATGCGGAAGCCGTAGCGGTATTTGCCGTCGCCGTCCTCGCGCATCCGAACCGTCCGCTGCGGGAAGTCCAGGACGTAGGTGTCATCGCCCACGACGAGTCCGACGGGGTAGCCGATGCCGTCGCAGATCAGGTCCGACTGCTTCATGATCGGCTCGAACTTGTCGCGCAGCGGCTCAAGCAGCGACGGTCCCTCGGCCGGGGCCCAGGTGGCCTTCTCTGCGGCGATGATCGGAGCGAACTTCTCCTTCATCGACTCCAGGTAGGCCTTCTTGTTCTCGCCGAAGACGTTCTCCGGCGGGTACGGGTGCTCGACGGACGTCAGCTCGGCGCCCGCGAAGTCGGCGGTCGAACCGGAGACCATCATCAGGCCGCGGTGCTTGACGCCGTCGTCGGTGCCGTGGACGCGCATCTGCTCCAGGAACTCCGCCTGATCGGGGAAGATGCTGGCCTTGTCCGAGTCGCTGCCGGTGCCCAAGTCGTTGAGCGCGAACAGGTCGTCGTCCAGGAACATCGGCGGACCGGCCGACGGGACCACCCACGTGGCGCCGACCTGCTCGATGTACGAGCGGGCGCGATCCATGCCGCGCTGACGCTTCTGGATCGCGAAGTTGGCCTTCGACTTGCGGGGGATGTCGTAGACCATCGGGTACCAGATGGCGCCCGAGTACTGCAGCAGGTGGACGTCGACGCGGCCGAACTGCTCGTTCACCATGTCCAGGTCGACGGGGCGGGCGTCGTTCATGTTGAAGCAGACGGTCTCGCCGTCGTCGACGATGAGGCCGGAGTCGCCGATCGGACCGTCGGCGGGGGCACGCAGCGCGATGATCATGATGTCGAGGTCGCCGTTGGGGCCGGACACGGTGTGCTTCGTCGAGTCGTCGGTCTCGACGAACTTCGTGAAGCCGAGGCTCTCGAGCTCGTGGCGCAGATCCGGCACCGGGTAGTCCGGCAGCAGGACGGTGGCGTCCTTGTTGACGTTGTCGAGCAGATTCTGGCGGTCGTAGTGATCGCGGTGCAGATGCGACACGTACAGGTAGTCGCAGTCGCCGAGCTTCTTCCAATCCAACTCGGTGTTGTCCGGGAACGGAATCCACGACGCGAAGTACGCCGGGTTGACCCAGGGGTCGCAGAGGATGGACCCGGCCGCGGTCTGGATGTGGAATCCGGCGTGGCCGATGCTGGTGATCTGCACGGTGGCTGTGCCTTTCGATGAGGGTGCTGCCTTGACAGGGTATCGCCGCAGGCCGCCCCAGCGCCTAACCGTGTGAGGCGAAGGTCCCCGCGGGCTTGCTCACACGCTGATGCCCGCCGTGAGGATCGCCGCGAGCTCCCGGTAGGCGCCGGCGTCGTCGAGGCCGGTGGCGGCCCGGACGTCGCCCTGCTGGATGCGGACCATGGTCGACGCGGCCAGGTCGGCGGCGAAGACGGCGTGGACGCGGCGGAACTCGCCGGCCTCCACGCCGGCGTCGATCAACTCCTTGACCCGGGCGGCGGCGATCGCAGTGTTCTGCTCGTAGGCCTCCCGCGCGGGAGCGAAGGCCGCGAGGTCGGCCAGGAACTGCGGAGAGGCCGCGGACAGTGCGCGACCCACGGCGGAGAGGTAGGCGGTGATCTGGGCCCGCGGCGAGACCTGCGCGGCGACGGCGGCCTCGACGTCCTCGGCGGCGCCGCGGAAGAAGCCGATCGTGGCGGCGCGCACGAGGTCGCCCTTGCTGCCGGCGAGCGTGTACAGCGTCGACTTGGAGCAGTGCAGCCGTGCGGCGACGGCGTCGAGCGTGAGGTGCGCGAAGCCCTCGGCGAGGAACAGGGCGAGGAGTTCGTCGAACAGCTGCGACCGTCGCGCGGTCGCGAAGTCGGTGGCAGGCGTCTCGGACATGACCTGAATGGTACTGCGGGAACTCTTGTAGTACTGGTTCGTCGGCAGTACTGTGAGGTCTGATTCAGTACTGTTCCACCTCGACGAGGAGACTCCCGTGCCCGTGAACCGCCTGCTCCCGACCGACGAAGCCCACGCGCTCATCGAACTCACGCGGGACATCTGCGACAAGGTGATGGATCCGATCGTCGATCAGTACGAGAAGGACGAGACGTACCCAGCGGAGGTCTTCGCTCAGCTCGGCGCCGCGGGGCTGCTGAGTCTGCCGTACCCGGAGGAGTGGGGCGGCGGCGACCAGCCGTACGAGGTGTACCTGCAGGTCCTCGAAGAGATCGCCGCACGCTGGGCGGCCGTCGGCGTCGCGGTCAGCGTGCACAGCCTCGCCTGCTATCCGACCTTCGCCTTCGGCACGCAGGAGCAGAAGGAGCGCTTCCTGCCGGAGATGTTCGGCGGCACCACCGTCGGCGCGTACAGCCTGTCCGAGCCCCAGGCCGGCTCCGACGCGGCCGCCCTGGCCTGCCGGGCGACCAAGACCGACGACGGCTACCGCATCACCGGCGAGAAGGCATGGATCACCCACGGCGGCATCGCGAACTACTACAACCTCTTCGCGCGGACCGGCGAGGGCTCCAAGGGCATCTCCTGCTTCCTGGTCCCCGATGGGATCGACGGCCTCTCCTTCGGTCGGCCCGAGGAGAAGATGGGCCTGACCGCGGTCCCCACCACCTCCGCCCGCTACGACGACGTCCACCTGCCCGAGGACCGTCGTATCGGCGCGGAGGGACAGGGCCTGCAGATCGCGTTCAGCGCGCTAGACTCCGGGCGCCTCGGCATCGCGGCCGTCGCCACCGGAATCGCGCAGGCCGCCCTCGACGAGGCCGTCGCCTACGCCAAGGAGCGGGAGACCTTCGGTCGCAAGATCATCGACCATCAGGGCCTCGGCTTCCTCCTCGCCGACATGGCCGCCGCCGTCGAGTCTGCGCGCGCCACCTACCTGGACGCCGCACGACGACGCGACGCCGGACTGCCCTACTCGCGCAACGCCTCGGTCGCGAAACTGGTCGCCACCGACGCCGCCATGAAGGTCACCACCGACGCGGTGCAGGTGCTGGGCGGCAACGGCTACACCCGCGACTTCCGCCCTGAGCGGCTGATGCGGGAAGCCAAGATCACCCAGATCTTCGAGGGCACCAACCAGATCCAGCGTCTGGTCATCAGTCGTTCGCTGGCCTGACGCCTTCAGCGTCGGGCGGTGTCGTATCAACCGACTAAACTCGCCCCCATGGAACCCGTCTACGCGTCCGTCGTGTCCACCGCTCGCATGCTGTGGCTCGCCCAGGGACTGAAGTTCGAGATCTCCGGGGTGGAGAACGTGCCGGCCGAGGGACCGGGTGTCGTCGCCTTCAACCACACCGGTTACCTCGACTTCACGTTCGCAGGCATCCCGGCATTCCTGCAGGGACGCCGGTACGTGCGGTTCATGGCGAAGAAGGAGGTCTTCGACAACAAGTTCGGCGGCCCCATCATGCGCGCGCTCAAGCACATCCCCGTCGACCGCGCGAACGGTGCGCAGAGCTATCACGACGCCGTCGACTACCTGAAGCGCGGCGAGCTGGTCGGCGTGTACCCCGAGGCCACCATCAGCCGCAGCTTCGAGTTGAAGTCCTTCAAGAGCGGTGCCGCCCGCATGGCGCTGGAGTCGGGGGCACCCCTGGTCCCGACCATCGTGTGGGGCGCGCAGCGCATCTGGACCAAGGGGCAGCCCCGCAGCATGGGGCGCAACGGCTACAAGATCCTGGTGGGCGTCGCCGAGCCGATCGCGCCCGAAGGGACGCCGGAGCAGTTGACGGCACGGCTCCACGAGTCGATGCGCGCCAAGCTCACCGAACTGCAGGACGCCTACGGCCCGTACCCGGCCGGCGAGTTCTGGGTTCCGGCCGCCCGCGGGGGCGGTGCGCCGACCCTCGAGGAGGCGAACGCCATGGACGCCGCCGACGCCGAGGCCAAGGCGGCCAAGCGCGCTGCCCGCGAACAGCAGGGTGACGCGAACTGACCATGGAACCCGTGTATCGAGTCCTCGAAGGGCTGGCGTCGACGATCCACGCCGTTCAGGGCACGCACCGTCGGGTGTTCGGTGCGGAGCACGTCCCCGCCGAGGGCGGCGCCGTCCTCGCCATCAATCACACCGGCTACGTCGACTTCATGCCGCTGGGCCTGGCCCTGCGGACGCGCGGTCGCCGGGCGCGGTTCCTGGTGAAGTCCGAGCTCATGGACATCGGGATCATGCGCTACCTGGTGCATCACGCGCGGGCGGTGCCGGTCGACCGCACCGCAGGCGGTGAGGCCTACCGTGCTGCGGTCCAGGCGCTGCGCGCCGGAGAGCTGATCGCGGTGTACCCAGAATCGACCATCAGCCGCAGCTTCGAACTCAAGGAGTTCAAGTCGGGCGCGGTCCGAATGGCGGTCGAAGCCCAGGCCCCGGTGATCCCGGCGATCGTCTGGGGTGCCCACCGGCAGTGGAGCAAGGGCGTCGAACGTCGCATGGGACGCGACGGCATCCCGATCGACGTCGAATTCGGCGAACCCATGCTGTTCTCGGCCGACGGCGATCTCCACGAGCAGACCGCCGAACTCCGCGAGGCGATGCTCGAACTGCTGCACCGCGTCCAGTCTCGCTATCCCGAGGCCCCGGCCGGCGCCGACTGGGTGCCCGCTCGGCTCGGCGGTGGTGCGCCGACGCCGGAGTCCGCCCTCGTGATCGAAGACGCGGAGGCCGCCGAGAAGGCCGCCCGCCGCGCCGAGAAGAAACGGAAGAAGTCACGATGACCACCGCATTCGGACCGCCCTCGCTGATCGCGTCGGACGTCGACGGCACCCTGATCGACGATGACGATCGCGTCACCGATCGCACCGTCGCGGTCCTGACCCGCGCCCGCGCCGAGGGGGTGGAGCTCGTGCTCGCCACCGGCCGGCCGCCGCGCTGGATCCCGCAGATCACCGATCAGCTGGCGGACACGCCGGCCGCCGTCCGCTACGCGGTGTGCGCCAACGGTGCGATCGTCTACGACGTCGCCGCCGATCGGGTGCTGCACGTCGCGGCCCTGCAGCCGGCCGCCCTGGCGCAGATCGCGCAGCTCTGCGTCGACCTGCTGCCAGGTTGCGGTCTGGCCGCCGAGCGCGCCGGGGCCTCGGCGTTCGACGCGGCCACCGAACCCTTCGTCGCGACCCCGGGCTACGAGCACGCGTGGCTCAACCCGGACCACGTGTACGTGAGTCGGGACGAAGTGGTGGGGGAGCCCGCGGTGAAACTGCTCGCGCGCATGCCCGGGATGTCGTCGCACGCCATGGCCGCGGCGGTCGCCCCGCACCTCGGCGATCTGGCCGAGGTCACCTTCTCCATCGACACCGGCCTGGTGGAGTTCTCCGTCCCAGCCACCCACAAGGCGTCGGGCCTGTCGTGGCTGACCGCCGAGTGCGACGTCGACGGCAGTGCGACGATCGCGTTCGGTGACATGCCCAACGACATCGAGATGCTCCGCTGGGCGGCGCACGGCGTCGCGATGGGCCACGGGAATCCAGCGGCGTTGGACGCCGCCGACGAGATCACCGCGTCGAACGTCGACGACGGCGTCGCGAAGGTTCTCGAGCGCTGGTTCTAGACCAGGCCTGATCGGCCGCCCCTGAAGTGTGACCCGGTTGTGACCGTGTGAACTTGTCGTCTCCTCAAGGGAGTCACTACAGTCACAGAAGTCCCACTAGTCACACGAGCCACAGCATGCGTGGTTCCTCCAAAGGGGTAATGCAGTGCCGAATGTTCGACCCAACCGTGCCAAGAAGCGAACTCTCACTTTCGCAGCTCTGGGGCTTGCGCCCGCGCTGCTGGCAGGCGGTCTGGTCGTCGGAGGCACCGAGGTGTTCTCGTCCGACGGCGTCACGCTGGCGGCGAGCACGCCCATCACCCTGGCGGGCCACGGCCATGGACACGGTCGCGGCATGGGCCAGTGGGGTGCGTACGGCTACGCGAAGAAGGGCTGGTCGGCAGACCGGATCCTGAAGCACTTCTACGGCAACACCACCGCGGGGAAGGTGGGCACTCCCGACATCACGGTCTCGCTCAGCGAGAAGTCGTCGGTCAGTGTTCATGCGGGTGCCGGAATGCGCGTAGGCACGGTGAAGGTCGATCCCGGGCAGGCAGTCCGTCTGTCCGGGACCACCGCCACCATCACCGCGGGTTGCGGCGGCGCCGTGGTGAAGACTGTTCCCGCCACCCAGGTGGATCCGATCGCGGCGGGCCCCAACCGTCCGGCGAACGAACTCCTGACCTTCTGCAACGGCGGCGACCAGTACCGCGGGTCTCTCGCGCTCGGTGCCGGCGGTGTCGTCAACAAGCTGCACGTCGACGACTACGTCAAGGGCGTCATCCCCAAGGAGTCCATGCCGTCGTGGGCCGATTCCGGCGGCTTCGAGGCGCTGAAGGCGCAGGCCGTCGCGGCGCGCTCGTACGTCCTGGCCGGTCTGGCGCAGGGTCGCAAGATCGACAACACCCAGCAGTCGCAGATGTACCACGGCGCCTCTGGTGAGGATCCGCGCACCAGCCGTGCCGCCGATGCGACCGCAGGCCAGATCCGCCTCCTGAACGGCAAGCCCGCACTCACCGAGTTCTCGGCGTCGACCGGCGGTTACACCGCGGGCGGGCTGTTCCCCGCCGTCCGCGACGACGGCGACTCCATCTCGCCGACCCACAACTGGACGGCGACCGTCAGCGCGTCGAGCATCGGCTCGGCCTTCGGCGTCGGCGCGCTCAAGAGCTTCGAGGTCATCGAGGCAAACGGTCTCGGTGAGGGCAGCGGTCGCGTCATCAAGGTTCGCGTGGTCGGCAGCGGCGGCACCGTCGAAGCCACCGGCGACGAGGCGCGCACCAAGCTGCAGCTGAAGTCCGATTGGTTCGCCGTTCAGGGCCAGAAGTCCATGCCGAAGATCGTGCGGCCGCAGGTCGGCCCCGAGGCGCCGGGCGGCGGCTTCCTGGACCTGAGCCCGATCAATGCGCTCCTGAATCAGATCCTGCCGGGCTTCTCGGCCGTCGGCCTGCCCGACATCGCCGGACTCACCGAGCAGATCCGCCCCATGGTGGAGAAGCTGCTGACCGAGGGCGTCAAGTCGCTCGACGCCAAGCGGGTCGCGCTCGAGAAGAGCGACAACTCGCAGGGCTCCACCGGTACCGTCGCCAAGCCCGAGCTGCTGACCGACGGCAAGGGGATGCCCGGTCTGGTCCAGGTCCTCGAGAACGGCGTCCTGTACTTCAGTCCGGCCACCGGCGCGCACGCCCTCATGGGGCAGGCGCTCACCGACTTCCTGGCGGCAGGCGGCCTGCAGAAGCTCGGCTTCCCGAACGTCGACGGACTGGTCTGACCCCCAGCTGACGCTTACTCCGTACTTCTGGACCACATAGCGGTCCAGAAGTACGGAGTAAGTCGTTTTCGGGAACGGCGGCGCCGAGAAGGGATCCGTAGGCTCGGGTCATGACTGATCTAGCGTTTCGACTCACGGACACTGGTCAAGCATGGCTGGTGGACAAGCCCGTCCAGATCGCGATCTACATCGCGCTGGGAATCGTCGTTCGGTACGTCCTGCATCGGGCGATCGACGGTGCCACCAAGCCTCCCTCGGGGGAGGGATCGCCGTCCCGGAAGGTGCGACGGGCACAGAAGCGTGCCGAGAAGCGTCAGCGCGCCGCCGAGGCGTTGGACGCCGCCGACGAGACCGCGTCCTCGAGGGTGAGCGCCGATGCGGGCAAGGGGCTGACCGCGGCTCTCGTCAGAAAACACGGCCGCAGACGTAACGCGTCGGACGTCCGCGCGGATCGGCAGCGTGACGAGCGTCGCGCCCAGCGGCTCGCCACCATCGGCTCGGTACTGAAGTCGCTGGTGTCGTTCCTCGTCCTGCTGTGGATCCTGTTGCAGAGCCTCGGCATCCTCGGCGTCAACGTGGCGCCGCTGATCGCGTCGGCCGGAATCGTCGGTGTCGCCATCGGTTTCGGTGCTCAAGCGCTCGTCCGCGACTTCCTCTCGGGACTGTTCATGCTCTTCGAGGACCAGTACGGCGTCGGAGACTGGGTGGACCTCGGAGAGGCCTCCGGCACGGTCGAGAGTGTCGGCCTGCGCGTCACCGCGGTCCGTGACCTGCACGGAACCCTCTGGTACTGCAGGAACGGAGAGATCATGCGCGTCGGCAACTACAGCCAGGACTTCGGTGTCGCCTTCCTCGAGTTCCCGGTCTCGTATCGCTCGGACGTCGACCGCGCGTGTGCCGTCGCTCTGGAGACGGCGACCGCGGCGTCGGCGGAGGAACCGATGAAGTCCAACCTCCTGTCCGCACCGGAACTGCAGGGCGTCAACCAGCTCTCGGCCGACTCGTGGACCCTGCGGATGTCAGTGGTGACTCGCGCCAACCACCAGTGGGCGGTGGAACGGGAGCTTCGTCGACGCATCCGGCTCGCGTTCGACGACGCGGGCATCGAAGCGCCGTATCCGGGCGGGCTGCCGGTGCTCGCGCGATCGGGGTCCGAGGGCACATAGCGGCGCGCTCCCGGCGTCGGTCGGCGAGCTGTGATGTGGGTGACGGCCGACCGAGGAATCTCACAGCGACCGACGCGCGTGCTGCGGAAATACTCAGGAACGGTCCGATAGGCTGAACAGCCGTGACGAAGAACAGCACATACGACCTCATCGTGGTCGGCTCCGGCTTCTACGGCCTGACCGTCGCTGAGCGGGCCGCGACCCAGCTCGGCAAGCGAGTGCTCGTCGTCGAACGGCGTGACCACATCGGTGGCAACGCGTACTCGGAGGCCGAGCCGGAGACCGGCATCGAGGTCCACAAGTACGGCGCCCACCTGTTCCACACCTCCAACGAGCGCGTGTGGGAGTACGTCAACCAGTTCACCTCGTTCACCGGGTACCAGCACCGCGTCTTCGCGATGCACGACGGCCAGGCCTACCAGTTCCCGATGGGGCTCGGCCTGGTGTCGCAGTTCTTCGGCAGGTACTTCACGCCCGACGAGGCGCGCGCACTGATCGCCGAGCAGGCCGCCGAGGTGGAGACCAGCGAGGCCGCCAACTTCGAGGAGAAGGCGATCAGCCTGGTCGGACGCCCGCTCTACGAGGCGTTCATCAAGCACTACACCGCCAAGCAGTGGGAGACCGATCCCAAGAATCTGCCCGCGGGCAACATCACCCGGCTGCCGGTCCGCTACAACTTCGACAACCGCTACTTCAACGACACCCACGAGGGCCTCCCGACGGAGGGCTACACCGCGTGGCTGGAGAACATGGCTGCGGACGATCGGATCGAGGTCCGTCTGTCGACGGACTGGTTCGACGTGCGCGACGAGATCCGCGCCGCCAGCCCGGACGCTCCGGTGGTCTACACCGGACCGCTGGACCGCTACTTCGATTACTCGGCAGGCCGCCTGGGCTGGCGCACGCTCGACTTCGAGCTCGAGGTGCTGCCGACCGGCGACTTCCAGGGCACCCCGGTGATGAACTACAACGACGCCGACGTGCCGTTCACCCGCATCCACGAGTTCCGGCACTTCCACCCGGAACGGAAGAGCTACCCGTCCGACAAGACGGTGATCATGCGCGAGTTCGGGCGCTTCGCCAAGGACGACGACGAGCCCTACTACCCGATCAACACCCCCGACGACCGCGAGATGCTCGCCGCCTACCGCGACCTGGCGAAGGCCGAGGCGGCGTCGTCGAAGGTGCTGTTCGGCGGACGCCTGGGCACCTATCAGTACCTGGACATGCACATGGCGATCGCGAGTGCGCTCACCATGTTCGACAACACGCTGGCCCCGCACCTGCGCGACGGTGCACCGCTGGCCGAGGGAGTCAATTGATGACCGACACACCACAGAGCAAGGCCGTCAGCCTGCTGCAGCGGGTCATCTTCCCGCGACCGGGCGAGCCGCTCGACGTGCGCTCGCTGTACCTGGTGGAGTCCGAGAGCAACTCCTCGCGCGCGCACGCCTCCGATGACCGCACCAGCGTCACGCTGAGCGGTGAGTCCGAGGTCAGCTTCGCCACCTACTTCAACGCCTTCGCGGCGTCGTACTGGCGCCGCTGGAGCGTCCTGGAGTCCGTGGTCCTGCGCGTCGAGGTCCGGGGCACCGCCCGCGTGGACCTGTACCGCTCCAAGATCGACGGTTCGCGCATCGCGATCGGCGGCGATCTGGTTCAGCTGGGATCCGATGGAACCGGCGTGTTCGAGTTCGAGACCGACCTGGGCCCGTTCGAGGACGGCGGCTGGATCTGGTTCGACGTCACCACCGACACGGACTCCGAGATCATCTCGGCCGGCTGGTACGCGCCGATCGAGCCGAGCGCGGGCTCCCCGAATGTCACCGTGGGAATCCCCACGTTCAACCGCCCGGCCGACGCCGTCGCCGCACTCGCCGCGCTGACGTCGGACCCGCGGGTCGACGCCGTCGTGGACGCGGTCCTGATGCCCGACCAGGGCACCAAGAAGGTCGTCGACCAGGCCGGCTACACCGAGGCCGCCGAGCGGCTCGGCGACCGCCTCCACATCTTCGACCAGGGCAACCTCGGCGGATCGGGCGGCTACTCGCGCATCATGTACGAGGCGTTGCGCCTGACCGACAGCCCGTACATCCTGTACATGGACGACGACATCATGATCGAGCCCGACTCGATCCTGCGTGCGCTGGCGCTGTCGCGGTTCGCGAAGTCGCCGATGCTGGTCGGCGGTCAGATGCTGAACCTGCAGGACCGCAGCCACCTGCACTGCATGGGCGAGGTCATCGACCGGCACAAGTTCATGTGGACCGCTGCGCCGTTCGTCGAGTACGACCACGACTTCTCCAAGTACCCGCTGAGCGATCGCGACAACTCCAAGAACCTGCATCGACGCATCGACGTCGAGGGCAACGGCTGGTGGATGTGCATGATCCCGCGCGAGGTCGCCGAGACCATCGGCCTGCCGATGCCGCTGTTCATCAAGTGGGACGACTGGGAGTTCGCGCTCCGCGCCGAGCGTGCGGGCTATCCGACGGCGACCGTCCCGGGAATCGCGATCTGGCACATGGCCTGGAGCGACAAGGACGACGCCATCGACTGGCAGGCCTACTTCCACCTGCGGAACCGCCTGGTGGTGGCATCGATCTACACCGACGGCTCGATCGACGGCATCCTGACTTCGATGGCGAAGGCCACCGCCAAGCACCTGCTGTGCCTGGAGTACTCGACGGTCGCCATCCAGAACGAGGCGATCCGCGACTTCCTCGCCGGTCCCGACCACATCCGGTCCATCCTGCCGACCGCCCTCGGGAAGGTCGCCGGGATCCGCAAGGGCTATCCGGACGCCGTGGTGCTGCCGTCGGCCACCGACCTGCCGCCCACCACCGGTGAGGCGACGGCGCTGGGCGTCAACGAGCCGAAGGGACCGGTCGCCAAGATCAAGGCCCTGGCAGCGGCGGTCGTGAACAACGCGCGCCCCGCCGACCCGCGCCACCACAGCGTTCCGCAGGCCAACTACCCGCCGATCGAGGCGCGCTGGTTCTCGCTGGGCCGCGTCGACGGCGTCACCGTCACCACCGCGGACGGTCGGGGAGTGGTGTACCGCCAGCGCGATCGCGACACGATGATCGCCCTCGGCCGCGAGTCGGCGGCGCTCGTGAAGCAGCTGCGCGACGAGTTCGACGCCAAGCGCAGCGAGTACCGTGCCGCGCACGACGATCTGGTGAGCAAGGAGAGCTGGGCCCGTGTCTTCGGAATCGATTGATCAGACCGCTGCGGATACGGCGGGTGCGGTGGCACCGGCGACCGGTGAGGCCGGTGCGCTCGTCGCCATCCAGGGCGCCCTGGCCGACCGTCCGGGCGTGCTGCCCGCGGCCCGCGGCCTCTCGCACTTCGGCGAGCACTCGCTCGGCTGGCTGGCGCTCGCCGGTGCGGGTGCCTATGCGGCGCACCGCCGCGGCGACGTCGACGCACGACGCCGCTACGTCGAGGCCGGTGCGGGAGCGTTCGTCGCCCACGCGGCGTCCGTCGTCATCAAGCGCGTGGTCCGGCGCAAGCGCCCGAACCACCCCGACATCCGAATCGGCGTCGGAACGCCCAGCAAGCTGAGCTTCCCGTCGAGCCACGCGACGTCGACCACCGCCGCGGCGATCCTGCTGGGGCGGGCCTCCGGCGTGCCCGGCGGCGCGATCCTGGCGCCCGCCGCGATCGTCCCGCCGATGCTCGCCTCGCGTCTGGTTCTGGGCGTCCATTACCCTTCCGATGTGGCCGCGGGAGCGCTCGTCGGCGCATTGACCGCGGCGGCGGTGATCGTCGCAGACTCTCGAGTCGCCGCAGCAGACCGTTCTACCGTGAGCAAGTGAGGAACCACCCATGAGCGAGGAGCCGATCGAGAACGGCACCGCAGGGCCGCCGAAGAATCTGGCCACCGGCCTGATCAAGGCGCTCCGCCCGCGGCAGTGGGTCAAGAACGTCCTCGTTCTCGCCGCGCCGATGGCGGCGGGCACCGACACCCTGACCGACCCGGCCCGGATGGGCAATGTCGGCATCGCCTTCGTCGCGTTCTGCCTGGTCGCGTCGTCGATCTACCTGATCAACGACGCACTCGACGTGGAGGCCGACCGCCAGCACCCGACCAAGCGCTTCCGCCCCATCGCAGCGGGCGTGGTCCCGCGGAACTTCGCATTCGTCCTGGCCGTGGTGCTCGCGGCCGCGTCGATCGGGATCGCGTTCCTCGCCAACTGGCAGACCGCGGTCACCATCGCGGTGTACCTGGTGATCCAACTGGGCTACTGCTTCGGACTCAAGCACCAGGCCGTCGTCGACATCTGCATCGTCTCGTCGGGCTTCCTGCTCCGCGCGATCGCCGGTGGCGTGGCCGCCGAGCTGCCCGAGGGCCTGTCGAAGTGGTTCCTGCTGGTGATGGCCTTCGGTTCGCTGTTCATGGCGGCGGGCAAGCGCTACGCCGAACTGCAGCTGGCCGAGCGGACCGGTGCCAAGATCCGCAAGTCGCTGCAGTACTACACCACCACATACCTGCGTTTCGTGTGGACGCTCGCGGCCACCGCCGTCGTCCTCTGCTACGGACTGTGGGCCTTCGACGAGGACCGCGGCGACAACGTCTTCTACGCCATCTCCATGGTTCCGTTCACTATCGCGATCCTGCGCTACGCGGTCGACGTCGACGGCGGCGAGGCCGGGGAACCGGAAGAGGTCGCTCTGGGCGACCGCGTGCTGCAATTCCTGGCGTTGGCGTGGGTCGTCCTCGTGGGAGTCGCGGTCTATGCCCCGTTCTGACGACGATTCTCGGGCGCCGCATCCCGACGATGTGACGGCCCTGATCCCGATCGCCACGGACACCGATCCCGACGACACGTCCGACGGCGGCTCCGAGACCGCCGCGGAGCGCACCCCGGAGACGGCCGTCGACGGCCCGAGCCGTCGCCGACTGATCGTCCCGGCGACCAGTTTCGCCATCGGTGCCGTCGTCGTCACCGTCTTCTTCGCGATCGGCGCGTGGCAGCGCCGCTGGATCGCCGACGACGGTCTGATCGTGCTGCGTACCGTCCGCAACCTCCTCGCGGGCAACGGACCGGTGTTCAACGCCGGCGAGCGGGTGGAGGCCAACACCTCCACCGTCTGGACCTACCTCAACTGGTTCTGGGCGTGGGTCACCGGTGCCGAGCACACCGAGTACGTGGCGCTGTGGCTGGCACTGATCCTGTCGGTCTCGGCGGTGCCGCTGGCCATGTACGGGACCGCCCGCCTGTACGGGCGTCGCGCGTTGGGCCCGGGCATCACCCTGCTGGCCCCGCTGGGCGCCGTCGTCTACATCGTCATCCCGCCCGCCCGCGACTTCGCGACGTCGGGCCTGGAGAACGGTCTGACCCTCTTCTGGATCGCGATCCTCTGGTGCCAGTTCCTGGCCTGGGGGCGACGCGACCCGGCCGACCGCTCCGTCCGGTCGCGCGCCGCCTTCCTGATCCTCGCGTTCACGGCCGGTCTGGCACCGTTGATCCGCCCCGAGATGGCGGTCTTCGGCGGTCTGGTGCTGCTGGCGATGTTCGTCACCCGGATCGGCTGGCGCATGCGCCTCGCGATGGTCGTCGTCGCCGGCGCCCTGCCGGTCGGCTACCAGATCTTCCGCATGGGCTACTACGCCGTGCTGGTCCCGAACCCGGCCATCGCCAAGGATGCGAGCGGAGCCAAGTGGGATCAGGGCTTCGCGTACCTCACCAACCTCTTCACCCCGTACACCCTGCTGCTCCCGGTGATCGTCGCGATCGTCGCCGGCCTCCTGCTGGCGATCCTGTCGCTGACGAACCGGCCCGCAGCGTCGACCGCAGAAACGGCGGATGGCTACGGTGGCGTCCTGGAGCGCGAGAAGCCCTCACCCGCACGCCGCGTCACCGGTGCGTGGGGATGGATCGTCGATCGCCTGCAGAGCCAGGGCGGCGTGGTCACGGTGGTCGTGGTGTCGGGTCTGATCCTGGGGCTCTACTGGCTGCGCCAGGGCGGCGACTTCATGCACGGTCGCGTCCTGCTCTCGCCGATCTTCGTGCTGCTCCTGCCGGTCATGGTGATCCCGGTCGGCATCCCGACGACGCTCGCCACCAAGAGTTCCCGCTACCGCCTCGGCGCCGGCCTCCTGCTGCTCGGCGGCGTCATCACCACCGTCTGGTGGGGTGCAGCCGTCAACCAGACCGTGCTGCCGAACGCGGGCATGGACATCGGCCGCGACGGCATCGTCGACGAACGCCGCTTCTACGTCACCAACATGGGCAACGAGAACCCCATCACGGCGGAGGACTACCTCGACTACCCGCGCATGCGGGCCATGGTCGAGACCATCAAGGAGACCGAGGCCGAGGGCGGCGGAGTCATCCTGCCGTCGGCCAACTACGACGAGTGGTACGTGTCGCCGCTGCCGAAGAAGATGCCGCCCGGCATCCCCCGACAGACGACGGTGTTCTTCCTCAACCTCGGCATGACGAGCATGAACGCCCCGCTGGACGTTCGCGTGATCGATCAGATGGGCCTGGCCTATCCGCTGGCCGCACATACGCCGCGGCTCACGGACGGCCGTATCGGGCACGACAAGCATCTGCCGAGCGAATGGGTGGTCGCCGAGAGCGGTGGGATCTCGGGCTTCCCCGGCTTCATCGACAAGGATGAAGTGAAGATGGCCCGCGCAGCCCTCACCTGTCCGATGACGCAGGCGCGGTTCGCGTCGTACAAGGACACCTGGTCGTTCGCGCGCTTCCGGCACAATCTCCGCCAGGCCGAGGAGTTCAACAAGTACCGGATCGCCCGCGAACCGAAGTACGAACTGCTGCGCTGCGGCATCCCCATGCCCGCAGGCGTCACCGTCCGCTGACGGCGAACCTCGGGAGATCCTGAGGGCTGCCGCAGGCGAGCCTGAGAGGGATCTGTGTCGGCTTCCGCTCCTCCGCTTGCCGCGGGTGATCTCGAAACGGTAACGTCCTTAGTCGATCAGGCGATAGACACGGCATGGTCGGAAACACAGGTGGATCCTGTACTTCGACCGGACGAGTTATGCCGATATCTCGCGGTGTGATGCCGATCACGAGGTTTGGTGAGGTGGGGTGAGTCGAATAGGCTCGCTCTATCCGGTTGCAGTTGTGACGCGTGTTGCGTTGCGACCGCGACCGCGTAGACGCAGAACGTCTTACGGGAGCCTGAGGTTCACGTGAGAGTGAAAGCAGATTTTAGGAGAAAGCGGTCAATGCGCGTAGTTGAGAGCAAGCCGAAGACCGGTTCGCGCCGGCTCACGGCGGTCCTGGTCGCAGTGCTCACTGCGATGGGCCTGATGGGAACCGCCATCGGTGCGGGCCAGTCGAGCGCGGCCTCGTACGCCGGCTTCTGGATCGACGCCTGCGGGATGCCGACCAACGGCGCCTTCGGCGGCGGGTCGATGAAGCCCGGTCAGGTCAAGGTTCAGGCGTGGCGGAAGGCTGGCAACAAGCGCACCGTCATCCTGCTCGACGGCATGCGCGCGGGCTACAACCGCAGCGGCTGGGACATCGAGACCAACGCGCGAGCGCTCGCCGACCACGGCGTCAACGTCGTCATGCCCGTCGGCGGCCCGGCCAGCTTCTACACCAACTGGGATGCGCCGTCGAACTTCAACGGCCAGCGCAAGGCCTACAAGTGGGGCTGTGTCATCGACAACCGCCTCGTCCCGGCTCTCCGCAGCAAGGGCTTCGCCAGCAAGGGCGGCAAGTACGCGATCATGGGTCTGTCGATGGGTGGCGGCGCCGCTCTGACGCACGCCGCACAGCGTCGCGACCTCTACTACGCCGCGGGCTCGCTGTCCGGTTACCTGACCCTGTCGGCTCCGGGCATGCGCACCGCGCTCCGCCTGGCGATGCTCGACGTGGCCCCGGCCCCGTGGAACGTCGACGCGATGTGGGGTCCGCCGTGGAGTCCCCGCTGGACGGCCAATGATCCGTTCATGCTCATCAACCGCATGCATGGTCTGAAGGTCTTCGTCGGTTCGGGCAACGGCTTCTTCGGTCGCTACAACTACCCGGGCAACACCTTCGACGACCTGTTCAAGGGCACCCCGCTGGAACTGCTCGCCTTCGCGCAGGCCAAGGCGTTCGAGGCGGCGGCGTTCGTCCAGGGCGTCCCGGTGATGTCGTACTCCGCCAACGGCACCCACGCCTGGGGTTACTGGCAGGACATGCTGTGGAACGCGAAGGCCCGCGGGTTCTTCAACTGACACAAACTCCGCGCTGAACAGAGCCGCGACATCCGAAAGGGTGTCGCGGCTCTGTCTGTGTGTGCGGTCTTTGTTGCCGTCTGTCGTCGGCCGACGGGACGGCCCGCTCGTGCAGGCGACGATTCTGAGTCACACACGCAACAAAATTCACACGAGTCACAGCGTGGCGCGCACACTTCTCTTCGATTCCCGTGTACAAAACACGAGAGGCGCTCTGCGGTATCGCAGGTTGCGCAAACAGAACTCGGTCGGTGACTTATGAGGAGCACGCAGTGAAGATCTGGACCAAGACGGCGGCGGCGCGGCGCGGCGCGGCGAGCGTCGCCGTGGCCTTCTCGCTGGTCGCGACCGGTGCGGCGCCCGCACTGGCCGAGCCCGCACCGAAGCCGCCGCAGAACGAGCCCGCCAAGCCCGCACCCAAGCCGAAGGCCGACAACAACAAGCCGGCACCGGCCAAGCCGTCGACCAAGCCCGCGCCCGCGAAGCCCGCGCCGCCTGCCACGGTCACCAAGACCTTCTGGTACTCGGCGCACCGCGTCGCCGTCTGGGTGCACTCGCCCGCCATGAACACCGACATCCAGGTGCAGATCCTGCTGGCGCGCGACTGGTTCTCGAACCCGTCCGCCAAGTTCCCGCAGCTGACCATGCTCGACGGCCTGCGCGCGCAGGACGATCAGAGCGGCTGGATCCTCAACACCAACATCGAGCAGTTCTACGCGGACAAGAACGTCAACGTGATCCTGCCGATCGGCGGCGAGTCGAGCTTCTACACCGACTGGAAGGAGCCCGACCGCGGTAAGAACTACAAGTGGGAGACCTTCCTGATCCACGAGCTCCCCTCGATCCTCGAGAAGGATTGGCGCTCCACCGACGTGCGCGGTGTGGAAGGCCTGTCGATGGGAGGCTCCGCCGCGATGATGCTGGCCGCCCGCAACCCCGGCTTCTACAAGTTCGCCGCGTCGTTCTCCGGCATCCTGCAGCTCTCCTCGTACGGCATGCCGCAGGCCATCCAGTTCGCGCTGCGCGACGGTGGCGGCTACGACTCCATGAAGATGTTCGGCCCGCCGACCGATCCGGCCTGGAAGGAGCACGACCCGTACGTGCTCGCCAAGGCGCTGCGCGGCACCAGCCTCTACATCTCGTCGGGCAACGGCGTCGTCGGACCGCACGACAAGCCGTCCGACATCCCGATGCTCGCCACCAACTACTCCGGTGTCGGTCTGGAGGTGCTGTCGCGAGTCACCAGCCAGCAGTTCGCCGCGCGACTGAACAAGCTCGGCATCCCGGGACAGGCCGTGTACCGCCCGTCCGGCACGCACACCTGGCCCTACTGGGAGTTCGAGATGGCGCAGGCGTGGCCGCAGGCCGCCGGTGCGCTGGGACTCGGGAGCGACAAGGTCGCCTGCACGGTCGGGGACGCGTTCAAGAAGGCGCCCCAGGTCAAGGGCCTCGGCGGCTGCCTCACCCCCGAGTACGCGGTTCCCGGCGGTCGTGCGCAGGACTTCCGCAACGGCCGGATCTTCACCGGCCCCAAGGGCCCGAAGGTGGTCGGCGGTGCGATCGGCGGCGCTTACGTGCCTGCGTTCGACCGTCTGGGGCTGCCGACGAGCGACGAGCAGACCGGTCGCGACGGGGTCAAGTTCAACACCTTCGAACGCGGCAAGATCACCTGGACTCCGCAGGGCGGCGCCAAGGTCGAGTGACCTGCTGCACTCGACCCTGAGTTTCATCTGAGGAATTGCCATGTCTTCGCAGGTAAACCCCTTGGCAGTACGGGAATCGGCCTCTACCGACGGTAGGCTGAACGCCATGACTGCCAAGTACATCCGCATCGCTGCTGCAGCCGGCGCCCTCGCTGTCGCGGTGGGTGCGCTCACCGCGTGCAACGATTCGTCGACGGCGAGCGCGCCGATCGGAACGGAGCCAGTCACCACGACCTCGATGCCGGGATCGGCGTCGCTGAAGTCGTCCGAGGCGTCGGCGTCCGCGTCGTCGGCCTCGCAGGAGGCGTCCAAGCAGGCGGCCGACGGTGCGTCGAAGGCGAGCACCTCGCTGCCGGCGACCAAGCCGAACACGTCCACCACGCCGCCCGGGACCTTCCCGGGTGACAAGCAGCCGCCGTCCGGTGTCAAGCTGTCCGCCAAGGACAAGGCGTATCTGAGCGACCTGAAGAGGCAGAAGGTGTCGTTCATGGGAGACGACGACAACAACGTCGCGCTCACCATGGGTCACTACGTGTGCGACGCGAAGGCACAGAAGGCCGACCCGATGCTGGTGAAGGCCTATGTCCGCGCCGCGATCGGTCCCATGACCAAGACCGACGCTGAAGCCAACGCCAAGTCCGACAAGGTGATCGCGGCGGCAGAGAAGAACCTGTGCTGAAGTTCCGTCGACTGCGGCGGTTGCTTCTGGTGGTCCTCGCCCTCGCGGTGGTCGCCGTCATTCTGATCGGCTTCCTCCTGTACCAGCTGTTCAAGCCCGCTCCGGTGCCTCCCCATCCGGGACCCGGCCCCACCACCAGCGCACCTCCCGGCCACGCCGACGCACAGCCGGCCGACTGCCCGGACGTGCTGACCCTGGTGATTCCGGGCACGTGGGAGTCGAAGGCGAACGACGATCCGCTGAACCCGACCGCCAATCCGAAGTCGCTGATGCTGCGTGTCTCGTCACAACTGCAGCAGAAGTATCCGGAGTCGCGGACCGAGGTCTACACGGTCCCGTACAAGGCGCAGTTCCGTAACCCGACCAACCTGGCCGACCGTCAGGCGGACTACAACGATTCGCGCCGCCAGGGCACCACGCGAGCCAAGAACAAGATCGCGAAGACCTACAAGCACTGCCCGCTGACGCACTACGTGCTGATGGGCTTCTCCCAGGGCGCCGTCATCGCGGGCGACATTGCGAGCGACATCGGTAACGACCGCGGTCCCATCCCCGCCGCCGACCAGGACCTGATCCTCGGCGTCGGACTGATCGCCGACGGCCGACGACAGCCCGGCGGCCAGCAGGACGTCGCGCCGAGCCCCAAGGGCGTCGGCACCGAGGTCGCCCTCGGTGGATTCGGCAGTCTGGTCCCCGGCATCACGATGACCGGAGGCCGCAGCGGCGGCTTCGGCGACCTGACAGACCGCGTGTACTCGATCTGTGCACCCGGTGATCTGATCTGCGACGCCCCGACCGTCACCGATCCGCTGCAAGCCATCTCGAAGCTGGCCAATGCCGCGAACAACCCGGTCCACGCGATGTACGCGACTAAGAAGTACTGGAAGTCCAAGGACGGCGGACAAACTGCCACGCAGTGGATGTTCGCGTGGTCGTCCCGGCTGATCTCGTCGGCGCCGAAGCCCAAGCACACGTGATCCGGTGACGTCGTCCGACGACTCCCGTCGCCGAGATGCACACCACAGCAAGAATGCGCGTTCCTGCCGGTCAGCTTGGGTATAGGGCGTCCCTGCGATAGCCTTTTCAGGTTGGGGTCCCATGCGTGGACCGCGGATCGATCAGGAGTGAAGCTTCGTGACGACTGCCAAAGACTCGTCGACGCACAACGCCGACGGACTTCGGAAGTTCCGATTCGGCGCGGGCGGCGAAGGCAACAAGGACGAGGGCGGTGCCCGCAAGTTCGTCAAGCTGGCGCAGACCGCCGAAGAATACGGGTACGACACCTTCGCCATCCCGGACCACCTCGGCAACCAGGTGGGACCGCTCGCCGCACTCGGTGCGCTGTCGCAGGCCACCAGCACCATTCGTCTTGCGACCTCGGTCCTCGCGAACGGCTTCCGCCATCCCGCGCTCCTCGCCAAGGAGGCGACCACCATCGACGTCCTGTCGAAGGGCCGCTTGGAACTGGGCATCGGCTCCGGCTGGATGAAGGAGGAGTTCGACAAGGCGGGCATCCACTTCGGCACGCCGGGTGAGCGGATCCGTCGCCTCGACGAGGCGCTCACCATCCTCGATCGCCTGATGCGCGGCGAGACCGTCGACTACGACGGCGAGTTCTACCAGATCAACGCGCTCGAAGGCTCGCCGCGGCCGCGGCAGGGGCCGCGCCCGCCGATCGCAGTGGGCGGAGGCGGCCCGAAGATGCTGGCCCTCGCGGCCAAGCATGCTGACATCATCTCGGTCGCCACCGGCACCACCAAGGACGGCAAGCTGCGGCTGTCGGACATGACGATCGAGAAGACCGTCGAGCGCGTCGACCGGATCCGCGAGGCCGCCGGCGACCGGTTCGACGAGATCGAGTTGAACTGGACCATCGCGACCATCGTCATCACCGACGACCGCGAAGCCACCGCGCAGATGGCGCTGAACGCGCTGGCGCAGGGCTACCCGCCGAACATCGCCCGCGATGTGGAGCTCTCGGTGGACGACATCCTGTCGTCGCCGTATCTGGCTTTCGGTTCCTTCGAGGAGATCGCGGAGCAGATCCGCGAGGTCCGTCGCCGGACCACCATGAGCTACGTGGGAGTGTTCCCCACCCAGATGGATGCTTTCGCACCTGTCATCCCGCTTCTGCGGGGAGAGTAAACTTACCGAGGTTTTGACGTTCGGCGAGCAGCACCGGTGTGCTGGGAGAGCCGTGCGGAAGACGTGACGCAGACCGTGCATGGCAGTGCGGATACAGGAGTTATTGGATGCTGAATACCGAGTTCGAGCAGTTCCTCGACGAGACCGGCAACCTCCACTTCACGGAGGACGCGACGCTGGTCGACTACGTCGAGCGCAACGTGCGTGAGCAGGCCGACACCCTGGCCTACCGCTACCTCGACTTCAGCCGTGAGCGCGACGGTGAGCGCATCGACCTCACCTGGGCGCAGTTCGGCAAGCGTTTGCGCGCTGTCGCGGCACGCCTCCAGCAGGTGACGAAGCCCGGCGACCGCGTCGCGATCCTCGCGCCGCAGTCCCTCGAGTACGTCATCGGCTTCTTCGCCTCGCTGTACGCCAGCAACATCGCCGTTCCACTGTTCAGCCCGGACGAGCCCGGTCACACCGACCGTCTGGTGGCGGTCCTCGCCGACTGCGAGCCCGCCGCGATCCTGACCTCGACCAAGTCGGCCGAAGCCGTCCGCGACTTCTTCTCGGACCGTCCCGCCAAGGACCGTCCGCGCGTCATTGCCGTCGACGCCGTGCCCGATTCGGTCGGCTCCAGCTGGGTGCCGCCGACCGCCGGCCGCAACAACCTGGAGTCGGTGGCCTACCTGCAGTACACCTCGGGCTCCACTCGCGTGCCGGCCGGCGTCGAGATCACCTACGAGGCCGTCGCGGCCAACGCCCTGCAGATCTACGACTGCATCGAGATCGACCGCAACGCCCGCGGCGTCACCTGGCTGCCGATGTTCCACGACATGGGCCTGTTGACGGTCATCCTCCCGGCCCTCGGCGGCAAGTACGTCACGATCATGAGCCCGCAGGCCTTCGTCCGCCGTCCGGGCCGCTGGATCCGCGAGCTCGCCGCGGACGACGATCGCGCGCCCACCTACGCGGCCGCCCCCAACTTCGCGTACGAGCACGCCGCGATGCGCGGACTCCCGCGTGACGGCGAGACCCTCGACCTCTCGAACGTGATCGGCCTGATCAACGGTTCCGAGCCGGTCACCGTCAGCTCCATGCGCAAGTTCAACGAGGCCTTCGCCCCGTACGGACTGTCGTCGAAGGCCATCAAGCCCTGCTACGGCATGGCCGAGGCCACGCTCTTCGTGTCGGCGACGCAGCGCGACAACGAGGCGCTCATCAGCTACGTCGACCGCGATAAGCTCAACGCCGGCGAGTTCGTGCCGGTCGAAGAGGGCACCGAGGGCTCCGTCGCCCAGGTCTCGTGCGGTCAGGTGGCGCTGAGTCAGTGGGCCGCCATCGTCGACCCGGAGACCGGGGCCGAGCTGCCCGACGGTCGCGTCGGCGAGATCTGGCTCAACGGCCTCAACATCGGCGAGGGCTACTGGAACAAGGACCAGGAGACCGTCGACACCTTCCACAACACCATCTCCCAGCGCCTCGAGAGCGGCACCCACACCGAGGGCGCGCCGTTCGACGGTCGTTGGATGCGGACAGGCGACTTCGGCGTCTGGTACGAGGGTGAGCTGTACATCACCGGTCGCGTCAAGGACCTGGTGATCGTCGATGGCCGCAACCACTACCCGCAGGACCTCGAGTTCAGCGCGCAGGAGGCGTCCTCCGCACTGCGCCCCGGCTTCATCGCCGCGTTCGCGGTGCCCGCCAACCAGCTGCCGAAGGAAGTCTTCGACAGCGGTCACAGCGGCCTCACCTACGACGCCGACGACGCGTCGGAGCAGCTCGTCGTGGTCGCCGAGCGCGGCCCGGGCCGCAAGTCCGATCCGCAGGAGATCGCCGACACCGTCCGCGCGGCCGTCGCCGGTCGCCACGGAGTCATGGTTCGCGACCTGCTGCTGGTCCCGGCCGGCTCCATCCCGCGCACTTCGAGCGGCAAGATCGCCCGCCGCGCCACCAAGGCCGCCTACATCGACGGATCGCTCCGTGGCGGCTACCAACAGACGGCATTCCCCGACGCCGACGCCTGAGACGACGATGAGCCCGGCAAGTCACCCGAAGTGACCTGCCGGGCTCGTTGCTATCCGTCGCGTGTCGCGGCACAAATAACGAATTGATTACCACCCCCGGTAGGCTGATGAGTGATGTCTGAAACTGAAAACACTGCGTTGACGGAGAGCACGGGCTCGAACGGCGAGACCGTCGGTGATCTGACCGTCGAGGATCTGCGTGATTGGCTGCGCGACTGGGTCTCGAAGGCGACCGGTGTGGCGGCCGATCAGATCTCGGACGATCGTCCGATGGAGGAGTTCGGGCTGTCGTCCCGCGACGCCGTGGCCCTGGCCGCCGACGTCGAGGACTACACCGGGGTCATCCTGACGGCGACAGCGGCCTACAACCATCCGACCATCGCCATGCTCGCCAAGCGCATCATCGAGGGCGACCCCGACGAGGGGCTCGACCTCGACGACGACCGCTTCTGGGAACGCGAGCGGTCCGCAGACGACGACATCGCGATCGTCGGCATCGCGACGCGCTTCCCTAAGGGCGGTGACACCCCCGAGTCCACGTGGGACGGACTCATCGGCGGGGTGGACGGCATCACCGACCTGCCCGACGACCGCTGGCTGGAGTTCAAAGCCGACCCGCGGCTGGCCGGGGCCATCGAGAACGGCAACGTCAAGGGCGGCTACCTCGACGACGTGAAGGGTTTCGACGCCGACTTCTTCCAGATGAGCCCCCGCGAGGTCGAGAACGTCGACCCGCAGCAGCGGCTCGCACTGGAGCTCACGTGGGAGGCGCTGGAGCACGCGCACATCCCGCCGAGCGACCTGCGCGGCGGCCAGGTCGGCGTCTTCATGGGCACCTCGACCAACGACTACCAGATGCTCGCGACCCTCGGGCTCGGCGAAGGCGCGTCGGAGACCGCCGCCTACGCCCTGACCGGCACCGCGACGTCGATCATCGCCAACCGCGTCTCGTACTTCTTCGACTTCCACGGCCCGTCGCTCGCGATCGACACCGCGTGCTCGTCGTCCCTGGTGGCGGTCCACGAGGGCGTCCGCAGCCTGCGCGGCGGCGACTCCGACGTCGTCATCGCCGGCGGCGTCAACATGCTGATCACCCCGGCCGCGACCCTCGGCTTCGACCAGATCGGCGCCACCGCCGCCGACGGCCGCATCAAGGCCTTCTCCTCGGACGCGAACGGCATGATCCGCGCCGAGGGCGGCGGCGTGTTCGTCCTCAAGCGGATGGCCGATGCTCGCCGCGACGGCGACACCGTCCTCGCGGTGATCGCGGGCAGTGCTGTGAACTCCGACGGCCGCTCCAACGGCATCTTCGCGCCCAACCCCGACGCGCAGGTCCAGGTGCTGCGCGCGGCCTACGCCGACGCCGCCATCGACCCGCGGACCGTCGACTACGTGGAGGCCCACGGCACCGGCACCGTCCTCGGCGACCCGATCGAGGCCGACGCGCTCGGCCGCGTGGTCGGCCGCGGACGCGACCCGCAGGCTCCGATGCTGCTCGGCTCGGCCAAGACCAACTACGGCCACATGGAGTCCGCGGCCGGTGCGGGCGCCATGGCCAAGGTGGTGCTATCGCTGCAGCACGACCGCCTCCCGGCATCGCTGAACTACGTGGGCCCCAACCCATACATCCAGTTCGAGGCCACCAACCTCCGGGTCATCACCGAACCCACCGAGTGGCCGCGCTACTCGGGTCACGCCATCACCGGCGTCTCCGGTTTCGGCTTCGGCGGCACCAATGCGCACATCGTGATCCGCGAGGTCCTGCCGTCCGATTACGCCGATCCGTCGGCCGCTGCGGTCGAGGCAGTCCCGGCCGCACCCGCCGTCGACGCTGATGATTTCGACGATGACGAGGACTTCCTGACCGAGGCCGAGCGCGCCGTCCTGGCCGCGCAAGCCAAGAAGGCCCCCGAGCCCGAGCCGGTCGCCGAGAAGGATCCGGCCGAGGGCTTCGCGCCCGCCGCCGTCCCCGGCGCCGTGGTCCCGCTGGTGATCTCCGGCTTCCTCGCCTCACGCCGTCGCAAGGCCGCCGCCGACCTCCTCGAGTGGCTGGAGTCCGACGAGGGCCAGGCCACGCCGCTGGTCGAGATCGGGCGCGCCCTGGCGCACCGCAACCACGGTCGCACCCGGTCGGTGGTCATGGCCCGGACGATGGAGGACGCCGTCAAGGGCGTCCGCGCCGTCGCCGAGGGCAAGGCCCTGCCGTTCGTCTACACCTGCGACTCGCCCGACGCCGCGTCGGCCGTCTGGCTGCTGTCGGGCTTCGGTTCGCAGCACCGAAAGATGGGCAAGCAGCTCTACCAAGAGAACCCGGTGTTCGCGAAGTACGCCGACCGCGTCGACGCGATCATCCAGCGCGAACTCGGCTACTCGATGGTCGAGATCTTCCTCGACGACGCACAGACGTATGCGATCGAGACCGCGCAGATCGGCATCTACACGATTCAGGTGGCGCTCGCCGACACGATGCGCCACTACGGTGCCGAACCCGGCGTCTTGGTTCCGCACTCGATGGGTGAGGCGTCGGCCGCGTACATCAGCGGCGGCCTGTCGCTGGAGGACGCGACCCGCGTCATCTGCCAGCGCTCGCGTCTGATGGGCGAGGGCGAGTCGATGCTCGAGGGCGACGACGTCCGCTACATGGCGCTGGTCGAGTACAGCGCCGACGACATCCACGGCGTCCTGGCGAAGTACCCGGACCTGGAGATCTGCGTGTACGCTGCGCCGACCCACACGGTCATCGGCGGACCCGTCGATCAGGTCGACGCGATCGTCGCGCACGCCGAGGCCGAGGGCAAGCTCGGGCGCAAGCTGCAGACCAAGGGCGCCAGCCACACCTCGCAGATGGATCCGCTGCTCGGCGAGCTCTCGTACGAGCTGACCGGCATCGAGCCGCTCCGCACGAACATCGGCTTCTACAGCTCGGTGGACCGCGAGGAGTTCTACCGCCCGGGCAGCACCGTCCACACCATCGAGTACTTCTTGAAGGGCCTGCGCCACAGCGTCTGGTTCGCGCAGGCCATCGCGAAGTCCGTCGAGGCAGGCCACCGGACGTTCGTCGAACTGTCGCCGAACCCCGCGGTCCTGATCTCCGTCGCCGCCACCACCTTCGGTGCGGGCGTGCACGACGCCGAGCTGGTCGAGACGCTGCGTCGCAAGGAGGACGAGAGCTACGGCTTCGTCAACGCCCTGATGAAGCTCTACGTCCACGGGCACCCGGTGAACGTCGCGTCGCTCTTCGGCACCGGCCCCGATCAGAAGTACGCGCCGATCCCGCGCACCCGCTTCGAGCGCAAGCCGTACTGGATCGACGCGACCATCGCGAGCGGTTCGGGCGCGGGCAGCGTCCCCGGCGCGCACGTCGCACTGCCCGACGGTCGGCACGCGTGGGAGGTCAACGCCTCCGCCGTCACCGATCCGCGCGAACTGGTCCTGGCTGCGGCCAAGCACGTCCTCGGTTCCGACGCGGCGGTCGTCGCGGTGGAGTCAGTCGCGGCCTTCCCGTCCGACGGCACCGTCACCACCACCCTGACCCGTCACCCGGGCGGCGCGGCCGTTGCCGTGCACGCGGGACCGCAGGGCGGCTTCGCGCTGCTCTACGAGGCGGCCGTCACCGGTACCGCGCTCGCGAAGCCTGCGGTCGACGCCGCTCCGACGCCGACCCCGGAGGAGGCCGCGAAGGCCTCCGGTCTGGTCGACGACAAGCTGGTCGTCGAAGACGAGGTCGTCGACGACATCGGCAACAAGTGGGACCCGGAGTCGGGTCAGTCGGTCGGTGACCGCCTGGCGATCATCGTGGGCGAGTCCATGGGCTACGACCCCGAGGACCTGCCGCGCGAGATTCCGCTGATCGAGCTGGGTCTGGACTCGCTGATGGCGGTCCGCATCAAGAACCGCGTCGAGTACGAGTTCGACATCCCGCAGCTCCAGCTGCAGGCGATGCGCCAGGCCAACCTGACCGACGTCGAGAAGTTCGTCTCCTTCGCAGTCACGCACCGCGACCAGCTCGACGACCTCGACAAGGCCACCGGCGGCGGCGAACTCGACACCGCCGCGCTGAACGCGTACATCGACGAAGAGCTGGCGAAGGATGCGGCCAAGGCCGCTGCGGCTCCGGAGCCCGAGGCCGAGCCCGAACCCGAGGCCGAGCCGGAGCCCGCGCCGGCTCCCGCAGAGCCTGCACCTGCGGCTCCCGCCCAGCCGAAGGCTGAATCTGTCGCCGAGCCGAAGGCACCCGCTGCCGCGCCTGAGAAGACCGACCTCACCGACCAGGCCGCCGTCGCGGAGGCCGCGGGCTCGGACGTCCCGCCGCGTGACGCCGCGGAGCGCTTGACCTTCGGCGCCTACGCCGTGGTGACCGGCAAGTCGGCAGGCGGCATCTTCAACAAGCTGCCGGTCCTCGACGAGGAGACGGCCGAGAAGCTGACCGCGCGCATCAACGAGCGCACCGGCGGCGAGGTCGACATCGAGGACATCCTCGACTCGGAGACCATCGAGGAGATGTCCGACTACGTCCGGCAGCAGATGGACGACGCCGCCGACGTCGACGGCTTCGTGCGCTTCCTGCGCGTCCCGAAGGGCGCCGACGGCAAGTCGAAGCATGTGTTCGACGTCACCGCGGGCGACCCGACGCCGATGCTCGTCTTCCACCCCGCCGGCGGCAACACCTCCGCGTACGAGGCTCTGGTGAAGCGGCTGCCGGAGGACATCCCGGTGATCGGCTTCGACCGCGTCGAGGGCACCATCTCCGAGCGCGTCCGCCAGTACATGCCGAAGCTCCGCGAGGTGCAGCCGCACGGACCGTACGTCCTGGTCGGCTGGTCGCTCGGTGGCGCTCTCGCCTATGGCGCCGCACAGGTGCTGCGCGAGGAGGGCGAGGAGATCTCCTTCGTCGGACTGATCGACGTGGTCCGGCCCAGCAAGGACGTCCCGGACACCCCGGAGAACAAGCGGGCCCGCCTGGAGCGCTGGAAGGCGTTCGCCGTCAAGACCTACGGTCTGGACGAGAACATCCCGGTGCCGATGGATCGCCTCGTGGAGGCCGACGACGACGAGCAGTTCAACATCATCATGGAGATGATGTCGATGTCCGACGCCAAGATCCCCGGCGGCATCATCGAGCACCAGCGGACATCGTTCATCGACAACCGCGCGCTGACCAGCATCAACCCGTCGCACTACGGCGGCAAGGTGGTGCTGTACCGCGCCGACAAGATGCACGACGGCGCCATCGAGCTGGAGCCGCAGTGGGCCGAGATCGACGAGGACGGTCGCTGGGGCGAGGTCGTCGACGATCTGGAGATCCTGCACATCGGCGGTGACCACCTCGGCATCGTCGACGAACCTCACGTCGCGAAGGTCGCCGCCGACCTCGCTCGACGCATGTCCGAACTCAATACCGAGAAGTGAGAAGGTACCTGGCGTGACGGAGACCAACGCGGGCGCGAACTCGGCCCCGACCACGACGGCCGGCAAGCTGGCCGACCTGCGCGAGAAGTTGGAGCTGGCTCAAGAGCCCGGTGGCGACAAGGCGCGTGCCAAGCGCGCCAAGAAGGGCATCCTCTCGCCGCGTGAGCGCTTGGAGCTGCTGTTCGACGCCGGTACGTTCGTCGAGGTCGGTGCGCTGGCGAAGATGCCGGGCGCCGGTGAGACCGGTTACGGCGACGGCGTCGTCACCGGCCACGGCCTGGTCCACGGTCGTCCGGTCGCCGCGTTCAGCCACGATCAGACCGTCATGGGCGGCACCGTCGGCGAGATGTTCGGCCGTAAGGTGTCGATGCTGATGGAGTGGGCGGGCAAGCTCGGTTGCCCGATGGTCGGCATCAACGACTCCGCGGGCGCCCGCATCCAGGACGCCGTCACCTCCCTCGCGTGGTATGCCGAGATGGGGCGCCGCAACGACCTCCTGTCCGGTCTGGCGCCGCAGATCTCGGTGATCCTCGGCAAGTGCGCCGGCGGCGCCGTGTACACCCCGGCCAACACCGACATCCTGGTCGCGGTCGAGGACAAGAGCTACATGTTCGTCACCGGCCCCGACGTCATCAAGCAGACCACCGGCGAGGAGATCTCCGCGGAGGACCTCGGCAGCGCCCACAACCAGGCGCGCTGGGGCAACATCCACCACATCGCGCCCGACGAGGCCGCGGCGTTCGAGTGGGTGCGCGAGTACCTGCAGTACATGCCGTCGAGCGCCCATGAGGAACCGCCGATCATCAACCCGGGTCTCGAGCCGGAGATCACCGAGTCGGATCTGAGCCTCAACACGTTCATGCCGGACAACGACAACGCCGGTTACGACATGCGCGACATCATCATCCGGCTGTTCGACGACGGCGCCTTCCACGAGGTCGCCGAGCTGTTCGCGCCCAACATCATCACCGGCTACGCCCGCGTCGACGGCCGCAGCGTCGGCATCGTCGCCAACCAGCCGAACGTCATGGCGGGCACCATCGACACCGACTCGTCGGAGAAGGCCACCCGCTTCGTCCGCATCTGCAACGCCTTCAGCATTCCGCTGATCTTCCTGGTCGACACCCCCGGCATCCTCCCGGGCCTCGCCGAGGAGCAGAAGGGCACCATCCGTCGCTCCGGCAAGTTCCTGTACGCGTACGTGGAGGCCGACGTCCCGAAGATCACCGTCGTCCTGCGCAAGGCCTACGGCGGCGCGTACGCCGTGATGGGCTCCAAGCAGTTGGGCGCTGACATCAACTTCGCGTGGCCGACGGCCAAGATCGCCGTGATGGGCGCCGAGTCGGCCGCCGCGATCCTGACTCGTCGTCAGACCGAGGGCCTGTCGGCGAACGACGCCGACAAGGTGCGCCAGGACTTCATCAGCTTCTACAACGCGATGATGGCGACCCCGTATCTCGCCGCCGAGCGCGGCTACATCGACGCCGTCATCGAGCCCGCGGAGACCCGCCTGCAGCTCCGCAAGGCGCTCGCGCAGCTCCGCGACAAGCAGGTCCTGCGCAACCCGCGCAAGCACTACCTGATGCCGATCTAGCTGCTGAGTCCGTGCTGAATGCCCTGTTGCTGATCGAGTAAGCATCCGAGCGGAGCGAGGACGCGCATCGAGATCGCCGCGGGCTGGGTCGCCTCAGCCGCCCCACACCGCCCGCGCACCGCTGTCGCCGACCAGGATCACCATGACGAGGGCGGCGATCGCGAGGGCGGCGGTCGCGACGCGGACGACGACGTCGAGCACCGCAAGGGCTTTCGGCGACAGCGGGAGTCGGTCGGTGACGACGGGCAGACTCAGCAGCCACAGCAGTGCGACGAGGCCGAACAGCGGTCCGACGAACAGGATCAGCTCGTCGCCGAGCGCGGTGTGCTTCTCCATCGCGTCGGTGGGCGGGAGCGTGTGTTCCAGCGCCTCACCCGCACTCGTGGTGATCGGCAGGACGATCAGCGTCACAAGCGCGAAGATCGACGGGAACACGCCCAGGCGCGTGCGGGCGCGGGGCCACAGCGCGACGGCCAGCGCGACGACGCCGGTGGCGAGCACGCCGACGATGGCGAAATGCACGAGGAGCGGATGCGCGGGCAGTCCGTTGATGGTGTCCATGCGATGAGGTTACGGCCCGTCGTACCGAATTCCTCTGCTCCACAGGACATTCGCAGCGACTTGCCGGAAACCTCCCGGGACGACCGGTAAGCCCCGGCATACCTTGCTTGCCGGTCTCCGGAAAGACGGCGATCATGAACAGATGACAAGCGACGAGACGGCGAGCCGCGCCTCCGAGCACGGTCACGAGCCGCACGCGACCGGCCTCAACAGCCGACTCAACTGGCTGCGCGCGGGGGTCCTCGGCGCTAACGACGGCATCGTCTCCACCGCGGGCATCGTCGTGGGCGTGGCGGCGGCGACGGTGGAGCGCGGGCCGATCTTCACCGCGGGCATCGCCGGACTCGCGGCGGGCGCGGTGTCGATGGCGCTCGGTGAGTACGTCTCGGTCAGCACCCAGCGCGACACCGAGGCCGCCATGCTGGCGCAGGAGAAGTGGGAGCTGGAGCATCAGCCCGACGCGGAGCTCGCCGAACTCGTGGACATCTACGAATCCAAGGGCATGACCACCGAGACCGCCGAGCGCGCGGCGACGGAGATGAGCGAGAAGGACGCCTTCGCCGCGCATGCCGAGGCTGAGCTCGGGATCGACCCCGACGACCTCAGCAGCCCGTGGCAGGCGGCGTTCTCCTCGGCCGTGTCGTTCACCGTCGGCGCGCTGCTCCCGCTGATCGCGATCCTCATCCCGCCGCCCACCTGGCGGATCCCGGTCGCCGTCGTCGCAGTCCTGGTCGCGCTCGCGCTCACCGGAGCGCTCGGCGCGTACCTCGGCAGGTCGTCGCCGTGGCGGCCGACACTGCGCATGCTGATCGGCGGCGGCATCGCCATGGCGGTGACCTACGGGATCGGATCCCTGGTGGGCACCGCCGTCGGCTGACATCCGGCCCGCTGACATCGGGCACAATGGCGGCCATGTACTTCATCGTCGTCAAGTTCCAGGTCAAGCCGTCCAGCGCCGACACCTTCCCCGAGGCTGTCGCCGACTTCACCGCGGCCACCCGAGCGGAGGAGGGCAACCTCTGGTTCGACTGGTCGCGCAGCCTCGAGGACCCGAACGAGTACGTGCTCGTCGAAGCCTTCACCGACGAGGGCGCCGGCCCGCACGTCTCCAGCGACCACTTCGCCAAGGGGCTCGAGGCCATGCGGCCGCACCTCGTGTCGACCCCGAAGATCATCTCCCGCCAGATCGACGGCGACGGCTGGGACGCGATGGGGGAACTGCAGGTCGACTAGGCGTCACGCTTATGCCGTATTCCTAACCCCTATACCGGGTCAGGAATACGGCACAAGCGTTTCAGCGCATCCGCAGCGCCCGACCCCAACTGATCTTGGCGCCGCTGTAGAGGACGCTGTGTCGGTAGATGCGGGCAGCGACCCAGATGCTGCCGGCCGTCGCGGCGGCCATGAGCAGGGTGGGGCCGACGGCGCCGAGCAGCGTCAGCTCGCCGAGGGCGATGCGGATCGGGACCGTCGAGATCGAGAACGGCGGGATCCACGTCAGGTAGCCGGCCAGCGCGGTGCCGGGGTTCAGCACCACGAACAGACCCGAATAGACGCTGACGAACGCGAACATCGTGACCGGCAGCACGGTGCCCGCACTGTCCTCGATCCGCGAGACCATCGAACCCGCGGCGGCGAAGAGGGCGGCGAAGAACAGGTAGCCGAGGATGAAGCCGACTAGAGCGATCGCGGCCGTCGACAGGGCGAGCGTCGGCAGCGTCAACAGTCCGGTCGCCACGGTGGTGATCAGCGCGGCGGCCCCGATCAGCACCAGCTGCAACAGGCTCACCAGACCGATCCCGATGATCTTCCCGGCCATCAGCTGACCGGGTCGCACGGTGGCGAGGAGGATCTCCACGATGCGCGACGACTTCTCCTCGATCACTCCCGTCGAGACGGCGGGGCCTGCCTGCATGATCGCGTACGTCAACAGGATCAAGCCGACCATCGCGATGACGATCCGCTCGCCGACCTCACGGTCGGGGGCGTCGTTCGCGCGCTCCACCGAGACCGCGGACGCGGCGGCCAGCGCGCGCGGATCGACGTGCGCCGCGGCCAGCGCCGCCTGCACCTGTGCGGCCTGCAGACCGCCGCGGATCGTCGCCTGAAGGCCGTCGGAGAGGTCGGACCGGCTGTAGACGGTGACGGCGCCGCGGTCCACGATGACGGCGACCGCTGCCTTCTCCGTGTCGATGCGGGCCCTGGCCTCCTCGGCGGAGGCCTCGGTGATCGTGACCGGGCTGCCGAGACGACTGCCGGTCTCGGTGATCGCGGCCTCCTGAGCAGCGGAGAGTCCGGAGGCCACGACGGCGGTGGTCGACGGCGTCGTCGGAGAGGACTGGTGATCGACGATCAACGACAGCGCGATGCCGCCGCCGACGGCGATGAGCAGCATCAGCGCGGTGCCGACCTTGAAGGCCTTGGTACGGAGACGGGTCGCGATCTCACGGGTCGCGATCAGGCGGACGGCGGCGACGGCGCCGGTGGACGACGCGCTCATGCGCCGACTCCCTTCGTTCCGGTCTTCGGCGCGTCGTGCGGCGAACCGAGACCCAGGGCGTCACGCCAACTGACGCGGGCGCCGACCTTCAGCACCGAGCGGTGGTAGACGCGCCCGGCACCCGCGACCGCGACGGCACAGACCACCACCATGATCGCGAGGGACCCGACGATCTCCACCGCGGAGGCGCTGCCGTCCGCGATCCGGATCGGTTGGACGCCCGCGGAGAACGGCGGGATCCACGCCAGCCACTGGAACAGGACGGAATCGGGGGAGCCCGCACCGAACAGGACCGCGTAGAAGGTGCCGAGCGCGGCGGTGCTCAGCGGCCAGGTGGTGCCCGCCAACTCCTCCTGCCGAGACAGCATGGCGCCGGTGCCTGCATAGAGGACGCCGTAGAACAGGAAACCGAGCAGCAGCCAGACAGTGGATGCGGCGATCACCGTCCCGGCGACCGCGAACGACGTGACCAGCCCGGTGGCGACGGCCGCCGCCAGCGCGGCGACAGCCGTCAGGAGCGTGCTGCCGAGCATCACCGCGCCCACGCCGAGGATCTTGCCCCACAACAGCCGGGCGGGTTTGACGGTGGCGAGCAGGATCTCGACGATCCGCGACGTCTTCTCCTCGATGACGCCCGTGGCGATGGTGACGCCGCCGCCGAAGACCGTCATGATCAGCAGGATCACACCGAAGATCGCGGTCCGCATCCGGTCCTCGTGCTCGGGATCGACCGGGGTGGGTGCCACGGTGGTGCGGAAGTCGACGGTCGGCGGCGTCAGCGCGGCGACGTCTCCGCCGCCGGCCCGCACGGCGTCGACGACGGCGGCGTCCGCGATTCCACGCCGCAGGGCAGCGTCGAGCGTCGCATCGAGGGTGTCGTTCTCACTGAAGACGCGGTACCCGGCACCGTCGCGCACCAGGGCCGCGTCGACGTCGCCGTCGGCCGCCTTTTGCCGCGCGTCGGTCTCGTCGCGGAACCGGATGCGCAAACCCAGTCCGGTTCCGGCGTCGGTCACCGACTTCTGGACCGTGGCGCTGACACCGGTCTGCGCGACGACGGTCGGTTCGGGGCCGCTGTCCCCGCCGCCGGACAGCGCGCCGTAGCCGATGATGATGCCGACCATGATCACCAGCGTCACGACGGTACTGATCAGGAACGAGCGGGTGCGGATCCGGGTGGTGATCTCCCGTCCCGCGATGAGGGAGATGTCCGACCAGGCGGACCGCTGCTCGCCGCTCACGAGGCGGTCACCACTTCCCGGAACAACTCGGTCAGTTCGGGGGTGGTCGCAGCGAACCGGTGGACCGGGCCGTGAGCCAGGGCTGCGGCCAGGATCTGCTGGTCGTCGTAGTCGTCGGCTACCGATAGGACCGTCGTGGAGTCGTACTCGGCGGCGACGACGCCGGGCAGACCGTCGGCCCATCCTTCGGGTGCGCCGGGGGCCTGCACCTCCAGGTGCACGCCGCCGCTGCGGCGCAGGTCGTCGACGGTGCCGAGCGCCCGCATCTCGCCCTTGGCGATGATGCCGACCGTGTCGCACAGCCGCTGCACCAGGTCGAGCTGGTGGCTGGAGAAGATCACCGGGACGCCCTGCTGTGCTTTCTCCACCAGCACGTCGCTCATCACGTCGACGGCCACCGGGTCCAGGCCGGAGAACGGTTCGTCCAGGACCAGCACGGTCGGGTCGAAGACCAGCGCGGCCGCCAACTGCACGCGCTGCTGATTGCCGAGCGAGAGGTCGGAGACGTTGTCGTCGATGCGGGAGTCGATCCCGAGCCGCTCCATCCAGTACCCGGCCCGTTCCTGGGCGTCGGTCTTCGACAGTCCGTGCAACCGGGCGAGGTAGATCAACTGCTCGCCGACCTTCATCTTCGGGTACAGGCCGCGTTCCTCGGGCATGTATCCGATGCGGCGGCGGGCGTCCGCGTCGACGGGACGACCGTCGACCGTCACCTGCCCCGCGTCCGCGGCCAGGACACCGAGGATGATCCGCATGGTCGTCGACTTTCCGGCACCGTTGGAGCCGACGAACCCGAAGATCTCGCCGGGTTGCACGGTGAAGGTCATGTCGCGCAGTGCGACGAGGTCACCGAAGCGCTTGTCGAGGCCGACGACCGCGAGGCCGCCCGAAGCAGGGGACGTCATTGGTCCCACATTTCTGGAGGCGACCGATCAGGTCAAGGGGACTCGACCGGCCCGACGGTGTCGATCCGGCATCATCTGGATGAACGACACCGTCGGGCGGGTCGGGCCGTCAGTAGCCCTTCGACCGCATCGGCGCCGGGTTGAACAGGCCGCTCACCCGGTGCGTCCCGTGGACCATCTCCGCGGGCTTCGCGTCGACGACCATCGTGTACCGCTCCAGGCCACCCCAGTCGCGTCCCCAGTTGTTCCGCAGATAGGTCGGCACCAGCGTCTGATACAGCAGGCCGTCGGTGATGCCGAGCGGTCCGCCGTTGACGCCGTCCGACCACGTCTGGCTGTTCTTCCGGGTGGCCTCGGCGTCGGGCATGATGCGCCACTCCGGGACCTCGAGGAGGCCGTAGCTGACGGCCATCGGCCGCTGGCACGGGAACACCAGGCCCGGCATCCAGTCGATGAAGACCGGATCGGTGCGGCCGACGACGTCGTTCAGCGTGCGGAGCGTCGGGACGCGCGGCGGGGTGAACGCGACCCACTCCGCCAGGGCGGCGGCGTTGTCGACCACGTTGAGGCGCACCACGTTCGCGCGCGGCGGGGCGTCCTTGAGGGCGAACCGCATCGTGCGCCAGTAGGTGTTCTCCATCGCGTCGTACGGCATCAGGGCCCGGCCCAGCGGGGTCACCGTGCCGTTGGCGGTGCGACGACCGAACTCGGCGGTCAGGGCGCGACCCGGGTTGATGCCGCCGAGGCCGTTGCGGGCCTCGATGGAACCGGCCGCGGCCACGGAGATCAGCGGCTTGTCGGCGGGCGCCTTCCCGGCCTCGAACCCGAGGTCGTACCAGGCGGTGGTGACGTTGTTCGCACCGTTCGCGCGGTAGCTGCCGAGGACCGGGGTCGCCGGATCCAGCCCGAAGGGGAGACGGACGGCGGTCGCGGGCGCGACCGGCTCGGCCTCTTCGACGGTCGTCTCGTCCTCGGTCTCGTCGACGGTGCCCGCGGTGGCGGTGCCGCCGCCCGCGCTCGGCGGGGCGTCCGCCGGGTCCTCCTCGTCGTCGCCGCTGCGCTTCTCTTCCAGCGGATCGATGTAGGTGCCCGCGGGGATACCGTCGGCGGTGAAGCCGACGTTCACTCCGGCGAGCGCCTTGTGCGGTGACGGTGCGGGTCTGCCGTCGACGGCCGCCGGGTGCAGCACCGCGGCGTTGGGGTCGGTCTCGACGAGGACGTCGTTCGCCAGACCGCACTCGTCGCCGGTCAGGGCGCGGACGTTCGACTTCGTCCACGACCAGCTGTCGCGCTGCACCCACGCGCCCTTCGCGAACGACGCGATCATGAACAGCACCATCACGGCAGCGATCACCGGGAGCGGCGAGAACTTGAATCGGCTCAATGCGGTGCGTCGTGCTCCGGTCCGGACCTCGTCGTCGACGTAGTCGTCGCGGAAGTGGTACCAGAGGCCGAACGCGGCGGTCACGAGGGCGAAGAACAGGATGATCCAGCTGATGCGGACGCCGCCGATCGCGACTGGGCGGTCCCAGAACGGGACGCCGTAGCTGCCGACGTACCACCACATGTTGGTGCCTGCGGCGGACACCGCGGTCACCAGGAGCACGGAGGCGGCGAAGAACGTACGGTTGCGACGCGACCGCAGCAGGGCGGGTGTCATCATCGCGACGACGCCCGCGCACAGGGCCGCGCCGATGCCGGCGTAGATGCCGAAGTGATGCGTCCACTTGGTGGGCGTGAACGACATGAAGAACATGGTGCCGATGACCACGGCGATCAGTCGCCACATCGGGCCGCGGGCGATGCCGTTGGGCGCGTGCCGCGACGCGAGGCGGAAGATCGCGATCACCAGCGCCAGGATCATCATCAGGATCCCGAAGCGACGCGGGAAGGTGCCGTCGCCGGTCTGCAGGATCAGGTAGTAGTACCGGACGGGTTCCTGCCACCACTGCTCGGTGGGACCGACGTCGGTCGCGACCTTGTTGCCCTCCAGCAGAGGCGCGAGCGCCTGCGCGTAGAAGATCATGAACAGCACGGCGGTGCCCGCCGCGAGCAGCGGAGCGATCAGCGGCAGCAGGCCGTCGCGTTTGCGGCGGTCGACGATGCCCTTGACCACACCGCGCAGACCGGCCACGAGGGCTGCGGCGGCCATCAGGCCGCCGGGCGCCAGCGCGAGGGTGAACGCGGCGGCGATCGCGGCGATCGCATACGGCAGCAGACGACGCGTGGCGATCGCCCGTTCGACGCACGCCCAGGTCAGGAGGGCGCCGATCGCCTCGGCGGGCTCGGGGCGGATGCCGTTGTTGTAGGGCATCCAGATCGCGAGGAAGACCATCGCGCCGGTCCACACGGCGGCCGGGCTGGTGCGGACCGCGCGACCCAGGCGGGGGAGGATCTCGCGGCTGATCAGCCACCAGCCGAGCAGTCCCAGGAGCAAGGCGGGCAGGCGCAGCCACGGGGTGGCGACCGACAGGTGCGTCATCCACGACAGCACTTGGAAGTGCCATCCGAACGGGTCCTGCGGGACGCCGAAGTAGCGGAAGTAGTTGTCCGCATACCCGGCCTGGTCGGTGATGCGGGCGACGGTGATGTTGTAGCCGTCGTCGGACGTGTTGCCGCCGATCAGCCACCACACGGTCAGGACCGCGAAGACGGCGACGTCGGGGCCGCGGATGGTGAACCAGCCTGCGGGCAGGAAGCGCTTGTGGCCGCGGCCGTCGCGGGCGTCGAGCACACCGAGCGCCAGCAGTGACAGCAGCGTGGCCAGGATGCCGATGATGATCGCGGCCAGCTTCAATGGGGTCGGGGAGTTCACGAAGCGGGTGTCGACGGTCGCGTTCAACGACAGGCCGTCGCGGGGCGCGGTGGACGGCAGGTCCGAGAAGACGCCGATGATCTGCGGACGCATGTCGGCGTCGTCGGTGCGGTAGGAGGTGGAGTCGCCCGCGGAGACGTCCTTGATCGACGCGGTGACGCCGTCACCGTCGCCGGACAGGACGAAGCGGCAGTTCGGGTTGTTCTGTGCGGCTGCGCGGTCCGTGGACAGCAGCACCACGTCGCGGACGATCATGCTGAGCGTCGTGTCGGTGGCGCGCACGAACAGGCCGCGCGCAGTGGCCTGCCTGCCTTGGCGGGGAACGGTGGAGAGCAGCACGCCGTCCTCCTTCGGGAGCTCCCGCGCCAGCGAACACGGCACCGAGGCGTCCATCGACGTGGGTACGAAGGCGACCATCGGCGCGGTCACGTTGGTGACGGCGTCGTTCTGGGGCCAATGCAGCTCGGAGGTCTTCTGATCGATCGGCAGCAGCGGCGTGGCCAGCGCCAACACCAGGCCGAGCATGCCTGCGAGCAGCGCGACCAGCTTGGCGTTGCGGTAGTCGTGGGCCTTCAGCACGGCCAGCGGGTCGCGTCGGCCGGTCTGTTCGGGTGCGTTCACGGTCACCGTTTCCTGACTCGTCTCACGGTCGGTCACTTGGCGGGCTCCAGACGGATCGATCCGTTACGCGACCAGCCCCACGTGCGGACGGATCCGGTCCGCACCTGCGCGGTCACGGCGTCCGGGCGCAGCGGTGTCTGCTTCTCCAGCGAACCCCAGTCGCGATGCCAGTCCTCGGCCAGATAGGTCGGGACCGTCACCTGCGACGTGGTGGCCTCGGTGATCGCCAGCAGACCACCCGACTTCGACGCCATCCACGTCTTGGACTGCGAGTTCGCCGTCACGTAGTCGGGCAGGATCCGCCACTGCGGAACCTCCGCCACGCCGTGCCGGATCGGGAGGGGACGCTGGCACGGGAAGTGTGCGGCCACCGGGAAGTCGATGAGCACGGGAGCCTCGGAACCGACCACCTGCTGCAGCGTGCGTACCTTCGGCGCGCGCGGCGGCGTGATCGCCATGAACTGCATCGGGCCGAGGTTGGTGTCGGCGAGCGACAGTCGCATCACGTCGGCCTTCGCGGGCACCGCGGTCATCGGGACGCGCAGATTGCGCCACGGACGGTTCGCGATCTCCGGACCCGGATCGATCGGAATCACGTCGGGACCGACCTGGGTGAACGTGCCGTCGGGACCCGCGGTGCCGAACTGCACGACCATCTTCTGACCGAACGTCGGCAGGCCGTCGGAGTCGATCGTCGAGACGGCTCCCGCGGTGGCGATCACCAGCAGCGGAGAGGCGTCGCGCGCGGGGAGCTGATACCAGCCGGTGGTGAGGTAGGCGTTGGCGTTGTAGCCGAAGCTGCCGAGCACCGGGGTCGACCTCGGATTCAGGCCGAACGGGAGGAGGGCGTGGGAGCCGTTGACGGTCTCCGGGCCGCGGCCACCGGTGGTGCCCGCCCCCAGGCCGCCGACGACGGCGAACGGCTTCGACGTGGAGCCGCCAACGTGCATCTGGCCGGCGCGGGCACTGCGGGTCTGCGGACTCAGATCGTCGGGAATGCCGGTCGGGCTGAATCCGACCGACTCGCTGCCGGTCAGTGCTCTGGTGGCGGACGCGCCGTCGACCGGAGTCAGGAAGTTCGCGTTGGGATCGGTCTCGACCAGGACTTGGTCGGCCATCGCGCACGGCTGCCCGCGCAGCGCATCGATGTTGTTGGACGCAACCGTCATGGCGGGCTGCCGGATGACGACGGCACGGCCGAACGCCAGGACGGTCGCGATCACCATCAGCGCGGCGATCACCAGCAGCGGCGTCGACGCGACCGCGATGCGACGTCGGTCGGCGGGACTGTCGGGCGCTCCCTCGGCGTGGTGCGCCAGGCCCTTGTTGGTCACGTAGTCCGACCGCAGATGCAGCCACAGGGTGGCGGCCACCGCGACGACGGCGAGGGCCAGCAGGATGCTCGAGACCTCGATGCCGGCGACCACCGGCGCGATGTTGAACCACGGGATGCCGAAGTTGTAGGCGTACGGCCACGCGTTGGTGCCCGCCGAGGCGGCGGCGAGTGCGAACAGCAGGCCCGCGGTCAGCGCCGACAGGTTCCGCAGCGATCGTGCGCTGCTCTGCGCGATGGTGATCGCCGCGAGTCCGGCGAGGGCGGCGCCGAGGGCGGTGAGGACGCCGAACTGGATGGTCCACTTGACCGGCGTGGCGAAGAGCAGCAGGAGGCTGACGCCGAACGCTCCGATCAGCCGCCACGTCGGTGCCGTCGCGACGCCCTTGATGGATCCGCGACGGAGCAGGACCGCGGCGACCAGGAACGCCGCCACGAACATCAGCAGCACCGGGATGCGACGGGCCAGCGCGCCGTCGGGCGTCCCGACCGAGAGGAAGTAGTAGCGGAGGAACTCCTGATGCCAGGGGACGATCGGGCCCGTCTGGTAGCGGACCTTCATCGACTCCAGAACGGTCACCAGGGTCTGATCGCGGAACACGACGACGGCGACGATGCCGCCCGCGGCGGCGAGCGGCGCCAGGAGGGCGACGAGACCGGCTTCGCGGCGGCGTTCGATCAGGATCCGCAGCATCGGGCGGGCGGCGACCAGCAGGATCGCGACACCCACGATGCCCTGCGGGGCCATCGCCAGGGTGAGGGCGGCGACCGTGGCGGCGAGCGCGGCGGGCAGCATCCGACGACGTTCGATCGCGATCTCGGTGGCCCACCAGGTCAGGAGCGAACCGAGGACGATGATGCCCTCGCCGCGCAGACCCGAGCAGAACGGCAGCCAGAAGGCGAGGAACACGGCGCCCGCGGTCCAGGCGGCCCACGCGTTCTTCGCGACGGCGTCACCGAGCCGCGGCAGGACGACGCGGGACAGCAGCAGCCACGAGGCGACGCCCGCCGCCAACTGGGGCAGATGCATCCACAGGATGGTCGGGGACACCTGGGACCACAGCGCGAGGAAGCTGTAGTACCAGTCGAACGGCGCCTCGGCGATGCCGAAGAAACGGTAATAGTTCGACATGTAGCCGGCCTCACCGGCGGTCCGGCCCATGTTCAAGATGTAGCCGTCGTCCGGGGCGCCCGCACCGAGGACCGTCCACAGCAGCAGGACACCGCTGACGGCGATGTCGGAGAGCTTCGGCCGCAGTCGGGACAGCAAAGATCCGCTCCGCCGCGACAATCCGCCGCGATATCCGTGGATCCGGTCCAGGCACCACAGCGCGAACAGCGCGATCAGGGTGGCCAGCACCGCGATCACCATCGCGAGCACCTTCATCGGGGTCGCGTGGCTCTCGTACCGGTTGTCGATCTCGATGTTCGCGCGCAGGCCCTGGCCCGCCGCTGCGAGTTGTTCGCCGGTGAGCGACGTGAACAGGCCGTCGACCTGCGGGCGGGTGTCCGGGGGCAGGATCGTCGCCGGGGCCAGTCCGACGAACTCCGCACCCGTCGCGCCGACCGACGAGAAGACGTGCAGGGAGCGGCACTTGCCCGCGGCGATGTCCGCGCGGGAGGCCGTGGCGGCCAGGTTGCTGCGGAACAGGACCGACACGCTGGTCTCGTTCGCGGTGATCATCAGCGCCTTGTTGGTGGACCGCTCCGCGCCCGGCGCCATCGTCGACAGGATGCTCGCCTTGTCCGGCAGTGTCGCGAGGACCGCGCAGTCGATGCTGATGTCGATGCTCTTGGCGCTCTGCGCGATCAACGGCGCGACGACCGACGGGTCGTTCGCATCGAGGTTCTGCCCCTGCGGCCACGAGATGGCGGCCGACGTCGTCGACACCGGCAGCAGCGGCGTGAGGACCGCGGCCAGCACCGCGATCACACCGGCGACCACCGCCAGCAGTCGTGCGGTCCGGGCCGACAGCGGGCTCGACCGAAGGTCGGAGGCGTCGTCGGCGGCGGTGTCGCGATCTGCGTCAGGCGGAGTGGCGGTGGGGTCTGGCACGCCCTCTGACGTTAGTCGACCTGCGGTGCAAGGACTAACCGACGAGTAGGGTCCGGCCGAATCGGTCGGGGATCAGTACCTGATCGGTGCCGGGCTCCACAGCCCGCTGCGTACGGCCTCGCTGTAATCGATCTTCGCCGGGACCGCGGCGTCGTACGGGGTGTACCGCTCCAGGGCACCCCAGTCGCGGCCGATGTCGCCGGACAGATAGGTGGCGACGGTGTCGGCGCGCTGCGAGACGTTCAGCCAGCCGAGCGGTCCGCCGCCGATCGCACCCTGCCATGCCCCGACAGCGGCCAGGTCGGCCCCGGGCCGGACGCGCCACTTCGGGATCTCGGTGACGCCGGCGTGGAAGTTGAACGGTCGCTGGCACGGGACGAACAGGCCCGAGGTCCAGTCGACGTGCGTCGGGACCGTGCTGCCGACGACGTCCTGCAGGGTCCTCATCTTCGGCAGTCGGGGCGGGGTCACCGCGATGAAGTGGTCGGCGGCGAGGTCGTAGTCGGTCGCCGAGATGCGGACCGCGGTCAGGTCGTCGGGCATCGACGCGGTGTCGATGCGGACATTGCGCCACGACGGCCGCGGGCCCGGGTCGATGAGCCCGATGGAACCCGTGTTCGTGATGTCGTCGTCCTTGGCGTCGGCGCCGAACTTCTGGTCGGTGTACTCCAGCTTCAAGGCCGACGGCGGGAAGATGCCCGCCACCGACAGGGTGACCAGCGGGAAGTCCTTGTAGTCGGCGGGCAGGCGGTACCAGCCCGACGTCAGCGTGGACGGAGTCTGCTCCTCGGCGTCGTAGCTGCCGAGGACGGGCGTGCGTGCCGGGTCGAGTTCGAAGGGGAGTTGCGCATGGCTGCCGTTGACGCCGGGGCGAGCGGTGACGCCGCCGCCGGTGCCGCCGCTGTTGGCGATCAGCAGGTCGGGGTCGATGTTCGCGTCGCGGGCCAGGACTCCCAGCGATCCGGACGAGGCCTTGGTCTGCACCTCGTCGGGGATCCCGTCCGGGGTGAATCCCGAGGTGGGGCCGCGATCGGAGTCGGGCCGCGAATGCGTCGGCGACCCCGCGAGCGGATCGGTGAGCGACCGGTCGACCGGCGTCAGGATGAACCGGCTCGGATCGGTCTCCACGAGCACGTTGTCGGCCATGCCGCACGGCTTGCCCGCAAGTGCGGCGAAGTTGGAGCGCGGAACAGAGAACGAGGAACTCTGATGGACGCCGGCCATCGCTGCGGTCGCGATCAGGAAGACCACCAGAGCGCCTGCGACGATGCCGAGCGGTGCGGCGGCGAGGACCCGGGAGGTGCCGGTGGCCGTCCGACGGAGCCGGGACGGGCTCGTCGGCGCGGGCGGCGTCGGGTCGGCGCCGGTGAACGGCTCGCGGAAGTGGAACCACAGCGCCAGGCCGAGCAGGGCCAGCGCGGCGTACAGCAGGACGTCGCCCGCGGGGACGCTGCCGATCGTCACCTGGGAGACGCCCCACGGCATGCCCCACGCGGACGCGTAGTAGTAGGAGTTGGGGGCGGTCATCGCGAGGGCGGCGACGAACAGGACCAGCGCGCCGACGATGGTGCGGTTGCGGCGAGAATGGGTGGCCTGCGCGCTCGCGGCGATGGTCGCCAGGGCGGCCAGGGCCGCCGCGAGACCGGCGAAGACGCCGAAGTGGTGGGTCCACTTGGTGGGCGTGAACATCAGGAACAGCAGCGAGCCGAAGGTGATGCCGACGATCCGCCGGGCCGGGCCCAACGCGGTGCCGGGGATCCGCGACTTCCGGATCAGGACGGCGCCCGCGATCGTCATGCCGAGCACCATCGCCAGCACCGCGAACCGGCGGGCGATGGAGCCGTCCGCGGAGAACGCGAACAGCGACGAGTAGCGGTCGATCTCGTTGTACCAGTTCAGCGACGGTCCCAGCGCCGTCTTCATGGCCGAGGCCTCGCTGAACGCGCTGAGCGTCAGCTTGGAGAACACGACGAAGATCACGAAGGTGCCCGCCGCGACGATGGGCGCCAACAGGGCGGCATACGCGGCGGTCGCGCCGCGACCGGTGAGGGAGTCGACCTCGATGGCGCGGCGGCGCAGCGCCAGGAACATCGGACGGGCGCCGGCGACGAGGGCCGCGACGGCGAGGACGCCCGTCGGGCCGGCGGCGATGCTGAACGCACCGGCCGTGCAGGCGACGGCGGCGGGCAGCAGGCGGCCGGTGGCGATGGCGCGCTCCACCGAGCACCAGGTCAGCAGGGCGCCGAGGCAGATGATCGGCTCGGGGCGCAGGCCGTTGTTGAACGGGAACCAGGCCACGAGGAAGACGGCAGCCGCCGTCCACGGAACCGCCGCGCGGATACGGGCCGCACGACCGATCCGCGGAAGGACCTCATGACTGATGATGAGCCAGCTGATGATGCCGCAAGCCAAGGCGGGCAGTCGCATCCACGGGCTCGCGACGGTCACGTGGCTGAGCAGGCCGAAGACCTCGTAGTACCAGCCGAACGGAGCTTCCGGCGCACCGAACCAGCGGAAGTAGTTGGCGGTGTAGTCGCTCTGCTGCGCCACCCGCGACATCGTCATCAGGTAGCCGTCGTCGGAGGTGTTCGGGCCGATCATGTGCCAGACGGCCAGGAGCCCGATGACGGTGTAGTCGCGGGGGTTCAATCGCCACCAGCGGGCCGGGAAGATGCGCCGGTGACCGCGGCGGTCGGTCGCGTCGAGCCGGGCGAGCGCGGCGAGGGAGATCAGGGTGCAGAGCACGCCGATGATGATCGCCAGCCACTTCAGGATGGTGGGCGCCGTGGTGTAACGGGAGTCGATCGTCATGTGCGCCCGCAAGCCGGGGAGTGCGGCTGCGGGACCGGTGAGCTGGGTGAACAAGCCGGTGACCTGCGGTCGCTGGTCGCCGCCGGGGACGTTCTCGTCGCCGGTCTTCGCCTTCAGCGGGTCGCCGGCGGAATCGGTGAGACCGACGAACTCGGCGGACACGGCGTCGGACGTCGCGCTGATCCGGAGGCTCCGGCAGTCGCTGGAACGGACGCGGTCGAGCGGTGCCGACAGGATCGGGATGTTACGGGTGACGACCTCGACGGTCGGTGTCGCGGAGGTGGTGACGCGGGCGAACAGCCCGCGGTCCGTGGCGTCCGGGGCCGACGGCGACGTCGTCGACAGCAGGATGGTCTTGCCCGGCGGGAGCGTGTCGACGGCCCGGCACGGGATGTCGACGTCGAGGTCGATCGGCGTGTACGAGAACAGGGGTGCCGACACCGAGCCGACCGTCCCGTTCTGCGGCCAGCTGACCTGCGCGACCGTCTGCGTCACCGGCATCAGCGGCGTCGCGAGAGCCAGCAGAGCGCCCAGGATTCCGGTGATGATCGCGGTTATCTGGGCCCGACGGACGGAGAAGGCTGGCACAGGTCGTCATCCTAGCTGCAGCGATCCTGACATCCGCCGGTACGCGGGCGCGGACCCGGCCGGGAGCGGTCCCGGCCGGGCGCACGCGGTCAGGCGAACGGCGAGTCGGCCAGCGGTTCGAGCGGCGTCACGTCGCGTTCGGCGAGATGGGCGGGTCTCGGCGCGGTGCCGCCGTACGGTTGCCGCGGTGCGTTCTCGACGCTGTTGAACACCAGGAACAGGTTGGCGCGCGGATACGGCGAGATGTTATTCCCCGACGCGTGCATCGAGTTCGCGTCGAAGAACAGACCGGCTCCCGCGGCGCCGGTGAACTGGTCGATGCCGAACTCGTAGCCCAACTCGGTGATCACCCGCTCGGACGGCACCCCGACCCGCTGCTGCTGCAACGACTCCCGGAAGTTGCCGTCGGGGGTGCTGCCGATGCAGGGGACGAACGTGCGGTGGGCGCCCGGCATCAGCATCAGGCCGCCGTTGAACGCGAAGTTGTCGGTCAGCGCGATCGACAGGCTCACCGTGCGCGGTGCGGGCAGGCCGTCCTCGGCGTGCCAGGTCTCGAAGTCGGAGTGCCAATAGAAGCCGCTGCCTGCCATTCCAGGCATCGCATTGATCCGCGACTGGTGGACGTACACCTCGGATCCCAGGATCTGACGTGCCCGGTCGAGGATCCGCGGTGTGCGGGCGAGGGCGTCGAACACCGGGCTCACCCGGTGGACCCGGAAGATGGAGCGGATGGCTCCCGAACCGCGTTCGCGGATCAGCAGGTCGCTGTCGGCGAGCGTCGGATCAGCGGCCATCCGGTCGAACTCCGACCAACAGCGCTGCACCTGCGTCGGGGTCAGCAGTCCCTGCTCGATGTGGAAGCCGGTGCGGTCGTAGGAGTTCAGTTCGTGCCGTCGGAACGGCCCGGGACGGGCGCCCCACACCGTCGGGTCCGGGCGCGGCAGCGTGTCGGCAGAGTCAGTGAAGTCGGGTTCGAGTCGCGACGGGTAGCGATCGTGAACGGCCTCATAGGTACTGCTCGGGGTGGTCAAAGGAATCCTCCCTCCGTGATCGGCGGGCCGGACGGCCCGCGTCGTGGACCACCTCCACCGTTACCAGGATCGGCGAGTCGGGGCGTCCGACGACGCGTCGGTGGAGACGAGTCCCACATCGTCGGCAGTAGAGTTCCAGGCATGTCGACCACCGAAGCGTCACCACTGCCGATCCTGCTGCTCAACGGTCCCAACCTGAACATGCTCGGGACACGACAGCCGCAGGTCTACGGATCCGACACGCTCGACGACGTCGTCGCACTGACGGAACGGACCGCGGCCGCGCACGGGCTGGCGGTCCGTGCGCTGCAGACCAATCACGAGGGCGAGATGATCGACGCCATCCACGCCGCCCGGGGCGCGGTGAGCGGGATCGTCATCAACCCCGGCGGTTGGACGCACACCTCGGTGGCACTGGCCGACGCGCTCGTCATCCCGGAGGTGCCGATCATCGAGGTGCACATCAGCAACGTGCATGCGCGGGAGGCGTTCCGGCACCACTCGTACATCTCGCCGATCGCCGCGGGCGTGATCGTCGGCTGCGGGATCGACGGCTACGCCTTCGCCGTTCAGCGGCTGGCTGGGCTCGTCGGTGCTACTCGTCGGTAGCCGCTGACCTGCGCGTTGCCCGAAACGGCTGCGGTGTGCCGTAAGGTGGAGTAGTCGGAGCGTGTCCACCGGGCATGCTCGTCATTCGGCGCAGATGCGCCGTGCGTCGTAGAACGCCTCCACGCAGACCCCGGATCTCTCGCGGGTGCGTCGAACTTTCATACGGCGAACCGACACGCTCACCCCGCGCGTGTTCGCCACCTGATCTGCCCCACGGTGCTTCGCCGCGCGCAGACACTGCATGTAAGGCTGATGTCCCTCATGACCACATTCGCTGATCTCGGCGTGCCCGCACCCATCTGTGATGCGCTGGCCGCCGACGGCAAGGCCGCCCCGTTCCCGATTCAGGCCGACACCCTGCCCGACACCCTCGCGGGTCGCGACGTCCTGGGTCGCGGAAAGACGGGCTCGGGCAAGACCCTCGCCTTCTCGATCCCGCTCGTCACCCGTCTCGCCGAGGCGGGCGTCCGCCGCAAGTCCGGCCGCCCCACGGGCCTCGTGCTGTCGCCGACGCGCGAGCTCGCCACCCAGATCGCGACTGCGATGGAACCCCTCGCGACGGCCGTCGGCCTGCGCGTCACCACCGTCTTCGGCGGCGTCAAGCAGACCCGCCAGGAGTCCGCGCTGCGCGCAGGCGCCGACATCGTCGTCGCCTGCCCCGGTCGCCTGGAGGATCTGATGCGGCAGCGCATCATCAGCCTCGACGACGTCCAGATCACCGTGCTCGACGAGGCCGACCACATGGCCGACCTCGGCTTCCTGCCCGTGGTCACCCGCATCCTCGCCGCGACCCCCGCGGGCGGCCAGCGGATGCTGTTCTCCGCCACCCTGGACAACGGCGTCGACAAGATCGTCAAGCGCTTCCTCTCCAAGCCCACCACGCACTCGCTCGACGAGGCCACCTCGCCCGTCGCCAAGATGACGCACCACGTGTTCCGCGTCGCGTCGACCACCGAGAAGACCGCGCTGGTGCGGGAACTGGCGTCGGGCACCGGCCGCCGCATCCTGTTCACCCGGACCAAGCATCAGGCCAAGAAGCTCGCGAAGAAGCTGACCGCCGAGGGCATCCCGGCCGTCGACCTGCACGGCAACCTGTCGCAGTCGCAGCGCGACCGCAATCTCGCGGCGTTCGCCGCCGAGGACGGTGCCAAGGTGCTCGTCGCGACCGACGTCGCCGCCCGCGGTGTGCACGTCGACGACGTCGAACTCGTCGTGCACGTGGACCCGCCGGCCGAGCACAAGGCCTACCTGCACCGTTCGGGCCGTACCGCGCGCGCCGGGCACACCGGCGACGTCGTCACCGTCTGCCTCCCCGAGCAGTGGGGAGATCTGCGCAAGCTGCTGCAGAAGGCCGCCATCAAGGTCCCCGGCCAGCAGGTGACCGCGCAGTCGGCCGTCGTCGACGAGCTCGTCGGCGAGCGCGCGCCGTACCGCGAGGCGCCGGTCGTCGCTCCGCCGCAGCAGCAGCCGAAGAAGCAGGGCCAGGGTCGTCGCCGTCCGGCGAAGTCGGGCGGTCGTTCCGCCGGTGCGGGTGCCGGTCGTTCGGGCGGCGGTCGTCGCGGAGGCCAGGGACGCGGTCGTTCCGGCGGCGCCTCGAGCCAGAACGAGCACCGCGGCAGCGGTCGTCCCGCGGCCAAGCCCGTGCACACCTCGTCCAGCCCCAAGGCGGAGGCCGGTGCGGGTGCGCCCCGCCGTCGTCGTCGTTCCAGCCGTCCCGCGGGTGCGCCGCGCGGCTGATATTGCCGCTAGCAATATTTGCGTCCCCGTGACGCCGCTCCGAGGGCAAATAGCCCTCGGCGGGTGCTCACGGGGACGCAAATGTTTGTTGAGCGATGCCCGGTGTCAGCGCGCGAGCGCCTGCTCCACGAACGTCCTCATCCGGCCGCACAGCATGGGGCCGTGGCCGGGCATCAGGATGACGGCATCCAGGTCGGCGAGGGCCGCGACGGCCGCCTCGTTGGCGGCGACGTCATGGGTGAACGTGTGGTCCAGGCACTGCGGACCGCGATGCTTGGTGGTCGGATGAGCGCTGATCAGCGCGTCGCCGGAGATCAGGAGCTCGCCGTCGCCGACCAGGAACGCGCTGTGGCCCCGCGTGTGACCGTGCGTGGGGACGGCGACGGGGGAGCCGGGAAGCGCCGAGAGGTCGCCGAGCGGCTGGGTGTCGCCGATCCCCGACTTGTCGAGCGCACCGAGGCGCACGACGCCCTGCAGCCACCGCATCACGCGGGGCCGGTAGGCGATCGGCGCGAGGGTCGACGCGTCGGCCTGCTCCAGGAACTCGCGTCGCGCGTGCGGGACCTCCGCGGGGTCGGCGTACACCGGGAACGACCGCGTGCGGCCGATCTGCGCCAACCCGCCGAGGTGATCGATGTGGGCGTGGGTCAGGAGCGCAGCCTGCACCTCCGACAGGTCGCTGCCGACGCGGCGAAGCGACTCGGCGACGGCACCCGCGTGTCCGGGGTAGCCGCCGTCGACCAGGGTGATGCCGTCGTCATCCTGCAGGATCACCCAGTTCACGTACTTGGTGTGCACCAGGTGGGTCTTCGCCCGGCCGTGGTCGATGGTGGTGATATCGAGGTCCGCCATGAGATCAGCCCTTCCGGACGACGAGGACGAATGGTCCGACCTCGGTGACCTCGAAGGCGGGATCATCGAAGGCGGTCGGCTGGAATGTCACCGTATAGCGCTTCACGTTGGGATCGTTCGGATAGACGTCCTCGGCGAGCCGCAGCGTGTAGCCGTCGGGGCTGTACCGGAAGACGAAGACGTTCGGTGCCCGCCACCGGCTCTGCTCCAGATTCGCGAGCATCTCCTGCGGCGTCGTGGCCTTCGACCACTTCTCGATGGTCGCGGCGCGCTCGGCGAACTCCGCGATCGGATTGGCATAGTGCGAGGTCAGTCCCTGGAAACCCCAGTACGGGTACACGGAGAGGAAACCGAAGTCGGCGGTCAGGACCACGTTGTCGGTCGGCGGCCTGCCGGTCTGCTCGCGGATCAGCTCGTCGAGCTTCGGGTAGTACGACTCGGCGCCGGGCGCATGCTGGTCGGCGCGTGCGCCGTAGCCGTCGGTGTCGGTGTACGCGGTGGTGATCTCCGTGGCGAGCGCTGCGGGGATGTGCTGGGCGACGGCGATCGCCGCCACCGCGCCGATCACGCCGATCACGGTGCGGATGTCGCCGAAGCGCTTGACGGCCTCGCGGCTCAGGGCGGCGACGCCGAAGACGCCGGCCGCGGCCAGCACGGCGGTGGTGACCGGCTCCAGCCGGAACGAGAGGAGGGTGGTGCCCTTCGCGGTGAGCGCCAGGGACAGCATGGTCAGGCCGACGATCCCGACCAGCGCGCAGACCATCGCCATCGCGACGGTCCGCTCCTTGCATCGCAGGAGCACCCACACGAACCCGACCAGGCACAGCAGGCCGATCAGGCTCAGATGGAACATCGGGAGCGCGAGGATCGAGCCGGCCTCGGGCAGGTAGTGCTCGGCGCTGCCGCTGACGGCGGCGTCGGTGCGGACCCGCTCCATCAGGTACGGGCCCCAGGTGATCAATGCGACCAGGCAGGCGAGGCCGCCCATCACGGCCAGGCGGACGGCGACGGCCAGGATCCGTGGCACCCGCTCGGTGCGCAGTGCTTCGGGCCGGGTGCTGCTGTTGCGAGGCAGCAGCCACGCCTGCACCGCGTAGACCAGGGCGATCAGGATCGCGGTGCCCGCGAAGAGAGCGGTGAAGAGTGTGTAGAAGGTGGCGGAGGCACCGAGGAAGACGCCGCTCGCGATCACCGCGAGCCAACTCGTCTGCCGCAGCGGAGTCGGACCGTCGGCCAACCTGGAGCGGCCGCGGAGCGCTGAGGCGATGACCACCAGCATCGGAACGCCGACCAGGATCAGCACCGCCGAATAGGGCTCGGGGGAGGCGTACTGCAGGGTCACCAGAGTCACGGCGACCGAGATGCCGGTGCCGAGGCCGACGCCGACCATTCGGTTCCACAGGGCGGCACCGAGCGCGGCGGCCGCCGCGAGGGAGACGATCGCCCACGGCTTGTAGGCCTCCCAGCCAGGCATGCCGAGCGCGTTCGCGAACCGACCGCCCAGCCAGAACCAGCTCGCCGGATAGTACGGCGACAGGTCCGGGTAGGTCATGTCGGCCAGATGCCAGGTGGACGTCAGACGCGTCAGGTACTCGGTGCGGAACTGCTGGTCGACGCTGAGCCCGAACAGGTACAGCTTGGTCGCGGCGAGCGGCATCCCCAGCGTCACCGTCACCAGACCGGCCGACGCGAACGCCGACAGCAGCGACGGCAGCGTCCGACCGCGCCCGTAGCGCGCCCACACCACCGCCGCGACCGCGGCGAGGACGACCACGGCCTGCCCGAGGGTGGTGACCGCGCGGGTGACGTTGGACGTGTTGAACGCCGGCCACCCGATCGCGCCGATCACCTTCAGACCGACGAGGGCGAGCACCGCCCCGCCGACCAGGGCACCGCCGAGTTCGACGGCGTCGCGGGCACGACCGCCCAGGCGCGACCGCGCTGCGGGGCCGGGCCGGTCGGACGCGGTGGAATCAGTGGTGGCGGGAGCGGGTGTCTGCACCGGAGATCAGATGGGGAGCTTGCGGAACACCGGGCGCGGGATGTGCCGCAGCACCATCATGATGAAGCGGAACGGTCCGGGGACCCAGATGACGTCCTTGCCCTTGTCGACCGCGGCGACGGCCATCCGCGCCACGTCCTCCTTGTTGACGGTCAGCGGGGCCTCGGCGACGTGCGCCGACAGGCGGGTGCGGACCTGACCGGGGCGGATGACGAGGACGCCGATGCCCTCGGGCCGCAGGGCGTCGCCGAGGCCGAGGTAGAAGCCGTCGAGCCCGGCCTTGGTGGAGCCGTACACGAAATTGGAGCGGCGGACGCGCTCACCGGCCACCGAGCTCATCGCGATGATCTGACCGTGGCCCTGCGCGCGGAACTTCTCGCCCAGCAGCACGCCGACCGAGACGGCGGCGGTGTAGTTGATGTTGGCTTCGAGGACGGCCAGCTTCTGGTCTTGCCAGGCCTGCTCGTCGTCGCCCTGGATGCCGAACGCGACGATCGCCACGTCGATGTCGCCGCCGGCGAACGCCTTGTCGAGGACGTCGAGGTGCGTGTCGGTGGCGAGGGCGTCGAAGTCGATCTGCTCCACCGATGAGGCACCGGCCGACTTCATCAGCTCGACGGCGGCGTCGGCGGTCGGATCGCCGGGGACCGTGGCCAGGACGATGCGCATGGCGCCCTTGGTGAGGTACTCGGACGCGATGGCCAGGCCGATCTCCGAGCTGCCGCCCAGGATCAGGATGGACTGAGGAACGCCGACGGCGTTGAACATGTGAATCTCTTTCGTCTGCGGTTCGGGCAGGTGCGGTTCAGGGGTGACGCGGGGTCAGACCAGCTCGAGGCGGCGACCCATGTCGGACATGAACACGTGGTTCGGGTCCACGCGGCGGCGCGTGGCGATCCACTTGTCGATCTCCGGGTACATCGCGTGGAAGGTCTCGGCGCTGGTCCGCGAGTCCTTCGCGGTGTAAAGGCGGCCGCCGATCGACATGACGCGCTGGTCGAGCTCGCGGACGAACTCGTGCAGCCCGCGCTTGATCGGGAAGTCGACGCAGATGTTCCAGCCCGGCATCGGGAAGCTCAGCGGCGCCTGATTGCCCTCGCCGAACAGCTTGAAGACGTTCAAGAAGCTGACGTGTCCGGACGCCTGGATGTCGTAGATGATGCCCTTGAACTCTTCGACGGCCTCGGGCGGAACGATGAACTGGTACTGCAGGAAGCCCTTCGATCCGTAGGCGCGGTTCCAGTTCCCGAACAGGTCGAGCGGGTGATAGAACTGCGTCAGGTTCGCGATCTTGCCCTGGTAGTTGCCGCCCATCCGGTAGTAGGCCTCGCCGACCATCGAGAAGTTCAGCTTGTTGGCCAGGCCGTTCGGGAAGATGTCCGGGAAGTTCACCAGCGTGGGGGCGTCGAACTTCAGCGGGTCCTTGGCGAGCTTGTCGGGCAGCTGATCCAGGGTGGCGAGGCTGCCGCGCGAGAAGGTGCCGCGCCCCAGACGGGGCGGCTTGCTGATGGCGTCGAACCAGCCGGAGCTGTAGGTGTAGTTCTCTTCCGAGCCGTCCATGTGCAGCGCGATGGTCTCGTCGAGGCTCTTGGTGACCGAGCCGTCGGCGATGAAGTACGCGGTCTCGGTGTGCGTCATCTTGATCTTGGCGCGCAGGATGATGCCGGTGAGGCCGATGCCGCCGACGGTGGCCCAGAAGATCGACGCGTCGGGGTCGTCGCTGCTGCCCTCGGGGGTCAGCGTCAGGATCTCGCCCGACGCCGTGAGCAGGTGGATCTCGACGACGTGGTTGCCGAAGCTGCCCGCGCTGTGGTGGTTCTTGCCGTGGATGTCGCAGCCGATGGCGCCGCCGACGGTCACCTGGCGGGTGCCCGGCAGGACCGGAACCCACAGGCCGTGCGGGAGGGCGATGCGCATCAGGGTGTCGAGGTCGACGCCGGCGTCCACGTCGACGACGCCGGTCTCGTCGTTGATCTCGTGGATCCGCGTCAGCTGGGTCATGTCGATGGTGAGGCCGCCCGAGTTCTGGGCGTTCTCGCCGTACGACCGCCCCAGCCCGCGCGCGATCACTCCGCGGCGCAGGTAGCTCGGCTTGTCGGCGTTGTCGTCCGCCACGCGCGCCACCGCTTCGGCGATGACCTCCGGGTACGGGGTCGACAGGACATGCCCTTCGATCGGCATGGTCCGGCCCCAGCCCATGAGCTTGCGGGTCTCGATCGGGAGTACAGCGTTGTTCGTCATCGGTGTAGAGACTACTCGTCGGTCACCTCTTTCCACGTCTGCTTGCACCCGGTCTGTGGTCGGCGGCACTCGGAATCCTGGGCCGTGCGGCGCGCCGCACGGACCCGGGATGTCCGCCGGGTGGTCTACATTTCTTTACGGGGACTTGAGAAGGGAAGCCATGATCGTCGTCGGTTACTCGGCCGGATCGTTCGGGCGGGCGTGCCTGGAACAGGGCATCGTGGAGGCGAAGCTCCGCGACACGGATCTGCTGGTTATCAACGCCGTCTCGGACGCTCGCGGGCAGCGCGTCGCGGAGCCCGAGGAGATGGTCGACGCCGAGAACCGTCTCGCGGCGTCCGGTGTCCGGTTCCGGATCTCGCAGCCCATCGGTGCGAACCCCTCGGAGGAGCTCCTCACCGCGATGGACGATCCCGACGCCGAGATGCTGATCATCGGCATGCGCCGCCGCACTCAGGTGGGGAAGCTGCTGCTCGGCAGCACCTCCCAGTACCTGCTCGTCGAATGCCGCAAGCCGGTTCTGGTCGTGAAGCCGACCGATGCGCATCGGCGCGACGAGACGGAGGCTCCGGCCGAGTAGGCCAACACGGCCCAGGCGCGCTCACCGCATGATGCGCGCCAGGAACGGCGTCGAGTCCTTCATCGAGGCCAGCACTGTCCCGGAGTGGTCCTGTGTCGGGTAGACGTGCAGCTCCACCGGCTGTCCCGCGGCCCGCATCTGCGCGTACAGGGACAGTGCCGACGGCGCGGGGACGTCCATGTCCTTGAGGCCCTGGCCGAGGAAGATGGGGCGGTCGTAGCCGCTGTACGGGGTGCTCATGTACTCGACCAGTGCCCGCTGGACGCCGGGGATCGACGTGACGGGCTTGGCGAACCAGGAACTGATCTTGTCGCCATCGACCACTGTGCGCATCTCGGCGTAGCAGCGAACCTGTGCCTGCTTCAGGACGCGACGTCCCTCGGCGGTGAGGATCGACGTCGGCTTGAGGTCCGGGCGGGCGTCGGAGAAGCCGGCCCAGATGTACGACGCGTACACGTTGAGTCCGGTCGGCAGGGCGACAGGCGGGAAGGCCGGGCCGGCCTGCCACACGATGTGCTCGATGTTGGCGGGGGTGCCGGTCGCGACCACGCCGCGGTAGTCGAGGCCGGAGCCCTTCGAGAGGGCGGTGGCCCAGCGGGCGCCGTTCAGCGCGGCGCCGGCGCCCTGCGACTGTCCGACGATCGCCCATCGCTTTGACAGCGGCAGGCCGGTGTGCGACGCGGCCTTCACCGAGTCGACGATCGAGTGCGCGGCCACCCTGCTGCTGAGGTAACTCATCAGGCCGGGCGTGCCGAGGCCCGCGTAGTCGGTGGCGACGATCGCGTAGCCCTGATCGAGCCAGTGATCGAGGTAGGCCATGTCGCGGTCGCTGCGGGGGAGGGCCGACGGTGTGCAGTCGTCGCCGAGGCCCGTCGTGCCGTGCGCCCACGCGATCACCTTGTGACCGGTCTTCGGGGCGGGACGCTTGGGCAGGAAGATCGCGCCGGTACTGACGGCGGGCTTCCCGTGGACGTCGGTGGTCGCGTACAGGATCCGGTAGGCGCTGCCGGCCCGCGGCAGGGAGATCGACCGGTCGAGTGGAGTCTTCGCGAGCAGGGTGCCCGGCGCGCCGATCGGGCCGCTGTAGTTCCGGGTGTCCAGCCCCGACCACACCGGTGCCGCGGTCGCCTCGTCGGCGTGGGCGACGGGTGCGGTCGCGCTCACCAGCCCGGCGGCCGTCGCAGCAACGGCGACGGCGGCCAGGGAACGCTTCAGACGCAGATTCCAGGTACGACGCATAAGCGAAGGCTAGGGCACCGGACCTGTGTTTCGGGACGCATCGGCGATCGACGGCACAGGTCTTGCACCGCGTACCGGTTACGCTGGCACGGTGTCAGACAAGCCTGTGAACGCCGATCCCGCGCACCCCGGCGACCATCCCGAGCACGAGGACTTCCGGACGCGTCACGCTCCGATGCCGTTGGAACTGCCGCTCGACGACGAGGAGGCTTCGACCGACGTCGACCTGAAGACCCAGGTCACGCGGTTCATCCTGACCGGCGGATTCTCGGCGATCTTCGACTTCGGGCTCACCTTCCTCCTTCAGGAGGTCTTCGGTGCACCGTTCTGGATGGCGAAGGCCGCGGGTTTCATCCTCGGCACCACCATCGCGTATCTGCTGAACCGGCGCTGGACGTTCCGCGCCGAGCCCAGCACGGCGCGCTTCATCGCCGTCGTCGTCCTGTACGCGATCACCTTCTTCGTCAACATCGGCCTCTACAACTGGCTGATGCACACGTGGGGCACCGCGTTCATCGCCATCGTCCTGGCGTTCTGCATCGCGCAGGGCGTCGCGACCGTCATCAACTTCGTCGTGCAGCGCGCGGTGATCTTCAAGATCCGGTAAGTGACCGCCGCCTGAAAACGCTTACGCCGTACTTCTGACCCACATGCTGGGCCAGAAGTACGGCGTAAGGGTCTGTGCGAGAAGCGTTACGAGAACTGGACGGTCGCGGTGCAGCGGCCGAAGACGCGCTTGCCGTTCAGCGACGCGCCGAAGGTGATCATCGCGGTCTTGTTCTCCGGGTTCAGCGACTTGACCTTGGCCGTGTACTCGACGACGGCGGGCGCGTCGGCCGGGATGTACACGGGGCTGGTGAAGCGGGCGCTCATGTCGAGGAACGCGGCGGGGTCGCCGACGAACGACGTCAGGTACCCGGATGCGGTGCCGAGGGTCAGCATGGCCTGCGCGACCACGGTGTCCAGGCCGGCCGCCTTCGCGACAGCATCGCTGTGGTGGATCGGGTTCGGGTCGCCGGAGACGCCGATGTAGTTGATGACATCGCCGCGGGTGAAACGCTGCTGCCGGGTCGGCAGGGACATGCCCTCGCTGAGCTCGTCGAACGGGATCGTCGTCCACGGTCGGTCCTCGCGTACGGGGATCTCGGCGCGCGACGACGGCACCAGCGGGTCCACGTGGCTGTCGGCACCGCTGAAGATGACCTGGTCGACGATCTCGTCGAAGTCGTCGGGGAGGCGGCCCGCGTCCTCGCCCGGACCGGCGAGGGATGTCCACGACTCCTGCAGGACGCCGCGGTTCACCTCGCGGACCAGGGTCTTCACCGTGAACAGGTCGGCGCCGGCGACGGTGCGGTACGTCTCGAGGTTGACGTCGCAGTACAGCTTGTCGCCTGCCTTGATCGGCTTGTGGAAGGTGAAGCTCTGATCCACCTGCAACACACCGGACTTCAACAGGTTGCCGGGGATGTGGTCCTCCAGCAGTTGGGCCTGCGACTTGGTGCCCATGATCGCGACCATCGTCAGCGGAGCCAGCAGAGCGTCGTGGCCGCCCGCGCGCGACTTCTCCTCGTCCCAGTGGAACGGGTTGTCGTCATGCAGGGCACGCGCGAACTCGCGAACCTTCTCGCGTCCCACTTCGTAGTAGTCGGCGGTCGTGAAGACTTCGCCGACCATCGCAGAGATCTCGTCTGCGCGAGTCATTTCACCGCTGGTCATTCAGTCAACGTACCTGACGTGCGATGGAGCATATTTAACGGGCCGTTTCCCGATGGGAAATCCTCACCCGTTGACTTTCGAGATCACATGCTCCCCGAAGCGCTCGATATTCGTGATCTTCGTCTCGACGGGCTCCGTGTCCTTCCCGAGGATGTACGGCAGGCGGAAGCCGACGATCACGTCGGTGATGCCCTTGTCCTCAAGGCGCTTGCAGCCGTCGACGGTGTAGGCGTCCATCGAGATCACGTGGATCTCGAACGGGTCGTTCTCCTTGCCCTCAGCCTTGCGGATCGCCGCCAGCTTGTCGAGTAGGGCATCCAGCTCTTCGGGGGCGCCGCCGCCGTGCATCCAGCCGTCGCCGCGTTGCACGGCGCGCTTCAGTGCAGCGTCCGCGTGGCCGCCGACCAGCAGGGGGATCGGTTCCGACGGCGTCGGGCTCATCTTGATCTTCGGGATGTCGTAGAACTCGCCGTGGAACTCGAAGTAGCCCGGCGACGTGAGGCCGCGGATGATGTCCATGCACTCGTTCATCCGCTTGCCGCGTCGCGCGTAGTCGACGCCCATGATGTCGTAGTCCTCGCGCCACGGGCTGGTCCCGACGCCGAGGGCGAGACGGCCTCCGGTCAGACAGGCCACCGACGCGGCCTGCTTGGCGACCAGGGCCGGCGGTCGGACGGGGAGCTTCAGGACGAACGGCAGGAAGCGGAGGGTGGTGGTCACCGCACCGAGGGCGGCGGCCTGGATGAAGGTCTCGATGAAGTCCTTGTCCTCCAGGAACTCGCGGCGACCGTCGGGGGTGTACGGGTACACCGAGTCGGACTCCTCCGGATAGGCCAGGGAGTCGGGGATCGTCATCCCGGCGAACCCGGACGCCTCGGCGGCCTGTGCCAGCGCGGGGTAGTAGGTGAAGTCGGTCATCGCTTCGGCGAAGGTGAATCGCATGAGGGCAACACTAGAACACGTTCTAGAAAACGTCACGCGAAACCGTACGGCGTGGCACGAGACCGCTACGGCCCCTACGGTCGCTCGAAGCGCTCCGAGCGGCCCAGCTTGCGCAGACGCATCCACTCGCGGAAGCCTGCGGCGTCGCGCTGCTGCACCAGGAAGTACCAGCCGAACCGCGCGTACTCCTGGGGGAGGAGCTTGCGCATGCCGGGCTGGCTCATCAGGTAGCCGCGGTTGCGGTAGGTGAAGAAGCGCTTCACCTCGTTGTCCGGGTACTGGGTGTGCATGCGGCCGCCGAGGATCGGGCGGAACTCGTCCGTCCCGTCCGGGTGCAGGTACGCCGTGGTCAGGCAGGTGCCGAAGCCGATGCCGGATCGGACGAGGCGACGGTGCATCTCCACCTCGTCGCCGCGGAAGAACAGGCGCAGGTCGGGGACGCCGATCGCGTCGATCGTCTCCGAGGAGAACAGTGCACCGTTCATCAGCGACGCGATGCCGGGCAGCAGATCGTTGTCCGCGCCCTGAGCCTCGTCGTCGGCGAACAGCTCCGATCGCTTACGCCGCCAGACCAGGCCGCGTCGCAGGGGGAACGCGAGGTCGTCGGGGGAGGCGATGTTCACCACGACGGGGGACACCTGTCCGAGTCCGTGGTGGTCGGCACACGCCAGCAGCGTGGACAGGACCTGCGGTCCCTCCGGTCGGCCGTCGTCGTCGGCGCACCACACCCAGTCGGCGCCCAGTGCCAGGGCGTGAAGCATGCCGAGCGCGAACCCGCCCGCGCCGCCGAGGTTGTGCTGCGACGGCAGATAGGTCGTGGGGATCGGCTGGTTCGCGACCAGCTCGCCGACCTCGGGTTCGGCGGCGTTGTCGACGACGATCAGGTGATCGAGCGGACGGTCCTGATTCGACAGGACCTTCAGCGACTCGGCGAGCAGTTCGCGCCGCTTGTGCGTGACGACGACGCCGACGATCCGCCGACCGCTCATGCCCTGCTCTTCCGTCACGCCTTGTCCGCCTCGAGTTCGGCGAGCACCTTGCGGACGCTCTGGGCTGCTTCGGGGCCCTCGTACGCGCCGACCACTTCTTCGATGCCGCCGTCCATCCGCACCTTCCCGTGGTCGATCCACAGCGCGCGGTCGCACAGCTGGGCCAGGAACTCGTTGGAGTGGCTGGCGAAGACCAGGATTCCGGAGCGCTCCACCAACGCCTGCAGGCGGGTGCGGGCCTTCTTCATGAACTCGGCGTCGACGGCGCCGATGCCCTCGTCGAGGATCAGGATCTCCGGGTCGATCGAGGTGACGACGCCCAAGGCCAGGCGCACGCGCATGCCCGTCGAATAGGTGCGCAGCGGCATGTTGAGGTAGTCGCCCAACTCGGAGAACTCGGCGATCTCGTCGGTCTTCTTCAGCATCTCGCGCTTGCTCATGCCGAGGAACATGCCGCGGATGACGATGTTCTCGTATCCGGAGATCTCCGGGTCCATGCCGACGCCGAGGTCGAAGACCGGGGCCACGCGGCCCTTGACGCGGCACGATCCCTGCGTCGGCTCATAGATGCCCGCGAGGAGGCGCAGCAGCGTCGACTTGCCCGCGCCGTTGTGTCCGACGAGGCCGACGCGCGCGCCGTGCTCCAGGTGCAGGTTGATGTCGCGGAGCGCTTCGACGACGACGGTCTTCGAACTGTTGGCGCCGATGACGCCGCCCGCCGCACCCAGGACGGCCTTCTTCAGCGAGCGCGTCTTGGCGTCGAAGATCGGGAAGTCGATGCCCGCATCCCACGTGTCGACACGGATGTCGGTTGATTTGGTCATGTTCTCCCTCTAGACCCAGTACGGCACGCGCGAGCGGAAGTTGCGCATCACGAACATCGCGGCCAGCCAGCCGAGGGCGGTGCAGCCGATGACGATGATCCAGTGATGCAGGGCGACGGGCTCGCCCATCAGCGGTGCGCGGGCGATCTCCAGGTAGTGGTACATCGGGTTCAGCTGGGCCAGCTTCGCGCGGTCGGACACGCCGCCGCTGATGTCGGTCAGCGACTTGGTGGTCCAGATGATCGGCGTCATGAAGAAGACCAGGCGGATCATGGTCGACAGCAGCTGGCCGATGTCGCGGAAGCGCGTCGACATGATGCCGAAGACGATCGTCACCCACACCGCGTTGAGGATGTACAGGCCCATCGCGGGGATCACCAGCAGCACCGACCAATCGAGCGGGGGTCGGAACACCGCGAAGATGATCACGTAGATCACCACGTTGTGCGCGAAGATGATCAGGCTGCGCCACACGTTGCGGTACACGTGGATGCTCACCGGCGCGGGCAACTGTTTGATCAGCCCCTCGTTGGTGGAGAAGACCACCGAGCCGTCGAGGATCGTCGTCTCGATGAAGCCCCAGAAGATGAAGCCCAGGGTCACGTACGGCAGGAAGTACTCGATGTCCATGTGGAACAGCGCGCCGTACAGGATGCCCATCGCGACGGCGGTGACGCCGGTGGCGATGGTGATCCACAGCGGGCCGAGAACCGAGCGCTTGTAGCGCTGCTTGATGTCGGTCCACCCGAGGTGCAACCACAGTTCACGGTTGCGGAACCCGTCGGCGAGATCCTTGAAGCCCCGGGCGAAGGTCTTCGAGTCCGAGGTGGGCGGTGCGGGCGGGATTCCGCCGTCATTGACTACGGCTGACACAACGCCACAGCATACAAGCGGTTCAGAGGTACTGGCCCGTGCTGTGCCCGTCCTGTGGCGAAGCTCCCGGCGGCAGCGCGCCCTGACGCATCTGCTCCAACTGGTTCCGCGCGGCCATCTGCTGGGCGAAGAGCGCGGTCTGGATTCCGTGGAACAGGCCCTCGAGCCAGCCGACGAGCTGGGCCTGAGCGATCCGCAGTTCCGCGTCGGACGGCGTGGCGTCGTCGGAGAACGGCAGCGCGAGTCGATCGAGTTCCTCGCGCAGCTCCGGTGCCAGGCCCTCCTCCAACTCCGAGATCGACGTGCGATGGATGTCGGCGAGTCGGTTGCGGCTCGCATCGTCCAGAGGTGCCGCCCGGACCTCTTCCAGCAGCTGCTTGATCATGGTGCCGATGCGCATCACCTTCGCCGGCTGCTCCACCATTCCCGCGACGTCGTGCGGATGCTCCGCGCCCTCCTCGCCCGGGGTGCCGGGCAGGATGATCGAACCGTCAGCGGGCTGACCGAACGAGGGGTCCGAAGGGTTACCGGGGTCGCCCGGCGTGGCCGAGCCGAACATGGCGGGGTGCATGTGACCATTGTGCACTTACTCGGCCAGTATCGTTGTGCCCATGCCGTTCGACATCGCCTCTGTTCGGGGGCTCTTCCCAGCATTGGGAGACGGCTGGATCTACTTCGACCCGCAGGCCGGCATGCAGATTCCCGATTCGGTCGCGTCGGCGGTGTCGCGGGGCTTCCGGTCGTATCCGGTCGCCGCCGGGCGACACAGTCCGCAGGCCCGTGCGGCCGCGGGCGTGGTCGACGACGCGCGGGCGGCCGTCGCCGACCTGCTCGGTGCAGACCCCGCCGGTGTGGTTCTCGGCTCCTCGCGCGCCGCGCTGATGTCGGCGCTGGTCGACGCGCTGCCGCTGTCCGCGTGGCGCGGTCGGAACATCGTGCTGTCGCGGTCCGACGACGAAGCCGTGCTGCGGCCCGCCGTCGCCGGCGCCGCCCGCTACGGATCTCAGGTCCGCTGGGCCGAGATCGACATCGAGGACGGTTCGCTCCCCGCGTGGCAGTTCGCCGAGGTGGTCGATGAGCACACGTCGCTCCTCGCGGTGACCCTCGCGTCGTCGGTCACCGGCGCCATCACCGACATCGGTCCCATCGCAGGCCACGCCCGGGCGACCGGCGCCCACCTGCTCGTCGACGCATCGACCGCCGCACCCTATGTCCCGCTGTCGATGTCCGAACTCGGCGCCGACGCCGTCATGGTCAGCGCGGAGCGCTGGGGCGGCCCCGGCGTCGCCGCGATGGTCTTCGCCGATCCGGCGCGGGTGACGTCGTTGGAGCGGATCTCGATGGATCCGTCGACCACCGGCCCGGCGCGGCTGGAGCGGGAGCCGGTGCCCAGCGCACTCCTGTCCGGGCTGATCGCGTCGGTGGAGTATCTGTCGCGACTCGACTCGTCGGCCGTCGGCACCCGTCGGGAGCGGATCGTCGCGTCGATGGACGCCACCTATGAGTATGTGCACCGGCTCCTCTTCTATCTGGTCAACTCCCTGACCCACCTGTCGAACGTCAGCGTGGTCGGTCCCGAGGTTCACAGGGTCCCGGTCGTCAGCTTCGTGGTCCACGGGGTCTCCGCCGTCGACGTCTGTACCCGATTGGGCGACAACGGAATCGCTGCGCTGGCGGCGATTCCGAGCCGCGCGTTGACGGCGATCGGCGTCGACGAGATCGGCGGCGCGGTGACGGTCGGACTGTCTGCGTACTCGACGCCGTACGAGGTCGACCAACTGGTTCGCGTCCTCGGTTCCTTCGGTTGATGGACACCCGTCGCAGCGGGACGGCGGTGTCCGTGGATTCGGAGAACAGGTCCCTGACCGATAATGTCTGATCAGCGGTATCAGAATTTTTTGAACTGAGGGGGAGCGGTGTCGTCGAGCGGTGGGGTGGGTGATCACGACGATGCTGCGGGGGTGCTGAACGGTCGCGAACGAGAGCTGTGGCACGAGTTCGTCGGCGGCGGATGGGTGCTGTATCGCGCGGTCTTCCGCGAGATCGACCAGTCGTCCGCGGACTGGCGGCTCCTGGAAGTTCTGTCGTACGCACCGCGGATGCGGATCAGCGATCTCGCCGAGGCCACGCAGATCGGCCTCAGCACGGTGTCGCGGCAGGTCAGCCGGTTCATGGATCGCGGTGTCGTGGAGCGAGTCGACGCCGAGGGCGACGACACGCGGCAGAAGTGGGTTCGGATCACCGATCTGGGGCGCGCAGAGGTCGCGCCGATCCTCGAAGCGCGCGATCGCGCCGTGCGCCGTCTCATCATCGACCGACTCAGCCCCGACGAGTTCGAGCAGCTCTGCGGTCTGTTCGGCACTCTCGGTCGACGGATCGCCGAAGACGAGGGACAAGCACGGTCCAGCTCCCGACTCAGAGCGTCAGCAGTACCTTCCCGATCGCATCGCCCGAGGTGAGCCGTGTGTGCGCGGCCTCGACGTCGGCGAGCGGGAAGGTGGAGTCGATCACCGGCACGATGTCCCCGGACTCGATCAGCGGCCACGTCCGCGCCACCGTCTCGGTGATCACCGCGGCCTTCGAATCGGGGCCGCCGGTGGTCGGCCGCGACCGGAGTGTGGTGCCGATGACCGATGCGCGCTTGGCCATCAGCGCTCCGATGTTCAACTCCGCCTTCACCCCGCCCTGCATGCCGATGATGACGAGTCGGCCGTTGGTCGCGAGCGCCGCGACATTCGCCGCCAGATACTTGGCGCCCATGATGTCGAGGATGACGTCGGCACCGCCCTCGGCCTTGACGCGCGTGGTGAAGTCGTCGGACGTGTAGTCGATCAGGATGTCGGCGCCCAACTCCTTTGTCCGGGCCAGCTTCTCGGCATTTCGCGCGGTGGTCGCGACACGGCAGCCGAGGGCGCGCGCCACCTGGATCGCGTGCGTCCCGATGCCGCTGCTGCCGCCGTGCACCAGGAACAGTTCGCCCGGAGCCAGTCGGCCGGTCATCACCACGTTCGACATCACGGTGCACGCCACCTCCGGCAACGCTGCCGCCGACACCAGATCCACGCCGCGCGGCACCGGCATCACCTGCTCCGACGGCACCGCCACCTTCTCTGCGTAGCCGCCGCCCGCGAGCAGTGCGCAGACCTGATCGCCGATCGCCCAACCGGTCACGCCGTCGCCCAGCGCGCTCACCGTGCCGGACACCTCCAGACCCAGAATGCTCGACGCTCCCGGCGGCGGCGGGTAGTTGCCCGCTCGCTGCAGGATGTCGGCGCGATTGACGCCCGCCGCGGCGACGTCGATGATCACCTCACCCGGCGACGGCACGGGTTCAGGAACGTCGGAGGCGACGAGCGGTTCGGATCCATCCACGGCACGCATGTCTCCCAGTCTGGCAGGAATCGCACTCGCGGGGCAGGGGCGCGGAACCGTACGGCCGATACGCTAACCTGGGGCGCCAGGGAAGCGTGGCAGAGCGGCCGAATGCACTCGCCTTGAAAGCGAGCGTGGGTGAAACCACCGGGGGTTCAAATCCCTCCGCTTCCGCAGTGGATGCAGGGGCGGTTTCCGAGAGATCGGGAACCGCTCCTTCTGCGTTCTGTCCCGCTATTCGCGCTCCAGGACATCGATTTCGCGATTCCGCTGCGCAATCGTAGAGGTGTGTGGTACCTGATCTTCTCCGGTCCGGAGAAATATTTCACGCTGCTGACCAGCACAGACGGCGGATCCGGCGGATTCTCCTTTGGCGCGACGCTGCAGCGTCCCTAGCGTTCATTCCGACGACACAACGGTCGTTGTTCACTCTCACCTACATGTCTCGGGGGACATCATGAGAAGAAGAATCATCCTGGCCCTGGCGGTCGCGTTCGCTGCGCTCACCGCCCTGGCATCCATCACCGCCGGCGTCAGCGACGCCCGCACCTACCAGACTCGCGAGGGCGTGAACATCACGCTCAACGCATCCAAGCTGACGGCCAAGAAGGTTGCGCCGCTGGACGGTTCGCCGTTCTCCGGCGAGGCCTACCTCTCGTCGGATGTGCACGCCGCACTCAAGGGCATCAAGGGCAAGAAGGTCCGCGCGACCGTCGAGGTCGGCTACCAGATCGGCTACCCGGTGTCGGTGGCGCCGCAGGGCGTCAAGATCACCGCGCACACGCCGGAGCTCAAGCTGACCGGCGGAGTGAACGCCAAGTTCGCACCTGAGGTCAGTGTCGACGGCACCGGCGGCGGCCTCAAGCCCGGTGAGGTCGGTGCCGAACTCGGCGCCGAGGCCACCGTGATCCCGTCTGCAGACCTGGAATTCGAGGTCGGCGCGGGCAAGATCACCACGATCACTCTCGCTGAGATCGCCCTGACCAAGCCGGTCGCCGACGTCGTCCTGTCGGGCGTCGAACTGAACATCTCGAACGCCGTCGGACCGATCAGCGTCCGCCCGTTCGCGAAGATCTCGGTCACCACTGACACCGGCGTCTACGTCTACTACGACCGCGGGCCCGTCAGCCGCATCTAAGCAGCACTGCCTGCGTAACTTGCAAAATCTCGGCCCCCGAATCCTTCTCCCAGACGGATTCGGGGGCCGAGATTTTCGATCAGTCCGCGGAGTCCTCATCCCCGGTAGGCTCCGACCATGACTCGGGGTATGGGCGGACGCGGCATGCGCGGCGTCGACGAGGACGCGATCCGGAGGCAGAACGCCGAAGCGCCCGTCGTCACGGACCTCGGTAAACGCGTCGTCTCACTGTTCGCTCCGTACCGGTGGCAGATCGTCATCACCTGCCTCATCGTGGTGGTCGCGGCGGCGATCGGCGTCATCCCGCCGCTGCTCGTCGAGCAGATCTTCGACAGGGCGCTGTTCCCGCCCGGAGGCAAGCCGTCCCTGGAACTGCTGAGCTGGCTGGTGGCTGCGATGGTCGGGTTGTACCTGGCGTCCGCCCTGCTCAACGTGGTGCAGACCTGGCTCACGGCCACCATCGGAAACCGGATCACGGGCGACCTGCGAGTCCGTCTGTTCGAGCACCTCCAGGCGATGGAGCTGGGCTTCTTCACCCGGACCAAGACAGGCGTCATCCAGTCCCGCCTCCAGAACGACGTCGGCGGCGTCTCCGGCGTGCTGACCTCGACGGTCACGTCGATCCTCGGGAACGTGGTCACGGTGATCGCCTCGTTGGTGGCGATGATCCTGATCGACTGGAGGCTCACCATCGCGTCGGTCATCCTCATGCCGATCCTGGTCCTGGTGCAGCGCCGCGTGGGTCGGATCCGCGCGAAGATCGCCGCGCGCACCCAGGAGTCGCTGTCGGAGCTGACGGCGATCACGCAGGAGACGTTGAGCATCTCCGGGATCCTGCTGTCCAAGTCGTTCAACCGGCAGCGCACCGAATCGGTCCGCTACCAGGCGGAGAACGCCAACCAGATCGCTCTGCAAGTGAAGCAGACGATGAGCGGCCAGACGTTCTTCGCCGTCGTCCAGGTCCTCATGTCGTCGGTGCCCGCGGTGATCTACCTGATCGCCGGATGGCTGCTGACCGGCGACGCGACGTCCGGGATCACCGCCGGTGCGATCGTCGCGTTCACCACCGTGCAGGCCCGACTGCTGCAGCCGCTGGTCTCGCTGATGCGCGTCGCCCTCGAAGTGCAGACCTCCCGCGCACTGTTCGCGCGGATCTTCGAATACCTGGATCTGGTCCCGGCGATCCAGGACGCACCCGACGCGATCTCGGCGGCGGACGCGCCGGGCCCGCGCGGCAGCATCCGGCTCGACGACGTCGTGTTCCGCTTCCCCGACGCGTCACCGGAGGCACGACCGACCCTCGACCACGTCAGCCTCCGCGTCGGGCAGGGCGAGCACGTGGCGCTGGTCGGGCCGTCCGGATCGGGCAAGTCCACGATCCTCTACTTGATCCCGCGGCTGTACGAGGCGACCGACGGCGCGGTGGTCTTCTCCGGCACCGATGTGCGCGCCCTGACGGCCGATTCGATCATCGACGAGATCGGGATCGTCTCGCAGGAGACCTACCTGTTCCACGCGACGATCGCCGAGAACCTCCGCTACGCCAAACCCGACGCCACCGACGACGAGCTGATCCGCGCCTGCACCGCCGCCAACATCCACCACATCATCGAGAGCTTCGAGGACGGCTACGACACGATGGTCGGCGAACGCGGCTATCGGCTGTCCGGCGGCGAGAAGCAACGCATCGCGATCGCGCGCGTCCTGCTCAAGGACCCGCCGGTCCTGCTGCTCGACGAGGCGACGTCGGCCCTGGACACCGTGTCCGAACGGGTGGTGCAGGAGGCGATCGACACCCTCGCTCACGGGCGCACCACCATCACCATCGCGCACCGACTCTCCACGATCGTCGACTCCGACGTGATCTACGTGATCGACGCCGGCCGGATCGTCGAATCGGGGACGCACGCAGAGTTGATGGCGAGCGACGGCCTGTACGCGGAACTCGCCGAGCAGCAGGTCGCGGCCGCGCGGATCGAGGGAACCGTCGCCGACGATCGGCCGCCGCTGCCGTCGCGTCGTGCCGACCGCTGCCCCGAGCCGGGGGAGCTGCCGGCGGAGATCGCAGCGCTCGTCGCGCCGTACCTGCGCCCGCGTGCACTGGAACCGGACTAGACACCCGAATGAGAGGCGTTCTCTCGTTACACTTTTCGAATGGACGCCCTCGACACCGCTGTGATCTGGTTCAACGACCACTACGGCTACGTGCTCATCGCACTGCTGGTGGGCGCCGGCGTGTGGTGGGGTGCGCGCACCGTCGTCGTGCAGATCAGGCTCGCGCCCGATATGGCGCGCGCCATCAAGGAACGACCACCGCAGGGCAAGGCGGGCGGCACCCAGATCTCGGCGTTCCGCGCCTTCTGCATCTCCGCGGCCTCCCGCGTGGGGACCGGCAACGTCGCGGGCGTCGCGGTGGCGATCACTATCGGCGGTCCCGGCGCGGTGTTCTGGATGTGGATGCTGGCGATCATCGGCGGTGCCACCGCTTTCGTCGAATCGACGCTCGGCCAGCTGTACAAGGTGCGCGACGGCGCCGACTACCGCGGAGGTCCCGCCTACTACCTGAGCCGCGGCATCAAGAACAAGAAGGTCGGCATGGCCATGGCCTTCCTCTTCGCCCTGGCCATCACCTTCACCTACGGCTTCGTGTTCAACGCGGTGCAGTCCAACTCCATCACCGCGGCCGTCGACCTCGCCATGGACGTCGACGGTGACTGGGTCCCCTACGTCATCGGTGGCGTGCTCGCCGTCCTCACCGCCGCGGTGATCTTCGGCGGCGTCCACCGCATCTCCGGTGTCTCCCAGGTGCTGGTGCCGCTGATGGCGATTCTGTACGTCGGTCTCGCGCTGGTGGTCGTGGTGACGAACCTGACCCAGCTGCCCGGCGTGGTCCGCGACATCGTCGAATCGGCGTTCGGCTTCCGCGAGTTCGTCGGCGGCGGCGTGTGGGCCGCGATCATGCAGGGCGCGCGGCGAGGCCTGTTCTCCAACGAAGCCGGCATGGGTTCCACCCCGAACGCCGCGGCGACCGCCGCCGTCTCGCACCCGGTGAAGCAGGGCCTCGTCCAGACCCTCGGCGTCTACTTCGACACCCTCGTCGTCTGCTCGGCGACCGCGTTCATCATCCTGCTGTCCGACCCCGATTACGGCAGCGACATCGAAGGCGTGCAGCTCACGCAGACCGCCCTCGCACACCACATCGGTTCGTTCGCGGGCCCGCTGCTGGCCGTGATCCTGTTCTTCCTCGCGTTCAGCTCGGTAATCGGCAACTACTACTACGGCGAGACCAACATCGCCTTCTTCACCGGCCGCACCTGGGTGCTCAACGTGTTCCGCGTGATCGTCGTCGGCTTCGTCTTCTTCGGCGCCATCGCCAAGGTGTCGCTGGTCTGGAACCTCGCCGACGTCTTCTCGTCGGTGATGGCGACGGTCAACATCCTCGGTCTGTTCGCGATCGGCGGCGTCGCGGTCGCACTGCTGCGCAACTACTCGATCCAGCGGGCCAAGGGCATCGACCCGGTGTTCCACCGCGACGACATCCCCGGCCTCACCGGCGTGGAGTGCTGGGACGGGACCGATCCGGAGACGGTGCGGAAGTCGGAGCCGGCGTCGGTCTAGCCGGAAATATCTCGGTTGCCGAACTGATCTCAGAGATCGGCTCGGCAACCGAGATTCTCGTCAGGTCGCCGCGACGGCCGCGACCGGCTCGTCAGGAGGCTCCACGGGCGCTGTCGCCGCGTACCGATTCGCCAGGACCGCGCACACCAGCAGCTGGATGATGTGGAAGATCATCAGCGGCAGGACGTACATGCCGACCTGGGCGGCCGGGAACAACAGGGTCGCCATCGGCAGGCCGGAGACCTGGCTCTTCTTGGATCCGCAGAACAGCAGGACGATCGCATCGCCGCGCGGCAGGCGCATCGCCTTGCCCAACCCGAAGAACGCGCCGAGCACGACCGCCAGCAAGACCACCGACACCGCGACCACCATGAGCAGCTGCGACGGCGGGACGACGGTCCAAAGTCCCTGCGTCACGCCGATGCTGAACGCGGCGTAGACGACGAGCAGCACGGACCCCTGGTCGACGATCGACACGACGCGGTGGTTCCGCTTGAGGAAGCCGCGCATCCGCTTGTGCAACAGCTGTCCGGCGACGAACGGGACCACCAGCTCGCCGACGATCCCGAGCAGGGACTTCGGGGTGATGTGGACGGACGACCCGAGCAGGACGCCGGCGAGCAGCGGGGTCAGGACGACGCCGAGGACGTTCGAGATCGACGCCGAGCTGACGGCCAGGGCCACGTTGCCGCGGGCGATGGAGGTGAACGCGATCGACGACTGCACCGTCGACGGCAGGATGGCCAGGAACAGGAAGCCGGTCGCCATGACCGGGCTCAGGATCGACGCCGGCAGCAGCGTGAGCGCGATCCCGAGCAGGGGGAAGACGACGAACGTACAGGCCAGCACCACCAGTTGAAACTGCCAGCGGGTGAAGCCCTCGCGGGCGTCGGACGGCGTGAGCTTGGCACCGTGCAGGAAGAACAGCAGGCAGACGGCGGCGATGGTCGCGTAGTCGAGGGCGTCGGCCGTGCCGCCTCGCGCGGGCAGCGCTGTCGCGATCAGGGGGATCGCGATCAACAGCAAGATGAACGGGCTCAAGAAGCTCGGCAGTCGGAAACGCATGAGAACGATGCTCGCAGCGCGAGACCTATTCGGAAACAGTGAGACCATGCTGACTGTATGCATGATCTGTCATAGCCATTAGGCTGGCGGGCATGGCCGATCTCGATCCCGTGCAGTTGCGGACCTTCGTCGCCGTCGCAGGCCAGTTAGGCTTCTCGCCGGCGGCCCGCCGGCTGGGTCTGAGCCAATCCGCGGTCAGCCGCCATGTGCGGGCCCTCGAATCGGCGGTGGGGCGGCCGCTCCTGGACCGTGACACGCACACCGTCCGCCTCACGGCGGCGGGGGAGATCTTTCTCGGTTACGCCCGCCGCATCCTGGACCTCTCCGACGAGGCCGTGGAGGTGCTGGGTGAAGCCGGACCGCGCGGTCGCGTCCGCTTCGGCGTCTCCGAAGACTTCGCGCTCACCCGACTGCCGGACTTCCTGCGCCGATTCACCGCCGACTACCCGGACATCGACCTCGAGTTCACCGTGGAGTTGAGCGTCGTCCTGCACCGACTGCTGCGAACCGGGGAACTCGACGCGGTCCTCGCGATGCGGATCGACGACACCAGCGGAGGCGACGCCTTCGCCTCCTGGTCGCTCTTCCGCGACCGCCAGGTGTGGATCGGCGAACCGGGATTCACCCTGCGACCCGACGAGCCGGTCCCGCTCGTGCTGTATCCGCGACCGAGCCTGACGCGCGACGCCGCCCTCGATGCGCTGGTCGCGGCGGGTCGCGCGCACCGGACGGTCGCGTCGTCGGGCAGTCTGAGCGGCCTGCGTGCGGCCGCGCTCGGCGGCCTGGGGCTGATGCCGTTCGCCGGCTCGCTGATCCCCGACGGTCTCGTCGAACTCGACACGGACTTGCCGCAGCTCCCGCCGATCACCTTTGTGCTGATGACCCGCGGGAGCCACGTCCCGGCCGCGACGCGCGTGCTGATCGAAGCGCTGCAGGCCGATCACGGCGAGGTCGGCGCCACCCAGTTGTGACCGACCCGTGCTTGTTACTGGTGAGGTATTTGTAGTTCAGTGGGGTTATTGTGACTACTTTGCAGCATTCCCGTTCAGTCCGTCGTCTCGCCACGCGCACCGTCGTCGGTGTGGTCGGCGCCGGAGCCGCCGTCGCGCTCGCGGTGCCCGCACAGTCCGCCGCGCTGCCAGACCTCTCGTCGCTCCCCAACTCGTCCGCCGAGTTGAACCTGCCCGACCTGATCAATCGGCTCCCGGACCTGATCGCGCCCAAGGCGCCGCCTGCGGCGAATGGGAAGTCGTCGTGCACCGCCGTGATCCAGATCGGCGACTCCACCTCGGTGAACGCCGACTCCGCGTCTCTCCCGGGCGCCGACGCGACGGCCGGCGCCCAGTACCGCAGGGTCGGCGCCGCCACCACGACGGTCGACGCCCTGGCCGGTCGAGCGATCGTCGGCGGTCCGGGGACCGATGCGGCAGACGCGGTCGCGGCTCGGACGGCGGCCGGGGAGCGTGGCTGCTGGGTGATCGCCATGGGCGTCAACGATGCAGGCGCCATCGCGACCGGCGGCGAGAGCGCCGATCAGCGCATCGATCGGATCATGTCGAAGCTGACCGGCCAACCCGTGCTGTGGCCGACCATCGCGTCGTCGAACCCCAAGGATCAGGCGTTCGGCTCGACGTCGATGACCGCCTTCAACGACGCCCTCAAGCGCGCGACGACGCGCTATCCGAACCTCGCCGTCTACGACTGGGCCGCTGCCGCTCGCCCCGAGATGTTCGCAGGTGACGGCATCCACTACACCGCGGCGGCGACCGCCGAACGCAACAAACGGTTCGCGGACGCGCTGGCCACGGCATACCCGGCGGGAAGTGGATCCACCCCGACAGTGAAGCTGGTCGGTTAGCGCTTACAGCGGGCAGGTGATGTTCGGATTGCGCTTGCCCGACACCGCCTGACGCAGTCCCTGCGCGACGGCGTCGGCGTACTCGTTCAGCCCGGGGCCGATCGGGTGGACGCCGTCGGGACCGAGGTCACCGCGGTGGGTGTCGGCGATCTGGCACCACGGCGCCAGATACACGTTCCGTTGTCGCGGAGCCCACCGGAGCACCTGCTGAGCTGCTTCGGCGATCCCGTCGACGTGGCCGTACGGCACCACCAGCACCACGCGACGATCAGGTCCCATCGACCGCACGATCCGCGCGAGCTGGCCCGGGAACGCCTGACCGTTGGTGCCGAGTCCGAGGACCACGTACTTGCGGAGCTGACCGTTCGCGCGGAGGGCGTCGAGCACCGGTTCCGCTCCCGAATAGTGGCGCGACACCTCGCCGTCGACGTAGATGCCGGGGAAGCGCGCGAACAGGGCCTGCGACGACGCGAGCATCACCGAGTCACCGACCGCGGTGATCTGCGTTCCCGGCGGCAGTGCGCGCTCGGTGCGGACCGCGGCCTGCCCCTTCGCATTGGCCTGCTCCTGCAGCTGCGCGAGTTGCTCCAACTGCGTCTCCAGCTGCGACTTCGACGGGCTGGATCCCAGTGCGGAGCCCGCGAGCAGACAGACGACGATCGTCCCCACGACCGCCACGGCGGGAACTGCTCGACGCGACGCCGCCCCCAGCGAGGTCAGCGTGCCGCGCAGCCCCAGCCGCCGGAACGGCGTCTCGATCCACCGGTACGACGCCTCCGACAGCACCAGCGTCAGCACGCCGGCGACGGCGCCGATGGTCCACGCGGAGCCCCAGAAGTCGCCGGCGTCGCGCAGCAGTTCGCGCGCGAACACGAACAGGGGCCAGTGCCACAGGTACAGGCTGAACGAGCGCTCGCCCAACCACCGCAGCACCCGGATCCGCAGGAGACGCGGCAGCGGGCCGGTCTCGCGGACCGCGTTGTGCACGACGATCGTGGTGAGCACGCACGCCAGGAACAGACCGCCGCGGTACGTGGCCTCCGCGGTGTCGCCCAGGACGAACAGCAGAACCATCAGCCCGACGAACGCCGCCGGCGCCAACAGCCAGCCGAGGATCGCGTTGACCCGCGGCGACAGGATCCGCGGCCAGGAGTCGTCCTCGAACGTGCCGGGTGCGGTCACCACGAGCGCCAGTCCGGCGCCGGCGAGGATGCCGAAGGCGTGGGTGTCGCTGCCGAAGTAGACCCGGCTCGGATCCACGCCCGACTGGAACAGCAGTCCCATCGCCACCGTCGACGCAAGCGCCAGAGCGGCGGCTACGCCCGCGGACGCCCACATCCGCGACCGCAGCGGCCGCTTGCGGAACGCCCACATCATGACCAGGAACAGCAGCGGCCAGAGCACGTAGAACTGCTCTTCGATGGCGAGCGACCAGTAGTGCATGAAGACGCGCGGCGTGGTGTCCGCGAAGTAGCTCTCCGAACTCGCGATCTGCACCCAGTTGTTGACGAACAGCGCCGATCCGGCGAACTGCCGCCACAGCTTCACGGCTACGTCGCCGCCGATCAGACCCGCGACGGCCGTCGTGACCACCAGGACGGTGATCGCCGCCGGAAGGATGCGTCGGACTCTCCTGGTCCAGAACCGTCGCAGCGAGATCCGACCGGAGGCGCCGTACTCGCGGACCAGCAGCGAGGTGATCAGGAAGCCGGACAGGACGAAGAAGATGTCGACGCCCAGGTAGCCGCCGGGCAGGAGGTCGCCGAACAGGTGATAGATCACCACGGCCACCACCGCGACGCCCCGCAGTCCGTCGAGCGCCAGAGCGCGGCGGATGCCGCCGGGCTTGGTCGCCGGAGTTCGGACGGGTTCGCCGCGTCGGGCGGGCGTCGCCGCGGCGGCCAGATCCACCGATTCTTCGGAGAGCACTCGCAGGGTCAGCGGATGCTCCACGATCCGATCCAGGCGGACCGGTTCCTCCAGGTACACGGGGCCGATGCGGGCGGGCGTGACGGGATCGGACGACGTCGGCCCGTCGCCGAGATCCACGGGCTGTTCGACGACTCGGGTGGCGTTCGGCAGCGCCTCGGCGACGGCTTCGTCTGTGACGGGGAAGGCGTCGTCGCTCAGCACCTCCTCGTCGACGTGGTCGAGAGTGAGCGCGCGGAAGGCTTCGTCGAGATCGGTTTCGACCTGGGTCATCGCACCGCGGCCGGACGGCGGCGGACCGCCCCGATCAGGGGATGACGAAGGGAAATTCTGAAAGCCACTCGCCTGAGGGTAGTGGAATGGTATGTGGGTTCCCGAACGGACGACGGGCTGATTCGACTATCGTCGCGCCACGACGTAGCGTTTTCGGGTGGCCTTCGACGACGATTCCAGCATCTCCGCGAAGCGGGTCTCCAGTGACCTGCCGGTTCCCTTCTCCGACGCCCTCGACGAGTGGGCGGTCGTGGCGCGCGACGTGCTCATCGAGATCGCCGGCGTCTATGGAATGTTCATCACACAGGCCGAGCTCGCGCTCCGCGTCCAGAACGACAGCGGCGTCCGCGCGGGCCAACCGGTCCGCCTGTGGATCGACGATCTCCTCCTCGCGGTGACCCGCGATCAGAAGGACGACGAGCCGCTCCTCGCGTCGCTGTGCGTGCGCCTGGACCAGTCGGTCGGTGACGTGTACTCCAAGATCGTCGAGTCGGCGGGCCGAACCCGGCTCGACGACGTCGAGGTGGACGCCGCCCACCAGCGGTTCGCCTGCTACCAGCGATACGGCGCGACGGTCCCGGCGGGCGCGCGCCCCTCGCTGACGCCTCGCGTCAGCGAGAAGCGGGCGGCGCACAAGCCCGCTAAGCAGACCAAGCCGAAGGCCGCCCCGAAGCCGCGGACCGCGTCGGCGTCGAAGTCCGTCGCCGACGGCTCGGCGAGCACGCCCAAGGCCGCCAAGCCGAGAAAGGCCGCCAAGCCCAAGCCGGAGCCGAAGGAAGAGCCGAAGCCCAAGCTCTGCCCCACCTGCTTCACCGTGCTGCCCGCCACCGGCGTCTGCGGCTACTGCGGCTGAGTCTCTGACCTCGGTCGACGCCGCGTCGACCCGCGTTCCGTGAGTTCGACCGGCAGCCTGACGTCGGCCGGCACTTCGGTCCCGGCGATGAGTTGCAGCAGCAGCTGTACTCCCGCCTCGCCGATCCGGTGTGCCGGCGTGACGATCGTCGTCAACGGAACAGGAAGCTGCGCGGCGACGGGGATGTCGTTGTAGCCGACCAGTCCCAGGTCGTCGGGGATCGTCAGGCCGAGGTCGCGGGCCACGCCGAGCAGTCCGATCGCCATCGTGTCGCTGACGCAGAACACGGCGTCGGGGCGGTCGTCGCGATCGAGCAGCGTGCGTGCGGCGTCGATGCCGCCCTGCACGTCCATCCGGGCGTGTGCGATTCGATCGTCGGGGACCGGCATGCCGGCGTCGCGCATGGCGTCGAGGAAGCCGGTGAGCCGGTCGGCGCCGGTGGTCGCGAACAGTGGGCCGCCCACCGCGGCGATTCGCCGGTACCCGCAGTCCACGAGATGCTCTCCGGCCAGGCGACCACCGAGTCGGTCGTCGCCGCCGGCGAACGGCAGTCCCGAGTTCGCGTGCCGGTTCAACGCAACGACCGGGACCGACAGACTGAGATCGTCGACGAAATCCGTTGCGGGACTGTGGAGGCTGCTGAGTATGAGGCCGTCCACCTGGCGACCGGCGAGGAGTTCGATCGCCGCGCGTTGCTCGGCGGGTTCGTCGGGCGGGCTCGACAGCAGCACGGAGTAGCCGGCGGCGCGAGCCGCCTCCTCGACGCCCTGATAGATCGTTGCGACCACGCCGTCGGTCAGGCGCGGCATCACGGCGCCGATGGTCGTCGTGCGCCGGGTCCGCAGACTCGCGGCCCACGGATTCGGTCGGTACCCGAGCTCGTCGGCGACCTCCCGCACCCGCTGCGCCGCCTCCGACCAGCCGTCGACCGGTTCGCTCTGCCGCAGCACGCGCGACACCGTCGACACGTGGACGCCTGCGCGCTCGGCGATCTCCTTCATCGTCGGCGGGCGCCCTGCCCTCCGGCGTGATGGATCGGTCATCGTGGTTCCTCACCTGAAAGAGATCGTTGACGGGTCGCCCGCGTTCTGGTTACTCTCAGTCCATCACAGTGCAATCGTTTGCGCAAAGCATTGCGCCAAGATTTCCCTCCACCCCGACAAGGAGACCGCCATGGCCGGTACCAGCACCGTCACCGAACTGTTCGCACTCGACTCCCTGCTCTCCGACGAGGAGCGGCAGATCCGCGACACCGTCCGAAAATTCGGCGAGGAGAAGATCCGCCCGCACATCGCAGGCTGGTTCGACGAGGCGCGGATCCCCGCCAAGGAGCTCGCGAAGGAGCTCGGTGGCCTCGGTGTGCTCGGCATGCACCTCGAGGGCTACGGCTGCGCGGGCATGAGCGCCGTCGACTACGGCCTGGCCTGCCTGGAACTGGAGGCCATCGACTCCGGCATCCGCTCGCTGGTTTCGGTGCAGGGGTCGCTCGCGATGTTCGCGATCCACCACTGGGGCAGCGAGGAGCAGAAGAACGAGTGGCTGCCGCGGATGGCGGCGGGCGACGCACTGGGCTGCTTCGGCCTCACCGAACCCGACTTCGGCTCCGACCCGGGCGGCATGCGGACTCGCGCGGTGCGCGACGGCTCCGACTGGGTCCTCAACGGCGCCAAGATGTGGATCACCAACGGCTCCGTCGCCGACGTCGCCGTCGTGTGGGCCAACACCGACCTGGAAGAGGGCTCCCGCGGCATCCGCGGCTTCGTGGTCCCGACCGACACCCCCGGATTCTCGGCGCCGGAGATCCGCGCCAAGATGTCGCTGCGTGCCTCGGTGACCTCCGAGCTGGTCCTGCAGGACGTTCGTCTGCCCGAGTCGGCGATGCTCCCGAAGGCCGCCGGCCTGCGAGGCCCGCTGAGCTGCCTCAACGAGGCGCGCTTCGGCATCATCTTCGGATCCATCGGTGCCGCTCGCGACTGCCTGGAGACGGCCGTCGACTACGCCGCCACCCGCCTGGTCTTCGACAAGCCGCTCGCCTCGTACCAGCTCACCCAGGCCAAGCTCGCCGACATGGCACTCGAGGTCGGCAAGGGGCACCTGCTCGCGTACCAGCTCGGCCGTCTCAAGGACGCCGGTCACGTGGAGCCCGCGCAGGTCAGTCTGGGCAAGCTGAACAACTGCCGCGAGGCCATCAAGGTGGCGCGCGAGTGCCGCACCATCCTCGCCGCCAACGGCATCACCCTGGAGTATCCGGTCATCCGCCACGCCAACAACCTGGAGTCGGTCCTCACCTACGAGGGCACCTCCGAGGTCCACCAGCTGACGATCGGCCGTGCGCTCACCGGCGAATCCGCCTTCCGGTGACCGGTGCGCTGGACGGTCTGCTGATCGCCGACTTCGGTCGCGTTCTCGCGGGCCCCTACGCGACGATGCTGCTCGCCGATTTCGGTGCCGAGGTCGTCAAGATCGAGCGTCCCGGCTCCGGCGACGACACCCGCGCGTGGGGTCCGCCCTACGCGGGCGACCAGTCGACGTACTTTCAGACCGCGAACCGGAACAAGACCTCCCTCGCCCTGGACCTGCGCGACGCCGACGACCTCGCCGCCGCGCGGGATCTGGCGCTGCGGGCCGACGTCGTCGTCGAGAACTTCCTGCCCGGCGCGATGGATCGGCTCGGCCTCGGATACGACGACGTCGCCGCGGCGAACCCGGGCGTCGTCTACTGCTCGATCACCGGCTTCGGCGGCCACAATCAGCTGCCCGGCTACGACCTCCTGGTGCAGGCGGTCGGCGGGCTGATGAGCATCACCGGGCCGTCGCCCGACGAGCCGACGAAGGCGGGCGTCGCCCTCGTCGACGTCATCACCGGGCTGCACGCCGCCGTCGGGATCCTGGCCGCGCTGCGGCACCGCGACCGGACGGGCGAGGGGCAGCGGGTGGAGGTGAACCTGCTGTCGTCGCTGCTGTCGGGGCTGGTGAACCAGAGTTCCGGCTTCGTCGGCGCCGGCGTCGTCCCGCATGCGATGGGCAACGCGCACCCGAGCGTCGTTCCGTATCAACCGTTCCCGACGGCTGATCGGCCATTGATCCTGGCCGTCGGCAACGACCGCCAGTTCGGCGTCCTGGTCCGCGAGCTCGGCGTCCCAGAGATGGCCGACGATCCGCGCTTCGCCACCAATGCCGCGCGGGTCGAGAACCGCGACGTGCTGATCGCCGAGCTGACTCGGCTGCTCTCCGCCGGCACCGCGGACGAGTGGTTCGACCGGTTCACCGCCGCCGGCGTCCCCTGCGGCCCGGTCAACGACATCGGCGAGGCCTTCGCCCTGGCGCAGCGACTCGGCCTGGACCCGATCGCGCAGATCGACGATCCGCGCCGCGACGCCCCGGTCCCGACTGTCGCCAACCCGATCCGCCTGTCCGCGACCCCGCCGACCTACCGCTCCGCCCCGCCGCGACTGGGGGAGGGGTAGGTCCCGCTTCGCGTCTTCCCGCACCACTTCCGTTTCCCGCACTCGGTCGCGACCGAGTGCGGGAAACTGATAGTGGTGCGACTCAACCGCGCACGTGAGCGCCCGGCCCGGGACTCGCGCGGACATCGCGCTGCTCGACGACGTGCCCGTCGTCGCACATCATCACCGCGCGGACGGGTGCGCCGCAGTCGCGGTGCGACACTTCGACGGCGGGGCCGTCGACGTCGGGGCGGTGCTTGTCGCCCCAACGGAGCATCGAGATGAACACCGCCTGAAGGTCCAGGCCGGCCTCGGTGAGTCGGTACTCCTTGCGGCGTCGTCGACCCGGTTCCTGGTATTCGCGGGCGACGAGGATGCCGCCCTCGACCAGCTTGCGCAGCCGGTCGGAGAGGACCGAGTCGGAGATGCCGGTGTGCTCCCTGATCTGGTCGAACCGTCGGACACCGTTGAACACCTCGCGCAGCACGATGCCGCTCCAGCGGTCGCCGATCACGTCGAGGGTGCGCTGGACGGAACAGTTGTCGGTGTCGTACGCGAGCCAGTCCATGCCGCTCATCCTAGCTGGCTTTGGTATTGACAGTCAGTGATAGTTCCGTCTAACTTCGAATCAAGAAGTCAGCGCGACGCTGGCCGAGACCAGAAGGAGAACGGTGATGACCGAGACCCCGAGCATTCCCGACACCACCAGTGCGTTCCTCGAGGCCCTGGGCCTGGAAGTCACCGAAGCCACCGGCACCCGCGTCGCCGGATACGTGGATCTCGGCGAGCGCCACCACACCCCGTGGGGCGTGGTGCACGGCGGCGTCTATGCGACCATCGTCGAGTCGGCGGGGAGCATCGGCGGCAGCCTGGCCGTCGCCGACCGCGGCCAGTTCGCCGTCGGTCTGCACAACTCCACCGACTTCCTCCGCGCGTCCAACGGCTGCCGGGCCCGCGTGACCGCCGAACCGATCATCCAGGGGCGCACCCAGCAACTGTGGCTGGTCGAGATCGTCGACGACGCCACCGGCAAGGACCTCGCGCGCGGTCAGCTTCGCCTGCAGAACGTCCCCCTGCCGAAACAGGACTGACGCCGAGGCTCGGGCTGTGCGACGATCGATGTCGTGGTCGACTATCTGGTCCCGGACTGGGCGAATGCGGCACTGCTGGTCATCGACGTCCAGAACGACTTCGTCGACGGCCCGGCGGCGATCGTCGGCACGCCCGAGGTGATCCCGAACATCGCGGCGACCATCGCCGAGTTCCGCAGACTCGGGCGTCCCGTGATCCACGTGGTGCGGTCGTATCGGCCGGGCGACAGCGACGTCGACCTCCTGCGACGCGCCGCGATCGAGGCGGGCCAGGGTGCCGTCGCGCCCGGAACGCTCGGCGCCGAGATCCCGCGCGAACTGCTCCCCGGCGACGTCGACTACGACTGGGACTCCTTGCGCTTCGGCGCGGCGCAGCAGATCGGCGACGTGGAGTACATCCTCTACAAGCCGCGCTGGTCGGCGTTCTTCCGAACCCCGCTCGACTCGCTGCTCGGCGACCACGACGTCACAACGGTCGTCGTGGCCGGATGCAACCTGCCCAACTGCCCGCGCGCGACGATCACCGACGCCTCCGAACTCGACTACCGCACCGTCCTGGTCACCGACGCGACGTCGCAGGCCACCGACGAACGGCTCGCCGACCTCGGGCTGATAGGCGTGCAGTTGCGCACGTCATCGCAGGTGGTGCAGGCGATGGCGGCGGAGGAACTGCTCGGCGAGGCCGAGTCGCTCTGGGTCGCCGGGCTGGAATCGCTCGGCGACGACATCGATGTGCCGAGCGGCTGCGGCGACTGGACCATCCGGCAACTCGTCGACCACGTCGCCGGCGGCGGCGAACGCTATCGCATCCTGCTCGACGGCGGCAGCGCCGCGGACACCGCTGCAACACGGGGCCTCGACTACATCGGCGACGACCCGATCGGGACGTTCTGGGAGCACGAACATCAGTTGCGCGAGTCCGCCGAACGCGCCGACCTGTCGGTTCTCGTCGACCACCGTGCGGGCAAGCGCAGCGGAGCGGAGCTGATGGTGCTGCGCCTCCTGGAGTTGACCGTCCACAGCAAGGACCTCGCGGACGCACTGGGGACGCCGTGGCGCCCCGGCGACGAGCTGACCGACTTCCTGCTGCGCGAAGCGGCGGACGTGGTGGACCAGATGCGGGCCCTCGGGCACATCGGTGCGGTGATGCCGACGGAGTCCGGGGACGCCGCCGACCGGCTCCTCGCCTTCGTCGGCCGTGCCTGACCGATACGCTGACCCGATGTCACCCGACTCCGAGCAGCCCGCTCCCGAGCAGCCCGTTCCTGAGCGACCCACAGTGCCGCGCCGGTTCCGACTCGCGTACGTCCCCGGCGTCATGCCCGCGAAGTGGGTCCGCAAGTGGGAGGAACGGTTCCCCGACGTGCCGCTGGAGCTGGCGTCGTGCACCGTCGCCGGCAGCGCCGCCCTCCTGAAGGACGACGGCGCCGACGCGGTCGTCACCCGACTGCCGCGTGCGCTCGACGTCGGCGACCCGGGCCCGCACCACGCCATCGAGCTCTACGCGGAGACGACGGTCGTCATCGTTCCCAAGGACCACTACCTCACGCTGGCCGACGATCTCACCGCCGACGACCTCGCTGACGAGAACTTCCTGGTCCCGCTCGACGACGTCCTCGACTGGCCTGCGCGGCCCGGCACGGTCGTGGAGCATCGCCCCGAGACGGTCGGTGACGCCGTCGAACTGGTCGCCGCGGGGATGGGACTGCTGGCGGTCCCGCAGTCCCTCGCCCGGCTGCATCACCGCCGCGACCTGGTCTACCGGCCGGTGACCGACGCCCCCACGGGCCGCGTCGTCCTGCTGTGGCCGTCGCCCACCGCCGACCTGACCGACGAGTTTGTCGGCATCGTGCGCGGTCGTCGCGCGGGCTCGTCTCGCGGCCGCGATCAGCAGCAGCCGAAGCGGAACGCGAAGGAGAAGGCCGCAGCCAAGCGGGCCAATCGTGAAGCGGCGGGCAAGGTCCCGGGCCGGAATTTCGGGAAGGGCGCTCGGCGCGGGAGGCGGTAGGGCCGCCTAGAAGTCCCAGACGAGAGCGCCGTCGGGGCCGGTCTGACAGGTCGCGACCCCATCGGTGCGAGCGATCCGTGCCCGGGCACCGGGTTCGCTACATCCCGATCCCCGTTCGACGGCAGGGCGCGACATGTGCGTCGCATCGCTCCATGCGCCGTTCATTGCACTGCACACGAGCGTGCCATCCGACGAGTAATCGCCGAACTGATCGATTCCGCACGGCTGCCCCTCGTACGGTTCCGGCGTGGTCGGCACCGTCTCGGTCACCGGTTCCTCGGTTGGCGTGGTCTCCACGACCTCGGTGGGCGTCGGCGAGGTGGAACTCGTTGTGGTCCGCGTGATCGTGGTGGTCCGCTGCGGCGCGGGCGAGGCCGCGACCGGTGCGGTCGGATCGTCCTTGCCCGAGAGGTAGACCACGCCGCCGGCGATCGCGACCGCGCCGAGGAGGCACGCGGCCGTCAACAGCGACAGCCACAGGGTGCGACGGGAACGCGGCTCCTCGGATCGCTGCTGTGTCGGCGCCGTCATCGTCTGCGCGTACGCGAACGAGGCGGGTGCGACGCCGTGCATCGCGTCCGACAGGGCGGCGACGAACTCGGCGCAGGACTGATAGCGGTCGTCGGGGTCCTTGGCGAGCACCTTCGCGAAGACCGAGTCCAGGGCAGTGGGCAGCGACGGCAGCACCTGCGACGCGGTGGGCGCCGGATGGTTGAGATGCGCGGACATGAGCGCCGTCATCGACTTTCCGGTGAACGGTGCCTGCCCGGTGATCAGGTGGAAGGCGGTGCAGCCGAGCGAATAGACGTCGGACCGGTTGTCGACGGCGTCGCCCTCGATGGCCTCGGGGCTGATGTACGCCATGGTCCCGACGGTGACGCCGGTCGAGGTCAGGGAGGTGGTCTCCTCCGCGGCCTTGGCGATGCCGAAATCGGCGAGCTTCACCCCTTCGACGACGGGCTCGTCGTCGTCGGTGTCGAGCGCCACCAGGATGTTCGCGGGCTTCACGTCGCGGTGGGTGATCCGCTGTTTGCGCCAGGCGTAGTCGAGTGCGGCACCCGCGCCCTCAACAAGGGTGAGGGCGAGCGGCAGCGGCAGCGGACCGTCGGTGTCGACGAGCCGACCGGCGTCGGTTCCCTCGACGAACTCCATCGTGATCCACAGCCGGTCGTCGTATTCGCCGCGGTCGTGCAGGGTGACGATGTTCGGGTGCGACAGCTGTGCCAGCAGGTCGGCTTCGCGCTGGAACCTGGCTTTGAAGTCGTCGTTTCGCGAGACGCCCGCGTCCAGCAACTTGAGCGCATCCCGTCGAGGCAGACGCGGATGCTCCACGAGAAACACCTGTCCCATGCCGCCGGCGCCGAGTTGGCGCAGCACCCGGTACCCGGCGATCTCAGTGATACTCATGAAGTGCTTGTTCCTCGTGAACCGAATGTCGGAGACAGTGTTTCACGGGCGGCGACGGCACTAACCTGGGGACCGGACAGCCCGGGAGGCTGTAGTCGAGGAGGGCGTCAGTGAAGATCGCGATCGAACCCGTGCAGGACACCTGTCTGGTCGAGGCGGTGACCGCGGCGGGGAGCACCGTCGTCCCGCTCGACGAGGCCGACGCCCTCGTCTGGATCGGCGGACCCGACGGCTTCCCGAAGCTGGCCGACACCGTTCGCTGGGTGGCGCTCGCGACCGCGGGCATCGAGAAGTTCGTCGCCGAGGGCGTCCTCGACGATCGTCGACTGTGGACCAATGCGTCGGGCTTCTACGCGGTCGGCGTCGCCGAGCACGCGCTCGCACTGCTCCTCGCCGGACTGCGCCAGATCAACACCGCGGTTCTCGACCACTGGGCCAAGGACCGGATCGACCCGGCCGTGCGGTCCCTTCGCGGCTCCACCGTCGCGATCATCGGCGCCGGCGGCATCGGCCGCGAACTGACGCGGCTGCTGAAGGCGTGCGGGGCCACCGTGATCGCGGTGAACCGTCGCGGTCGTGCCGTTCCCGGCGCCGACCGGACGCTGACCGCGGACCGGACCGACGAGGTCTGGGCGCTCGCCGACCATGTGGTCCTCGCCGCGCCTGCCACGGCCGAGACCTACCACCTGATCAACGACGAGACCCTCGCGCGGCTGCATTCGCACACCTGGATCGTCAACGTCGCGCGCGGACCGCTGATCGATCAGGCGGCCCTGCACCGGGCGTTGAGCAGCGGCGTCATCGCCGGTGCGGCGCTCGACGTGACCGACCCCGAGCCGCTGCCGGCCGACGACCCGCTGTGGACGCTGTCCAACGTCATCATCACGCCGCACGTCGCGAACCCGGCGTCGGGCCTCACCCGCGAGATGGCGCCGTTCGTCGCCGAGAACATCCGGCGCTTCGAGGCGGGTCAGGAGCTGATGGCCGTCGTCACGCCGGGCGCGGGGTACTGAGCCGACGTCAATGATGTAGTTCGTTACCACTTTCGTCAGCGGTCGAACTGGCGTGAGTCTGCCTGCGGCCATTGCCGGCCTCGGCCTCGCATGGGTCCTGTCGATCAATCGGCGTACATCGCAGCGCCTGATACCGAGACGCGACCTCGTGATTTAGGGTCGACGCATGATTCTCAGATCGCTCTTTACTCGCGTTGCGCCGCTGTCGGCAGCGCTTGGCGTCGCGTTCGGTGGAATAGTCGCGTGCGGTAGTGGCTCGGAGTCGCCGCCACCGGAGACCAGTCAGACCGTTGCGGTCGAGTCGGCCTGCGATCGGGTGACGACCGAGCAGGTGGTCGCTACCACGGGGGTCGCTCCCGACGCGGCGAAGCCGGGACTGTCGAAGAATCCGGGTGTGTCGACGTGCTACTGGAGTAAAGCGGGCAAGACCCTCCTGTCCCTGGCGACATTCACCGCGCCTGCCGATGTCAAGGCTACGGAGCGAGAACTCAAGAGTGGGCTGTTCTACGACGAGAAGGCACTGTCACCGGGCATTGGCGACTCGTCCTTCTTCAGGCTCGCGGGTCACAACGAGGCGGCGGTACTCGTCTTCCGGAAGGGACCGACGCTGTATGTCCTGACTGCCCGCAATCAGGGCGACGGTCAAGTGACCGTCCTCGAAGAGCAGGCTGCGAGACTCAAGCTCGCCTCTCTCGCCAGACAGATCGGTTGATCGGTACGGCTGCATGCCGCGAAGCGCCCTCAGCTATCGTCGATCTGGCTGATGCCGATCCGACCACGCTTTCTTCGTTCGTCTCGTAGTCATCGCCAGTCACTTCCTTTACCCGGCGTAACTCACAGATGCTCTGGCACGCCCGGGCTCCGGGTAACGCACTACACGTCTGGCGTCGCCACCGCCCGCGCGTGCAGTTTCAGCACGAGCGCCGGATCGACCAGCGTGTCCGGACCCGCACGCCAGCAGGCGGACAGCGTGTCGTAGCCGACGGCGCGGGCCGCGGCGTGCTGCGGCCAGTAGTCACGCGCCCAGGACGGTTCGTCGTTGGCGCTGTCGGTGGCGGCCAGCTCGGCTTCGAGGAGCTGCCACTGCAGGTCGCGGCGCCGGACCCGCATCTCCGGCGTCGACGGGACCAGTTCGGTAGCGCTCGCCAAGACGGCGAGACACGCGGCCCGCGCGCGGTCGTCGGCGGCGAGCAGAGTGCTCCGGTGAGCGCGCGGTCGAAGCAGCCAGAGCATGGCGATCGCGATCCCGACGCCGAGCAGAGTCTCGATGACCCGCGAGGTCATCTGATGCACGATCGGCTGATTCGGTGAACCGAGGAGCAGGGCGAGCGGGGTGATGAACGTCGCGGCCAGCGCGTAGTTGGTGGTCACGGTCAGCTCGATCGCCATGTTCAGCACTGCCAGCACCACGATCAGGGCGACGGCGTGCAGATCGAGACTGTGGAGGGCGGCGAAGATCGCGAGACCGATCAGGGTGCCGAGCACGCGGTGGGCGCCGCGGACGCTGCCGCGCACCCGGTCGGGTCCCAACTGCAGGACCAGGACGGCGCTGACCACCGCCCAGTCGGGTCGGCCGAGTCCCGCGAGCACCGAGACGCTGCCGACCACCAGCACCGCCACGGTGTTGCGGAGCGCCGTCACCGAGGCATGACTGTTCGGGTGCAGGGCGAACCGCAGACGGTGGATGACGCTCGGCCGGGGGAGCGGCGCCACCAGCGCGCCGGACTCCGAGTCGTGGATCCGGTGGTGCGACTCCCACAGCCGCCGGGCCAGGTCACTGTCGGTCTGCGACGCGTCGTGCAGCACCGTCCACGCGTTCAGAGTCGACGCGGCGACGCCGTGCCGACGGGACGGCTGCCGGTTGGCGGCGAGGAAGCCGTCGATCTCCGCGAGCGCCGCCTCGGTGATGTCGGTCTCGGGTCCGTGCGGACGCCAGAGTGCAGGCACCATGCTGACGATCAGTGCTGACGCAGAGCCGGCGGCGGTGCACACGACCACCGTCAGCGGCGACAGCCCGGCCTGGCAGATCACCGCGACCACGCCGCCCGCCAGGACCAGGAAGAACGGCCCGGGCGGGCCGAGACGCAGCGCATTGGACCCGAACACGCTCACGGCGGTGAGTGCGCCGAGCGCGACGACGGTGATCAGCTCGCGCGGGATCGACGGGGCCGCCCCGACCCACGCCCCGAGCAGCCCGAACAGGGTCACCGTCAGCACCAGGAGCACACCCGCCGTCAGGATCGTCTTCCACCGGATGCGGTACGGGCGTCGTTCGCCGAACAACACCGCGAACGTGCCGAGAGCGGCCAGCATCGCGTTCTGGCCGAGCCCGCCCGCCAGCAGGATCAGTGCCGGGACCAGGAAGGAGACGCCGGCCCGCAGCGCGGGCGCCCATCGGCCGCGCGCCGACGGTCGGCTCCACAGGAGGCCGGTCACGGACGGCCGTGACGGTGGGATGTGGGGGTCTTCGGTCACCGGCATCGCGCCACCAGGTGGATCTCGGGGAATCGGTGGTGGTAGTCGACGTCGGGTCGACTGACGGCACGCCACTCCTCGGCGAAACCGGCCGCGTCGACCGCCGCCGCCAGAGTCTCCGGATGCCATCGCCAAGCCCGGGCGACATGGTGGTCGAACTCGTGGACTCCCGGGTCGTCCGACGCCTGTGTCGCGACCAGCAGCCAGGCTCCGGTCGGCAGACGCGACGCCCAATCGGCGAGCGTCGCGCGCACCCGGTCGGGCGGGAGGTGGATGAGGCTGAAGCGCGCGACGACGCCGTGGACCTCCGCCAGATCAACTGCGTCGAGGTCGGCGTCGCCCACCTCGAACGAGAGGTGCGGGTACTGCCGACGGGCGATCGCCAGCATCTCCTCGCTCGGGTCGACGCCCCGGACCGACAGTCCGTGCTCGGTCAGGTGGGCGGCGACTCCGCCGGTGCCGCAGCCGACGTCGATCACGGAGGCGTCGGGAGCGGACGCGCGGACCTGCTCCGCGAAGGCATCGACCGCGTGACGTTCCAGGACGGTCACGAACGGGGACGGAAAGGTGCTGGCGTACTGCTCGGCGAGGGCATCGTACCCGGGTTGCGCATCCACGGATCCATTGTCGCCGATGGTCGCGCCCTATTGTGCGGAGCGGCGCGCGATCCGCACCAGGTCGGCCGCCGGGCCCTGCAGCGTGCTCGGCGGTCGCCACACCGCGCGCAGTTCACGGCTCAGATCGAGGCCGTCCACCTCGACGACACGAAGCTCGCCGCTCCGCGTGCCCTCGGCGACGGCGAGGGTGCTGAGCACCGCCGGACCCACCCCGGCCGCGACGGCGGTGCGGATGGCGGCGCTGCTACCGAGCTCGAGGAGCGGGACGGCACGCTGATGATCGCCGAGTGCGTACTCCAGCGTGGTGCGGGTGCCCGAACCCGGTTCGCGTTCAAGCAGCGGCGTGGCGGCGAGTTCGGTGACGTCGATCGGTGCCCGACGCCGGGCCCACTTGTGGTCCGGCGAGACGATCACGACGAGCCGGTCGCGGGCGACCACCGCGCTGTGCAGGCCGCGCGGCACCGACGGACTCTCGACGAAGCCGACGTCGCAGGTTCCGGCAGAGACCGTCTCGAACACTTCGGTGGAGTTCCGCATGCGCAGATGCACGGTGGTGCCTGCGTGTTCGGCGCGGAAGGTGCCGAGCCACAGCGGCATGAGGTGCTCGGCGACGGTCATCGACGCGTCGACGGAGATCTCGGCGGCAGTGTCGCTGTGCAGGCCTGCGGCCACGTCGAGCAACGACTGCCCGTTCTCGACGATGCGCCGCGCCCAGTGCACCAGGACGGTGCCGTCGGGGGTGAGGCGGGAGCCGGTCGTGACGCGTTCCAGGAGGCGGACACCCAGCTGACGCTCCAACCGCCCGATGGCTCGGGACGCGTTCGGCTGCGCGGTGTCGAGTGCGCGTGCGGCAGCGCTGAGGCTGCCGTGGTCGTCGACGCCGACGAGCAGTTGCAGTGCTCCCAGGTCGATCGATCGGAGGTCCACGGCGTGACACTACCGCGACGGCCATGTGCACCGGGTATCAACGCAGGTGAGAGTGCTGAAATGAGGTTATATCGAAACGATATGCCCCCATGCCGGATATTCGGGTTCTGGAGACGAAGCTTTCGGACGAACCTAGATGCATGACCCTCACGCTGAAGCGCAACACCCGACCGGACGGCGAGCCCTCGGCTCGCAAGCGTTTCGGCAGCCTGCTCCCCGGCCTCGCACTCTGCGGCGGCATCACCCTCGCCACCGTCGGCATCAACCACTTCGTTCCGGCTGCGAGCCCCCTGCTCCTCGCGATCATCATCGCGGCCGTCATCGCCAACGTCGTGCGCGTGCCCCAGGCCTGCGGTGCGGGCGTCACGTTCTCGGCCAAGGTGCTGCTGCGCATCGGCGTCGCACTGCTCGGTCTGCAGTTGGTGCTCGGCGACGTCCTCGGACTCGGTGCCGGCATGCTGCTGGTTGTGGTGGCGATCGTCGTCGGCGGCATCACTGCCGGCCTGCTCATCGGCAAGGCCCTCGGCATCCCGTTCGCCCGCCGCCTGCTGATCTCCTGCGGCATGTCGATCTGCGGTGCGGCCGCCGTGGCCGGTGTCGAGGGCGTCATCGAGGCCGACGAAGAGGACACGGCCACCGCCATCGGCACGGTCGTCATCTTCGGCACCCTGATGATCCCGGTGATCCCCCTGGCCGCCAACGCGATGGGCCTGTCGGAGGAGATCGCCGCGCTGTGGGCTGGCGGCTCGATCCACGAGGTCGCGCAGGTCGTCGCCGCGGGCGGCATGATCGGCAGCTACGCTCTGACGCTCGCCGTGGTGGTCAAGCTCGCTCGCGTCATGATGCTCGCCCCGGTCGTCACCGTCCTCTCCATCCGTCAGCGTCGTCTCACCGGCAACGCAGGCAAGCGCCCCCCGATCGTCCCGATGTTCGTCATCGGCTTCATCGCCTGTGCACTCGTCCGCTCCAGCGGCATCCTCCCCGACGAGGTGATCTCGATCGGCAAGTTCGCGCAGACGGTCCTCCTGACGATCGCGATGGCCGCACTGGGTCTCGGCGTCCGCATCCAGGTGATGCGTGCCGTCGGCTGGCGCCCCTTCGTCCAGGCCGCACTCACCACGGTCGTGGTCGCGGGGATCGCCCTCGGCGGCGCTCTGATCGCGGGTTGAGCAGACACTCCGGCGACGCCGACAAGAAACTGATGGATCACAGCCCCGCCAGGGCTGTGATCCATCAGTTTCTTCGTTGTTCGGTTGTGCTGTCGCGGCTGTCAGCCGTCGAAGTCCGCGCCCACCTTGGGCGGCGACGCGTCCAGGACGGCGTTCTCGTCGTCGGTGAACACCCGGGAGCGGGACAGGAAGCGTTTGCCCTCCGGCGCCTCCAGCGAGAATCCCGCGCCGCGGCCGGGAACCACGTCGAGGATCAACTGGGTGTGCTTCCACAGTTCGTACTGGTCGCCGTTGATCCAGACGCGCACCGGAGGAAGTGGATCCGGCAGATCCACCTCGCCGAGGAGGACGTCGCGCTGCCCGATCCGGTACTCGCCGACCGGGTAGCACATGGGGGCGGAGCCGTCGCAGCATCCGCCGGACTGATGGATCATGAGGCCACCGTGGAGCTCCGACAGCTTGGTCAGGAGCTCCACGGCGGAGTCTTCGGCCACCACGCGAGCGACGGTGCCTTGGTCGGTCATCTCACGCCGGCTTAGAAGAAGCCCTTGGCGCTCTGGGCGTAGCCCACGAGCAGGTTCTTGGTCTGCTGGTAGTGAGAGAGCATCATCAGGTGGTTCTCGCGACCGACGCCCGACTGCTTGTAGCCGCCGAACGCCGCGTGCGCCGGGTAGTCGTGGTAGGTGTTCGTCCACACGCGACCGGCCTGGATGTCACGACCGGCGCGGTAGGCGACGGCGCCGTTGCGGCTCCACACGCCGGCGCCCAGGCCGTACAGGGTGTCGTTGGCGATGCCGAGCGCGTCGTCGTAGTCGGTGAACGACGTGGTCGCGAGGACCGGGCCGAAGATCTCCTCCTGGAAGATCCGCATGTTGTTGGTGCCGTCGAAGACGGTCGGCTGGATGTAGAAGCCGCCGGACAGGTCGCCGCCCAGATCGGCGGGCTCGCCGCCGACGAGGACCTTGGCGCCCTCCTGCTTGCCGATCTCCAGGTACGACTTGATCTTCTCCCACTGGTCGCTGCTGGCCTGGGCTCCCATCATGGTGTCGGTGTCGAGCGGGTTGCCCTGCTTGATCGCGGCGACGCGGGCGACGGCGCGCTCCAGGAACTCGTCGTAGATGCTGCCCTGGACCAGGGCGCGGCTCGGGCAGGTGCAGACTTCGCCCTGGTTGAGGGCGAACATCGCGAAGCCTTCGAGGGCCCGGTCCAGGAAGCCGTCGTCGGCGTCCATGACGTCCTCGAAGAAGACGTTGGGGCTCTTGCCTCCGAGCTCCAGGGTCACCGGGATCAGGTTCTCCGACGCGTACTGCATGATCAGGCGGCCGGTGGTGGTCTCGCCGGTGAACGCGATCTTGCGGATGCGGTTGCTCGACGCGAGCGGCTTGCCCGCCTCGACGCCGAAACCGTTGACGATGTTGAGGACGCCGTCGGGGAGGAGATCGCCGATGAGGCTCACCAGGTAGAGGATCGACGCCGGGGTCTGCTCGGCGGGCTTCATCACGATCGCGTTGCCCGCGGCGAGGGCGGGGGCCAGCTTCCAGGTGGCCATGAGGATCGGGAAGTTCCACGGGATGATCTGGCCGACCACGCCCAGCGGCTCGTGGAAGTGGTAGGCGACGGTGTCCTTGTCGATCTCCGAGATGCCGCCCTCCTGGGCGCGGATGGCGCCGGCGAAGTAGCGGAAGTGGTCGATCGCGAGCGGAATGTCGGCGGCCAGCGTCTCGCGGACGGCCTTGCCGTTCTCCCAGCTCTCGGCGACGGCGATCTTCTCGAGGTTCTCCTCCATGCGGTCGGCGATCTTGTTGAGGATCGCGGCGCGCTCGGCGACCGAGGTCTTGCCCCAGGCGGGCGCGGCGGCATGGGCGGCGTCGAGCGCCAGGTCGATGTCCTCGTGGGTGGAGCGAGCCACCTCGCAGAAGGTCTTGCCGTCGATCGGCGACGGGTTCTCGAAGTACTGGCCCTTCACCGGCGCAATCCACTTGCCGCCGATCCAGTTGTCGTAACGGGACTCGTAGCTCATCAGCGAGCCTTCGGCTCCGGGCTTGGCGAAGACGGTCATGGTGCACTCCTTCGTGGATTCACTGCAATCGGTGAGGTGAATCACACGCTATGGGTGGAGTGGTTGCAGTCACGTTGCACGACGATGCAGTCGCGTTGCAAGGGGCGATGAGAAAGCCGAAACTGCGTACTTCCGATGGAACCTCAAGGGTGAGGTTCGAGGGTCAACACTGCGGGTACACGCGACATCGCTCCGATCGCGTGGGCGGCTGCGGTGTTGATCGCGCGCGACGATCAGGGCGTCCTTGTGACGGTCGGAGTGTCTGACCAGGAGTGTCTGTTCGTGGTGGCCCACTCGGTTCCGGAGGCGACGCAGCCGTTGAAGGCGGATGCCAGGGCGTACGCGGGGATGAGGTCGCCAGGAACCGGCGCGTAGCCGACCCGAGCCCAACGCTTGTTCTGCCACACGTCATAGAGGCCCGGAAACGCGTTCCGCAGTCCGTTTCGCCACAGATGCTCGCGAGGGCTGTACCCGGAGCCCAGTCGGGCGCGGTTGGGGGGTCTGATCGGGAGGATTGCTGTGAGATTTCCGAACGTCAATTGAGCGACGTAGTCGTCGTGGGACAACGGCGCCCCGAACCGGGGGTGCCCCTGCGTGCGTTGACGCTGAGCGGAGTTTGCTTGCCGCTCGATGTCGTGGAGTGCCCGTGGGCCGATGATGCGCGCCAGGTCGGGATGAGGTGTCTGGATCCAATCCGGACCGAACCCCTTTGTCAGGTTCCAGTCGCGCAGTGAGTTGTCGATTGCGTTTCGTGTCAGGACTTCGATGTGCCCGATGACCTCGAACCATGCTCCCGCGAGTGATGTCTGCCAGGCGTACATTGCTGCGATCGCCGCGTCGCTCGGCGTGCCGCCACCTTGAACCAGCCAGCGTCGACGGTAAGGCTCCAAACGCGCAGATGCGATATTTTGCGTAAATCGAACAGGCATGGCCTGACCATACAAAACGCGAGGCCTATCCGGTGGTGAACCGGACGGCCTCGCTACAAACACCAAATCCTGTCTGGCGTTTTCCACCTCCGAGGATATCACTGAACTTCGAACCGGACTCGGTCGAACCGGAGCTGACGGCCCCTATCGCCGCAGCCCGAACCGCCGATCCAGCAGCCGCACGCGGCCCTCGGCGACCGCGCGCTGCGGGTGGCTGGCGGGCAGTCGGTGGGCGAGGGCGTTCCAGGCGGTGATGTCGTCGCGGCCGTGCGGCGAGGCGACCCAGACGCTGAGGGCGGCGATGTCGCCGGTCCCGAACATCCGAGACCGGAGGTCCTCGCGCAGTTCGTCGAGCAGTTCGACGACGCCGGGAGCCAATGATTCGGCCAGCAGTCCGCCGCGGCCGAGCATGCGGATGGCGCCGGTGAGGTCGCCGGCGGCGATCGACTGACGGAGGTCGTCGAGGTCGGAGCCGAGGTCGACGGTCAGCCGGTAGGGGCGGGAGGCGACGACGTCGCCGAGATCGCGCCGCAGGCGCGAGATCTCCGCGCGCACGGTCACCGCGCCGAGTCCCTCGTCGGACAGCATGGTCGCCAACTGCTCGGTTCCGAGGCCCTCGGGATAGGACTGCAGGAGCAGGAGGATCTCCGCGTGTCGCGGCGACAGCGACCGCGGGGGAGCGGCGCCGTCGTGCCACTGGGCGGGGCCGTCGCGCAGGGCGGTCAGCCGGTGACCGACGGTCGCGAACGTCGCGGGGGAAGCCAGGTCGACGGCGCGCGAGTGCAGCTCGCGCTCCACGGCGGCGACGACCGATCGGACCGCTGCCAGCGCGAACGGGGCGGCCGCGGCCGGCCCGCCGGTCACGTCGATGACGCCGAGGAGCTCGCCGGACGTCGGATCGTGCACGGGCGCGGCCGCACAGTTCCAGTTCTGGACCGGCCCCGAGAAGTGCTCGGGTCCGATGATCTGCACACCCCGATTCACTGTCAGCGCCAAGCCGGGTGCGTTGGTGCCGACCGCGTCCTCGCTCCACACCGAGCCCTCGACGAAGTTGATGCGCGCGGCGGCGTCCCGCGCAGTGTGGTCGCCCTCCACCCAGAGCAGGCGGCCGCGGTTGTCGGTCATCGCGATCACGACGCCGGTGCCGGAGATGTCGTCGAGCATCAACGACTGCACCAGCGGACGGACGGACGCGAGGCGGTGACCCGCACGGTAGGCGTCGAAGTCGCCGTCCGACATCGGGCCGTCGTCCGGGTTCGGCTCCACGTCCTCCGGGTCGACGCCGCGGCGGCGTGAGCGCTCCCATGACTCGCGGACCAGTGAACGCACCGAGTCGTCGGCGGGGGTGGTGCCCGCGAGGAACTCTTCGTAGGCACGACGAACCCGAGACGACACGGTGGTGCCTTCCCTCATCGCGTCCCTCTCGAAATGACCGGCGTGACGTCGTCGGTGTCTCTCGATTGTGCCTGTCGGGTGTGATGTGGGCAACGACGGCCGCGTTCTGAGTCGCAGGAGACACATGACAGACGTCATGCCGAACAGGTGACATCCGCTCTGGGTGCGGACGTCGCCGCAGCGGAAGAGTCATGGGCATGACGCAACGACACCTCACCCCAGCACCGTCCGCCCCGACGCATCCGACGTCGTCGACCCCGGCCGTCGCCCTCACCGACCTCACCAAGTCGTTCCGCTCCAAAGGCGCCACCGTCCGCGCCGTCGACGGACTGAACCTGCAGGTGGAGGCCGGTCAGGTGGTCGCCTTCCTCGGCCCCAACGGCGCGGGCAAGACCACCACCATCGACATGCTCCTCGGCCTCACCGAACCGGACTCCGGGACCGCCTCGGTGTTCGGCCGCAACCCGCGCGACGCAGCCCGAGCAGGCCGGATCGCCGCGGTCATGCAGACCGGAGGACTGCTCGACGACTTCACCGTCGCCGAGACCGTCTCCACCATCGCCGCCCTCCACGGCCGCACCGCGGACATCGACGAGGTGATGGCGCGCGCCGACATCACCGACCTCGGCGATCGCAAGGTGTCCCGCTGCTCCGGCGGTGAGCAGCAGCGACTCAAGTTCGCGCTCGCCCTGCTCCCGGACCCCGACCTGATCGTCCTCGACGAGCCGACCGCGGGCATGGACGTCGAGTCCCGCCGCACCTTCTGGGCAGCGATGCGCGCCGACGCCGAGCGCGGTCGGACGGTGCTGTTCGCCACCCACTACCTGGAGGAGGCGGACTCGTTCGCCGACCGCATCGTGATGATGGCCCACGGGCGGGTGGTGGCCGACGGCTCCACCGCCGAGATCCGGGCCCGCGCCAGCAGCCGCGTCGTGTCCGCGGTCCTCGACGACGACGCTCTCCCCGGACTGCAGCGGGTCTTCCCCGACCTGCGCATCGTCGAACATCGCGGCGGTCGGATCTACCTCTCGCTCGCCGACTCCGACACCCTCGCCCGGCACCTGCTCACCAGCACCCGCGCCCGGGACGTCGAGATCGCCGGCCGCAACCTCGAAGACGCCTTCGTCGCCCTCACCGCAGACAACTGAGATCCCGAAAGGTACTGCCATGACCACGAACACGACACTCTCGACAGCGGGCGTCTCCACCGTCTACCTCCGCAACGACGTCCGCCGCGTCCTCCGCAACCGCCGCGCGATGATCTTCACCGTCGCCATGCCTGCCCTGCTCTACCTCGTCTTCGGTGCCACCCAGAAGAGCACCGACAGCGTCGGCGACGGCAACGTCGCCTTCTACGTCCTCGTCGGAATGGCGCTCTACGGAGCGGTGCTCGCGGCCGCGTCGAACGCCGCCGCCGTCTCCATCGAACAGCAGGCCGGCTGGACGCGGACGCTGATGATGACGCCGCTCCGCCCCGCCGGTTACGTCTCCACCAAGGTGGCCCTCGCCCTCACCATGAGCGCATTGCCCGTGGTCCTGCTCGCGGTGGTCGGCGTCCTGTCCGGGGGCCCGCGCCTCGGTCGGCACGTGGATCGCGTGCCTGCTCCTCGCATGGCTCGGCTCGGCGATCTTCGCGGCCCTCGGCCTCGCACTCGGCAGCGTCCTGAAGTCCGACGGCGCCATGCAGGCCCTCGGCGGCGTCCTGGCGCTGCTCGCGTTCGCAGGAAACGTGTTCGTGCCGTTGAGCGGAACCATGCTGCGAATCGCCGAGTTCACCCCGATGTTCGGCGTGGTCTCCCTGGCCCGCTACCCGCTCGACAGTGGCGTCACCGCCTACGGCACCCCGATCTCGCTGTGGGTGATCATCGCGAACACCGTCTTCTGGGCCGCCGCGTTCGCGGTTGCGGCAAGCTGGCTGTACAACCGGAGCACGCGCCGCCAGTGAGCGCGTGCCGCACAGACTCGGAGAAGACGATGAGCCCAGCGTTCGACCCCGCCTCACCGTGGCGGAGTGGACGCTGGGTCTTCGGCGCCGTCTGGCTGCTGTTCGTCGTCTACCCGGTCATCGGCATCGTCACCGCAGACGCGGGCTGGGGCGTCAAGACCGTCTCACTCGCGCTGCTGGCGGTCTTCGTCGTCGACTACGTGTGGCTGTGCGTCTACGCGATGTTCGACGAACCCGGCCGCGTCGCGGCACGCAATGTCGCGATCGCCACCCTGATCGTCATCGGGATCGTGCTGATGCCGATCCTGCACACCAGTGCCTTCGCCGTCGCGCCCTACGTGATGGCGGCGGTCGCGTTCGCCGCGCCGTGGCGCACCCGCTACTCATTGGCGGCGATTGTGGTGATCATCGCGGCGGCGATCATCGTGCCCGAGATCTTCGGCTGGGGCATCGACACCGGATTCCTCGTCGTCATGGTGGTCGTGGGGGTCATCATGGGCTTCACCCGGTTGATGCGCGACGGCGAACGCGACCGCGACCGCGCCGCGCAGCGGCAGCGAGAGCTCAACGCCCAACTCGCCGTCGTCGCCGAACGCGAGCGGGTGGCGCGCGACGTCCACGACATCCTCGGCCACTCACTCACCGTCATCACGGTGAAAACCGAACTGGCCGGCCGGCTGGTCGACCTCGACCCCGAGCGTGCGAAAGCCGAGATCGCCGAGGTCACCGCGCTGGCCCGCGATGCGCTCGCCGAGGTGCGCTCCACCGTCGGCAGCCTCCGTACCCCCGAACTGCCGAGCGTCATCGCGGCGTCGGCCAGCGCACTCGACGCCGCGGGGATCGACGCCGACCTGCCCGACCCCGCCGCCGACGCGGGTCCGAACGCCACCCTGTTCGCCTGGGTGCTGCGCGAAGCGGTCACCAACGTCGTCCGCCACAGCGGCGCCACGCGCTGCGACGTCGCACTGACGCACGACCGCATCGTCATTGCCGACGACGGCCACGGCTCGCCGCTCCTGACGTTCGGGAACGGTCTCCGCGGGCTGGCCGAACGCGTGGAGGCGGGCGGCGGGCGGCTGACCGTCGAGTCCGACGCCACCGGGACCACGGTCACCGCGACGGTGTCGGCGCGGTAGCTTCGTCAAGCGAGAGGAGACACGTGGAGACCATCAAGCTGCTGCTCGCCGACGACCAGGCGCTGGTCCGCGGCGCGCTCGCCGCACTGCTCGACCTGGAGGTAGACCTCGAGGTCGTCGCCCAGGTGGGTCGCGGCGACGAGGTGGTCGACGCCGCCCGCAGCAGTGGCGCGCAGGTCTGCCTCCTCGACATCGAGATGCCCGGCCTCGACGGCATCGCCGCGGCCGCGCTGGTGTCGCGGGAACTGCCGGGCGTGCGGTCGCTGATCGTCACCACCTTCGGCCGCCCCGGCTATCTGCGTCGCGCCGTCGACGCCGGCGCCAGTGGCTTCGTCGTCAAGGACACGCCCGCCGCGGAACTCGCCGACGCCGTCCGACGCGTCCACGCGGGGCTGCGGGTCATCGACCCGACACTCGCCACCGAGAGCCTCACCAGCGGCGACAACCCGCTCACCCCGCGCGAGAGCGAGGTCCTCACCGCAGCCCTGTCCGGCGCGACGGTCGCGACCATCGCCGGGCAGGTGCATCTGTCCGCGGGGACGGTGCGGAACCACCTGTCGTCGGCCATCGGCAAGACCGGTGCCGCCACCCGCGCCGAGGCCGCCCGCATCGCTCGGGAACGGGGCTGGATCTGAGCACACAATCCGGCAGTCGCGTCCCCGCCCTCACCGGCGTCCGCACGCTTGCCGCCCTCGCCGTGTGCCTCACGCACGCCGCGTTCTGGACCGGCCATTACACCGAGGACTACGTCGGCCGGCTGCTGTCGCGCTTCGAGATCGGCGTCGCCCTCTTCTTCGTCCTCTCCGGATACCTGCTGTTCGCGCCCTGGGTGCGGGCCCTGCACGACGCCCGCTCCGACCGTCCCGCCGCCTACCCGCCGCTGCGTCGCTACGCCTGGCATCGCGTCCGCCGCATCGTGCCCGCGTACTGGATCACGGTGATCGCGGTGTACGTGATCTATCTGTTCCGCGCCGACACCTCCGACTTCGGGCAGGGCTGGTCCGGGCTGGCCCGGAACCTGACGTTCACGCAGGTCTACGGTGTCGGGCACCTGCACACCGGGCTCACCCAGATGTGGAGCATGACCTCCGAGGTCGCGTATTACGTCGCGCTGCCCGCCGTCGCCTGGCTGATCGCCGCCGTCGCCTGCCGCGGCCTCTGGCGCCCCGACGTCCTCCTGGTCTGGCTCGGGCTGCTGCTCCTGATCTCGCCGATCTGGACGATGCTCGTGCACGGGATCGACGGTGTCGACCTCACCGCCCGCATGTGGCCGCCCGCCTTCGCGAGCTGGTTCGTCGGCGGCATGATCCTGGCGGTCCTCGCTCGACTGATCAGGCGCTGGCCCGCCGCGCCCAGCCTCGCCGTCGCGGCGGTCGCCTTCCTGGCGACCGGGGGAGCGGTGGCCGGCGAGCCGACGATCGTCCCGAACGACGCCGGCGCCGCCGTCGTCAAACACACCCTCTACCTGGTGGTCGCGATCGCCCTCGTCGCACCGCTCGCCATCGGGGACGGCGGCGTGTGGTCCCGCCTCTGCGGCAGCCGCCCGATGGTGTGGTTCGGTGAGATCTCGTACGAGTTCTTCCTGGTCCACGTCATGGTCCTGGAGTTCGTGATGCCGCTCCTCGGTTACGAGATCTTCACCGGCTCCACCCTCGCGGCGTTCGCGGTCACCACGGTGATCAGCATTCCCGTCGCGTGGGTGCTGCATCGCATCACGGCGCCGCTGTGGCGGACTTCGCCAGCGCTTTCCGTCGGAACCCGCGGGTAAGATCAAGCCATGACCTCACCGCAGCGCGCCGTCACGGCAGCCGACGTTCGGCAGTGGACGACGGATGCGCGCGTGCCGGGACAGCCGACAGAACTGTCCGACACGGCGTGCATCCTCATCGCCGCCGGTTATCTCGCACCCACCGCCCGCGCCACCGTCGTGCGCCGCATCGGGCAGGGGCTGCCGATGGCCGTCGCGCCGCAGGGCTTCAGCGAACTGCGTCGCGTGCAGCGCGGCATCCTGCACGCCGAGCGCAAGCTGTCGTCCACGATGGTCCCCGGGTTCGTGGTACCGATCATCCGGTCGCGGCTCAACGGGCTCACCCGCCGCCGCGACGACGCGCACCGCGCGGTCGTCACCGGCAAGGGCGTCTACCCGTCCGGCATGCGCGCCATCCGCCGCGAGCGTCGCGAGAACGTCTACTTCGACATCGACGAACGCGAGCAGCTGTTCGCCGGACTCCTGTGCACGCCGGTCGCGAACCTGTCGACGTCGGGCGCCCGCTGGGGCGGCACCGACGCCTTCGACAAGGTGGCGGGCGTCGTCGACAAGGTGGCCGGGCGCGCAAGCCGCCGCCAGGTGGAGCACTGGGCCGACGAGGTCTTCGGCACGGCTCCCACGGTCCAGGACAGCTCCCGCGGCGCGGTCTTCGCCGACGGCTACGAGACTCTGCTGTTCGTCGCGGGCCACTACTACCAGCGGATCCGTACCAATCCCGCGTGGCTGTCGGACCACTTCGAGATGCAGCGCGTGCAGGTGAACCTGCACGCCGAGCTCGCCGAGATCGCATCCGACATCGTCGCGCTCCGCGCCCTCCGCGTCGATCTCGATCGGGCCCGCGCCAACGGCGGCTTCGACAAGAGCTTCCTCACCCATATCAACGAGCGCGAAGAGGCGCTGCGACCGGTGTGGAGCGAGCTGATCGACCGCGTGCACGCTCTCATCGAGATCAGCGCGACCGTCGAGTCCGCCGCCGTCGAACTGCGACTGCTCAATGAGTTCGACCGTGCCACCACCATCGACGCCCGCATCGACCACCTGTTGTCGCGGTCGGGCGACCGCGAGCTGTCGGCCGATCATTCGCGCAGGCTGTCGCAGCAGGTGCGCAGCGGCGAGGAACAGCTCCGGATCTACCGTGACGTGCTGCAGGGCAACATCGCGCAGCTCGGCGGTGCGCCGCTGGAACTGCCGGAGAAGTACCAGCCGTAGCTGATTCGACCGCGGTCAGAGCCGCCGGGCGCCCGGTCCCTCCTTGCCGAGGACGTCGCCCGGGTTGGTGTACGGGCACGCAGTGAGGGACAGGCAGCCGCAGCCGATGCAGTTCGAGAGGTTGTCGCGCAGTGCCACCAGACGGTCGATGCGCTCGTTGAGGTCCTCCCGCCAGTCACGCGCCAGACGCGCCCAGTCGTGCTTGTCCGGAGGGTTGTCGTGCGGGAGGTCGTCGAGCGCCGCCTTGATCTGCGCCAGGGAGATGCCGAGCGACTGCGATGCGCGGATGAACGCGATCAGCCGCAGGGTGTCGCGTCGGTACTCGCGGCGGTCGCCCGACGTGCGACGGCTCTGGATCAGCCCGATCTTCTCGTAGTAGTGCAGGGTCGACACCGCGACGCCCGCCCGTCGTGCCACGTCGCGGGGCTTCAGCCACACGATGTCTGCGGGGATCTCGGTCGTGTTGTCCGTCATCCGGCGTCACCCTCTCGACTCCATTCCCGCAGGTACCCCTTCTCTCCGTCGGTCAGGCGGCGCAGGGTGTGGTTCTCGATGTCGACGACGGCCATCTGCGTGCTCGCGACACACGCCGGCCGGGAGTCCTCGGCGGCGGTCGTGCCGTAGATCTCGTAGCCGATCGTGAAGTCGACCGACCGGAAGCCCTTGATCCACATGCCGATGCGGACCGGGGAGTCCTCGTGCCGCAGTTGCGCCTGGTAGCGGATCTCCACGTGGACGATCATCGCGCTCTTGATCAGCGGCGCGTACTCCTCGCCCGCACTCAGCAGCCACTGGATGCGCGCCTCCTCCATCAGCGTCACCATCCGGGCGTGGTTGATGTGACCGAAGGCGTCCATGTCCGACCACCGCACCGGCACGTCGGCGACGAAGGCGTAGTGGCGACCGGAGGGCGAATCGGGTGTCGTAGGCATGTCGTGAGTGTAGGACTCGCCCGGTTGCCCATCGTGGACCTGAGTTTTCAGGAGTTTTCCGGAGGACGCCGGATCTGTGACGTCCTCTTAACGCACTACACAGGTTCAGGGTCTATCCTTGTCGCCCATGTGGTCTGAACGGGTTACACGCCGGGCGGCGTGCATGGGGTCTCTGGTCGCTGCTGCAGGTCTGCTGATCACGATGGGGAATGCACCGGCGCAAGCCGCGCCGGGTGCCCACGTCGTGGCGGAGAAGGTCCGCAGCATCCACCGCGTCGACCTCACGATCAAGTCGCCCTCGATGGACGAACCGGTTCCCGTCACCGTCCTCTCGCCGGGCGGCAGCGCGCCGCGCCCCACCGTCTACCTGCTCGACGGCGCCGACGGCGGCGAGAAGGTCAGCGACTGGATCACCAAGGGCGGTGCCGAGCGCTTCTTCGCCGGCCGCAACGTCAACGTCGTCCTCCCCGCGGGCGGCGCAGGCAGCTTCTACACGAACTGGATCGCGACCGACGCCAAGCTCGGCAAGCCGCAGTGGGAGACCTTCCTCGCCGATGAACTCCCGAAGCTGATCGACGCCAAGTTCTCCGGCTCCGGCAGCAACGCGGTGATGGGACTGTCGATGGGCGGCCAGTCGGCGTTCGCGTTGGCGACCCGACACCCCAAGCTCTACCGCGGCGTCGCGTCGATGAGCGGCTGCCCGATGATCTCCGGTCAGGCCAATGAGGCGTACGTGCGGGCCACCGTCGCCAAGTCGGGCGCCGACCCCAACAAGATGTGGGGTGCGCCCGGTTCGGCGAACTGGCGGGCACACGACCCGTCGAAGAACCTGAAGGCACTGCGCGGCAAGGCGCTGTTCATCTCGTCCGGCACCGGGGCCATCGGCCCGCAGGACCTGACGCAGAAGCGCGATCCCAAGGATGGTCCGGAAGATGTGCAGATCGCTGCCGGCTCGGGCCTGGAGATGGGCGCCAACCGCTGCTCGCTCGAGTTCGCGACGCTGCTGCGGTCGCGCGACATTCCGTTCACCAGCGGCTTCCGGCTGATCGGCACGCACTCGTGGACGTACTGGAAGCAGGATCTGCCCAAGGCGTGGGAGGCCTTGAAGCCCGCCCTGTAGACCATCGGAAGATTTCGGCGCCCGAATCCATCTGTGAAGTGGATTCGGGCGCCGAAAAACTCTTGTGAGTCAGCGCCGCGTCGCCCACTCCTCGGCGAACGCCAGGAAGGGGTCGTTCTCGCTCGGGTTCGTGACCGTGACGCGGACGCCGTCGCCCGCGAACGGTCGGACGATCACCCCGGCGTCGGCGCAGGCGGTGGCGAACGGGATCGAGTCGTCGCCGAGCATCAGCCAGACGAAGTTGGCCTGGGAGTCGGGCACGCGGTAGCCGAGTTCGCGCAGCCGGGCGGTGACCCGTTCGCGTTCGGCGACCACGGCGTCGGTGCGGGCCAGCAGCTCGGCCTGGGCGCGCAGGGATGCGACGGCCGCGGCCTGCCCCACGCTGCTGACGGTGAACGGGATGTGGACCTTGTTCAGTGCTGCGATGACCTCGGGATCGCCGACGGCGTAACCGACCCGCAGTCCGGCCAGTCCGTAGGCCTTCGAGAACGTCCGCAGGATCACCACGTTCGAGAACTCGCGGCGCAGCTCCAACGCGTCGTAGGCGTAGGGCTCCGACAGTCGCATGTACTCGAAGTAGGCCTCGTCGAGCGCGACGATGATGTCCGAGGGCACGGTCTCCAGGAAGGCGCGCAGCGCCTGCGCCTCCACCACGGTGCCGGTGGGGTTGTTCGGGTTGCAGACGAAGATCAAGCGCGTGCGATCGGTGATCGCTGCGGCCATGGCGTCGAGGTCGTGCACGGCGTCGCCGGTCAGCGGAACCTGCACCGGCGTCGCACCGGCCACCTGAGTCGCGACCGGATACATCTCGAACGACCGCCAGCCGAACAGCACCTCGTCGCCCGGGCGGGTGGTGATGGTGATGAGGTTCTGGCAGAGGATCACCGACCCGCAGCCCACCTGGACCTCGGCGGGTGTCACGCCGAGGCTCTTCGCGAGCTCGTCGGTCAGTTCCACCATCCCGTTGTCCGGGTAGCGATTGGCGTTCGCGGCGGCGTCGGCGATCGCGCTCGCCACGCTCGGCAGCGGGGGATCGGTCACCTCGTTGCTGGCGAGCTTGATCGCACCCGGGAAGGTCTTGCCGGGAACGTACACGGGCAGGGTGTCCAAGTCTGGGCGGATTCGCATGCTCACCCCTACGAATGTACGTCTGACCTGCGGTGCATGGGGCAACCGGCCACTGATTTGCATACTTCTGTTCACCCTGTGTAATGTTTTGCCCCGGCGGTTCGAAAAGGACTCCACCAGGGAGACGTGCCAGAGCGGCCGAATGGGACTCACTGCTAATGAGTTGTTCTATGAAAATGGAACCGGAGGTTCAAATCCTCTCGTCTCCGCCGACTGGGTCACGTGCCCGGTATAACTGAAGATGTGCGGATCGCAAGATCCACTACGCGCCCGTAGCTCAACGGATAGAGCATCTGACTACGGATCAGAAGGTTAGGGGTTCGAATCCCTTCGGGCGCACAAGAAGACGCAGGTCAGAACATGTTTCTGGCCTGCGTTTCTCGTTCGGCCCGTGTCTCTCGTCGGGGGTGCCGGCTTGGCACCGTCGTGTGATCTCAGACTCGTCTCCACTGTCGCGTGTCGGGATCCCGACGCCACTCCTGCCAGTCGCCCGCGGTCGTCACAGCGTCGTCGGTCAGCCAGGCGGTGCCGTCCGGTCGCCAGCCGGCGATCATCGTGTGGACGTCGTCATCGACCGCGATCGCTCGCGTCGCCGACGTCAGGTATCCCGCGACGCTGAGGTGGATGCCGTCGTACTTCGCCGCGACCGACTCCCAGTTCGGCATCACCCACCTCGTCTCCATCCCCGTCACACGCCGCCAGTCGGGCCCGACGGTGTGCGTGATCTCGAACGGGTGATCCCGACAGAGCCGAGCCCAGTCGGTCGGCGCATGGACTTCGAGGACGCGTGCATCGCTCGCGACCCGGATCGCGCAAGTCCAGATGGACTCCCACCCGCCGGAGTCCTCGACGAGGTCGAGTCGAAGCCCGAGATCGTCCCCGCTCCGGATGGTGTCGGTGGCGAGCCAGGGGGTCGACCACCAGATCCCTGAGACGTTGCTCGTGTCCCGGTCCCTTCGGCCGCTCGCGATCTCGTTCGTGCGGGCACGCGCGGCCAGGTCGGCGAGCGGCCGGACCGGTCCGTTGTACGAATCAGGACAGGAGGCAGAGACCTCGACCTGGTCGTCGGCGGCGTAGTCGGTGAACCACCACGCCGTCGACGTCGAGGCGACGATCGACTCCGCGAACGGGCGCAGTGCGTCCGTCAGATCACCGGCGGCCAACATCTGCGCGGTGCCGTCGCCGACCTGCCAGTACTGGGCGGAGCAGACGGAGTAGTCGAAGGCGCTGAGCACTGATTCGGGCCGCGCCGCCGGAACCGGAGTGCTGCGCAGCTGGGCGGCGGTCTGCAGTGAGCGCGACCCGGCGTCGACGGCGAACTCGAACACCAGCCGCCGCCCGCGCGGACCGTCGAGCAGTTGATCGGCGGTCATCGGAGGCATGGTGTCAGTCAATCACCTCTGGCCGAGCACTCGGCATCAACGACGGTGTGCCGCTACGCGCATCACCGTGGCGGCCGCCAGCATCACCGCGACCATCACCAGCCACGGCGCGGCGCGGCCGAGCGGGGAGTCGGGGGCGGCGTCGACCACGATGCCCAGCAGCGACGACGCCGGCAGGACCATCACGCCGCCGACGGAGGCGTAGACCCCGTAGTACGAGCCGAGGAAGCGCTCGCGGGCCAGCCCGGGAATCGCGGCGCGTGCGGTCGGTCCGATGATCATCTGTCCCACCGCGAGAAGCAGGACGAAGCCGGTGGTGCCCGCGATGACGGCGGCGGTGCCGATCGCCGCGCCCGCCGCTGCTGCGGCGAAACCCAGCCCGGTGAGGACCAGCCCGGAGGCGAGCGCCGTCCGCACCGAGAGCCCGCCGGCCCAGTCCGCGATCCGCAACTGCCCGAGAACGATCGCGGCCGACGACGCCGCCATCAGCACACCGAGCGGAGCCTGACTGCCCCAGCCACGCTCCAACTCCAGCGGCAGCAGCAGATACAGCTGGTTGTAGGCGATGAGCTGCACACTCATCACCAGCGCGAAGCCGAGGAAGGCGCGGTTGCGGACGATCTCCGACCATCCGGCGACGAGCCGTTGTTCACGATGCTCGGGAGGGTCCGCGGGGAGCCACCGTGCGTGCGCGAGGCCGACGAGGTCGAAGACGGCGGCACCGGTCACCGCGACGACCGCGAAGTTCGTCCCCAGCAGGACGGCGCCGATCAGCGGGCCGGTGAACGCGCCGATCTGACCGAACGCGTTGAACAGGGCGAAGCCGTCGAGCCGACTGGTTCCGCCGCCAGGGGCGGCGGTGCTGCGGGCGAGCGCCGCCTCGACGGCGGGCGAGAACAGGGCGCCGGCGAAACCGGTCAACGCCGCGCCCACGGAGACACCGACGATCGACGGGGACAGTCCCAGCATGAGCAGCCCGGCGACGCGGACGGCGCAACCGGTGAGGACGGTGGGCCGGGTGCCGATCCGGTCGGCGATCGCGCCGCCGACGAAGAACAGGCCCTGCTGCGACACCGTCCGCAGGCCGAGGACGGCTCCGACGACCGCCGTCGCCTGCCCGAGGTCGGAGCTCAGGTGCACCGACAGGTACGGCAGCACCATGAAGAAGCCGACGTTGAACGCCAACTGCGTCAGCACCAGCAGTCGGACGACCGGCGTCGCCTCGAGGAAGCTGGACAGCAGTCGGGGCCGTCGGAACGCCACGATCAGTCCGCGTCGATCGGGAGAAACCGAATCGTGAGGCCGTCGTCGCCGCGCACCTCGGCGCGCACCCGGTAGACGTCCGCGATCAGCTCCGGCGTCAGCACCTCGCGCGGAGTGCCCGCGGCGACCAGGCGACCCTGACGCATCACCATCACCCGGTCGCAGAACATCGCCGCCAGGTTCAGGTCGTGGATCGCGACGATCGACGTGATCGGGAGCCGGGTCACCAGCGTCATCAACTCCAACTGGTGATGGGTGTCGAGATGGTTGGTCGGCTCGTCGAGCAGCAGCTCGCGCGGCTCCTGGGCCAATGCGCGGGCGATCTGGACGCGCTGTCGTTCACCGCCGGACAGCTGGTGCCACAGCCGGTCGGTCTTGTCGGTGAGCCCGGTGTGTTCGAGAGCGGCGGCGACGGCGCGGTCGTCGGCGGTGCGGTCGCCGCCGAACGCACCGCGATGCGGGATGCGGCCCAGACGGACCACCTCCGCGACGCTGACGTCGACGTCGGTGTCGGCGTGCTGCGACACGACCGCGACGGCGCGGGCGATGTCGCGGCGTCGAAGGGTGGAGAGGTCCTGGCCGTCGAGGCCGACGTCGCCCGACGTCGGTTTCGCGAACCCGGCCAGCAGTCGGATGAGCGACGACTTCCCCGACCCGTTCGGGCCCAGCAACCCGATGGTCTCGCCCTGTACGGGATGGACGCTCACCCCGTCGACGACCAGGTTGCCGCTCCGGTTCCAGGTGACGCGATCGGCGTGGAGGGTCATGCGCGGCTCCTCCTCGAGAACATGATCGCGATGAACGCGGGCACGCCGATGAGCGCGGTGCCGACGCCCAACGGGAGCGGGGTGGGATGGAAGGCCACGCGGGAGAGGGCGTCGACCCACACCAGGAAGATCGCGCCGAGCAGGGCGCTGACCGGCACCAGCCGGCCGTGCCCCGGGCCGACGAGGAAGCGGGCGGCGTGCGGCAGGACCAGACCCACGAAGCCGACGGCGCCTGCGACGCTGACGAGCGCTGCGGTCAGGAGCGCGGTCAGGACCAGCATGGCCGCCCGGACACGGGCCACCGGGATGCCGAGCGACGCGGCCACCTCGTCGCCGAAGGTGAAGGCGTCGAGCGCGTGGGCCGCGGCCCAGCAGCCGGCGAGACCGATGACGGCGACCACCGCGGTCAGCCGCGCGTCGTCCCACCGGACGCCTTCGAGGGAGCCGAGGAGCCAGAACATGACGCCGCGGGTCTCGTCGGAGTCGGCGAACGCGAAGATGACGAATGAGGTGAGCGCCGAGAACAGCTGGGTCATCGCGACGCCGGCGAGGATCACCCGATCGGTGCTGCCGCCCGCGACCTTCGCGAGGAACAGGACCGCGCCGAACGCGACCAGCGCGCCGATGAAGGCACCGCCCGAGAGCCCGATGGCGGCGCTGCCGAGGCCGAGGATGCCGACGATCACGGCGCCGGTCGACGCGCCCGAGGAGATGCCGAGGAGGAACGGATCGGCGAGCGGATTACGCAGCAGCGACTGCAGGATCACGCCGCACACCGCGAGCCCGCCGCCGACGGCCGCGGCGACCACCGACCGCGGCATCCGGTCCTCCCAGACGATCACCTCCTTGTACGGGAAGACGGTGATGTCGGTCAGGTGCAGATGATTGGTGAGGATGTCGCGGACGTTGACCAGCGAGATGCCCTCGCTGCCGAGCGCGGTCGCGGCCAGGATCGACACCAGCAGGCCGATCAGGCCCGCGACCAGCAACGACGCGGTCCGGCCCCGCGACGATGCCGCGGGGCCGGACCGGGAGAGTGTCGCCGTCACGCCGGATTATTGGCGAGCCAGTCGGCGAGCTTCTCGATGCCGCCGACCGTGCGGATCGACGGGTTCATCTCGGCGCCGTGCAGAGCCACGTACTGCTGCTTCTGCACCGCGGGCATCACCTTGGTGACCGGGTCGTTCGCGAGGAACGCCTTCTTGTCGGCGAGCTTGTCGCCGGGGAAGCGGTTGCGGGCGAGGTCGCCGAGGACCAGGACCTGCGGGTTCCGCTGGACGACGGCGCTCCACGTGGTGGCGGGCCAGTCGTCGGCGACGTCGGAGAAGACGTTCTTCGTGCCGACTGTCGTGGCGATCAACTGGGCCGACGCGAGGCCGCCCGCGAAGTACGGGGTCTTGGTGTCGGCGAACCAGAACGCGATGGTGCGGCCGTCCTTCTTGACCTCGGCGGTGGCGGCTGCGGTGCGGGACTTCAGGTCGTCGACCAGCTTCTGGCCGCGCTCGGGGACGTCGAAGATCTTCGCGAGCTCGGTGATCTCCTGGTACAGCGAGTCGATGGTCAGCGGGCGGGTGCGGGTGCCGCCGCCGTTGATCGAGCGGCCGTCCTCACAGTCGGTGGGCGAGAGGAAGCTCTCCACGCCGGTCTCGGTGAGACGGTCGCGGGTCGCGACACCGCCCTCCTTCTTGAAGTGGCGACCGAACGACGCGGTCACGAAATCCGGGTTGGTGCCCATCACGACCTCGTAGGTCGGCGCGTTGTCGGCCAGGCGCTTCACGGTCGCGTTGGCCTCGGCGAGGTTCTCGCGGATCGGGTCGGTCCACGACGCGGTGCCCACGATGCGATCGGCCAGTCCCAGCGACAGGAGGATCTCGGTGGAGCCCTGGTCCAGGGAGACCACGCGCTTCGGCGCCTGGGTGAAGGTCTGCGACGTGCCGCAGTTCTCGACGGTCAGCGGATACGACGTGGTGCCCTCACCGGCGGCGACGGCGGTGGCGTCGTCGACCTTCTCGGACTCGCTGCACGCGGCGAGTCCGCTGACGGCCAACAGTGCGACGACGACCGATCCGGCCAGACGTGTGCGCAGTGACATGGGGTTCCTGACTCTTCACAGTCGAATGCGGACGCCGGTCGGGCATCCGCATTCAGCTAAGGCTTACCTTTTCGAGTGAATGGGAAACGGAGTGACCTGCACCTTGCGAATCGGACTCTCCGACGTTCGTCACTCTCGGGCGATGCGCCGCAGCACCTGCACAGCGCGGTGCACGAGCGGCGACGCGGGCGTGGCGATCCACGCCGCGGCCAACTCGATCGACGTCTCCGGTTCCAGGGGAACGTAACTGACGCCGGCGATGGCGAGCGCCTCGGTCGGTTCCGGGACCACGGCCACGCCGAGACCTGCGGCGACCAGCGTGACGAGGGTCGAGGTCTCGGCCACCTCGTGACGGATCCGCGGAACGTAGCCCGCGTCCGCGCACATCTCGACGATCAGCCCGTTCAGCATCGACGTGCCGTGTCCGGCGTGGACGATGAAGTCGTCGTCGCTCAGCGCGGCGAGGTCGACGACGGCTCGGTCGGCGAACGGATGACTGTCGGGGACCAGTGCGATCAGCCGGTCGCTGCGCACCGGTTCGACCACCACGCGCGGATCGGTGATCGGCGGACGCAGGAGCGCGAGGTCGATGGCGCCGGCGTCGAGCGCGGCCAGCTGGGCGGGCACCAGCATCTCGCCGCGCACGCTGAAGTCGACGCCGGGGAGTTCGTCGCGGAGGGCGCGGATGAGGCGCGGGAAGATGGAGTAGGTGGCCGAGCCGACGCAGCCGATCGACAGGGACCCCGCGGCACCGTCGGCCACCCGCTGCGCCTGGTGTCCTGCGGCGTCGACGGCGTCGAGGATCTCCCGGACCCGGTCCAGGTAGACGGCGCCCGCGGCGGTCAACTCCACTTGGCGGGTGGTGCGGGTGAACAGGTCGAAGCCGAGCTCGTGCTCCAACTGTTTGATCTGCGCCGACAGCGGGGGCTGCGCCATCTGCAGGCGTTCGGCGGCACGTCGGAAGTGCAGTTCCTCGGCGACGACGCGAAAATACCGGAGGTGTCGGAGTTCCACCATTGATACTTTACCGATGTCAGTCCTGGTGAAATGTGTACTTCACCGTATGGATTTCGGTTCCTACTGTTGAAACCATGGCATCTTCCGCAGGACTCTCCGGCTCCGACATCGTGATCTGCTCACCCCTCCGCACGCCGGTTGGGCGCATGGGAGGCGCGCTGAAGAATCTGACGGTGAACCGCCTGGCCACCGACCTGCTCTGCGAACTCGCGTCGCGGACGGGGCTCGGCGAGAACGACATCGACGACGTCATCCTGGGGCAGGGCTACCCGAACGGCGAGTCGCCAGCGCTCGGGCGGATCGCGGCCCTCGACGCCGGGCTCGGGGTCGGCGTCCCCGGCACCCAGATCGACCGCCGCTGCGGCTCCGGGCTGCAGGCCGTCCTCTCCGGCGCCGCCCACATCGCCAGCGGCGGCGCGGATCTGGTGGTCGCGGGCGGCGCCGAGTCGATGTCCAACGTGGAGCACTACGTCCTCGGCATCCGCAGCGGAACCGGCCAGGGCGGCGTCGAACTCCGCGACCGCCTCGACCGCGGCCGCCTCACCGCCGGCGGCGACTCGCATCCGGTGCCCGGCGGCATGATCGAGACCGCCGAGAACCTCCGTGCCAAGTACGGGCTCACCCGCGAGGCCCAGGACGCGCTGTCCGCGGAGTCGCACCGCCGCGCTCTCGATGCCATCGCGACCGGCCGCTTCGCCGACGAGATCGTCCCCGTCACCGCCCCCGGCGGACGCAAGCAGCCCGACGTCGTCGTCGACACCGACGAGCACCCCCGCCCCGGCACCACCGTCGAGTCGCTGGGCCGTCTGCGTCCGGTCCGGCAGAGGATCGACCCGGCGTCCACCGTCACCGCGGGCAACGCCTCCGGTCAGAACGACGGCGCCGCGATGATGGTCGTCACCACCCTCGCCGACGCAGAGCGTCGCGGACTGGATCCGATGCTCGCGCTGCGCTCGTGGGCAGTCGCGGGCTGCGAGCCGTCGGAGATGGGTCTCGGCCCGGTTGGCGCCACCGCCAAGGCGCTCGGCCGCGCCGGCCTCACCCTCGACGACCTCGACCTGATCGAACTCAACGAGGCCTTCGCCGCACAGGTCCTCGCCGTCCTCGCCGAATGGGGGATCGGCGCGGACGACCCGCGGCTGAACCCCAACGGCTCCGGCATCTCGCTCGGCCACCCGATCGGCGCCACCGGTGCCCGGCTGGTCGTCACCGCCGCGCACGAGGCGCGCCGCCGGCAGGCGAAGAACGTCCTCGTCACCATGTGCATCGGCGGAGGCCAGGGCCTCGCCGGCGTCTTCGAGTCCGTCCGATGAGCGCCGTCGACGTCCACGCGATCGTCACCGGCGACCCGCAGAACCCCGCGGTGGTCCTCTCGAACTCGCTGGGCTCCACACACCGGATGTGGGACGCGCAGGCCGACGCGCTCGCCGAACACTTCCTCGTCGTCCGCTACGACACCCGCGGCCACGGCGGCAGCCCGGTCCCGGACGGGCCGTACACGATCGACGACCTCGCCGACGACGTCGTCGCACTCCTCGACGGACTCGGCATCGAACGTGCCCATTTCGTCGGGCTGTCCCTCGGCGGCATGACCGGCATGCGACTCGCGGTCCGTGATCCGGGCCGGGTGAACCGGCTGGCGTTGCTGTGCACCGGCGCCGTGCTGGGCAATGCCGCGTCGTACGCCGACCGCGCGGCAGCGGTCCGGCAGACCGGTGTCGGACCGATCGCGGAGGCTGTCGTCGGCCGCTGGTTCGCTCCCGGCTACCTGGAGACGAATCCGGATCGCAAGGCGTACTACGAGGCGATGGTCGCCGCGACGCCCGCCGAGGGATACGCCGGATGCTGCGAGGCCATCGCCACCATGGACCAGGTCGCCGACCTACCGTCCATCACGGCTCCGGCCCTCGCGATCGCCGGTGCCGACGACACCGCGACCGGACCGGAGGTCCTGCGGGTGATCGCCGAGAACGTCGCCGACGGTCGGCTGCTCGTGGTTCCCGACGCCGCCCACCTCGCGCCGGCGCAGCAACCGCAGATCGTGACCCCGGCCCTCCTCGAGCACCTGCTCGGGTAGCGGACGTCCCGGCCGCGGTGCGCGGCACGCGCCGATTCTGGCACCATCGAACCCGAGGCAATCGTTCGGAGGGAAACAGTGGTGGACCGGTCAACGCAGCAGGTGCCGGGATACCGGCCGCCGCTCGCCGTCGGCCAGGTGTACCCGCCCCTGGGCTACAGCGATGCCGGCGCGCCCCTGTTCACCTACGACGACCGCGAGCGCGTCCTCGCCGGACCTCCGCCGGTCGTCGAACCGCCGCCCCCGCCCGCTCCGCCTCCGCCCGCACCCGAGCCGGACGGTCGATGGAACCTGGCGATCGGCCTCGCCGCGACGGTCGTGCTGGTGCTGATCGTCGCCGTCGGCTTCAAATGGCTCGGCGGCGGCACCGACGACGCGCCGACGAACCGCGCGGATCCGCCCGCCACCCAGTCCACCGACGACCCCTACCTCAAGGAGTTGCCGAAGCAACCGCAGTCGTCGGTCCCGCGCGACCCGGAAGCCGACGATCAGCCGGGCCGATCCGGCACCGCGACCGTCGTCTACGAAGTGGAGTCCGGCCCCGCGACCATCCTGTACTTCGCGGGCGACCGCGTGCAGATCGCACGCAACGAGTCCGGCACCTGGAAGCAGACGATTCGCGGCAGCCAGAGCAAACTGCTGCGCGTCAGCGTGATCCTCTCCAGCGACGAACCCGCGACCTGCACCATCACCGTCGACGGGAAGACGGTCGTCACGCAGTCCACGGGTGCCTCGTCGACCACCGGCATGCTCACCTGTCAGTTCCGCGGCTGATCCGCGGGGCACCGATTCCGACTACCGTAGACGCCGTGAACACCTTCGATGCGTCGTCGGCGGATGCCGATGTGAAGACCATGCTCACCTGGCGCGATGCCGACGGTGGGCGACTGGAACAGGTCCGACTCAACCTCAGCGGCACCCGTGTCCGCGCCTACGGGCGCATCGTCGCCGCCGCGACCGCCGACACCGAGGCCTACTCGGCGTCGTACGAGTTCGTCACCACCGAGAGCGGCATCACCCGCAGGCTGTCGGTGCGACTGCTCCGCGCCGGCGGTGAGAGCTCCCTCGACATCAGCCGCGACATGGACGGCCGCTGGATGGTTCAGACGCCCGTCAGCACCGTGCGCAGCGACTTCGACGGCGCTGAGGTAGTCGACCTCGCGCTGTCTCCGTTCTTCAAGGGCCTCCCGATCAGGCGGTTCGGCATCGTCGAGGGCGATCGCCGCGACGACGTCCCCGTCGTCGCCCTGCGGCTGCCCGACTGCGAGATCGATTCGGTGTCGATGAGCTACGAGGACCTCGGTGGTCGTCGGGTCCGCGTCACCGGACCGGACGGTCCCGCCGACGTCGTCATCGGCGACCGCGGTGTGGTCAGCGAGTACGTCGGCGTCGCGACGCTGATCTAGCCGACCCACACCTTCGCCTGGTGCGCCTGCTTCCGCAGGTGCTCCTGCCAGCCGTCGTCGCCGATGCGCACCCCGGTGATCGGTTCCGGATCGGCGCCCGCGATCGCCTCGTACTTGAGGCGGGCGCGGTGACCCGCCTCCACCAGCACCGACACGCTGCCGTGATCGCGCAGCGCGTCGCGGGCGGCGACGAGTCGGTCGATGGTCTCGCTCAACGTGTTGAGCAGGGAGATCGAGTTGGCCTCGAGCATCGCCCGCTGCAGTTCGGGCGCGGTTCCCGCGACGCGCGTTCCATCGCGGAAGCTGCCCGCCGCCAACCGGAGGGCCAGGTCGCTCTCGCCCGCGCCGACCGCCGCGGTCACGGCCGCGGTCAGATGCGGGTTGTGCGAGATGGCGGCGGCGGCGCGATCGTGCGCGTCGTTCGCCGCGGGCACCACGTAGGCGCCCGCTGCGCGCGCGATCCCGGCGACCGCCAGCCAGTCGTCGGCCGCGGTGTCGTCGTGCGTGGTCACCATCCACATGGCGCCCTCGAACAGGGACGGGTCGGTGGCGGCCCACCCCGAGTGCGACGTGCCCGCCATCGGATGGCCGCCCACGTACCGGCCGTTCGGATGAATCCGTTCGACGAGGCACGCGACCTCCTCCTTGACGCTGACGACGTCGGTCAGCAGGCAGGCGGGCGCGGTGTCGCGGACCGCCTCGACCATCGCCGTCAGGGCGGTGAACGGGGTCGCCAGGACGATGATCGCGTCCTGCTCGGCAGCCTGGCGGAGGGTTGCGTGCAGGTCACCGGAGGCCGCGTACCCGGCGGCCGCGGCGGCGTCGACCGTGGCCGCCCCGCGGTTGTATCCGAAGGCCCGGACGCCGGTGTCGGCGAGGCGTCGCAGGAGCGAGCCGCCGATCAGACCGAGGCCGAGTACACACACGGGACGAGATGCTGGTGCAGACACGGTTTCAGCGTGGCACATCAGTCCGGATTCGACTTGGGAGAGTCCAGAAAAGCGGCTACCGTGGCGGTCATGGCGAAGCCCGGTGCGCAGAGCGATTACGACGATGTCGATGGTTTTGCGGTGGCAGTGGTCCGCGAGGAGACCGGGTGGAAGGTGTCGGCGTTGAAGCCGTCGGCCCTCGACAGTCTCGACGACGCAGAACTGCAGCTCCGTGAGCTGCGTGCGGCGGGCGCCCTGTTCGGTCTGCTGGACGTGGACGACGAGTTCTTCATCATCATCCGGCCGTCTCCGTCGGGCGCGCAGCTGCTGCTGTCGGACGCGACGGCCGCCATCGACTACGACGTCGCCGCCGACGCCCTCGACGCCTTGCACGTCGACATCCCCGACATCGATCCCGACGAGCTCGACGACGTCGACCCGTGGGAGGAGGGCGACCTCGCGATCCTCGCCGACCTCGGCCTGCCCGACGCCGTGTTGAGCATCATCGTCGGCGACACCGACCTCTACGCCGATGAGCAACTCGGCATGGTCGCGGCGCGGCTCGGGTTCGCCGACGAACTGTCGGCCGTGCTCGACAAGCTCGGTCGCTGACCGCGCCGATGCCGCGTCCGGACCGGGGAGGGGTCGACGACGAGGCCGCCGCGATGATGTCGGCGGCCCTCGACGCCGCCCGCACCGCCCCGGTCGACGACGTCCCGATCGGTGCCGTCGTCTTCGGTCCCGACGGGACGGAGATCGCGCGCGCCGCCAATCGCCGGGAGGCGGACGGCGACCCCACCGCCCACGCCGAGATCCTCGCTCTCCGCGCCGCGACGGCCGTGCATGGCGCTGGCTGGCGGCTGTCGGACTGCACCCTGGTCGTCACCGTGGAGCCCTGCGTCATGTGCGCCGGTGCGATCGGCCTGGCCCGGATCTCCCGCGTCGTGTTCGGCGCGTGGGAGCCCAAGACCGGCGCCGTCGGATCGCTGTGGGACGTGCTCCGCGATCCGCGTCAGGTCCACCGGCCCGAGGTGCTCGCCGGTGTCCGCGAAGCCGAATGCGCCGCCCTGGTCCGCGACTTCTTCGCCGACCGTCGGGGACAACCCTGAACTCTGCCCGGATATCGGGTTTCGAGGCCCTTCACCCCTCGCCGTCGGGCGGTTCCTGTGGCAGCCTCAAAGAGGTAGAAGTCGTCCGCCCGTAGGCTCGAGAATTGGGGAACAACATGTCGGATCCGATGGACAAGATCAGCGAAGTGGTCGACACCTTCGCGCGCAAGGTCGACGAGTTCGCGACCAGCGAGCAGGTGACCGGCGCCGTGGCGAACGCCAAGGCCAAGCTGACCGAGATCGCCGCCAACGAGAACGTCGCCGGCGCGGTCGACACCGCGAAGGGCAAGTTCAGCGAGGTCGCGAACAACGAGCACGTCGTCGGCGTCGTCGGCACGGCCAAGGAGAAGATCGGCGAGTTCGCGGCCAACGAGAACGTGGTGAACGCGGTCGGCGCCGCCAAGACCAAGATCGACGAGATCGCCGCCAAGCTGTCCGGTCGCTGAACCACATCGAAATAGGCGCTGACCAGCCGATTTCGCACTGATGATCCACTGCGGTACAGTTTTCCGCGGTGGCGTGTCCGAGCGGCCGAAGGTGCAGCACTCGAAATGCTGTGTGCGGTAACCCCGTACCGAGGGTTCAAATCCCTCCGCCACCGCCGAGGGCCCTGACTTGCAGATGCAGGTCAGGGCCTTTTCCAATTCCGCGTGGTCATCCCCGATCGAGCGGCTGAAGACCGAGTCGCAGGATCGATTCAGATGTGAAACCCTGGTGCAGCGGGTACGCAGATTTTGCCTCCGCCCACTGAAAGAAAGCAGTACCAAAGCATGGCACAAGGAACCGTCAAATGGTTCAACGGCGAGAAGGGCTTCGGCTTCATCGCTCCCGACGACGGAGGGGCCGACGTCTTCGTCCATTACTCCGCGATCTCCGGTAACGGCTTCCGTAACCTGGACGAGAACCAGCGGGTTGAGTTCACCACCGAGCAGGGGCCGAAGGGTCCGCAGGCGGTCAACGTCAGCGGTCTCTGATCGCACTCTCTCGAAGGAGCCCGCGCCGGATCGGCGCGGGCTCTTTTCGACCTTGATCGCGGGCTGATGCGGAAGCCGTGCAGATTTCGGCCCCCGAATCCATCTGAGAGATGGATTCGGGGGCCGAAATCTTCGGTGTGTCCGGGGTCGAGCGGTCAGTGCTCCGTCGAGAACGAACTCCGCCGACGGTGGACCTCCAGCGCGAGGGTCACGAGGCGGTCGATGAGGTCGGAGTAGGCGATGCCGGTGGCCTCCCACATCTTCGGGTACATCGACGCGGGGGTGAAGCCGGGAATCGTGTTGACCTCGTTGAGGAGCCAGCCGCGGCCGCCCTCCTCGTAGAAGAAGTCGACGCGCGCCATGCCCGCACAGCGGAGGGCGACGAAGGCGTCGACGGCGTGCTCGCGGACGGAGGCGATCGCCTCGTCGGACAGGGGCGCGGGGATCATCAACTCGGCGGAGCCGGTGACGTACTTGTCCTCGTAGTCGTAGAAGTCGCTGCCGGGCTTCACCTCGCCGGGGAGCGACGCGTCGGGGGCGGTGTTGCCGAGGACGGCCACCTCCACCTCGCGGCCGTCGACGCCCTCCTCGATGACGATGACGTCGTCGTACCGCAGTGCCAGGTTGATGGCGGAGTCGAGCTCTTCGATGCTCTCGACGCGACTCACGCCGACCGACGAACCCATGTTCGCGGGCTTGACGAAGGCGGGGAAGCCCAACTGCTCGGTGACGTCGGTGAGGATCTGGCGGGCGTCGGTGATTCCGTCGCGGAACGTGAGCCACTTGCACTGCGGGATGCCTGCGCGGGCGGCGACCTCCTTGGCCATGGCCTTGTCCATGCACAGCGACGACGACAGCACGCCGCAACCGACGTACGGGAGCTTGAACAGCTCGAGCATGCCCTGGACGGTGCCGTCCTCACCGTGCGGTCCGTGCAGGAGCGGGAAGACGACGGTCAGGTCGTCGGCGGAGCCGCGCAGAACGGCATGCGGGTCGACGACCGGGCCGTCGATCTCGAGGCTGTTCGGGAGCTCGGCGCCCGCGGCGAGGTCCTCGGCCAACGCGTCGTTGCGATGCCACACGCCGCGCTTGTCGATGCCCACGGGAATCAGGCGGTACTTGGAACGATCCGCGGCGGCCAGCACATGTGCGGCGCTCACGCGGGAGACATCGTGTTCGGCGGATACGCCGCCGTAGAGGACAACGAGCCGGATGAGGGGGGTGCTCATGGGTGCAACGATACGTCCTTGCTTGTAGCGTTGTTTGTCGTGCGTCTCCTTGCCAGCCAGATAGCCGCCGCGACAGGCGGAACCCTCCACGGACCGGATGTCACGGTCGATTCCGCGAGCATCGACTCGCGAACCGCCCGACCCGGACAGCTGTTCGTGCCGATCGTCGCCGCGCGCGACGGCCACGACTTCATCCCGTCGGCCGTGGCTGCCGGAGCCCCCGTCTACCTCACCGACCGGACGCCCGATCCCGCCGTCGCGGCCACCGCGGTGCAGGTCGCGGACACCGCCGAAGCACTCGCCGATATCGGTCGGCACGTGCGTGCAGGGCTGCCCGGCAGCGTTGTGGGCGTCACCGGATCGGTCGGCAAGACCTCCACCAAGGACCTCCTCGCCGGCGTCCTCGCGACCACGTTCCGCACCGCGGCCAGCGAGAAGTCGTTCAACAACGAGCTCGGTCTGCCGCTGACCCTGCTCGGCGCGCCCGACGACACCGAGGCCGTCGTCCTGGAGATGGGGGCGCGCGGTGTCGGCCACATCGCGCAGCTGTGCTCCATCGCGTCGCCGAACGTCGGTGTCCTGACCCGCGTCGAAGCAGTGCACCTGGAGATGTTCGGCAGCTTCGAGAACATCGCGAAGGCGAAGGGCGAGCTCGTCGAATCACTGCCGGCCGACGGCCTCGCCGTGTTGAACGCCGACCACCCGATCGTCGCCGCCATGGCGCCGCGCACCACCGCGCGGGTCCTGACCTACGGCATCGCCGAGGGCGCCGACGTGCGGGCGACCGACATCGTGCTCGACGACGAGCTCCGCGCGAGCTTCACCCTGCACACCCCGTGGGGCACGACCGCCGTGCGGCTCGGCGCCCGCGGCGAGCACCAGGTGGGTAATGCGCTGGCCGCGGCCGCGGCCGGTGGCGGCGTCGGCGTGCCGATCGAGAAGATCGCCGAAGGGCTGCTCGGCGCCGACCTGTCCGGGCTGCGCATGGAGATGAGCACCACGGCGGCGGGCGCGACGATCATCAACGACTCGTACAACGCCAACCCGACGTCGATGGGCGCGGGCCTGTCGGCGCTCGCCCGGATCGACGCGCGCCGCCGGTTCGCGGTGCTCGGCACCATGGCCGAACTCGGGGCCGACAGTGACGCCGCGCATCGCGGGGTCGCGGAGCAGGCTGCGGCGCTGGGCGTCACCGTGATCGCGGTCGACGAGCCCGCCTACGGAGACGGCGTGACGCATGTCTCCGGGATCGACGCCGCCGTCGCCGCGCTCGGTGAGCTCGGCGAGGGCGACGCGGTCCTGATCAAGGGCAGCCGCGTCGCCGCTCTGGAACGGGTCGCCGACGCGCTGAGCTGATCGGACGCACTGAGCTGAGCCGCCGCGCTGAGCTGAGCGGACTCCTGAGCCCAGTCGGCTACTGAACCATCAGGGCGAAGGCCGAGCCGTCCTTGGTGCAGCGCGCCATCTCGCCCGCGGTGGTGGAGGGGCCGCAGTCCCAGCCGGACACGGTCTGCGGAGCGCCGGTGGCGATCAGCGGGCCGTACTCCTTGGCGATGCTCTTCGCGACGTCGCAGGTCAGGTTGCCTTCGACGATGTGAATGTAGAGAGCGCCGTCGGGTCCCTTGGTGGCGCCGCAGGTCTTGTTGCCGTCGGCGGAGACCGTCTCGGTTGGCTCGTCGGAGGTGGTGGTCTTGGGCTTCGGGCCGGGCACCACGGGGACGCTGGGATCGTTGGTGGCGGGCGTCGAGACCTCCGATGCGGCGGTGTCGGCACCGGGTGATGCGGCTTCGTTCTCTGAACCGCAGGCGGTCCCGGCGAGGGCGATCGAGGCGCCGAAGAGGACGGTCGCGGCCAGTTTCATCGTGCGAGTCATGGTTCAACGCTAACGAATTTGAGCGGTCACGCACACTGCTGGGACAATGGCGGCCGTGACTTCCAGCCTCTTCACGCCGCGCGCGACCCTCGATGGAACGGCCGGTCGTACCGGAACCATCAGCACCCCGCACGGTGAGATCCAGACGCCCGCATTCGTTCCCGTCGGCACCAAGGCGACGGTGAAGACGGTGCTGCCGGAATCGGTCGCGGCGCTCGGAGCGCAGGCCGTTCTGGCCAATGCCTACCACCTGTACCTGCAGCCCGGCCCGGAGATCGTCGACGAGGCCGGCGGGCTGGGGCGGTTCATGAACTGGCCCGGCCCCACGTACACCGACAGCGGCGGCTTCCAGGTGATGTCGCTCGGCGTCGGCTTCAAGAAGGTCATCTCGATGGAGGCCGTCGGCCCGGAGGACGACCACAAGGTGGCCGAGGGCAAGGAACGGCTCGCCAACGTCGACGACGACGGCGTCACCTTCAAATCGCACCTCGACGGTTCCAAGCACCGGTTCACGCCGGAGGTGTCGATGCAGATCCAGCACCAGTTGGGCGCCGACATCATCTTCGCGTTCGACGAGCTCACCACGCTGATGAACACCCGTGGCTACCAGGAGTCGTCGCTGGAACGAACCCGCCAGTGGGCCATCCGCTGCCTCGCCGAACACAACCGGCTGTCGCAGGAGCGGGCGCATCGTCCGCAGCAGGCGCTGTGGGGCGTCATCCAGGGCGCGCAGTACGAGGACCTGCGCCGCAAGGCCACTCGCGACCTCGTCGAACTGAGCCGCATCGACCGCGAGAACGGCGGCAAGGGCTTCGGCGGCTACGGCATCGGGGGTGCGCTGGAGAAGTCGAACCTCGGCACCATCGTCGGGTGGGTCACCGACGAACTGCCCGACGACGCGCCCCGCCACCTGCTCGGCATCAGCGAACCCGACGACATCTTCACCGCTATCGAGAACGGCGCCGACACCTTCGACTGCGTGTCGCCGACCCGGGTGGCGCGCAACGGCGCCATCTACTCCTTCGACGGCCGCTACAACATCACCAACCGCAAGTACCGCAACGACTTCCGGCCCCTCGACGAGGAGCTCGACAACTATTCGACGCAGTACACACGGGCTTACCTCCACCACCTGTTCAAGGCGAAGGAGGGCCTCGCATCCACGCTCGCGACCCTGCACAACCTGTCGTTCACCGTGACCCTCGTCGACCGCGCCCGCAAGGCGATCGAGGACGGCAACTACTTCGATTACCGCGACGACTTCCTGGCCCGGTATTACGCGGGGAGCCGATAGCCCGCAGTCATATATTCGTATCGTCTTAATGGGCATCAACTAAGTAATTTCCTATTCCTATTCGCGCCGATAGTGTGATCCGTAACGCACACATCGACGTGGAGAGGAACTGGGCATGCTGGTGGCACCGACGGCCGTCGTTCTGGCCACGACCTCCGGCGACCTGGAGCTCGCGCGGCATCAGGCGGAGAACTGGCGGTCGGCCGAGATCGCCGTCGCCGAACGAGATCTCACCGATCTCGCGCTCGCCGACCTCGCGACCACCGCCGACCTGGCGGGCGACCACAGCTTCGCGCGCGCCGTGTCCGCGGTCCGCGCGGCGCGCAGCGGCGACTTCGCTCCCGTCCCGCACATCGACGCCGCCGTCGAGATCCTGCGAACCTTCCTGCAGCGGGACATGATCGACGGCTGGCTCTACGTCCGCGAGTCCGACGGCTACCTGCACCCATACCTGGTGACCGGCATCGTGATGGAGCACGCCGATCGCACGCGCAGCGCCCGCATCAAGATCACCGCCGAGGCCGACAATCCGACCGTCAAACGGCCGTCCCGCGCGCCCCGCATCCTGTACTTCGACGAGACCGAAGTGGTCGGCAAGACGCCCGCCGACATCCTCACCGCGGGCGGCGCCTACAAGGAGACCGCGGCTCTTCGTGCCGAGTACCAGGCACGGAGAGCCGCCTTCCAGACCGTCATCGACGACGGTTTCGGGAAGCAGTTCCTGTACACCGGACGCGCGCTGCGCACCGACGACTACCGCTCGCCCAACGCGCGGAGCGGTCGGAAGATGGTGCACGATGTCGCCCCCGACGAGATCGCCCCGCTGCGCGGTGTCGCGGCGTCGCCGCTGTGGCCCGCCGACGAGTTCGGCCCCGTCCCGGTGATCACCGCCGTCCGCGTCTTCGACCTCGCCGCGCAGGACTTCCTCGACGTCAACACCGGCGACCTGGAGCCCTACCGCTACGACCGCGACCTCCAGAACAAGTTGGTGCTGCCGCCCGAGCACGGCGAACTCCTCGACATCCTCACCACCGACATCTCCGTCTTCACCGGCGACATCATCGACGGCAAGTCGGCGGGCAACGTCATCCTCGCGAAGGGTCGGCCGGGCGTTGGCAAGACGCTGACCGCCGAGGTGTACGCCGAGGTCATCGGACGCCCGCTCTACTCGATCCACTCCGGATCCCTCGGCATCACACCCGAACTGGTCCGCAAGAATCTGGAGATCATCTTCGACCGCGCCAAGCGCTGGGAGGCAGTCCTGCTGCTCGACGAGGCCGACGTCTTCGTCGCCGAACGCGGCTTCGACCTCGGTCAGAACGCGATCGTCGCCGAGTTCCTCCGCACCCTCGAGTACTACGACGGCCTGCTGTTCCTGACCACGAACCGGGTCCACGGCGTCGACGAGGCCATCCTCGCGCGCTGCGCCGCGGTCATCGAGTACCACGTCCCCGACGGCGACTCCGCCCGCCGGATCTGGCAGATCCTGGCCGACGGCAACGGCGTCGACCTGAGCGAGAGCCTCCTCGACGAACTCGTCGCCGGCTTCCCGGAGATCACCCCGCGCGACATCAAGATGCTGCTCCGTCTGGCGCTGCGCATGGCGGCCCACCGCGGCGTCGAACTCAGCACCGAGGTGTTCGCGGGCAGCGCCCGCTTCCGCGGCCTCCGCTTCGTTCCGCCGAACGAACGATAGAAACCCCGATCCCGCCGACAGCCCACGCCGGCACTCCATCCCCAGAGAGAAAGAAGCACCCCATGACCGAGACCAGCTTCACTTCAGAGGTCACCGCCAAGGCCGCCGACTCCGGCGCCAACGCCTCGGCTCAGTTCCGCGAGCGCATGGCCGCCGCGGCCGGTCGTTCCGGCGTCGTCGACACCGCGCGCGTCGACCTGCTCGCGTCCAAGGTCATCAAGTCGATCAACGACATCGTGCTCGACGAGAAGGTCAGCTACGAGGAGTACAACGCGCTCAAGGCGTGGCTGATCAAGGTCGGTGAGGACGGCGAATGGCCGCTGTTCCTCGACGTGTGGCTCGAGCACTCCGTCGAAGAGGTCGCCAGCGAGCACCGCGAGGGCAGCAAGGGCACCATCGAGGGCCCGTACTACATCCCGAACGCCCCGGAACTCCCGTGGAACGGCACCATCCCGATGCGCGACGACGAGCCCGGCACGCCGCTGGTCTTCCAGGGCCAGGTCCGTGCCGTCGACGGCCGTCCGCTCGGCGGAGCCCAGCTGGAGCTGTGGCACGCCGACGACCTCGGCTTCTACTCGCAGTTCGCCCCCGGCCTGCCCGAGTGGAACCTCCGCGGCACCTGGATCGCCGACGACGAGGGCCGCTTCGAGATCCACACCCTGCGTCCCGCGCCTTACCAGATCCCGACCGAGGGCGCGTGCGGCCAGCTGATCGCCGCCGCCGGCTGGCACGCCTGGCGTCCGGCGCACCTGCACTTCAAGGTGTCGGCGCCGGGCCACGAGCTCATCACCACCCAGCTGTACTTCCCGGGCGACCCGCACAACGGCGACGACATCGCCTCCGCCGTGAAGCCCGAGCTGATGCTCGATCCGCAGGACAACCCGAACGCCGAAGGCTTCGTCACCGACTACGACTTCGTCCTCGACCCCGAGAAGTAGAGCCTGCAGAGGAGAACCCCGAGAAGTAGACGGGCACAGTCATGAGCGATCTCGAGATCACCGCCGTCGAGGCGATCCCGTACTCCATCCCGTACCGGAAGCCGCTGCGCTTCGCGTCGGGAGAGGTGTCGCACGCGGAGCACGTGTTGATCCGCGTCCACACCCGAGGCGGTCTCGTCGGCACGGCGGACGCGCCGCCGCGCCCGTTCACGTACGGCGAGACGCAGGCCGGGGTCATCGCGGTGATCGAGTCGATCTTCGCGCCACAGATCGTCGGCGTCGACGCCGACCGGCGCGACGTGATGCGCAAGCGGTTGCATCGGACCGTCGGCAACCCGGTCGCGAAGGCGGCGATCGACATGGCGATCTGGGACGTCCTCGGGCAGGCGTGGTCGATGCCGGTGCACCGCCTCCTCGGCGGCTTCACCGACAAGCTCCGCGTCAGCCACATGCTCGGCTTCGACACCCCCGAGGCGATGGTCGCCGAGGCGAACAAGATGCGTGACGTCTACGGGATCTCCACGTTCAAGGTGAAGGTCGGTCGTCGGCCGATCGACGCCGACGTCGAGGTGGTCCGCGCCCTGCGGCAGACGCTCGGCGACAAGGCCGAGCTGTACATGGACGGCAACCGCGGCTGGTCGCCGTCGGAGGCCGCCCGAGCCCTCGAGCAGCTGTCGGACTGCGGCCTCACGCTGGCCGAGGAGCTGTGTCCGGCCGACGACGTCCTCGGGCGCCGCTGGCTGGTGAACCACTGCTCGGTCCCGTTCATCGCCGACGAGTCGGTGACGACGCCGGCCGAGGTGACGCGCGAACTGCTCGGCGGGTCGGCCACCGCGATCTCCATCAAGACCGCGCGCTCCGGCTTCAGCGGTTCCGAGGAGATCCTGCATCTCGCCACCGGATTGGGCGTCGAGGTGGTGATGGGCAACCAGATCGACGGTCAGCTCGGCACCGCGTGCACCGTCGCGTTCGGCGCGGCGCACGAGGCCACCAGCGGTCGGGCGGGGGAGCTCTCCAACTTCCTCGACATGTCCGACGACCTGCTCACCGAACCGCTCGAGATCATCGACGGGTGCCTCACCGCGCCCACCGGCCCCGGCATCGGCGTCACCGTCGACCCGGACAAGCTCGCCCACTACCGCACCGACAACTGACCCGAAAGGTCCTCGAGAACAATGCCTCTTTACGCCGTACGCATGGACGTCGCGATTCCCGACGGGATCGACCCTGACGTCCTCGCCGAGACCATCGCGACGGAGAAGGCCTACAGTCAGGAACTCCAGCGCGGCGGCGAGTGGGCGCACATCTGGCGCTGCGTCGGCGAGTACTCGAACATCTCGATCTTCGACGTCGCCGACAACGACCGCCTCCACGAGATCCTCTGGGGCCTGCCGCTGTTCAAGTGGATGACCTGCGAGGTCACCGCCCTCGCGACGCATCCGTCGGACATCGCGCTGCTGGCCCCTTCCGCTGGTTGAGCGAGCGAAGCGAGTCGAAACCCCTGACGTCCGCTGGGGCGCGGCTTCGCTCAGCCGTCAGCGGGCCGCGGCTCGAACACCCACGGCTTCGTCGGCAGTCGTGCCGGATCGAAACGCTCCAGCAAATCCGTCATCGTGACGGGTTCGCCGGCGTCCGCCATCCCGAGCGACGTCGCGATCATCGACAGCACGCCGCCGGCGTCGACGCCCTGACCGGCGAGGTCGGCCATCGTGACCGCGCCGTCGCGCTTGGCGAGTCGGGCGCCGTCGCGGTTCAGGACCATCGGGACGTGCGCGTACTCGGGCGGGCGGTGCCCGAGCAGCGTCGCCAGATAGGCCTGGCGCGGCGCGGACGTCAGCAGATCGTCGCCGCGGACCACCTGGTCGATCCCGGATGCGGCGTCGTCGACCACCACGACGAGGTTGTAGGCGGGCGTGCCGTCGTTGCGGACCAGGACGAAGTCGTCGACGTCGCCCGACACGTCCCCGTGCAGCACGTCGTGCACGGTGAACGACGAGGCACGGGCCCTCAGACGGATCGCAGCAGGTCGCTCGGCACGCCGCTCCGCGCGCTGCGCCTCCGTCAGATCCCGGCAGGTTCCGGGATAGGCACCCTGCGGGGCGTGCGGTGCGCTCGGCGCCTCGAGGATCTCGCGGCGGGTGCAGAAGCACTCGAAGGTGGTTCCGGCGTCCACCATCTCGTCGATCACCGCCCGGTACACGTCTCGCCGATCGGACTGGTAGATCACCGGCTCGTCCCAGGACAGGCCGAGCGCGCGGAGGTCGTCGAGCTGGCGCAGGTCGGCTCCCGGCTTCGCGCGGTCGAGGTCTTCCATCCGCATCGCGAAACCGCGGCCCGTCGACCTGGCGAAGAGCCAGGCGAGGACCGCGGTCCGCAGATTCCCGATGTGCAGGTCACCCGACGGCGACGGCGCGAACCGGCCGGAGACAGCGTTCGGGGAGGACATGCCTACACGGTAGTGTCGGCGCCCTTCGGGACCGGCGGGAGGTAGCCGGGCTTGGTGCTGTCCGGGCGGACCATGAACGCGACGGCGACCACGCCGATCAGCATCACGGCGGCGGGGAGGAGCATCGACTGCGACATGGCCGTCGAGAACGGATCCACCAGGAACTCCGGCAGATGCCCGGTGCCGACGGCGGCCTTGTCGGCGCTGCCCGGGGGCATGTTGGCCTCCAACCGCGACTGCATGGCGGCGGCGATGGCGGCCGAGCCGAGGACCGAGCCGATCTGCCGGGTGGTGTTGTAGATGCCTGCGCCGGCCCCCGCGTCGCGCAGTGGCAGGTTGCGCGTGGCCGTCGTCGCGAGCGGCCCCCACATGCCGGCGTTCGCGATGCCCATCAGCGCCGACGGGATCAGGAACATGAGGATCGGGGTGTCGCCGTTCATCATCGTCGCGTACCAGAACAGCGTCGCGCTGTAGAGGCCCAGGCCGGGGACCAGCAGGAAGCGCGGATCCGTGCGGTCGAGGAGCTTGCCGGCGAGGGGTGCGAGCACACCGGCGAGGACGGCCATCGGGATCAGCAGCAGGGCCGATTCGGTGGGGGTCAGGCCGCGCGCCACCTGGATGAAGAACATCATCGGCAGCGTCATGCTGGTGACGGCGAAGCCGACCACCGCGATGCCCGCGTTGGAGATCGAGAAGTTCCGGTCGCGGAACAGGCTGAGCGGCACCAGCGGTTCACTCTTGGTGCGCGACTGCTGCCAGAGGAAGATCGCCATCACGGCGACGCCGCCGATGACCATCGCCCAGATCGTGGCGTCCCAGCTGTACTTCTCGCCCTCCTGCAGGCCGAAGACGATGAGGAACATCGCGACGGTGCTCATCGCGACGCCGACCATGTCGAAGCGGTGCGGGTGGGTCGGCAGCGCCGGTACCAGCTTCCAGGCGGCGGCGAAACCGATGACGCCGACCGGCACGTTGATGATGAAGATCCACTCCCACCCGGCGTGGTCGACCAGCAGGCCGCCGGCCAGTGGTCCGACCAGCATGGCGACGCCGGCCACCGAACCCCACAGGCCCATCGCGGCACCGCGCTGATGCGGCGGGAAGGTGCGGGTGATGACCGCCATGGTCTGCGGGGTGACGAGTGCGGCGCCGAGGCCCTGGATCGCGCGGAACGCGACCAACATGGCGAGCGAGTTCGAGAGACCGCAGCCCAGCGAGGCGAGCGTGAAGATCGTGATGCCGATCAGGTACATGGTGCGCGGGCCGAAGCGGTCGCCCATGCGGCCGGTGATCAGCAGCGGCACCGCGTACGTCAGCAGGTAGGCGCTGGTGACCCAGACGACGTTGTCGAGGTTGTTGGTGTCGGGGTCGAGCGCGGTCTTGATGGCCGGGTTCGCGACCGACACGATGGTCGTGTCGACGAGGACCATGAAGAAGCCGATGACCAGCGCCCACAGCGCGGGCCAGGGATTCTCGGGGAGCTTCGGCTTCGTGGAGGTGTCAGATGTCATGAGTGCAGGCCCAACGGGTCGGGAGGCGTGTCTTCGGTGACGCCCCAGGCGAATGCGGGATCGGCGAGACGGGTGAGGAGGTTCTCCGTCCACGCCAGGTCGGTCTGAATGAGGTGCCGCTGACGGTCGACCTCGACGAGGAACTGGTCGGGGACGCCGCGGTCGGCGGCGCTGCCGAGCCCGGCGAGATGAGTGTCGAGATCGGCGGTCAGGGCGTCGCGCCGCTGCGTGAGCAGACTGATCACCTCCGTGCGGTCCAGGTTGTGCGCCTCGGCCAGGGCGACGCGGAACCGGTCGGGATGGGTGTTCTGCGGGAGTTGCGTCCGCACCCAGTCGACGACGGCGCCGCGCCCCGCCTCGGTCAGCGAGTAGGTGGTGCGCTCCGGTCGATTCCCCTCGCGGTCGACGCCCACCTCGACGACGAGTTGCTGCTCGTGCAGGCGCCCGACCGTGTGGTACAGCGTGCCGTTGGTGATCGACACCATCCGGTCGTCGCGCCGCCGTTTCAGGACCCGCACCATCTCGTACGGGTGCATGTCGTCCTCGCGCAGCAGCGCCAGGACCATCACGGCCAGCGGCGTGAGGCGAGGCGAAGTGGTCGGCATCGAATACTCCAGTTCATATAGTCCACATGGACTATATGCCTGAGTGTGCCGGGTGACAACCGGGAGCCGCACGGCCTATGCCGGCACGGCCGGATCTCTCCGCAGCGGACTCGTCCGCGTCCGGCGTCCGTTCTCCAGTCGGCCGGTGAAGTACTGCCTGCCGGCAGGCTCGGTGACGGTGACCTCGTACCAGCCGTCGCGGACGGCGGTCGCGGTGATGTCGGTGCCGTTCATCGCGACGGTGCGCGCGCTGTGGTTGAGCGTCAGCCTCGCCGTCGAGCCCTCCGCGGGGAAGGCGAAGTCGCGCAGGAATCGGTCGGGACCGGTCACGACGACGTGGGTGGTGGTGCGCGGCAGTCGGATCCGGGTGCGGTCGGTGACGGTGTGGTGCTCGGCGCGACCGTCGTAGAAGACCGCGAAGACCGCGGCGCGCGATCCCTCGTTGACCAGGTTCAGGACGCCGGCCGCCACGTGTGCCGACAGGCGGTACGGCGTCGGCAGCGCGACCGCCGTCCCCGGCTCCTGCTCGGGGATCGCGCCGCCGGGCTCGGCCTCCCACCGCTTGTCGAAGGCCGGGACCGGCCCGGGCCGCGACGGCATGCGGAGGCCGTCGGACCGCGTGAAGTCGAACGCCGACACCAGGTCGCCGCACACGCGCCGACGCCAGCGCGAGACGGTGGGGCACCGCACGCCCGTCACCCGTTCCAGGAAGCGCACGACGGAGGTGTGATCGAAGACCTCCGAGCACACGTGCCCGCCGACCGTCCACGGCGACACGATCGTCATCGGGACCCGGAAACCCAGACCCATCGGCTTGTCGTCCCACCACTCGTCCGGTTCGCCGCGCGGCGGCAGCGGCGGCACCACGTGATCGAAGTAGCCGTCGAACTCGTCGTAGGTGATCAGCACCGCGGTCTTGGCCCAGACCTGCGGGTGGGAGGCGAGAGCGTCGAGGAGTTGGTAGGTCAGCGCCGACGACTGCGCGGGCGACGACGCCGACGGGTGCTCCGAGTCGGCCGCCGATGCGACGATCCACGAGACGGTCGGCAGCCGGTCGCGGGCGACGTCGTCCCGGAACCGCGACACCAGCGTGCCGGGTTCGCTCCGATGCAGCGCGCGGTCGTAGAGGTCGCGTTCCCGCGGCGGGAGTCGACGGGAGGCCGCGTGCAGCGTGTCGGCCGCGTGACGCTGCCAGGCGTCCGGTCGCATCCGACCGTCGTCGCCGACCCGGCCGGACTCCAGCAGCCTGCCGTAGAACCCGGTCAGGTCGCCGCCCGCCATCCCGGACATCGCCACGACCGCCGACCCGATGGTCCGGAAGCGGGCGAAGAAGTCGAGATTGTTGTCGGTGTAGTTGTCCCACTCCTGGTACACGCGCCAGTCGACCCCGGCGTCCTGCAGGTTCTCGGCGTAGGTCGGCCAGCCGAAACCCGGGTGCGCGGAGTCGTACGCGTCGTTGGTGACGGCGCGCGGCCCGTGCGGCTCGAAGCCGGTGGTCCCGGAGAACAGGTAGTTCCGGTTGGGACAGGTGGAGGTGGGGCTGGAGGCGAAGTAGGCGTCGCACACGGTGAAGGTCTCGGCGAGCGCGAACTGGAAGGGGATGTCGTCGCGGTCGTAGCAGGCCATCGTGCCGCGGCCCTTCGCGTCGACCCAGTGGTCGCACCGGCCGCCGTTCAGCGCCCGCTGGCCGTCGGTCCAGGTGTGGGGGAGCGACGCGACGTACTCGACGGACAGGTCGCCGCGGTTGGCGGCGTCGCGGATCAGATACGGCTCGATCCCGTTCTGCTCGAAGACCCCGGGTTTGGCGGCGTTGTCACCGAAGCCGCGGACGCCGCGCAGAGTGCCGAAGTAGTGGTCGAACGAACGGTTCTCCTGCATCAGCACCACGACGTGCTCCACGTCGCGCAGACCGCCCGCGGGGCGCGCTTGGGCGGCGGCGGCCAGGAGGGACGGCGGCAGCAGTGTCGCCGCACCGGCGGCGCCGACGGTTCCGGCAGCGCCGGCGGCGAGCTGAAGGAAGTGCCTGCGGGACATGGAGGAGATCTCTCTGGGAGCGGTGGCCACGCTCGGACGGTAGAAGCGCCGGATTTCCGGGCGGTGACGTCCCGGTGGCGTGTGCTCGAAGAGTTGGGCAGAACAAACTGTGACTTCGAGCCGCTCAGAGCGGCTCGAAGTCACAGTTTGTGTCGGGGGAACTTCTAGGTCAGCGCGCGGACGACAGCCGCTCGGCGACGATCAGGCGGGCGGCGTCGCCGCTGGTGATGTGCTTCGACGACGCGGTGTCGAGGACGTGGCCCGCGCGCTCGCGCAGCGCCTCGACCTTGGCCTTCATCTGATCGAAGGTCCAGTCCTGCTGCTCGCTGAAGGCCTGGATCACGCCGCCGGCGTTGGCGATGTAGTCCGGGACCCAGGTGATGCCGCGCGAACCGAGGATCTGCTCGACGGCCGGGGTGACGAGCTGGTTGTTGGCGGCGCCGCAGATGATGGCGGCGGCGGTCTCGCCGGCGAGGGCGTCGGTGACGGTGCCGCCCATGGCGCACGGTGCGTAGACGTCGAGCTTCGCCGAGCGGACGTCGTCGACGACGGTCGCCTGCGGGAAGCGCGCGGCGAAGGCCTCGCGGGCCGGGGCGTACGGGTCGGCGGCCAGGACGGTGGCGCCGGCGGCGATGAGCAGCTCGGACAGCTGGGTGCCGACCTTGCCGACGCCCTCCACACCGACCACGCGGCCGGTCAGGTCGGCCGAGCCCCACACGCGCTCGGCGGCAGCCAGCAGCGAGCTGAAGACGCCGAGGGCGGTCATCGGCGCGGTGTCGCCGCAGCCGCCGTTCGCGACGGTCTTCGACGCGACGTAGGTGGTGCCCTCGCCGATCAGGTCCATGTCGTCGGAGGTGGTGCCCACGTCACCGGCGGTGATGTAGCGGCCGCCGAGGGTGTCGACGAAGCGACCGTAGGCGCGCAGCAGCTCGGGGGTCTTGTCGACGGCCGGGTCACCGATGATGACGGCCTTGCCGCCGCCCAGGTCGAGGCCGGCCGCAGCGGACTTGAAGGTCATACCGCGCGAGAGGCGCAGGACGTCGCCGAGTGCGTCGGCCTCGGCCGCGTACGGGTAGAAGCGGGTGCCGCCGAGGGCGGGGCCGAGGGTGGTGTTGTGGATCGCGATGATCGCGCGGAGACCGGTGGCGGCGTCGCGGCAGAACACCACCTGCTCGTGCGGCGGATCGATCGTCATGTCGGGGTGCGAGAAGACGCTGGTGAGGTCGGCTGCGGTGTTGGTGGCGTCTGCGATGGTCATGAGATTCCTCCTTCGGTGGTCGTCCCCAGGCTGATCGAGTGCCCGCGAACGAAGTGAGTGGGTGTATCGAGTTCGGTGAACGGGGTCAGCGGATGGGGGTGGTGTCGATGCCGAGTTCGCCGAGGCGGGCGCGGTACCGGTCGATGTTGCGGAGCTTCACGTCCTCGTAGCCGAGGACCAGTTCAGGTGCGCGGGCCACGTCGACCGACGAGGCGTACGAGGCCTCGCTGAGGTTGTTGACCAGGCCGTCGACGAGCTCGCGGTAGTGGGCCAGCAGCCGGCGTTCGATCTTGCGGACCTCGGCCTTGCCGAACGGATCGAACTTGGTGCCGCGCAGGAACTTGCCCTTGGCGAGGACGCGGAGCGCGACGTGCGAGCGGGGACCGAAGCCGATCTTCTTCTCGCGACCCATGGCGCGCAGCACCGGCGGGTGCAGCTTGTAGGTGAGGTTCCCCGCACCCGGCACCTCGGAGGCCACCGAGTCGATGAACGCCTTGTCGGTCAGCATGCGTGCGACCTCGTACTCGTCCTTGTACGCGGTGAGGCGGTGCAGGTTCGACGCGACGGCCTCGGACAGCTCGGTGCTGTCGGTGAAGACCCGCTCGCGGCGCCAGACCCGCTCGATGTCGCGGATGTACGCGGCGGCGGCGCGCTCACCCGAGTAGGCGACGAGCTGTGCGGCGCGACGCTCCACCAGCTCGCGGACGGTGCCGGTCAGCGGGCTGCCGACGAACAGGTGGGTGGGGACCACGTCGTCGCTGCGGTGAGCGATGGTGGCGGACGCGGTGGCGGCGGCGAAGGCGGTCGGGTCGGCGACGGCCACGCGACCCCAGCGGAACGCCTCCTGGTTGGCCTTGACGGCGACACCGTTGACGGCGATGGCCTCCTCGATCGACGCGGCCGGGATCGGCAGGGCGCCGGCCTGGTAGGCGGCGCCGACCAGCAGGAAGTTGGCCGTGGCGGTGTGACCGAAGATGGCCTCGGCGGCCTCGGCGGCGTCGAACGACACCACCTGGCGGGCGCGGGCCCCGACGCGGTCGAGCAGGCTCGCGTCCTCGGGGTAGGCCACGTTGCGGTCGTAGACCATCTCACCGGTCGCGGTGCGGCTGGTGGAGGCGACGGTGACGGTGCGCTCCGGATCGGCCACCCCGACGTGCTTGGCGTCGGCGGCGGTCAGCAGGTCGAAGGCGAGGACGCAGTCCGCGCCGGCCGGGCTGATCCGGTTGCTGGCCGCAAGCTCTTCGGTCGAGAGCCGCAGGTGCGAGGTGACGGGTCCGGCCTTCTGGCTCAGACCGGTCTGGTCCAGCCCCTCCACGTGCAGACCTGCGCGCAGGGCGGCGGTGCCGAGGACCTGGTTGACGGTGACGATGCCGGTGCCGCCGATGCCCGCGAGGAAGATGTTGTGGGTGTCGGTCAGCGCGGCGAACTCGGGGTCGCCGACGAGCGGAGCCTTGGCGGCCTCCTTCTTCGGCAACTGCGTGCCCTCTTCCGGGAGCTCGACGGTGACGAAGGCCGGGCAGTCGCCGTCCATGCAGGTGTAGTCGGTGTTGCAGCTGGTCTGGTCGATGCGGGTCTTGCGACCGAACTCGGTCTCGACCGGCTGGACCGAGAGGCAGTTGGACTTGACGCCGCAGTCGCCGCAGCCCTCACACGCGGCCTCGTTGATGATGACGCGGGTGCGAGGCGTCGGAAGGGTGCCGCGCTTGCGCTTGCGGCGGGCCTCGGCGGCGCACTGCTGGTCGTAGATGAGGACGGTGACGCCCTCGATGTCGCGGAGCATGCGCTGCGCCTCGTCGAGCCGGTCGCGGTCCCAGAGCAGGACGCCGTCGGCCAGCGAACCCTTCGGATGGCGCTCGGGCTCCTCGGCGCAGACGATGATCTTGGCGACGCCCTCGGACTTGAGCTTGTGGGTCAGCTGCGGGACGGTGAGACCGCCCTCGGCGTCCTGTGCGCCGGTCATCGCGACCGCTGCGTTGAACAGGATCTTGTACGTGATGTTGACGCCGGCGGCGACGCACGCCTGCACGGCGAGCTGACCGGAGTGGAAGTACGTGCCGTCGCCGACGTTCTGGAAGATGTGCTTGACGTCGGTGTACGGCGCCTGGCCGATCCACTGCGCACCCTCGCCACCCATCTGGGTGAGGCCGGTGACCTGGGAGTCGGTGCGCGAGCTCATGGTGACGAGCGTGTGGCAGCCGATGCCGCCGCCTGCCAGGGAGCCGTCCGGCACCGCGGTGGAGCGGTTGTGCGGGCAGCCCGAGCAGAAGTACGCGGTGCGCTTGGTGTCGAGCAGGGTGATGGCCGGGGGCGGCGGCTTCGGGATGTTGACGGCGACGCGGCCTTCGAGGACGTGGCGCAGGGTGCGCAGCAGACGTGCGGCGGTGAGCTCGCCGTCGGAGGGAACCAGCGGGCGCCGCTGCTCGTCGCGCTTGCCGATGATGCGCGGGGCGTTCGCGGTGCCGTACAGGACGTCGACCACCTGCGACTCGACGAACGACATCTTGTCCTCGACCACCAGGACGGTCTCGACGCCGTCGGCCAGCTGCCGGACCTTCTCGGCGCCGAGCGGGTAGGGCATGCCGACACGCATGATGCGGATGCCGGCGCGGATCAGGTCGTCGTCGTGCAGACCGAGCTCCGACAGTCCCTGGCGGAGCGAGTCGTAGGCGGTGCCGACGGCCACGATGCCGAGCCAGGCGTCGGCGGGGTTCACCTCGATGGCGTCGATCTCGCTGAGCGCGGTCATCTTCTGGACCATCTCCCAGCGCGGGCCGTAGAGATCGGCTTCGGCGAGCACGCTGTCCGGCGGGGCGGCCATGACGCGCTGACGGTAGGTCCACGGGCGACCCTGCCACTCCAGGTCGGGGACGTCGACGTGGAATTCGGTGAAGTCGCGGTTCAGGGTCCACAGACCGTCGCACACATCGGCGACCAGCTTCATCGCCGGCCAGGTGCCGGATGCGCGGGAGAGCTCGATGCCGAAGATGCCGAAGGCGATGACCTCCTCGGCGTTGCGCGGGAACAGGACCGGCATCGACAGCGCGGCGAGTGAGCGCTCGCTGGCCGCGGGGACGGTGGACGACTTGGCGGCGGGATCGTCACCGACCAGGGCCAGGGCGCCGCCCTTCGGGTGAGCGCCGTACATGGCGGCGTGACGGAAGGCGTCGCTGGCGCGGTCGAGACCGGGGCCCTTGCCGTACCAGACGCCGACGATGCCGTCGTGGGTGCGGGCGCCCTTGGGGAGCTCCTGCTGGCTGCCCCAGACCGACGTGGCGCCGAGCTCCTCGTTGAGGCCGGGGACGAAGGTGATGGCGTGCGCATCGAGGTCGGGGACCTCGCCGAAGACCTTGTCGACGGCGGCGAGGGGGCTGCCCTGGTAGCCGGAGACGAAGGACGCGACGTTGCGGCCGGTACGACGTTCACGCTCGTGGTTCTCCACCAGCATCCGGGCGATGGCCTGCACACCGGTCAGCAGGACCGGTCCGGAGTTCGGACGGTACTTGTCGGACAGATCGAAGGTCTGCGCCCGCGGGTCGGCGACGGAGGTCATGTGGTCCACCATTCGTCTCGGTCGGTTTGTGAAACCGATCACCAGTAGCTGATGGTTAAATGGTGGCCAAGCGTGGCAGGGTGGTCAATTGATTCAGTTACAACTGATCATTCTGATTAGTAAGTGATGTGGATCTCTGGAAGAGGTGACGAAAATGCTCAGCATCGACGAGCTCGACGTGGAGCTGCTGAAACTGCTCGAGAAGGATGCGCGGCAGGGGGTTGCCGGGCTGGCCTCGACACTCGGCATCTCGCGGAACACCGTGCAGTCCCGGATCCGGCGGTTGGAGGAGGGCGGACTCATCGCGGGCTATCGCCCCCAGATCGACATGACGAAGGCCGGGCTGGTGGTCCAGGCGTTTCTGGCACTGGAGACCGAGCAGGGCTCGCTGACCACGATCGCCGAGGCGGTCACCAAGATCCCGCAGGTCGTCGAGGTGCACACGGTCACCGGCCGCGAGGATCTCCTGGTGCGCGTGGCCACGTCCACCCAGCCCGAGCTCCTCACGCTGATCGAGGGCATCGTCGGCTTCTCCGGGGTCATCCACTCGACCACATGGCTCACCCTGACCACTCCGCTGCCGCATCGGACGGTGCCCGCACTCGCCGCGAAGGCGAAGGGGACGGGGTGGGGGCGATCGACGGCACCCGGCGCCGGTGGTGCACGATGACGAGATGTCGGTGATCAAGCACGATGAACGAGATGTCCGATCCTTCGTCCTGGTCTGTCTCTGCAGGCTGATCGTCAAGACGCTGCTGAGCATCCTCCCGGTGTCGGAGCGGATGCTCGGCAGGCTCGCGGTCCTCGACGAGTGGGCCGGCCGCGACCGCCGGACGATTCCGGGGGTGACGGCCGAGCGGTCGGCGATCGCCGGGGTGCCCGTCGACCGCATCACCCCGGATCTGATCGACGACCCGCGCACCGTCGTCCTCTACCTGCACGGGGGCGCGTTCATCGCATGCGGCCTCAACACGCACCGCGCAGTCGCGAGCACGGTGGCGCGCGATCTCGCGGTGCCGCTGGTGAACGTCGAGTACCGCCAGTGTCCGCAGGTGGGGGTCGGGACCTCCATCCGTGACGCGTACGCCGTCTACCGTGCGCTCCGCGCGTCCGCGGACGTCGACCGGATCGTCGTCGCGGGTGACTCGGCCGGCGGCTACCTCGCCGCCAAGATCGTCGATTACGCGGCTCGCGACGGTCTCGCCGGTCCCGACGCCTACATCGGGTTCTCTCCGCTGCTGAACCTGTCGCCGGACGCGAAGCGCTCCAGTAAACACGACGCCATGCTTCCGGTCGACCGGCTCGAAGAGCTCCGCCCGTTCTACGAGCGTGGCCCCGAGCCGCTCGACGGTTCGTTGGATGCCACGGCGGACGATGTCGCGCGGCATTTCCCGCCCGTAGTCCTCATCTGCGCCCGGGACGAGGCCCTGCAGAAGGACGCCCTGGACCTGCGCGACGGGCTCGACCGGCACGGGATTCCGAATGAGATCCACCTGTACGCGGGCCAGATCCACGCCTTCCCCGCCGCGGTGAGCAACTCGACCCAGGCGAAGGATGCGGTGCGGGTCGCCACCGCATTCGTGCGTGATGCGCTGGCTGAAGCCGGTCGGGCGGACGCCGCGTCGGCCTGATACTCGCCGCTACTGCTGAAAACGTCCCCGCTGGGGCTCACCGAGGGCAATCTGCCCTCGGAGAGCGCTGACGGGGACGTTTTCAGCAGTAGGTGTCAGATCTGGGGACGTCCTCAATCGTCGCCGAGGAGGTCCTTGACGGCCTTGTCGATGAATGCGGTGTCGACGGGGTTCATCCCGATGCCGGCGAAGTGGCCCCAGACGCCGGGGATGGGGCGGAACTCGCTGCCCTTGATGAACTGGCCTGCCCACTGATCCTCTTCCGGGGCGAAATAGCGGTCCTCGTGGCCGGGCATCTGAATGAGCGGAGCCTTGATGCGGGCGAGCGCTTTCTCGAGGTCGCCGTCGCAGCCCGGGGTGTTGCCGACGTTCGCGGTCTGCCAGGTGTCCGCGAGGACCAGCAGACAGTTCGCGTCGCGCCCGAGAAAGTGCCCCTCCCAGTAGCGGACAAGGAAGTCTTCGAGGCTCGTGAAACCGAAGTCGCGCCACACCTCGTCCCAATAGAACGCAGCGGACAGGCCCCAGCCCGCGTAAACGCGGCCGACGGCGCGCAGTCCCTTGTTCGGCGGCGAGGTGTACCAGCCGTCCTCCCATGCGGCGTCGGTCATGATTGCAGCACGCACCGCTTCGAGGAAGACGAAATTGTTCGGAGACGTCCTCGTCGAACCGCAGAACGGCAGGAGCCCGTCCATCATGTCCGGATAGGAGACACCCCACTGATACGTCTGGCCCGCGCCCATCGACCAGCCGACGACCAGTCGTAGGTGCTCGATGCCGAAGTGCTCGGTGATGAACGTGTGTTGGGCGCGGACGTTGTCGTACATCGTCACCTTCGGGAACCGCGGTCCGCTCTGAGCCAGGCCGACGTTGTTCGGTGAGGACGACTCACCGTTGCCGAAGAGCGCTGGAACGACGATGAAGTACTTGTTCGGGTCGAGGCCCATGCCCTCACCGATGAGCCACTCGTTGTTCTCGATGAATCCCGAGTACCAGGTCGGATACAGGATCGCGTTGCTCTTGTCGGCGTTGAGCGTGCCGAAGGTTCGGTACGCGAGTTTCGCATCCGCGAGGGTGATTCCCGACTGCAATGCGAAATCGCCGAGCTCGTACGTCTGGAACTTCTGGTCCGTCATCGACTGGCCTCCTCGCCGCGCCTGGTGAGCGGGCCGATTGCCCGCTGAGTCGACCAGACGCGCCATCCGCCCCGACGCTAGCACCGGGGCCGGTGGCGTCGAGGAGGATCGGCGGTGTCAGCTGCGGCCCAGCTTCACCATCTTCTTGTCGAGGGTGAAGACGGTCATCTCCTTGGTCGACGCGGTCATGATGATGTTCTCCATCCGACCGTCCGGGATCAGCGCCGCGACGGCCTTCTTCAGGGCCGGGTTCGCGGCGATCGCAGCGCGGTCAGCCGCCGACGGGCGCAGGAAGCCCTGGTAGATCCGCGGTGTGGAGGTCAGGCCGACCGGCATCCAACCGGGTCGCGGTGTGGGTGCGATGTACGCGGTCAGGTCGGCGCAGGCGCCGCCGGCGCAGATCTGGAAGGTCTGGACTTCGGTCGCGTAGTCGAACGACCTGGTGGACAGCGTCCACCCGGATTTGTCGCGCCCCGCGTAGTTCACGGTGCTGGCGGGGGAGAGCGTCGCCGAGGTCATGTCGGCGGCAGTGTTGTCGAGGACCGGCGCCGTCAGCTTCGCCTTGGCCACCGGGGTGAACTTCCACGAGGCCTTCGGGTCGATCTTCTTGGACCAGATGCCGACCTTGCCGTCCTTGCGGCCCTCCACCTGCAGTTCACGGTTCGCCGACCGCGGCCCGGTCTGCCGGACGCTGATGGCCGAGGTGATCTCGCCCGGCACCTTCGGCTGCTGAATCCACTGGGGCGACGGCAGCTGGAACTTGGCGTACGGCTTCGGGAAGATGCCGCGCAGGAACGGATACTGGGCGAAGAAGCCCTCGAAGTTGTTCGGCGCGCCCTTCAGATTCCCCTGGTCCTCCGGGGTGTACGAGAAGAAGAGGGTGTCGGCGCCGGACATGTCGAAGTCCCACAGGCGGGTGTACATGTCGCCGTAACGGTTGATGACCATGGTCGTCGAACCGGCCGACGAGAGGTTCACCGCGCGGAAGCGGCCGTCGACCGGTCCCTGCATCTCGTAGCTGTAGTCGGAGCTGTAGCGCTTGCTGCTCGGCTTGAACGGGTCGCCGCCGGGCAGCCACGGATCCAGGATGAAGATGCGGTCACCGGTCTGCGACAGCGCGTACAGGCTGGTGACGCCCGCGCCACCGACCGGCTGCTCGTGGCCGGCGCCGTCGGTCCAGAAGCCCTGCTGCTTGAACGGGATCACCGACGTGTACATCGGATCGAGCCAGGAGAAGCTCCAAGCGCGCATGGTCGGCCGGACCTTGGTGCCGCCCGGATTCATCCAGATCGGTGAGCCGAATCGAGCCGTCCACCACCACAGTTCGGGGGTCTGGTCGGCGGACTCGAGGGTGTAGACCTTGCCTCCGTTGGCGAGGACCACCAGGCGGCTGCCGTCGACCGAGAGCCCCGTGATGCGGTTCTTGACGCACAGCGGAACGGGGGCGATCCGCCAGTCGCCCTTGCCCTTGCTGGACTTGACGTACAGGTTCCGGTTGAACAGGGCGTACTGCCACGAGACGTTGAATCCGGCCTTCTCCGAACGCATCTCGATGCGCGACGGGAGGCCGCGCTGCACCGGTGCGGATGCGCGCGGCATCGTCAGCAGACCGATTCCGCGGTTCGGCGCGTGCAGCGGGACCGGCCAGGTGCCCGCGCGACCCGGGAAGGTCAGCACGGCGCAGCTCACCGGCGCGGGGAGGATGCCGATCGGCAGGTACTCGTCCGCGGTCGCCGTCGGCGGGTTGCCGAGCGTCAGCGCGGCGGCGAGTCCGGCGGCCACGGCGCCGAGACCGAATCGTCGGGCTCCGCGCCGCAGGCGCGATGCGAGAGGGGGTCGAGGGCTGGAGGGCATTGCCTGAAGTTAACTGTTTGCCGTGGTCAGGGGCCAATTCGTAGCCGGAATTCGCTTGAACGGATGATAGTTGCTCCGACTGGGCGGGGGCAGGCGCGCCGAACGCGGCCGTTTCGGTTCCCGGCTTCGGTGCGGGTCGTTGCCAACCCGCTACCCGTCGGCAACGATGAACGAGTGGACCTCCCCGTGAACCCGCCCGTGCAGCCGATGCTCGCCAAAGCGGTCACCGCCGTGCCCGACCAGCCCGACGACGGGCCCGTGTGGTCGTACGAGCCGAAATGGGACGGCTTCCGCGCCTTGATCTTCCGCGACGGCGACGAGGTCGTGATGGCCTCGCGCGGCGGCAAGGATCTGGCGCGCTACTTCCCGGAACTGGTCGACGCGGCGCGGTCGTCACTCCCGGAGCGGGTGGTGCTCGACGGCGAAGTGGCGGTCGCGCAGCCGGTCTCGGGGGTGAACCGGCTGGACTGGGATTCGCTGTCGCAGCGCATCCACCCGGCGGCGTCGCGCGTGGCCAAACTGGCGGAGGAGACGCCCGCGGTGTTCATCGGGTTCGACGCCCTCGCCACCGACTCGCTCGATCTGACGGGAGAGACGTTCGACGTGCGTCGCCGAGCGCTCGTCGACGCGGCCGCAGGCCTCGACGACCCGCGGATCCAGGTCAGCCGGGTCACGCGGGATCCGGAGCAGGCTCGGGCGTGGTTCACCGAGTTCGAGGGCGCCGGACTCGACGGCGTCGTCGGCAAGCGGCTCGACGGCGTCTACGTGCCGGGTAAGCGCGAGATGGTGAAGATCAAGCACAAGCGAACCGCCGACTGCGTCGTCCTCGGCTATCGGATCCACAAGTCGGGGACCGGGCTCGGATCCATGCTGCTGGGCCTCTACGACGGCGGCGAGCTGCGCATGGTCGGCGGCTCCAGCGCCTTCTCCGATAAGAAGCGGATCGAGCTGCAGGAGCTGTTCGAGCCGATGCGCCTCGATCCCGACCACGTCGCGCAGGGCGAGGTGAGCCGGTGGCGGACGGCGGGCAGCGCCGAGTGGATCCCGATCCGCCCGGAGCTGGTCGCCGAGTTCGCCTACGACCAGATGGAGAACCAGCGGTTCCGGCACACGGTGAAGTTCCTGCGCTGGCGACCCGACCGCGATGCTGCGAGCTGCGGATACGACCAGCTCGAGGTGCCGCTCACCTACGACATCTACGACGTCCTCGAGACCGGAAGGGCCGACGATGCCTCCTAAACCGAAGCCGGTGATGCTCGACGTCGACGGCGTCGAGTGCAAGCTCAGCAACCCCGACAAGATCTACTTCCCCGAGCTCGGCGAGAACGGCGGCCGCAAGGGCGACCTCGTCGACTACTACCAGACCATGGCGTTGGCCGGTCCGCTCCTCGCGGCGATCGGTGGTCGTCCCACCTTCCTGCAACGGTTCCCCGACGGCGTCGAGGGGGAGCAGATCTATCAGAAGCACCTGCCGAAGTATCACCCCGACCACGTCCAGTCGACGAAGATCGTCTTCCCGTCCAAGCGGACCGGGCAGGCCTTCTGCCCCCGGATCCCCGCCGACATCGTGTGGGCCGCCAACCTCGGGACCTTCACCTTCCACTCCTGGCCCACACTCGACGGCGACAACGACCACCCCGACCAGCTGCGGATCGACCTCGATCCCGCGGACGGCAAGACCTTCGACGACGTGCGTCGCGTCGCCCTCGACCTGCTGAAGCCCTTCCTCGACGAGATCGGGATGACCGGCTTCGCCAAGACGTCGGGCAGTCGCGGCGTGCACGTCTTCGTGCCGATCCGACCCGAGTGGGACTTCATCGCGACCCGTCGCGCGGTGATCGCACTCGGCCGCGAACTCGAGCGACGCGCACCGGATGCCGTCACCACCTCGTGGTGGAAGGAGGAGCGCGGCGACCGCATCTTCATCGACTACAACCAGAACGCCCGCGACCGGTCGATGGCGTCGCCGTATTCGGCGCGCAAGTCGGCCCGCGCCCGCGTCTCGACCCCGGTGACGTGGGAGGAACTGGTCGACGTCGATCCGGACGACCTCACCATCGCCACCGTCCCCGCGCTCGTCGAGAAGCGCGGCGACCCCTGGGCCGACATCGACGAGCACCGCTCCGGCCTGGAGACGCTGCTGGAGATGGTGGTGCGCGACGAGGCGAACGGTCTCGGCGACCTGGTCTATCCCCCGAACTACCCGAAGATGCCGGGCGAACCGCCGCGCGTCCCGCCGAGCAAGATGGTCGCCGAGCACTGGGACGCGGACGGGAACCGGGTGGAGTAGGGGCTCAGCCGAGTTCTAGCGTCAGCCGAACTCCTCCGCCCGCCGCCGCAGCAGGCTCCGCGGCGAGAGTCCCGTCAGATCGGTGAACTCGCGCGACATGTGCGACTGGTCCGCGTAGCCGCAGTCGGCGGCCACGTCGACGGCGGCCCGGCCGGCTTCGAGGCCCGCGCGCGCGGCGTCGAACCTCATCAGCCGAGCCGCCTGCTTGGGGCCGATGCCGAACTCGGCGGTGAAGAGCCTGGTCAGGTAGCGGGCGGACCAGCCGGACTGTTCGACGAGCTCGGCGACTGTGACGTCGCCGCGGCGGCGGGCCAGGTATTCCCATGCGGCGTGGGCATCGTCGAATGGCGCGGCATCGCTTGCGATGTCGACGAGCGCGCCGGCGCAGACCGCGGCGCGGTCGTCCGGGTGGGCCTGCGCGAGCTGATCGTGCAGTCGTCGTGCGATGTCGGTGTCGATCTGGGCCAGTTCGGACGTGCCGTTCGCCAACTCGCCGACGGGCAGTCCGAACAGTGCTCGGACGGCGGCGGGGGAGAGGCTCACCTGCACACCCACCTGGCTGCCGTCGTGATGAATGGTGACCGGCCGCAGGTGCATGCCCGCCAGGCAGCAGCGGAAGGTGTCCGTCTCGCTCCGGCCCTCGGTGCCGAGGACCAGCCCGTCGGCGAGATCGACGATCAGAGTCGCCGTGGCCGACGGCAGACCGAGGTGCTGTCCCGGACTCCCGCCGGAGATGTCGTACGGCGTGATCTCGACGCCGGTCAGCCGGCGTACGTCCCGAAGCTCCATACGTTGCCCTCCCGATCGGCGATGGAGAAGCCTCGTGATCCATAGTCGGCGTCTTCCATCTCGCGGACAAGGGTCGCGCCCAGCGCCTGCGCCTTCGCGTAGACCTCGTCGGGGTCGGTGACGACGACGTACAGGTTGCCGGAGCCGACGGGTCGGCTGAACGTGCTGTCGGCCTTGTTCGCCGAGTGGACCATGACGCGGCCTCCGTCGGGCCACAGCATCTCCGAGTGCATCACCTCGCCGTCTCCGTCGCCTTCGACGAGGATGCCGGGGAGGAACCCGAGCTGTTCCAACCAGTCGCGCAGGGCGAGCGGGTCGTCGCTGGTGATGCCCGCCCAGATGTTGGTGTCTCTTCTCTCAGTCATGACTCCAGTATCGGATGCCGACCTGCGGCGATCTTGAAGGAATCGGCACGACCGCCCGCAGGGGGACGTTGGTCTCGTTCGGTCGATCCGCACCGTAGGTTAGGGTCGGCTTATGAGCAAGATGTCTCGATTGATCGTGGTCCTCATCGCCGGACTGACGGCCGTCTCGTTGACCGCAGTCAGCGTCGCGGACGCCGAGGCGAAGACGTGGAAGCCCGCGATCGCGGTGTACCTGGCCGACGGCACCACTCCGGTCGGCACCACGCAACTGCACCCCGGCGATCAGGTGGTCGTCAAGGGCACCGGCTTCGATCCGAACGCCAACACCACCGGCGGCCTGCCGGTTCCGGTGCCGCCGGGCGTCCCGCACGGCACCTTCGTGACCTTCGGTGCGTTCTCGCCGAACTGGAAGCCGTCGAAGGGCGCCCCCGAATCGGCGCGCACCACCGTCCGGGCGCAGACCAAGTGGGCGCTTGCGCGCGACGCGCTGAACCGCGTGCCCGACGTGCCGTTCGACATGCGACGCACCGTCCGCCAGCAGTGGGTGGAACTGAGCCGCGCGGGCGAGTTCACCGCACGCATCACCCTCGCGACGCCCAAGACCATCCCGGCCGGCGGTCGGTGGGGCGTCTACACCTTCGGTGCGGCGGGGACGGTCAACGCCGCTCAGGAACTGATGACGCCGCTGAACTACTCGACGGCTGCAGGCCCGAACACCCCGACTCCCGCCCCGAAGAACCTGGTGTGGGCGTACTCGCCGACCTTCGCCGAGACGGTTCGCGGAACCACCGGTGGAGCGCTGTCGGGCAACGGCGGGGCGGCGGTCGACGACGCCGGGCGTCTCTCGTTCGAGCTCGTCGGCAACACCGTGCGCGACGGCCGCGGCGAACTCCGCTACCGCGGCACCGTCGTCGCCTCGACCAAGTTCCACCTGCTGGAGATCGCCCTCGCCGACCCGATCATCCGGATCGACGGCGACCGCGCCGTGCTGACCATGCGCACCTCCACCACCGACATGAACGGCGACGACGTGCTGCGTCGCATCGCGATCGCCGACCTGTCGCTGAGTCCGGCGCAGGTGGCACGACTGTCCCGCGGCGACGACGTCACCGGCGTCGCCGCGTCGTTCCGCCGCGGCATCACACCGACCTCGCTCGCCGCGCTGTCGCTCGGCACGGCGTCGCCGGTGAACATCACGTTCTGATTCGGACCCGCATCCGCGACGCGGCCGTCGCGGATGCGTAGGCTCGGCGTGTGAACTCCGCGCGGGACGGTCGACGATCGGTCGGTGACCCCGCGTGGGTCGAGGACCAGGTCCACCCAGGGGTCCGCGTGGCCGCCGCCTGGACGTGGCGGCTCCTCATCATCGGTGCCGGACTGTTCGTGCTCGGCAAGATCTTCCTCCGCTTCGAAGAGGTCTTCGTCCCCGTCGCCATCGCGATCCTGATGTCGGCGCTGCTGGAACCGATCGTGGGCTGGCTGACCCGACGTCGTATCCCCCGCTCGATCGGGGTGCTGTTCACCGTCGTCCTGACGCTCGCCGTGCTCGCGGCAGGTCTCACCTTCGTCGTTCAACAGCTGATCACCGGCATCCCGCGGATGTCGGGCGACATCGCCAACTCCATCTCCAAAGTCCGCACCTGGCTGGAGAACGGGCCGCTCGGCGTCAACTCCGACACCATCCGCAAGGCCAGCGACAACGTCATCTCGTGGTTGCAGGCGCATGAGGCGACCATCGCGACGGGTGCCATCGACACCGCCACCGTCGTCACCAAGCTGGCCACGGCCGCGCTGCTGACCGTCTTTCTCTTGATCTTCTTCCTGTACGACGGCCGACGGATGTGGGAGTACTTCACCCGCCTGGTGCCGCGCGCCCATCGCGAGCACATTCGCGGCGCCGGTGAGGCAGGGTTCCACACGCTGCAGTCGTACGTCCGCGCCACCGTGCTCGTCGCCCTGATCGACGCGATCGGCATCGCCATCGGCCTGGCGATCCTGCGCGTGCCGATGGTGATGCCGTTGACCGCGCTGATCTTCCTCGGCGCCTTCATTCCGATCATCGGCTCGATGGCAGCGGGTTCCATCGCGGTCCTCATCGCGCTCGCCACGCAGGGCTGGTTCACCGCGCTGCTGGTGGTCGTGGTGCTGATCGTCGTGATGCAGGTCGAGAGCCACGTGCTCCAACCCTTCCTGATGGGGCGGTCGGTGAAGCTGCACCCGGTCGCGGTGATCATCGTCATCGCCGCGGGCATCATGTTCGCCGGTGTCGTCGGCGGTCTGCTGGCCGTTCCGGTCCTCGCGTTCCTCAACACCGCGGTCGGCTATCGGCCCGACGTCGCCGACACGGATGCGCTGGTCGACGAGCCCGTCGACCTGGAACCGCCGCCCGATGCCTGACTTCGACCTCACGATCGCCGAGATCCGCGCCGTCACCGAGTACGCGCTCGCCGCCGCGCGCAGGGTGTCCGGACTGCTCGACGACCCTCGACCACGTGCCGCTCTCGACGCCGCCGCGCTGTTCGTCGACGGCGCACCCCGATCCACGCTGCAGCGGACCGCTGCGCTCGACGCTCACCGTGCCGCTCACGACGCTGCTTCCGAGAGTGCGGCGTGCGCCGCTCATGCCGCGGGCGACGCCTGCGCCGCCGCCTACCTGCACCCGCTCGCGCAGGCGACCCAGGTCGGCCATATCCTCCGTGCGAGCGCGTACGCCGCCGTCGCCGTCGAACTCGCCGACGACGACCCGGCAGCGGGCGACCGCATCGTCGCCGAGGAGGCCCGGCGGATGCCCGCGGTCGTGCTCGACGTGCTGCGCCGCTATCCGTCCGCGCCGACCGGTCGGACTCGCGTCGCGCAGCGGATGACGATGCTCGACGGCCTGCTGCGGTCGCGCTGAGGCCGCCGCGCCGGCACGCGAATGTGATTACGCTGGACCGGGATCGATCTCCGTACACCGTCAGGAAGAGGAGAGCATGAGTTACACCGTCGCCGATCTGATCGTCGAGACCATCGCCGCCGCCGGAGTGGAACGGATCTACGGGATCCCCGGAGACTCGCTCAACGGTTTCACCGACGTCCTCCGCACCTCGGACTCCCTCTCGTGGGTCCACGTCCGGCACGAGGAGGGCGCTGCGTTCGCCGCGTCGGGCGAAGCCGCGATCACCGGCGGTCTCGCGGTCTGCGCGGGCAGTTGCGGGCCCGGCAACCTGCATCTGATCAACGGTCTCTACGACGCCCACCGCTCCCGGGTCCCGGTGCTCGCGATCGCGGCGCAGATCCCCGCCGCCAATGTCGGCACCACCTATTTCCAGGAGACGCACCCGGAACAGATCTTCGCCGAGTGCAGCGCCTACTGCGAGACCGTCAACACCGTCGAGCAGCTCCCGCACCTCATCGACATCGCGATTCGGACCGCCGTCGAGCAGCGCGACGTCGCCGTCCTCGTGATCCCCGGCGAGCTGTTCCTCGCCAAGATCGACCGGCCCGATCGCGTCACCCGGATCCGCGCCGCCGCCACCGTCATGCACCCCGCCGTCGAACCGCTCCGCCTCGCCGCCATTCGACTCAATGAGTCGCGCCGCGTCACGATCCTCGCCGGGGCGGGCGTCGCCGGCGCCCACGCCGAACTCATCGCGATGGCGGCTGCTCTCAAGGCGCCGATCGTGCACGCCCTCCGCGGCAAGGAGCACATCGAGTACGACAATCCGTACGACGTCGGCATGACCGGGTTGCTCGGCTTCTCGTCCGGATACCGGGCCATCGAGAACTGCGACACCCTGCTCATGGTCGGCACCGACTTCCCATACCCGCAGTTCCTGCCGTCCAAGGCGTTCACCATTCAGCTCGACGTCCGTGGCAGTCAGATCGGCCGCCGCTGCCGCGTCGACCTGCCGCTCGTCGGCTCCGTCGTCGACACCCTGCCCTTGCTCACCGAGCGGATCGCAGCCGATCGCGACGACGCGCACCTGACGGCCGCCCGTGAACACTACGCCCGAACCCGGGCCGGGCTCGACGATCTCGCCACCCCGTCCGACACCGGCGACCCGATCCACCCGCAGTACCTGACCACGCTGCTGTCCGACGCCGCCGACGATGACACCGTCTTCATTCCCGACGTCGGGTCACCGGTCGTGTGGGCGGCCCGCTACCTGCGCATGAACGGGAGACGGCGGCTCATCGGCTCATTCAGCCACGGCTCCATGGCGAACGCCGTCTCGCAGGCTGTCGGGGTCTCGGCCGTCGACCGACGCCGACAGGTCATCGCCATGGCCGGCGACGGCGGCCTCGCCATGCTGCTCGGCGAACTCCTCACGCTGGTACAAAACGACCTGCCGGTGAAGGTGGTCGTCTACGACAACTCGTCTCTCAACTTCGTCGAACTGGAGATGAAGGCCGCCGGGTTCGTCACGTTCGGCACCGACCTCACGAACCCCGACTTCGCGGCCCTCGCCCAGTCCGTCGGCATCTGGGGCCGCCGAGTCACCGAGTCCGCCGACCTGCCCGCAGCCGTCCGCGACTTCCTCGCGCACGACGGCCCCGCCCTCCTCGACGTCACCACCGCCCGTCAGGAGCTGTCGATCCCGCCGACCATCTCCGTCGCCCAGGCCAAGGGTTTCGCGCTCTACGCGCTGCGGACCGTGATGTCCGGCCGCGGCGACGAACTGGTCGACCTCGCCGAGACGAACCTGTTCAAGCGGCTGTTCTGAGGGGATGACCGCGCCGGCCGGACCGGGCATGTCGAATCTTGTCGATCCACTGGGCCTGGAGCCCGATGGATCGACAAGATTCTGATGCCCGCGGGCCGTCCCGGTCAGCCCTCGCTGCGTCGCACCATCTCCGCGATCCAGATCGGCGCATACGGTGACGTGCAGTTCGGCGGCGTCGGGTAGTCCTTCAAGACCTCGAGGCGTTCCCCGATCTCGATCGCTCGACCGCGCAGCTCCGGATGCGCGATGCCGATCTGGGCGAGCGTCTCGTTCATCGACCACTGCAGTCGTTCCGGCGCATCGCCCATCTCGGCGTCGATCGTTTCCAGCAGGGCGTCGAGATCCAGTCCGTCGGCGTCCTTCGCCGCCCGGACGCTGGTCAGATGCCACCCCGCGCTCGCTACGACCGGATCGTCGTCGGCCATCCACCGCAGGCGGAGCTCCTCCGCGTGCTTGCTCTTCTTCACCAGATTCGCCAGCACCCAGCCGTGCACCTTCGGCGTCCGCGACTCCCGCAACAGCCCGTCGAGCTCATCCACCGAATAGTCACGTGGTCGGCTCACCAGGATCGCGAGCAGTCGTGCCGCAGTGTCACCCGTCGCCCACAACTCCCGCGCCAACTCCGGTTGCGCCTTCAGCCGTTTCGCGACCGCCCGCAACTTCGTGAGATTCACGCCGTGATCGTCACCGTGCCGCTCATTGACCGCGCGGACCTTCGGATCCTCCAGGGCAGCGAGTTCGGTGAGGACGTCGGAGAGCTCGGGGTGCATGGGGGTGAGGGTAGTGGGGGTTCGGTGTCTGTGCTGGTCCGGGGTTCCCCGCTTCGCTGGAACCTTGTGTCGCGGAGGATAGGGGACTCCGTCGCTTCGCTCCTCCTCGAATCGCCGTGTCCGAATGCAAAGGCAAAAGTCCCCCGCCGTCGAGGAACTCGACGGCGGGGGACTTTTCCCTTTGCGGAGGATAGGGGATTCGAACCCCTGAGGGCTATTAACCCAACCCGCGTTCCAGGCGAGCGCCATAGGCCACTAGGCGAATCCTCCGAGCAGAAACGATCGTAACGGGTGGGGTGGGTGGATCCCAAAACGACCCGCTACACTGATCTACGGATCCCGCGCGGCGTGCATCCTGTGAACTCCCCCAGGGCCGGAAGGCAGCAAGGGTCAACGGGCTCTCTCGGGTGCGCGGGGTCCTCTTAATTTTTAGACGGCGCGGACAGCTACAACCGCGCACCACGGTCTGTGGGAGAGGTCCACGTTGAACTTTCACTCGATGAGTGTCGACCAACTCCGAACCACCCAGGAAGATCTGCGCAAGCGTTACGCGACGCTGCAGGCCGCCGGGCTCAAGCTCGACCTCACCCGCGGCAAGCCTGCGCCCGACCAGCTCGACCTCTCCAACGAGATGCTGTCGCTGCCGGGCGAGACCTACACCAGCCCCGACGGCGTCGACTGCCGCAACTACGGTGGCGTCACCGGACTCCTCGGCCTCCGCGAGATCTTCGGCGAACTTCTCGGCACCGGCACCGAACGCACCATCGCGCTCGGCAACGCCAGCCTGCAGGCCATGCACGACATCACCGTCCACTCCCTCCTCGGCGGCAATCCCGACTCCGACCAGCCGTGGTCCACGCAACCCATCAAGTTCCTGTGCCCCGCCCCCGGCTACGACCGCCACTTCGGCATCACCGAGCGCTACGGCATCGAGATGATCACCGTCCCGATGAACCCCGACGGCCCCGACGTCGACGCCTGCGCCGCGCTCGTCGCCGCCGACCCGTCCATCAAGGGCATGTGGCTGGTCCCCACCTTCTCCAACCCCACCGGCTACACGGTGTCCGAGGAGGTGGCCCGCCGCCTCGTCGCGATGCCCGCCGCCCCCGACTTCCGCATCTACTGGGACAACGCGTACGCCGTTCACACGCTGGTCGACGAGACGCCGACCCCGCTGCCGATCCTCGACTTCGCGGAGGAGGCAGGCAACCCCAACCGCGTGTACGTCTTCGCCTCCACCAGCAAGATCACGTTCGCCGGAGCCGGTGTCGCGTTCTTCGCGTCGTCCAAGACCAACATCGACTGGTTCACCAAGAACCTCGGCGTCTCCACCATCGGCCCCGACAAGCTCAACCAGCTGCGGCACCTGATGTTCCTGCGCGACGCCGACGGCGTCCGCGCTCACATGGCCCGCCACCGCGCACTGATCGCACCCAAGTTCGCGAAGGTCCTCGAGATCCTCGAAGACCGCCTCGCCGACAGCAAGATCGCGTCCTGGACCCATCCCGAGGGCGGCTACTTCATCAGCCTCGACGTGATCGACGGCGCCGCCGCCCGCACCATCGCACTCGCGAAGGACGCGGGCATCGCGCTGACCGCCGCCGGCTCCACGTTCCCGTACAAGAAGGACCCGCGCGACGAGAACATCCGCCTCGCGCCGACCTTCCCGTCGATCGACGAACTGGCTACCGCGATGGACGGCGTCGCCACGTGCGCGCTGCTCGCCGCGACCGAGGTGCTGCTGGACGCAGAGTAAGCGTGCGGCCATGAAGCTCGAACGGTCGACTCCTGCGCTCGTCGGATTCGTGATTGCCGGGATTCTGGCGGTCTGGCTCCAAGACGTCCTCATCCCGTACACCGAGCCCTACTGGGGGCTCTTCGGGAACTTCCTCGACCTCGACGTCTACCGGGCCGGCGCCCAGGTGGTCCTCGACGGCGGCGACCTGTACGACGCCAAACTCCTCGGCCAGATGGACTTCACGTACGCGCCGATCTCAGTGATCCTCTTCGCGCCGTTCGCCTGGATGTCCGCAGGCTTCGCGCACCTGCTGTGGACCATCGGCATCTTCGTCGCGCTCTACCTGACGGTGATGCTCGGCTTCCGCAGCCTCGGCCACCAGGCGACCTGGCGGCTGCGCGTCATCGCAGGCTCGATCGTCGCGGTCAGCGCCCTCCTCGAACCCGTCCGCTCCACCATCTGGTTCGGGCAGATCAACGTGTTCTTGATGCTCCTCATCGTCGCCGACCTGGTGCGACCCGAAGGCAGCCGACTGCGCGGCGTCGGCGCAGGCATCGCGGCGGGCATCAAGCTGACCCCGCTGATCTTCGGCGCATACCTGCTGGTGACGAAGCAGTGGAAGGCCGCGGCTACGATGACCGCAGGCTTCGCCGGCACCGTGGCCCTCGGTTTCGCGCTGATGCCGACAGCGTCGTCGAAGTTCTGGTTCAACACGATGTTCGACTCCGACCGCGTGTCCTCCCCGCAGACCGTCGGCAACCAATCGATCCGCGGCACCCTCGCCAACCTCGGTCACACCGACCACCCCAGCACCGCGGCGTGGCTGGCTCTCTCGATCCCGCTGGTGCTGCTGGCCGGATGGGCCGCCGTGGTGGCGCACCGACACGGGCAGGAACTGCTGGCCATCGCAGTCGTCGGGATGACGTCGTGCGCGGTGTCCCCGGTCGCGTGGTCGCACCACTGGGTGTGGGTGGTCCCGCTGCTCGTGGTGGTGATCCACCAGGTGTCCGAGAAGCTGTCCGGCCCCGCGCAGTGGTCGCTGATCGTCCTGACCGTCGGCGGGTTCCTCGCCGCCGTCGCCTGGCGCACTCACTTCGCGTTCCCCATGTGGTTCGCCAACCGTTCGGTCGAAGACGCGTACTTCACCGGACTGTTCTTCAAGCATCCCCGCTGGTTCGACTGGTTCACCGTCCAACCGTTCACGCTGATCCTGGTGGTGACGGCAGGCGTCACGATCGCCGCGTACCAGCGGTCCGCCAGCGATCGGGTGAGCACCGGCACGACTGTCACAGGCCGCCGGTAGGCTTGCCGCGTGGCTCTCTATCGCACCTACCGTCCGGCAACCTTCGCCGAAGTCGTCGGCCAGGAGCACGTCACCGCGCCCCTGAGCCGAGCGCTCGATACCGGCCGCATCAACCACGCGTACCTGTTCTCCGGGCCGCGCGGGTGCGGCAAGACGTCGTCGGCCCGCATCCTCGCGCGGTCGTTGAACTGTGAGCAGGGACCCACCTCCACACCGTGCGGCGTGTGCTCGTCGTGCGTGTCGCTGGGCCCCGGCGGCCCCGGCAACCTGGACGTCGTGGAACTCGACGCCGCCAGCCACGGCGGTGTCGACGACACCCGCGACCTGCGCGACCGAGCCTTCTACGCCCCGGCGGAATCCCGCTACCGCGTCTTCATCATCGACGAGGCGCACATGGTCTCGTCGGCCGGCTTCAACGCCCTGCTGAAGATCGTCGAGGAGCCGCCCGAGCACCTCATCTTCATCTTCGCGACCACCGAGCCGGAGAAGGTGCTGACGACCATCAAGTCGCGCACCCACCACTACCCGTTCCGCCTGCTGGCGCCGCCCGTGATGCGCGGCCTGCTGGAGAACATCTGCGCCAAGGAAGGCGTGATCGTCGCCCCCGAGGTGTACCCGCTGGTCATCCGGGCCGGCGGCGGTTCCCCGCGCGACAGCCTCAGCATCCTCGACCAGCTCCTCGCCGGCGCAGGCGATGAGGGCGTCACCTACGAGCGGGCCCTGTCGCTGCTGGGCGTCACCGACACAGCACTCATCAACGACGCCGTCGACGCGCTCGCGGCCGGCGACGGCTCCGCACTGTTCGGCGTCGTCGAGAGCGTCGTCGACGCCGGACACGATCCTCGCCGCTTCGCGATCGACCTCCTCGACCGTTTCCGCGACCTCATCCTGATCCAGGCCGTCCCCGACGCCGCCGAACGCGGACTCGTCGAGGCACCGGAGGACCAGATCGCCGGCATGCACGACGCCGCCTCCAAGCTGGGGCCGGCCACACTGACCCGGTTCGCGGAAGTCGCGCACGCAGCGCTCGGCGAGATGCGCGGCACCACGTCGCCGCGACTCCTGCTCGAGGTGATGTGCGCCCGCCTGCTGTTGCCGTCGGCGACGGCCGACGACGCCGCGCTGCTGCAACGCATCGAGACCCTGGAACGACGTCCCGCGGGCAGTGGTGCCGCCACCGCAGCCGGCGGACCGGCACCGATCCCCTCGTCGGCGCCGAGTGCACCCGCGGCGGACGAGCCGGCTCCGCGCTTCGTCCGACCGTCCCAACGCAGGGCCGTCGAAGAAGCCCGCGCGGCCGCCCCCGCCGAACCACAGACTCCGGTACCCGCTCCTGCACCTCCGGTTCCCGAGCCGGCTCCGGTGCCGCAGCCCGAGCCGGTCGCCCCGCCGGAACCGGTCGAGCCTGCACCGGTCGCGCAGCCCGAGCCGACCGTCGAATCCGTGCCGCCGGAGCCCGTCGCAGCTCAGGAACCCGAACCCGAACCAGCACCGCGGCCGGTCGTCGAACGGCCGACCCCGCATCCGCCGATCGACTCCGACCCGCGCGCACCGGAACCTCCTCGCCGCGAACCAGAGCCCGAGCCGGTCCGCGAGCAGCGTCGCCCGGAACCAGAGCCGGAGCCGGAACGTCAGGAGCGGCAGCGACCCGCGGCCCGTGCGCCGCAGCGCCCGCCGATGCACGACGACGAGATCCCACCGGCCGAACCACCGATGGATCCCGACTACCTGCCGCCGCCCGACGACGGGTACGCGCCGCGCAAGGCCGCCGCCGCACCCGAACCCACCCGGGAACCGGAGCCGGAACAGCCCGCGGGCCTCACCGTGGACGCGGTCTCGGCGCGCTGGCCGGAGATCCGCGCGGCGGTCCGGAAGCAGAGCTCGGTCCTCGAGGCCATGCTGTCGGCGGCCTTCGTCCATCAGGTCGACGGCACCCAGGTGACCCTCGGGCATCCGCACCCGGCCCTCGTCGGGCGTCTCGCCGACGAGCGCGGGCTCCGCGCGCTGACCACCGCGGTCGTCGAGGTCTTCGGCCCGGGTCACACCGTCGGCGTGGTCAATGCGCAGCCGGGTTCGGCACCGGCGAAGGCATCCGCACCCGCGCCGGAGAAGCCCGAGCCGCGCAGGCAGACGTTCACCCGACCGAGCCGCCCCCGCGACCCGCACGCGCCGGAACCGTCGGCGGACTACCCGCCCGAGCCAGAGGAGCCTTCCGAACCGGTCCCGCCGGTTCCCGACGAAGAGCTCACCGACGATGAGCGCGACGAGATGGTCGCGCAGGCGCACTCCGGCGGTCCCGACGACCGTCTGGACCCCGACCAGGTGGCCCTGGAGCTGCTCAAGTCCGAACTAGGGGCCCGGCCCGTCGAATAGAACAGCTGAGACCAGGCCGTTCACGGCCCGCCGAGGGAAGATTTCCGCCGGCAGGCCGTGAGCGGCCTGATTTCAGCAGTACGCGTCGCTTACGGCTCCCACCACGGCCGCATCGGCAGGTTGGTCGTCGAATCGAGCTGCAACTTCGTCGCCAGCACGTGGTGCAGTTGGACGATGTCGCGCTCGAACCCGATCCGACAGCCGGCCATGTACAGACCCCACAGCCGGGCGGTGCCCTCACCCACCTCGGCGACGGCCTCGTCCCAGTTCTTCACGAGGTTCTTGTTCCAGTCGCGCAGGGTCAGTGCGTAGTGGTGACGGAAGTTCTCCTCGTGGAGCACCTCCAACCGTGACACGTCCTGCATCCGGGAGATGATGGTGCCCGACCCGGTCAGCTCCCCGTCGGGGAACACGTAGCGGTCGATGAACGGACCGGCCTTGCTGCGCGTCCGGTTGTCGGGCCGGGTGATGCAGTGGTTCAGGATCAGGCCGCCCGACCGGACCTTGTCGCGCATGAAACTGAAGTACTTGGGGTAGTTCGCGACACCGATGTGCTCGGTGAGACCGATCGACGAGATCGCATCGAAGTCCGATTCGGGCACGTCGCGGTAGTCGCTGTAGCGGACCTCGGCGAACTCCGAGAGCCCTTCGCGTTCGATGGCCTCCTGCGCCCACTGGGCCTGCTCGGACGAGAGGGTCACCCCGAGCGCGTGCACGCCGCGTCGTGCCGCGTACCGCACCATGCCGCCCCAGCCGCAGCCCATGTCCAGCAGTCGGTCGCCGGGCTGCAGATTCAGCTTGTCGAAGACGAGGCGGTACTTGTTCTCCTGAGCCTCCTCCAGGGTGGCGTCCGGAGTCGGGTAGACGGCGCACGTGTAGGTCATGGATTCGCCGAGGACCAGCTCGTAGAAGCGGTTGGAGACGTCGTAGTGGTAGTGGATCACCTCGGCGTCCCGCTCGCGGCTGTGCCGCAGACCTTCGGCGAACCGGCGCCACCGTGGCAGGCTCTCCTGCGGGGGAGGCGGGATCAGCTTGAAGTGCTCCCTCCCGATCGACCGGGCGATCTGCGCCAGCTCTACGGGGTTGGGCTTGCGGAACTTCAGGTCGCCGGCGAGCGCCTGCAGCGCACCGTATGGGTCTCCGGGGTGGGCGCCGATCAACTCCAGATCGCCGGAGACGTAGGCGCGGGCCAGGCCGAGATCGCCCGGCGCCGTCACCAGGTAGGTGGTTCCGCGCGGGGTCTTCAGATCGAGGCCGAACTCGGCGTTCTCGGGGCCGGCAGAGCTGCCGTCGTACGCGGTGATGCGAACCGCGAGGTCGCGTCCGACGAGCGTTTCGATGATCTGGGCAAGCTTCATGCGCGCTTCACTGCTTTCTCGTAGAGGCCGAGCAGGCGACGGTCGGGGTCGTAGCGACGGCGGAGTTCGTCGTAGTGTCCGCCACCGTACAACTCTTCGAATTCTTCTGGGCTGTAAAAGGATTCGGAGTACAGCGACTTGTGACCACCCAACTCGCTGACCTTCTTTTCGATGATCCGATTGGTGTGGCCGGGCCTACCGGGCGTGACGGGGACGCCGGACCAGAAGCCGACGTTGACGTAGAACTGCCCGCGTTGCAGCGGGTACAGGGTCCACGGCTGCGTCGCAGCCGCGGCTGCCGGATCGGGAGCACCGATCTCGACGGGCGACGGGTCCGCGAGCTTCAGCGGGCACAGCCAGATCGGCTCGATCGGGATCTCGGTCAGGAACCAGTCGACGAAGTCGGCGGTCCGGTCGATCGGCACCTCGATGTCCTGCACCACCCGCTCGGTGGGCGGCAGGCCTTTGCGCGCGTTCAGCTTGTCGCCGATGTCCCACCGCTGGTCGTAGCCGATGAGCTTCCAGTAGAAACTGCTGCGCAGGTACTTCGCGGGCCACAGTCGACGGATCCGCGGATTCTGCGCGCCGAACGCCCGCGAGCACCAGAACCAGTCGGTGTCCCACCGCCACAGGTAGTCGCGGATCGTGAGGCGGTCGCGCTTCGGCTCGGCGCCGTCGTGCTGGATGGACCGGTAGTAGATGTTCATGTCGGTGTAGTCGCTGACCGGGCCCGGCTCGTCGGTCTGTCGGCCGAGGACCAGGTAGCCCTCGTCTGCGGTGAAGACGACCCCGTCCAGATAGTCGACCCGTTCACCGAGGTACTCGCGGTCGACGGCGACCTGCGCCATCAGGTCCTGCAGTTCGCGGGTGCCGCGGACTCGGACGTGCCGCAGTTCCACGAACGGCGGCACCTTCTCCAGGGCGATCTTGAGCCGGACCGAATAGCCGAGCGTTCCGTACGAGTTGGGGAACCCGAAGAACAGGTCGCGGTACTCGTTGTCGGGACGCGCCACCACCAGGTCGCCGGAGCCGGTGAGGATCTCCATCTCGAGCACGGACTCGTGCGGCAGGCCGTTGCGGAACGACGTGCTCTCGATGCCCAGCCCGGTGACCGCCCCGCCCAGAGTGATCGTCTTCAACTGCGGAACCACCAGGGGGACGAGCCCGTACGGAAGGGTGGCGTCCACCAGATCCTCGTAGGTGCACATGCCTGCGACCTGTGCGGTCTGCTCCACGGGATCCACCGAGATGACGCGATGCAGTTCGGAGACGTCCAGGCCGGGTGCGGAGGAGGCTGCGCGCTTGCGGAACAGGTTCGACGTCTTCTTGGCGAGTCGGACATTGGCCCCGTCGGGGATGGCGCGGTAGCTGTCGAGCAGCTTGCGCCTGCCGCGACTGAAGGCGATGTCTCCGTATTCGGATGCGTTCAAAGCCACATTCCCACCGTAGCCCGACGACCAGTACCGTGGGGGACGTCTTCCCGCCTTTCCGGGCGCATACGAGTCGGCGCCGACCGGAGCCGACAAACCAAAGGAGCCACCACAAGTGGGACAGGTAACCGCCACCACGAACCTCGCCATCGACGCCGCACCGGAGGCGGTCAGCGCTGCGCTGGCCGACTACACCACGGTGCGTCCGCAGATCCTGCCCGCCAACTACCGCGATTACCGCGTCGAGGCCGGCGGCACCGGTGCGGGCACCGTTGTGCACTGGATCCTGCAGGCCACCGAGAAGCGGCAGCGCGACGTCCTCGCCGACGTCACCGTCAGCGGCGACACCATCACCGAGACCGACCGCAACTCCACCATGGTCACCACGTACCGCGTCACCGCGGCGGGCACCGGCTCGCAGGTCGTCGTCACCACCACATGGAAGGGTGCCGGCGGCATCGGCGGCTTCTTCGAGAAGACGTTCGCGCCCAAGGGCCTGAACCGCATGTACACCGAACTGCTCGGCAACCTGCAGAAGCGTCTGGCGCACTGAGCCGTCGGGGACGCCGCCGCGTCAAACCGCTGCCCGCCCGGGATGGTATCGATGCCACCCGGGTGGTTCTGCGTCTGCCCGAAGCGGGGACGTGGCGAGTGCTCGACTCGCTGTTGGCCGCACCACCGCTGTCGGACCTGGCCGAGGACGACCTGCGACGCCGCGCCGCGGCCGGTGAGCTCGTCGACCAGGACGGCGCCGCGGTCGATCTCGACGCTCCCGTGCGCCGGCCGACCTCGGTGTACCTCTATCGGGGCCTGCCGCCGGAGTACGACGTCCCGTTCGACATGCCGATCCTGCACCTGGACGACGACCTCGTCGTGGTCGACAAGCCGCACTTCCTCGCGACCATGCCGCGCGGCGCACACGTCGCGCAGACGGCGCTGGTCCGACTGCGCCGCGACCTGGGATCCGACGACGTCGCTCCCGCGCACCGCCTCGACCGGCTGACCGCGGGCGTCCTCCTGTTCACCCGCCGCCGCGAGGTGCGGGCGGCCTACCAGGAACTCTTCGCAGCGCGACGAGTTCACAAGGAGTACCGGGCGCTCGCACCGATCGACGAGGCTCTCGCCGGCGGCGTCCACGTGGAGAATCGGATCCTCAAGACCGCGGGCGACCTGCGCGCCCGGGTCGTCGACGGCGAGCCGAACGCGATCAGCGACATCGCCCTGCTCGGTCCGGTCCGCGACGGGCTGGGGGAGTACCGGCTGCGGCCCACCACCGGCCGCACCCACCAGCTGCGGATGCACATGGCAGGGCTCGGCGTCCCGATCGTCGGCGATCCGCTGTACCCGGAGGTCGACGCCGAGCTGGCGACGGCACCCGACCGCGGCGACTTCTCGTCGCCGCTGCGGCTGATCGCGGACGTGCTCGCTTTCGACGACCCGCTGACCGGCACCCGCCGGGAGTTCCGTTCGCGGATCGACTTCGCGTAGCAGTCCACGCTGCCGCGTACCCTCGCACTCATGGCGATCATCGGCTCCTACGAGCGGCACCCCGACCTCGGGTGCGAGGCCGTCGTCTTTCTCGACGAGGACTCCGACGCCTGCTTCCAGCTGCAGCGCGACCTGCCCGGCGGACCGCGTGCCGGCCAGTGCTGCATCACCACCGGTGCCAGTGCTCCCGTTTACGACGGTGTGACCGCCTGGCGCCTGGTGGGCGACGATCGCTTCGAGTTCGCCCTGACCGCCCGTGCGGCGCGCCTGTTCGGCGACGACCTCGTGTCCTTCCAGCTCGCGGTGGACCCCGACACCGATCCCGCCGACCACGTCGACGAACTCGCCGGACACGTCGGACGGCTGCTCGGTCTGGACCGACTACCCTCGTAGACGTGACTGACGCATTCAATCCCGGCGCAAACAATCCTGGCGCTTTCGATCCCAGCGCACTGTTCGGCGGCGGAGCCGGTGGCGAGAACCCGATGGCGGGGCTGCTCGCCCAGGTCCAGCAGATGCAGACCCAGGTGGAGTCGGCTCAGCAGGAGATGGCTCAGGCCGAGGTGACCGGTAGTGCGGGCAACGGTCTCGTGACGGTGACCGGCAACGGCACCGGAGACATCACCGCGGTCTCCATCTCGCGGGAGGTCGTCGACCCGGAGGACGTCGAGACGCTGCAGGATCTGATCATCGGGGCGCTCTCCGACCTCGCCTCGCGCCGCGACGCCCTCGTCGCCGAGAAGATGGGACCGCTCGCCGGCGGGCTGCCCGGACTGGGCTAGGCGCGACCTCATGTACGAAGGCCCGATTCAAGATCTCATCGACCAGCTCGCGAAACTTCCCGGGCTGGGACCCAAGGGTGCCCAGCGCATCGCCTTCCACCTGCTGGCGGGGGAGAACGTCGAGATCGATCGGTTGATGGCCGCCCTCGGCCACGTCCGCGACGACGTCACCTTCTGCTCCGAATGCGGCAACGTGGCCGCCGACAAGCTGTGCCGGATCTGCGGTGACGCTCGCCGCGACGTCACCAAGATCTGCGTGGTCGAGGAGCCGAAGGACATCTACGCGATCGAGCGGACCAAGGAGTTCGACGGCCGCTACCACGTCCTCGGCGGCGCGCTGGACCCGTTGTCGGGCATCGGTCCCGACCAGCTCCGCATCCGTGAACTCCTGCGTCGACTGGGGGAGATGCCCGACGGGCAGGAGGTCTCGGAGATCATCGTCGCGACCGACCCCAACACCGAGGGGGAGGCCACCGCGACGTACCTGCTGCGCATGCTCAAGGACTTCCCCGGCCTGTCGGTGACGCGTCTGGCGTCCGGCCTGCCGATGGGCGGCGACCTGGAGTTCGCCGACGAACTGACCCTCGGCCGCGCACTGTCGGGTCGCCGCGTCCTGGTGTGACCGTCGGTGACCTCCCCCGATCATGACCCGGTGCCGCAGGACTGGGCCTGGCTGGCCGACGACGTCGCCGTCCGCTGCGGTCTGACCGAGGGCATCGTCGCGATCGACGGTCCCTCCGGTGCGGGCAAGAGCACCTTCGCGGCCGAACTGGTCCGGGCCCTCGCCGACCGCGGTCGCAAGTCGGTGCTGATCAGCACCGACGACTATGCCACCTGGGACGACCCCGCCTCGTGGTGGCCGGAGCTGGAGCGCGACGTGATCGGTGCCTTCGAGCGTCGGCACGACTACTTCTATCGACCGCGGATCTGGGTGGACGGTCGGCCGGAGATCGGGCCTGAGAAGTGGGTGCGTCGGCAGCCGATCCTCATCATCGAGGGCGTCACGTCGGCCCGCCGGAGCTGCGCGCACCGCTTCACTCACCTCTTCTGGCTCGACGGCCCGCCGGCTCCGGATCGGCTGGCCCGCACCGTGGCCCGCGACGGCGAGGCCGATCGGGACCACCTGACCCGCTGGCAGCACTTCGAGGAGGGCTGGTTCGCAGTCGACGGCACCCGGGAGCGGTGCGAGGTGCTGCGGTAGGCCTCAGCGTGCGGCTGAGATCCGCTCCTTGCGGAGGCGATCGACCTGCGGAAGGTCGAGCGGCGCGAGCGCGGTTCCGGTGGCCTTCTCCAGGAGGTGATCGGCCAGCTCCGGATTGCGGGCGAGCAGCGGACCGTGCATGTACGTGCTGATCACGCTGCCCTGGACGGCGCCCTCGACCCCCGCGCCGTCACCGTTGCCGACGCCGTCGCGAACGCGGGCGAGCGGCTTGGCGGCCGGACCGAGGGTTGTCGCGCCGCGGTGGTTCTCGAAGCCCGACAGCGGCTGCGACAGGCCGTCGATCAGCGGTGTGGTGACCAGTTCGCCGATCGCTCGCGCCTCGCGCGGGGACGTGGTGAGGTCCAGCATGCTGATGCCTGCGACGCGTTCGCCTGCGGAGGTCTCGTACCAGTGGCCGAGCACCTGGATGGCCGCGCAGATCGCCAGGACCGGATGACCGGCCTCGGCGGCCCGCTGCAGACCCGGGTAGCGCTGCAGGTGCCGCGTGGCGATCCGCTGCGCGTTGTCCTCGGCGCCGCCGAGCGTGTAGACGTCCAGCGACTCCGGGACCTCGTCGTCGAGGGTGATCTCGACGATCTCCGCGTCGATGCCGCGCATCCGGGCGCGCTGGCGCAGGATGAGGGCGTTGCCGCCGTCGCCGTAGGTGCCCATCACGTCGGGCAGCACCAGGCCGATGCGCAGGGTCGATTCACTCATCGGGCGGTCCCCTCGGTGTCGGTGGTCGTGTCGACGTCGACCGCGGTGCAGCCGGCGCGTTCGAGTGCGACGTTCAGGTCGCGGAATGCGGTGTAGTTGGCCAGGACCTCGACGCGGCCCGGTGGCAGCGAGGCGATGGCGGCGAACGGGTCGTCGACCACGGTGTGCTCGGCGCCCGCGTACAGCAGGCGGACCGAGAGGTCGGCGGCGCGCTCTCCGGAGGCGACCACCTTGGACTGCTCGAAGGCTTCGAAGCGGACGTCCCACAGCCAGGACAGGTCCTCGCCGTCGGGCACCTGACCGTTGACGGCGATCACCAGGCTGTCGGCGGTCTCATCGATCATCGACAGCGCCTCCTGCCAGCCGGCGGGGTTCTTCGCGAGCAGGGTGCGGATGCGATGACCGCCGAGGTCGACGGTGCCGTAGCGGCCGGCCACGTTGCCGACGGTGCCGACGGCCTTCACCGCGAACGCGGGATCCACGCCCATCGCGACGGCGGTCGCGACGGCCTGGGTGGCGTTGCCGCGGTTGGCGCGGCCGGGGACCTTCAGCGTCATCGGCGCGACGAAACCGTCGGGACCGTAGATCTTCTCGTCGTCGAACCACCACTGCGGGATCGGTCGACGGAAATCCTCGCGGCCCGTCGAGTACCAGTCGTCGCCGGTCCGGACGACGGGCTCGCCCGAGCGGGGGCAACTCACCGAGTCGCCGACCCAGCTCGATCCCGCGGCCACCCACACCACGTTGGGGGCGTCGAACGCGGCCGACGTGACGAGGACGTCGTCGCAGTTGGCGATCACGACGGCGTCCGGGTGGCGGGCGATGCCGCCGCGCAGGCTCTGCTCGATGATGTTGATCTCGCCGACGCGGTCGAGCTGGTCGCGCGACAGGTTCAGCAGGGTGATGGCCTTCGGTGACGTGTTGTCGGCGACGTTCGCGACGTGCAGTTCGTCGACCTCGAGGGCGGCGACCTTCGCGTCCCGCTGCACACTCAGTGTGGCGATGATGCCGGCGTCCATGTTGGCGCCGTCGGGCTGCGTCGCCACCTCGCCGAGCTGGGCGAGTGCGGCCGCCGTCATCCGGGTGGTCGTGGACTTGCCGTTGGTTCCGGTGATCAGCGCTGTGGCGCGCCCGGCGGCCAGGCGGGACATGATGCGGGGGTCGATCTTCTCAGCGACGAGGCCGCCGATCATCGATCCCTTGCCGCGTCCAGCGGTGCGCGAGGCCCAGCGGGCCGAGGCGGCGGCGGCGAGCGCCGCGCGGGTGCGGACGGGTAGGCGAGTGGCTTCCGGCATTACACGAGTTTCCCACATCGGCGCGAGTGGTCGGTTCCACCCGTCGGTGGTTTCGACGTGGCAGCATGTGCCCATGGCGGCGGACGATGACAGGACGGACGAATCGCCTCTGCTGTTGGTGTGGCGTGTGGCGCACGTCGCTGCGACGGTCGTCGTGCCGTGGATGCTGACGATCAGATTCTTCGCGCCTGATCCGGCGCGCCTACGCGACGTGGTCGGCGTACGACCTGCGCCCGCCGTACAGGTGCGTCGTTCAGCTCTGCATGCCCGGCTTTGAACTCGTTTTCCTGGCGGCGCCGTTCGCCGCCGTGGTCACGACGGCCGTCATCGGATCCGCGGCGATCAATCGGGTCGTCCGCAATGGCGGAGACTTCTCTCCGGCGCAACCGCTGGACTGACCACCGCCTCCCGACACAGGTCGTCCGACCGGGTCACGCATGCCGCGGCAATGCGCGGTCGGTGACCGTCAGCGCCGCGATGCACACGCCGATCGCGACGGTCGCCCAGCCGACGACGTGGAAGCCTGCGTCGGTGGCGTGATCGCCGAAGGCGCCGCCGATCAGGCTCGCGGACGCGATCGCCCCGAGGTAGGCGAAAGTCCGGTACAGGCCGGAGGCGACGCCCATCTGCTCGGCAGGTGACTGCATGAAGAGCGCGGCCTGGTTCGCGAAACTGTTGAGGCCGCTGGCGAGGCCGATGAGCACCGACATGATCAACAGTGCCCACATCGGCGCGGTGTGGCGCAGGAGCAACATCGTCGTGCCGGCCGCACCGAAGGCGACGCCGGTCGCGAGGAGAGGGATGCGGACGGCGCCGCGTTTCGAGTTGATCGCGGCGGCGACGATGCTGACGGCGGACATCGGCAGCAGCAGGACGCCGACCTGGGTCGGGCTGAATCCCGCGGCCTCCTCCATCCACTGGCTGACGCCGTACATCGTCGTGTACATGCCGAGTGCGGCCAGCGCCTGCCTCAGATAGGTGCGGACCAGCGGGTTGTTGGCGACGAGCATCCGGATGTCGATCAGCGGCTCGGCGACACGCAGTTCCCATCGGACGAGGACGACCAGGAAGACGAGGGCTGCGCCGCCGAGCCACAGCGTGCCGACGTCGGGCGACTGCAGGAACTCCAAGGCGGCGACCACGGTGAGGGCGAACAGGACGATCCCGACCGGGTCGATGGAGACCAGGGCGCTGCGCAGGTCCTTCGGCCAGGCGGCCTGGTCCTTCGGAACGCCGATCAGCAGCAGGATCAACGAGATCACGGTGGCCGGGACGTTGATGAAGAACACGGCGCGCCAGCCGAAGACGCCGGTCAGGACGCCGCCGAGCGGGAGCCCGATCATGGCGATGACCTGCGCGGTGATGGAGAAGACCCCGAGGATCCCGCTGGGCACACCGCTCTCGGCCTCGTCGGCGCGGCGTCGGATCAGCGACATCGCCATCGGGTACGCGGCGGACGTTCCGATGCCGAGCAGGGCACGCGACGCGACGAGGGCGCCGAACGACCATCCGGCGGTCCCGATGACGCCCGCGATCAGGATCAGGCCGATCCCGCCGATCATCACGCGCCGTTCCCCGAACAGCGGCCCGAGCCTGCCCATCGTCGGCTGCGCGACGGCGCTGCACAGATAGAGGATCGAGATCAGGATCGCGGTGTCGGCCGGGCCGCGATGGAAGTCGACGCCGATCCCGACCATCGCAGTCGCGATCAGCGAGCTGTTGATCGGGTTGAGGACGGATGCCAGGACCAACGGCGCGACGAACCGGACGCCGAAGGGGCGGGTGTGACGGTGAGGGGTGGTCATCGGAGGGGAGGTGGTTTGTCAGGGCTGGTCGGCGACGCGTTGCAGCAGACCCAGCGCGTCACGGAGTCGCTCGACCTCGTCGTCGGTGAGTGCGCTGCCGATCGCATGCGACAGCCAGTCGGCGCGCTGCAGTCGGCCGGTGTCGAGGGCGGTGCGCGCCGTGCCGGTCAGGTCGAGGAGGACGCGTCGGCGGTCGGAGGGATCCGGCGAGCCGACGACGAGGCCGGCGTCGGTGAGCGCGGTGACGATCGCGGCCATGGACTGTTGGCGCATGCCGTGCGCGCGGGCGAGGTCGGCGGTGGAGGTGGGGCCGATGCGGTCGAGGGTGCTGACGACGGCCGACTGCGACCTGGTCAGATCCATCACCGTCGAATGTGCACGGAGTTTGCGGTTGAGTTCGGCGACCAGCAGCCTGAGCTGGTTTCCGACGTCGACGGACGGATGCTCCATGATTCCAGTCTAGAAAAGAACACAGGAAACTGCACAGTCAACTGTGTAATTGAGGCGCGCGGGAGTGACTGTCCCAATGGCCGGTGATAGGTTCGGCGCTGTGAGTCGTGCAACCGCAGTGAAGCTGCCCCTCCCGTACAAGATCCAGCGATCGCTCCTGAAGGGCGCGGGCCGGATCCCGGCACCGCTGCGGGCCGCGATGGCACGGTTGACCACGGTGAACGCGGATGGCGACCGCCTCGACCCGTCGCTGGCGCTGGTCGCCACCGCGTCGGCCTACATCCCGTCCCTCGCGTTGGTCGGCAAGACCGTCGAATCCTCCCGCAAGGGCATCGAGCTCAACAGCGCGATGATGGCGCAGACCTTCCCGCCCTTCGCGATCGAAGAGGATCTGGTCATCGACACCGAGGCCGGCCCCGTGCCCGCCACCCGCTACAGCGTCGACGGCTCCGGCCGCGGGCTCATCGTCTTCTACCACGGCGGCGGCTTCGTCCTCGGCAGTCGTGCCAGCCACGACTCGGCCGCCCGAGCACTCGCCGTCGCCTCCGGCGCCGATGTGCTGTCCGTCGAGTACCGGATGGCGCCCGAGCATCAGTTCCCCGCTGCGGTCGACGACTCGGTCGCCGCCTACCGGTTCGCCGTCGAGAACGCGCCGACGTGGGGACTGGACCCGCGGAAGACCGTCGTCGCGGGCGATTCGGCCGGCGGCAACCTGAGCGCCGTCGTCGCTCAGCAGGTTCGCGGCGAAGACGTCACGCCGTGCCTGCAGCTGCTGATCTACCCGGTGGTCGACATGTCGCGCAAACGCGAGTCGATGCACGAGTTCTCCACCGGCTACTTCCTCACCGAGGAGCAGATCGACTACTTCTGCGACACCTACCTGCCGTCGCGCGACATCCTGCCGGACCCGCGCGTCTCACCGTTGCTGGCCGACGACCTGACCGGGCTCGCACCCGCGCACGTCGTGGTCGCGGGCTTCGACCCGCTGCGCGACGAGGGCCTCGAATACGCCGACGCGCTCGACAAGGCGGGGGTGCCGGTGACCGTGGAGCGGGCCAGCGGCATGATTCACGGCTTCATCAACATGGCGCTGCTGAGCCCGACCGCGCAGGCCGCCGTCACCCGGATGGGCGAGGCGGTCGCGAAGGCGATCGACGCGGTCGGCTAGCAGGTCCTACTCGCTCGGCGGGGTGGTGGTGCCGGGCGGCACGTTGATGTTGAACTTCACGTTGTCGCCGTCCACCTCGGTGGCGGTGACCGTGGCCTCGCGCCACATGCCCGAGGTCTTGAGCTTGCACTTCTGCGTCGCGTCGACCTTCGCTTCGAGGCCGCCCTCGCAGACCACCTCGTCGATCTGACCGAGCTTCGGGGTCATCTTCGCGGACACCTCCTTCTGGAGGTTCTCCTGGCTGATCTCCGACGTCATCGAGCAGCCGGCGAGGAGCGCGATGGACGCCGCGCCGCCGGCTATGGCGACGGCGATGGAACGGGTGGTCTTCAGCATGGTGGCGGCCTTTCGTGAACGGGAGGTCGTGCGGCGCACGTGGGATGCGCTTCACGCTGTGCCCGGAGCCTAACCGGCGCGGCGTACGAATTCCCCGCTCCGGAGAACTGCGGTCATTCAGTCGACGGAGGCGGCGGGGTCGACCACGACCTTCTCCGGCATTGTCTGCGCCACCAGTCCGCCCACGATCAGCAGACCGATCATGGCGAGCATCGACACCTGATAGCCGTCGGCCAGGCCGTTCGACGTCGAGACCGTCGAATACACGGTGCCGAGGACGGCGGCGCCGACCGCCACCGACAGCGCCTGCATCGTGTTGAAGACGCCCGAGGCGGTGCCCGCGAGGGCGACGGGAACGTCGTTCAAGACCAGCAGGCCCGCGGCGCCGACGATGAGGCCGAAGCCCGCTCCGGCGACCACCAGGGCGACGGTGAACCACAGCGCCGGATGGTCGGAGACGTTCGCAGTGATCATCGTGGTCAGGCCGACGACGAACACCCATGCGCCGCCCTGCAGGACGCGTTTGCCGAACCGCGCTGCGAGGACGGTGGCCGACAGGCCCGCGAAGACGGGGACCGCGAGGGAGAACGGGATCCACATCAGCCCGGTGTGCAGCACGGACCACCCGTGTGCGGCCTGCACGTGCAGCGACTGGATCAGGAAGAATCCGCCGGTCGGGATGCTCAGCGCGGTGAACGCCGCGAGCCCGGTCGTGAACGAGCGCGTGCCGAACACGGCGGGCGGCACCAGCGGTTCCACGCCTGCTCGGGCCGCCAGTACCTGGCGGCGGGCGAAGCCGATCAAACCCAGTGCGCCGGCGACCATCGAGGCGAAACCCCAGATGGGCCAGTCGTGCTCGGGACCCAGCGTCACCGGAGTCATCACCGCGGCCAGCGAACCGCCGAGGAGTGCCACCGCGCCGAGGGAGATCGGCGCCGGGCGCGAGGAGAAGGTCTCCGGGATGAAGATCCGGGCCGCGACCACCGCGAGCACGGCCACCGGAACGTTGATGAGGAACACCGGCCGCCACGACAGACCGAACCAGTCGCCGTCGGTGATGACCGCGCCCAGGACCGGACCCGCGACGGCCGCGATACCGATGATCGAGGTGAACAGCCCCATCGCCCGACCTCGTTCGGCCGGCGGGTAGAGCACCTGGATGTTGGTCAGGACCTGCGGGATCATCAGTGCGGCGGCACCGCCCTGCAGGATGCGGAACGCGACGAGGGCGGTCGGTGTCAGCGCCAGACCGCACGCGAGCGACATCGCGCCGAAGGCGACGAGTCCGATCACGAACAGCCGCCGACGGCCGTAGCGGTCGCCGAGCCGGGCTCCGAGGATCAGGCCGATCGCGTAGGCGAGTGGATAGCCTGCGACCACCCATGACATCGCGGTCGCCGAGGCGCCGAGATGTTCGCTCATCGTGCGCAGGGCGACGTTCACGACGGTCGCGTCCGTCAGTTCCATGAACGAGGCGGTCAACAGGCAGACGAGCGCGATGGTGCGCGCTCGCGGGCTGATCAGAGGGCGGTCTGCGGGGTCGACGGTGTCGGTCGCGGGGACCGGTGGTGCGGTTTCGTCGGTGACGGTCACGATGTGCTCCTGCAGTCGTCGGTTCGAGGACACCGACGACGTTAGGGGCCATTGTGGACAGAACTCGTCCGGAATAGACAGGTGTCAATCAGGTCAATTTCTGTCCGGTTGATGCGGCATCATGCAGGTATGGCCGACACGACGACCCGCACGCTCAAGCTGCTCGCGCTGCTGCAGGCGCATCGGCTGTGGTCGGCGCTCGAGCTCGCCGACCGGCTGGAGACCACCGAACGGACGGTGCGCCGCGACGTGGAGCGGCTCCGCGAACTGGGTTATCCGGTGGAATCGGTGCGGGGCTCCGGCGGTGGCTATCAGTTGGCGCCGGGCGGCTCGCTCCCGCCGCTCGTCGTCGACGAGGAGGAGGCCGTCGCCATCGTCAGCGCGCTCCGGACCGCCGCCCACGGTTCGGCGGCCGGTCTCGCTGAGGCGTCGGTCCGCGCGCTCGCCAAGGTGACGCAGGTGCTGCCGCCGAAACTGCGCAAGCGAGCCGACGCCCTGCGCTCGATGAGCGTGGTGCTGCCGGGGGATGACCAGGCGCCGCCGATCGACGCCGAGACATTGACGACCGTCGCGCTGGCCTGCCGCGACGCCACGGAGCTGACCTTCTCCTATGCGCCGGCAGCGCGGTCGGGGAGCAATCCCGGAGTGCGACGCACCGAACCGCTGCGCCTGGTCCCGGTGGGACGACGCTGGTATCTGCTGGCCTACGACCTCGACCGACAGGACTGGCGCACCTTCCGCCTGGACCGGCTGAGCGGCGCCCGTCCGCAGAAGCGGCGGTTCGCCGCGCGCACACCGCCCGGCGGCGATCCCGCCTCCTACGTCCGGGCGAGCCTGCGCAGCGGTCGCGACCAGCACACGGTGCAGGTGGTGGTGGATGCGGACGCAGACGCGGTGCGGCAGAAGATCGGCCGGTGGTCCGAGGTGGAGCCGGTCGACGACGACGGTCGCCCGGGTGCACTCGTCACGATGCAGGCCGACGACCCCGGCTGGATCGCTCTCGCTCTCGGCGGACTCGACGCCGACTACCGGTTCGTCGAGATCCCGGACGCGCTGCTCCGCGAGTTCCGCAGCCGGAACGCGCGCGAGGCGCGGGCCCTGTACTCGAACCCGTGAACGACTTCTGCCGTTGTTCAGGCCCCGCAGCGGGGCCCGAACAACGGCAGAGACGATTCGGCGGTCGGAAAGTCCAGCGGTCTACCCGCGGAGAACTACGGGGCCCAGGTGCGGGCGCCTTCGGCGGCCTCCTCGACGACGACCGGCTTCCGGTAGGCGCGGTTCACGGCGGAGACCACGGCGCGCAGGCCCGCGGTGGTGATCGACGGCGCGATGCCGACACCCCACACGGTCTCACCGTTGACCTCGGCCTCCACGTAGCTGGCGGCTTCGGCGTCGTCGCCCGCGGTCATCGCGTGCTCGTAGTAGTCCAGGACGTGGACGTCGTAGTCGATGGTCGCCAGGGCGTCGACGAAGGCGGCCACCGGGCCGTTGCCGGTGCCGGAGATCTCCTTCTCCGCGCCGTCGACCAGCACGACCGCGGTGACCGTGTCCTCGCCGTCGTCGGTCTCGGCGGCGTCGACGCGCTGACGCATGCGCTCCAGCGGAGTGATCGGCTCCAGGTACTCGCGGGCGAAGACGTCCCACATCTCCTTCGGGCTCACCTCGCCGCCCTCACCGTCGGTGATCTTCTGGATCTCGCGGCTGAACTCGATCTGCAGGCGGCGCGGCAGCTCCAGGCCGTGATCGGCCTTCATCACGTAGGTGACTCCGCCCTTGCCGGACTGACTGTTGACGCGGATCACGGCCTCGTACGTGCGGCCGACGTCCTTCGGGTCGATCGGCAGGTACGGAACCTGCCACAGGATGTCCTCGACGTCCTGATCGGCCTCGTCGGCGTCGATCTTCATCTGGTCCAGGCCCTTGTTGATGGCGTCCTGGTGGCTGCCGGAGAAGGCGGTGTAGACCAGGTCGCCACCGTACGGGTGGCGCTCGGGGACGTTCAGCTGGTTGCAGTACTCGACGGTGCGGCGGATCTCGTCGATGTCGGCGAAGTTGATCTGCGGGTCGATGCCGCGGCTGAACAGGTTCATGCCGAGGGTCACCAGGCAGACGTTGCCGGTGCGCTCGCCGTTGCCGAACAGGCAGCCCTCGATGCGGTCCGCGCCGGCCATGTAACCCAGCTCGGCGGCTGCGACGCCCTCGCCGCGGTCGTTGTGCGGGTGCAGGCTCAGGATGATCGAGTCGCGGCGCGCCAGGTTGCGGTGCATCCACTCGATGGAGTCGGCGTACACGTTCGGCGTCGCCATCTCGACGGTGGCGGGCAGGTTGATGATCAGCGGCTTCTCAGGGGTCGGTGCGATCACCGCGGACACGGCGTCGCACACCTCCTTCGCGTAGCTCAGCTCGGTGCCGGTGTAGCTCTCGGGCGAGTACTCGTAACGCCAGTCGGTGTCGGGGTAGTTCTTCTCCTCCGCCAGGCACAGCTCGGCGGCGTCGGTCGCGATCTTGGTGATCGCGGCCTTGTCAGCGCGGAAAACCACGCGACGCTGCAGCACCGACGTGGAGTTGTAGAAGTGGACGATCACGCTGTTCGCACCGGCGCACGCCTCGTAGGTGCGCTTGATCAGCTCGGGGCGAGCCTGCGTCAGCACCTGGATCGTGACGTCCTCGGGGATGGCGCCGTCCTCGATGATCTCGCGGACGAAGTCGAAATCGGTCTGGCTGGCCGACGGGAAGCCGACCTCGATCTCCTTGTAGCCCATGCGAACCAGCAGGTCGAACATGCGACGCTTGCGGGCCGGGCTCATCGGGTCGATCAGCGCCTGGTTGCCGTCACGCAGATCGACGGCGCACCACATCGGGGCGCGATCGGTCACCTTGTCGGGCCAGGTGCGGTCCGGCAGCGAGATCTTCTCGACCTCGGCCTCGAAGCTGCGGTAGCGGTGGACGGGCATCGCGGAGGTGCGCTGCGGATTCCAGCTGGGCTGGCCGTCGGGAATGGGGCCCTTGGGCTCGACGATGCGGCTGGGGGCGGAACTGAAAGCGTCTGCTGGTGCCATGAGTGGTCAATCTCCTGATCGAAAAAGAAGGGGTTGACCGGCGCGTCGAGAGGCCCCGCGACGGAGAGCCGGTCGAATCAGACCCCGCCGCGGCAACCGAGAAGGAGCGCGCGCTGCATGCATTCAACGATAGCACTGCCGATCCGGGGCGTCCGGTGGAGTGCGTCGCGAAGCGGGCATCCACACGAAGAACGCGCTATCACGTCATACAGCGCACTGCCAGGATTCACAGCAACCTGTACGGAAATCGGCAGCGCCACCCAGGCTTTCGCTTCGTACGGTCATCGTCGTCTCGGCGGAACTCGTCGTCGAGCCCCGGACTGATGCCCGGTTTTCAGGTCGAAAGGACCCCAGATGAAACGACCTCTCAGAAGTGCGGCGACAGGCGGCATGGTCGTGATCGGTGCGGCGGCGATGTTCCTGGCCGGACCGGTCGCCGGCGTCGCCTCCGCAGCGCCGGCCGCGACCCACGCGGCGCCCGCGCCGGCCAAGCATGCGGCGCCCGCGCCGACGACCAAGGTGCCGGGAACGAACTGCACCCTGGCCCAGGTGGAGAAGGCCATCGCCAAGGAGGATCCGGCGCTCTGGAAGAAGATCGAGTCGAACCCCAAGGCCAAGAAGCACTTCGAGGAGCGGATCGTGAAGGCCCGCGACCACGCGAAGAAGCCGAACCACAAGAAGGGCGACCACACGAAGACCCACGAGAAGGCCCAGCACCGGAAGTCGCACGCGAAGGACCACAAGAAGCTGACCCCGGCTCAGCGCGCCGAACGACGCGCCGAGATGCTCGCGCTGCGAGTGAAGGTCGCCGCCACCTGCGCGCGGTACTGACCGATTCTCGACGCGACTCCCCGCCCCGCGGCATCGTCCGGGGGCGGGGAGTCTGCGCTATGCCGAGCGACTCCCGCGCATCACGACGTAGACGACCGCCGAGAGCACCAGCAGCGTGCTGCCGCCCGCGAGTGCCGCGACGTGCAGACCGTCGACGAAGGCGGACTTCGCGGCGAGCGCCGGCGCATCGCCCGCGCCACCGAGTTCCGCCGCTTGCTTCAAGGTCTCGCCGAGCGAGTCCGCGAAGCCGTGGCCGTCGTCGTCGGCCAGGAAGACCGCGGTCGCGACCGACCCGAGAACGGCCAGGCCGAGTGCGGTGCCGAGCTCGAAACTGGTCTCCGAGATGCCCGACGCCGCGCCGGAGTGCTTCGGCGGAACCGAGCCGACGACGATGTCGGTCACGAGGGCGAACTGGATGCCGAACCCGATGCCCGCCACCGCAGTGAGCGCCATGAAGATCCACAGGGACGACGACGTGCCCAACGCCAGCAAGCCGATCGTCGCGATGCCGGCCAGGGCAGCGGAACCCGCGAGGGCCGACCGCGGGCCGATCAGCCGAGCGACCCGCTCGGCGAGGATCGAGAACGCCGCGATGGTGACGGCCATCGGCAGACCGGCCAGTGCGGCGGCCAGGACGTCGTGCCCGAGGACCGACTGCAGATACGTGTTGGTGAGGTAGGCGATGCCGCCCTCGGACATCATGCCGACGAGTGCGACGGCCAGGCACGCGCTGAAGGTCGCGTTCCGGAACAGCCGCAGGTTCAGCAGCGGCGCGGCCGCGCGCGACTCGTGCCACAGGAAGGCGACGAGCATGGCGAGGCCGAAGAGGGCGGCGCCGATGGCCTGCGGTGACGGGCCTGCTGTCGCGAAGGCCTTCACCGCGTACACCGCGGGCAGGATGCCGAGCAGTGAGAGGATCACGCCGAGGACGTCGAACGGCGCGGTGCTCGTCGCTCGGAACTCGGGGAGGATGGCCAGACCGATGGCGAACAGGATCGCCAGCACCGGCACGTTGATCAGGAACACGACGCCCCACCAGTAGTGGTGCAGCAGGATGCCGCCGAGCACGGGACCGATCGCGGCGCCGCCTGCGAACGCGGAGGTCCAGATGCCGATGGCCCGGCCGCGCTGACGACTGTCGGGGAACATGTTGGCGATCAGCGCGAGGCTGGCGGGCATCAGGGTGGCGCCGCCGAGTCCCATCAGAGCGCGCGCCGCGATGAGGGCTTCCGGTCCGGGCGCGAACGCGGCGAGCACCGACGCGCCGCCGAAGACCGCGGCGCCGACGAGCAGGATCAGCCGACGACCGATTCGGTCGCCGAGATTACCCATCGTGATGAGCAGACCCGCGATCATGAAACCGTAGATGTCGAGGATCCACAGCTGCTGCGTGGCCGTCGGATCCAGTGACGCGACGATCGTCGGCATCGCCAGGTAGAGCACCGAGAAGTCCATGGAGACCAGCAGCACCGGCAGCATCAACACAGCCAGGCCGATCCAGGTTCGGCGATCCGCCGGCGGTGCGGGGATCGACGACACAGAGACCGGTGGTGCCGCGGACATGCGTGTAGAGCTCCAGGAATCGAACAGGGAGGGCGAGGCGGATCCGCTTCGCTGACCCGTTGAGGCTACGCCCGGACCGTCGTCTCCGGCGACCTGAATTCGGCTCGCGTGATGCAGTCGTCAGGCGATGACGGCGAGGCCGTGGCCGACATCCCAGCGGTGCTGCGGATCGACGGCGAAGTCCCCGGGCGTCACCAGCGGCGCCGCGGTCACGATGACGCGGTCCTCGGCGTTCACGAGCGCGGCCGTCGGAGCCACTGCGGTGAGCATGCGCAGCAGGCGGCGTTCGAGGGTCGCCACGGTCACGTCGACACCCGCCACACCGGCGGGATCGGGGGAGCGGTGCCAGGTCACCGGCGCCGTGTAGGTCAGTGCGAACGCGTCGGTGCACAGCAGGTCGACGTACGGTCCGGTGATGTGCAGCCGGCCCGAGCTCATCGGAAGTCGGAACCAGTCGGCGTCCACGTACCGACCCGCCGTCGCCGACGACAGATTGGCGAGGGCGTCCACGCGTTCGCAGTCCGGGCCCTGCCACCAGGCCATGAAGGTCTTGCTGCCGCTCACCAGGTTCTCGGTGGCGATGAACCCGGCACCGGCGATCGCCGACTCCGGATCCGCGAGGAGTTCGTCGACATCGGGTTTCACGATCCGGTCGATCGCCGCAGCGGTGAGCGTGCCGTGATGGGCGGCCAAAGAGTGGCCGAGCGCCACCACCCAGCGCTGCACACGATCGGAGATCATCGCGAGGGATCGCGCCACCTCGGCTACCTCGGGCGGGGTGGGCTGTGCCTGAATCATGACGGTCTCTCCAACGCTCTGGTCGACTCGGCGTGCCTGGACAGCAACCACGACGACACGTGCAGCACCAGGGCGCGCATCGCGGTCTCCGCGTCCGACTCGCTGCGGGATTCGATGGCACTGACGACCCGCGACCGGTGATCGGCCGCCGCGCGCCGGAACTCCGGGTCGGTGTTCGGGAGATAGCTGAGGACGCCGCACTCCGACAGGGTCTCCATCAGGGCCCGCGCCAGACGCGCGATGCGGCCCACGGTCGCGACCTCGATCAAGAACTCGGTCGCCAGCCGCCGCGACACCCCCGGATCGTCACAGTCGGGGTTGACGAGGGCCCGCAGCCCTTCGATGTCGCGCCCGCCCGCTCGCAGTGCCGCCGCGCGGGCGCAGGCACCGGCCAGGGCCTCGATGTGCGCGGTGAGCTCAGCCAGCTCGAGACGGGTGGTCGCCCGCAGACGTGCCTCGGCGTGCTCCACGCACGGTTCCAGATCCGGAGAGATGAAGCTGCCGCCGTTGCGGCCGCGCGTGGTGACGACGACGTCGTCGGACCGGAGGCGGGCCAGTGCCTCGCGAATGGTCAGCGGCGAGACGCCCAGGGCGGCGGCGAACTCCACCTCGTTGGGCAGGCGCTGGCCGGGAAGGAGCAGTCCGGATTCGGCCGCCTCGGCGATCCGCTCGCTGATCTGGTCGACCAGCGAACCTGAACGGAGCGGAGTGAACACCGCCGACATGCTGCGCGTCGGTGCGGTGAACATGCGTCCGTCGTCCTCTCGTCGCACCGGCCTGGGGCGAACGTCGTCCCCGGGTCACGGCAAACATACCCGGACCGTCCGGCCGCCGGGCACGACGGTCCGATCGGGATGAAACCGGCAGACCTCCGAGAGGCGACGCCTCAGATCGCGTACTGGAACACGGTCAGCATGTGCATGCCGAACCACCCCGAGAACAGCGCGACAACTCCGAGGAAGGCCACGATCTCGCCGTTCGGGCGCCGCGCGATCCGCAACGCCACCGGAATCAGCAGGACGAACGCAGGCAGCAGCAGGCGTGCGCGGCTCATCATCAAACCGTCCGACAACAGGATCGAGGCCACCACCCCCGCGCCGTACACCAGAACCGGCCACGGGATGCGGTCCACCGCAGACCAGATCAGGAGGACGACGATCGCCATGATGATCAACGCGGTCGCCACGGCGGCGAAGTCCCCGGCGTGCAGGAGAGTCGTGGTGAGGAACCGCCACGTCGCGGCCCCGCCGTCGATCTTCGTGTTCCATCCGGTCGTCTGAATCTCGAACCAGCCGCCGAGCCGCCCCGTCTTCGACGCCACCAACGCCAGATAGCTGAGGTACCCCAGCGGCGCCAGCACGATCGCCGCCCACGCGCGGGGGCCGTCGCGCCGCGACAGGAAGGCCGCGATCATCACCACCCCGATCACCGCGGCCGCTGTCGGACGCACCGCGCCCGCCCCCAGGGCGGCCAGACCCGCGAGCAGCCACCGATGCTCCAAGACACCGACCAGCGCCCAGGCGGCGGCCGCACAGAACAGGGCCTCCGTGTACGCCATGTTCAGCACCACCGACATCGGCGTCGCCGCGAACAATCCGACCAGCACGATGCCCGCCGTCGACGTGCTCGGCGGTCGAAGCGAGTCGCGGACGCGCTGGGCGCACACACGGCCCACGTGACCGACAGCCACCGCCGCGCACAGTCCGGCGACCACGTTCACGAGCATCGCGGCGGCGAACGGCGTCAGTCCCGGAACAAACGTGACCGTTCTCACCGTCATCGGATACCCGGGGAAGAATGCGTACGCCGTGAACTCCGTGTGGATGCCGTTCGCGTCCGCGAAGTTCAACGGGACCCCGCCGTAGCCGTAGCGCGCGATACCGAGCATCCACTCGCCGTCCCACTTCGACAGGACTTGCATCATGCCCAGGTGCTTCGACACCGAGACCGCGGTCAGTACGGCCAGCCCGACCATCCGAACCGCGACGTACACGGCCATGCACCGCAGAGCGAACTCGTAGTCGGTGCACCAGCGCCGAACCGAGTCGGTGGTGCGAGGGGTACTCATCGGACGCGATCCTACGGGCGATCCTCGAGGCGATCGCTGAAATGTGTCTGGCCGGGAGTGGCGGGTAAGGTGAACGCGGCGCAAGTCCCGTAGACGGATAGATGAAATTCAGGAAGGTTGCACGACGTGGCACTGGTCGTCCAGAAGTACGGCGGTTCCTCGGTGGCGGATGCCGAGCGCATTCGCAAGGTGGCCGAGCGGATCGTCGAGACCAAGCGTGCAGGCAACGACGTCGTCGTGGTCGCCTCCGCAATGGGTGACACCACCGACGAACTCCTCGACCTCGCCGAGCAGGTGAACCCGAATCCCCCGGACCGTGAGATGGACATGCTCCTCACGTCGGGTGAACGCATCTCCAACGCACTCCTCGCCATGGCGATCGAAGGACTCGGCGAGCGAGCCCACTCCTTCACCGGTTCGCAGGCGGGTGTCATCACCACCAGCAAGCACGGCAAGGCCAAGATCATCGACGTCACCCCCGGCCGCGTGCGCAGCGCGCTCGACGAGGGCACCATCGTCCTCGTCGCCGGATTCCAAGGCGTCTCGCAGGACACCAAAGACGTGACGACCCTCGGTCGCGGCGGCTCCGACACCACCGCCGTCGCCCTCGCCGCGGCACTCGAAGCCGACGTCTGCGAGATCTACACCGACGTCGACGGCATCTACACCGCCGATCCCCGCATCGTTCACAACGCCCAGCACCTCGACAAGGTCTCCTTCGAGGAGATGCTCGAGATGGCCGCGTGCGGCGCCAAGATCCTCATGCTGCGCTGCGTGGAATACGCGCGCCGCTACAACGTTCCAGTACATGTGCGCTCGTCGTACTCGACTAAGCCCGGCACCCTCGTGTCCGGCTCGATGGAGGACATCCCCGTGGAAGAAGCGATCCTCACCGGAGTCGCCCATGACCGCAGCGAAGCTCAGGTCACCGTGGTCGGCATCGAAGACAAGCCCGGCTACGCAGCCAAGGTGTTCCGTGCCGTCGCCGACGCCGAGATCAACATCGACATGGTCCTCCAGGGCGTGTCCGCGATCGACACCGGCAAGACCGACATCACCTTCACCCTGCCCAAGGAACTCGGCGACGTCGCCGTCGCAGAACTCGGCAAGCTCAAGGACGAGATCGGCTTCGCGGAAGTGATCCTCGACGACAGCATCGGCAAGGTGTCCCTCGTCGGTGCGGGCATGAAGACCCACCCCGGCGTCACCGCCACCTTCTGCGAATCGCTCAGCGAAGCAGGCATCAACATCGAACTGATCTCCACCTCGGAGATCCGCATCTCGGTTCTGGTCCGGGAATCGGACCTCGACCGCGCCGTCCAGGTGCTGCACGAGGCCTTCGACCTCGGCTCCGAGGAAGACGCCGTGGTCTACGGCGGAACCGGACGATAGGAGAAACGGACATGGGTATCCGACTGGGAGTCGTCGGCGCCACCGGCCAGGTGGGCGGCGTCATGCGTCAACTGCTCGAAGACCGGAACTTCCCGGCCGACGAGATCCGCTTCTTCGCGTCCGCGCGCTCCGCGGGCAAGACCATCCAGTGGGGCGGCCGCGACATCGTCGTCGAAGACGCCGAGACCGCCGACCCCACCGGCCTCGACATCGCCCTGTTCTCCGCGGGCGGCACCATGTCGAAGATCCAGGCACCCCGCTTCGCGGCCGCAGGCGTCACCGTCATCGACAACTCGTCCGCCTGGCGCAAGGACCCCGACGTCCCGCTGATCGTCGCCGAAGTCAACGGCCACCTCGCGAAGAACACGCCCAAGGGCATCATCGCGAACCCCAACTGCACCACCATGGCGGCCATGCCGGTCCTCAAGCCGCTGCACGACGCCAAGGTGCTCAAGCGCCTCATCATCTCCAGCTACCAGGCCGTCTCCGGCAGCGGGCTCTCCGGCGTCCGCGAACTCGCGGGCCAGGTCCGCGCCGGCGCCGCCGACGCCGAGAAGCTCGTCTACGACGGCCACGCCGTCGACCTCGGCGAGAAGATCAACTACGTCGCACCCATCGCGTTCAACGTCGTCCCCCTCGCGGGCAACCTCGTCGACGACGGCACCGGTGAGACCGACGAGGACCAGAAGCTGCGCAACGAATCGCGCCGCATCCTCGACATCCCTGGCCTCCTCGTCAGCGGCACCTGCGTCCGCGTCCCCGTCTTCACCGGCCACTCGCTGTCCATCAACGCCGAGTTCGACGAAGCCGTCACCCCGGACCAGGCCCGCGAGATCCTCGCAGGAGCCCCCGGCGTCGCCCTCGCCGACGTGCCCAACCCGCTCGACGCGGCAGGCGGCGACGTCTCCCTCGTCGGCCGCATCCGCCAAGACGAAGGCGCACCCGAAGGCCACGGACTCGCGCTGTTCGTGTCGGGGGACAACTTGCGCAAGGGGGCGGCGCTCAACACGATTCAGATCGCTGAGTTGTTGGTGTAGCTCTGTACTTGTCGTGCGCACGCGCGGCCCGCTCACGTGCGACGGGTCGCGGTGACGACGTTGCCTCGGCAGTCCTCGCTCCTCGCCTAGCGGCTCGTCCCTGCGGAGAGCTCGGCGAACGTCATCACCGCGACCCGTCGGACGTGGGCTGCTCGGCGCTGATCGGTGCTGTTCCAGAGGTGCTGCGATCTGTCGTCGTGAGCTTCTTTTCGATCTTCTGCTTCCAGCGTTCTCTTGCGTTTCCTCGTCTGCCGTTTCCGCGCTGGGTAACCGTTCCCACATGAGGCGTTGCTTCCCGCTGCACGTCCGACGTGTAGCGGGAAGCAACGCCTCATGTGGGAATCGACGTCTTCGGCGGGAGTGTGGCTCCTGTGGCGGTCGTCACCGGTGAAACGGGCAAACTGGGGCTACTCATCGGTAAGTTTGTGCTCTACATTACGAGGATGAGAAAAATTCGGGGCTTTGTCTCATCCACGTCATCCATCGGCGGGTTCGCGAAGCGGGCCGCCACCATCGCGGTCGTCGGCACCGTGGTCGGGAGCGGGCTCGTCGTCGGCACCGGCACGGCGCAGGCGGCGAACTTCTACACGCCGCCGTCGAACTTCGCGTCCGCGCCCGGCTCGGTCGTCAAGACGCAGCCGACGGAACTGCTCCTGCAGATCCCCGGCATCCGCGGCCAGTGGCCCGGAACCGCCACCAAGATCATGTACACGTCCACCAAGCAGGACGGTGCACCCACCGCGGTCACCGGAACCGTCGTCGAACCCACCGCACCGTGGCGCGGCAAGGGCCCGCGCCCCACCGTCGTCCTGGCGCCCGGCACCGTCGGACAGGGCGATCAGTGCGCCGGATCCAAGATGCTGTCGTTCCCCATGTCCATCGACCCGACCAAGCCGAGCCTCGGCGTCAACTACTCGGGCCTGGAGATGAACCTCTTCCTCCTCAACGGCGTCCGCGTCGTCATGACCGACTACATCGGCCTCGGCACCCCGGGCATCCACACCTACGTCAACCGCCTCGAGTCCGGCCACGCCGTGCTCGACGCCGCGCGCGCCGCGCTGAAGGTCGCCAAGGCGCCCAAGGACGCGCCCGTCGCCTTCTCCGGCTACTCGCAGGGCGGTGGCGCCGCCGCGTCGGCCGCCGAACTGGCGTCCACGTACGCCGCCGACCTCAACGTGAAGGCCACCTACGCGGGTGCGCCGCCCGCCGACCTCTCCAAGGTCATCACCAAGATCGACGGCACGTTCATCGCCGGTGCGATCAGCTACGCCATCAACGGCCTCGCCGCCCGCTACCCGGCGCTCGGACCGATCCTGACCAAGGAGACCAACGCCCACGGCGAGCAGGTCCTGCACAACGTCGCGACCCAGTGCATCGCCGACACCGGCCTCTCCTACGGCTTCCAGCGCACCAACCAGTGGACCCGCAGCGGCAAGTCCCTGGCCTCGGTGATCAACGGCTACCCGGAGATCCAGAAGATGCTGGCCGACCAGCGCATCGGCACTCTGAAGCCGAACGCCCCCGTCCTGATCTCCACGGGTGTCAACGACGACGTCATCCCGCACGGGCAGGTGGTCCAGCTGTACCGCGACTGGAAGAAGCAGGGCGCGACGGTGCACCTCGCCAACGACTACACCCCGCCGATCTTCCCCGGCCTCGTCGTCAACCACGCGATGCCGATGCTGTTCACCATGCTGCCTGCGACCAACTTCATTCTCAGTGAGTTCAATCGCTGAACGGGGCCCACAGTTGAACCGGGGTTTTCATGACGTGCGGCCCGATTCGCCGGTGCCCTCGGTCGATCGCATGATCGACTGAGGACATGGGAGTGGGGAAGCGCATCCTGATCGTCGTCGCCGCGACGATCCTCGGGCTCGCCACGGCGTCCATTGCGACCGCCGCGGCGAGCCCTTCTGCATCCGGGACCGGACCGGCCTGGACGTCGCTGATGCACGGCGACCCGGAATCGACAGACAGCACGGCCTATCGCGGTCCCGGAAGGACCGGGCACCTGGCCGCGTCGAGCACTCCCGGCGGCGTCTGCGCGGCCACCTTCGTCGGCAGCGACGGCTACCCGGTCTCGCTGTGCACCGCCTACGTCGCCGGCAGCCCGCCGCAGTTCGCGACGCCCGTCGTCACCCTGTTCCATCCGCGCACCGCGCGGGTCCTCGCGCGTCTCCCGCTGACCAAGGGGCAGCTGCTCGGCGGCGTGTACGGCTTCCTCGACGACCACGACCGCGTCGTCGTCGCCGACGGATCCGGACGCATCCTGCGCGTCGGGCACCACCGCACGACCGCTGGCTGGGAGCTGCGGGTCGATGCGGCCACCGACATCTCGAAGCATCTCGACGGCGACGGCGTCACCGGCCTCGCGCCCGATCACCTGGGGCGCACCTGGTTCGCGACCACCGGCGGCGTCGTCGGCACCGTCGCCCAGAACGGTCGGATCGGCACCGCACGACTGCCCGGGAGTGAACAGCTCGGCAACGGGCTCACCGTCCACCGCACCGGCGTCTCCGTCCTCTCCACGCATGCGCTCTACGAGATGCGAGCCGACGCCGACGGTGTCCCGCGCACGGTGTGGCGCCGCACCTACGACCGCGGGATCGCGCGCAAACCCGGCCAACTGACCTGGGGCTCAGGCACCACCCCCACCTACTTCGGACCCGGCGGCGACGGCTGGGTGGGGATCGTCGACAGCGCCGCCGTCCCGAATCTCATCGTCTACCGCTCCGACGACGGCTCCCGGGTCTGCCGGATGCGAGCGTTCGCAGCGCCGAACCAGGGGACCGAGAACTCGCCGATGGCGTGGGGACGCAGCCTGGTCATCCCCAGCACCTACGGCTTCCAGTACCCGCCGATGGCGGTGAGCGGACCCAGCGTGCCTGCGGCGGCACCCTTCCGAGGCGGCATGACCCGCATCGACGTCTCCGACGGCCGCTGCCGACGCGTGTGGGAGACCACCACCGATCGGATGGCGACCCTGCCGAGGCTGTCGCGCGCCGACGGTCTGATCCACGGCCTCGCCTACGGGCCGTATGCACCCGGACCGCAGCAGTTGGGACCGGTGAACTACGCGGCGATCGACTTCGCCACCGGCCGACGCGTCGTCACCCGACGCGTCGCGACCGCACCCCTCGACGAGCCGCTGCAGCTGACCGGGATGATCGCGCCCGACGGTGCGCTCTGGCAGGGGACCGCCACGCGCATGCTGAAGATCGCCCCGTGAGCCCGCGGACGGGTCGGCGGGTGCCGTCGTCTGCCATTATCGAGGGCATGACGACACCTCGACCGTCCGACGACCCCGATCGGCCTCGCATCCCCACGCAGGCCGAACTGGATGCGGAGGACATGGCGGAGATCGCTCGGAGGTCGAAGGACAACGATCACAACAACCGGTATCCCGCCCGCCCCGTCGATCCCGGTGCGCCGCCGCGCGTGCTGACCCGCGACGCGCGCATCGTGTTCTACATCGCGGCCGCCGCCTGTGCCGCGTGGATGATCTACGGATTCGTGAACCTGTCGTGGCTCGAATCGTTGATGGCGGAACGACTGCTGCCGGGGCTCGAGAGCGTGAAAGGTATCGACCCGGACACCAAGGCGGTGTCCATGGCCGACTTCTGGACGCCCGGCTTGCTGATCGGCATCCCGCTGTTCACCGCCCTCGGCTATCCGCTGCTCGTCGGCATCGCGAAGGGGCACAGCCGCAATGTGCGGAGCATCTACCTGTCGCTGATCGTCGTCACCGTCCTGTTCACCATCGTCGGCTCCGACCTTCTGTTCGGATATCCGGAGGTCAGCGTGGTGGCCCGTGTCCTCGCGTGGATCCACTGCGGTGCACTGGTTCTGTCCGGACTCATCACCCTGCGCAAGCAGGTCAGCGAGTGGCTGCCGTTGTCTATGGCCGCGAAGCCCTTCCGCCGCTCGCGCGACGAGTAGGTTGGAGGAACGGGCCCGTGCTGCGTGATGATCGCGCCGACGAGCCCGCCCGTGCCAGAAGAACCGATAGGAGAATGCAATGACCGTGAGCCCCGTGTACCACGTCTCGTCGACCTCTACCGGAGGCGGCCGAGACAGCGAGGTGGTCTCGGAATCCGGCCGCATCGACCTCGTCCTGGCGCCGCCGGTCGAGATGGGCGGCAACGGCGACGGCAGCAACCCGGAGGAGCTGTTCTCCGCCGGTTGGGCCGCCTGCTTCATGGGCGCGCTGCGTCTGATGGCGAAGAACAAGGGCGCCACTCTCACCGATGAGACCGCGGTGAAGGTGACCGTCGGCATCGGCAAGGACGACGCCGACGGCGGTTTCGGACTGACCGCCGACATCGACGTCTACCTTCCGGGACTGGAGACGGCTGCGGCCGCCGAGCTGGCTCAGGCCGCGCACGGATTCTGCCCGTACTCGAAGGCCACCCGCGGCAATATCGCCGCAACCGTGACGTCGCGAGTGTGATTCGCGGCACGAGGGCCGGTACCGTGACTTCTCGTGAGTAACTGGGCCATCGTCGCCGCCGTCGCTGTACTGGCGGTCACCATCGCGACCATCGGATACGTGCGATACCGCCAGAACGAGACGTCGACGCTCCGCAACGACGCCGACCTCGCCGTCCGCCTCCGCGAACTCGCGGGCAAGGACGCCGTTCGGCTGGCCGCGGTCGACGAGTTCGAGACCGCCGTCTACGAGCGACTGTTCTACACGCGGGCCATCGGTCCGCGCGTCCGGGCCGCGGCGTGGGCGTTGCTGGCCGCCGTCCTGTCGACCGCGGGAGTCCTCCTGCTCGACGGGAACACCAGCACCGCCAGCGTCGTTGCCTGGGCGGCCGCCGTCGTCTTGGCCATCGCCTTCGGCGTGGCCGCGGTGGTCTTCGTCGTGCTCGCGGTCTACGCCACGCTGACCACCCCGCGCGTCTCGTTCGACGAGTCGTACGAGTCCGCAGAGGCGGATCAGGAGTGACCCGGCGGCGCCGCTCGTCGGTGCTCGGTCGGTGGATCTCGGCGCTGGTCGTCGGAATCCTTGTTCTCTCTCTCGTGGCGGCGTCCGCGATGGTCGCCGTCGTCACCCGGCCCGTCAGCGTGCTGCCCGCAGCCTCCGTCGAGACGATCGCTGAGCCGGGGGTTCCCGACGCGGTTCTGGTGAGCCGCACTCTCTTCGGGGCGTCGCCGACCGCCGTGGTGGTGCCCGAGCGGACGGATGCGGCGTCGTCGGCCGCAGCCGTCGAGCTCACGAACCGCAATCGCGTGCCGATGTTCCGCGTCGCACCCACCACCGTCGGGGCGGTCGCCGACGAACTGCGCCGACTCGGCGTGCAGCAGGCCGTTCGGATCGGCGGTGAGGTCCCGGATCTCGGAGTGCCCGTCACCGACGACACCGGTGTCGTCGCCGGCGATGCCGCGCCGAACGGCGAGGGGACCGTCGTCCTGCTCTCGCAGGCGGGCGACGACGCCGTCGCTACGGCGCAGGCCTCCGGTGCCGAGACCGTCTCCATGCCCGCCCCGGACCCGCGCGTCTCCGGCGAGGCCGTTCGGCTCCTCAAAGAACAGCCGGACGCACCGGTTCGGGCGATCGGTCCGGGCTTCGGCGATCGCGCGCAACTGGTGCGCCGCATCGAACTGGCGCGGACCGTCCCGGAACTTCCCGGCGGCGGTCAGCTGATGTTTCCCGGCCGACGCGTCGTCGCCCTGTACGGGTCGCCCGGCGCGCCCGAACTGGGGCCGCTGGGGCGCCAGAGCATCCCGGCGAGCATCGCCCGCATCAAGGCCCTCGCCGCGCGCTACGACAAGCTCTCACCTGTTCCCGTGGTCCCCGGTTTCGAGATCATCGTGTCGGTCGCGTCCGCCGATCCTGGACCCGGCGGGAACTACACCTCGGTGCTCGATGTCGCCGCCATCCGCCCTTGGGTCGACGCAGCCCGCAAGGCCGGCGTGTACGTGACGCTTGACCTGCAACCGGGGCGTACGGACTTCCTCACCCAGGCCAAGATGTTCCGCGCTCTGCTGCTGGAACCGCACGTGGGACTCGCGCTGGACCCGGAATGGCGGCTGAAGCCGAATCAGGTGCACCTGACGCAGATCGGCTCCGTCGAGCCCGCCGAGGTGAACCGCACGTCGAGCTGGTTGGCCGACCTCGTCGCACGGAACAACCTGCCGCAGAAGGCGCTGGTGCTGCACCAGTTCGACGCCGACATGCTCGGCGATCGTCTGAAGATCGACACGAGCCGCGACGAACTGGCCTTCGTGATCCACGCGGACGGGCACGGCGTCCCGCACGTGAAGATGTCCACCTGGAATCGCATCGTGCAGGGTCTGCCTCCGCGAACGTGGTTGGGGTGGAAGAATTTCTTCACAGAGGACAAGCCGATGTTCTCGCCGAAGCGGACGATGGACGTCCAACCGCATCCGTGGTTCATCTCGTACCAATAGAGAGGCCCCCATGGCGCTGTCCGTCGATCAACTGGCTGCGGTCCCCGAGAGTGTGCAACGCGCCGACCCGCTGGCGATCCTGAGCGATCAGGACCGGACCCGGCTGGCCGACCTGGTGCCCGTTCGCCACGAACGGATGAGCGCGACTGCCTTCACCTTCTACCGCGGTGCCGCCGCGGTGATGGCGTCCGACCTCGCCGCCACCCCGGACAGCGGCATCGTGACCCAGTTGTGCGGCGATGCGCACCTGAGCAACTTCGGCCTGTTCCGCTCGCCGGAGCGTGCCATGGTCTTCGACCTCAACGACTTCGACGAGACCCACCCCGGGCCCTTCGAATGGGACGTGAAACGACTCGCCGCCAGCATGGTCGTCGCCTCGCAGGCCAACGGTTTCGAGGAGAAGGCAGTCCGCGACGCCGCACGTCACTCCGCGAAGAGCTACCGCAAGGCGATGGTGGCTGCGGCGGAGAAGACGGCCCTGGAATGCTGGTACGCCCGGGTGGACGCCGACGAGGTGGTGGCCGAGATCGGCGACCGCTTCGACACCGCGTCGTCCGCAGCCACCCAGAAGAACCTGGAGAAGGCCAAGCACCGCGACAGTGCGCAGGCACTGGAGAAGCTCTGCTACTTCGACCTCGCCGGCGCGCACATCAAGAGTGATCCGCCGCTGCTGGTCCCTGCGGGCGAGATCATGCCGGACATGGGCAGGGACCAGCTCACCGCGGCGTTCACCGCCGGTTTCGAGCGATACCGTGGCACCCTGCAGAACCACGTCGCAACCTTGTTCGGGCAGTACCGGTTCATCGAGGCCGCACGGAAGGTGGTCGGCGTCGGCAGCGTCGGCACCCGCTGCTGGATCGCGCTGTTCGGCGGCGATCACGTCGGCGATCCACTGTTCCTGCAGATGAAGGAGGCCACGACGTCCGTCCTCGCGCAGTACGTGCCGGGCTACGAGTACGAGAACCAGGCCGTGCGCGTCATCGACGGTCAACGACTGCTGCAGGCCTCCAGCGACATCCTGCTGGGCTGGGTGCAGCAACTGGCTTTCGAAGGGCAGCAGAACACCGACTTCTACGTTCGGCAGCTCCGCGACGGCAAGGGCTCGGTGGTCGTGGAGGCGCTGGCCCCGGAGGGCATGAAGTACTACGGCCGCCTGTGCGGCGACGTGCTGGCCCAAGCGCACGCGCGGACCGGTGCGCGAGCCGAGATCGCCGCGTACCTCGCCGACGCCGGGAAGCCGTTCGACAACGCGATCGCCGACTTCGCCGTCGAGTACAGCCGACTCAACGACGGTGACCACGCACGTCTCGTCGAGGCCATCGCCGACGGTTCGATGAGCGCCGACGCCCTCGAAAAGTCCTCCTGACCAGTCGATTTAATACTTTCGCCACCTTCGTTGTAGGCTAATGCACGCTAGACCAACGGGGTATGGCGCAGCTTGGTAGCGCGCTTCGTTCGGGACGAAGAGGTCGTGGGTTCGAATCCCGCTACCCCGACGCTTTGGTTGAGAAGCAGTAGAGGCCCTCGGATCGCAGAAATGCAGTCCGGGGGCCTCCTCGTTTCTCCAGAATCTCCGGTCCGTTCGAGACGTTCCGGTCGCCTGAATACTTCGGCCCCCGAATCCCTCTCACAGATGGATTCGGGGGCCGAAAAATCTCGGAGCCCTCAGGACTGCGGCGCAGCCTCCGCCGGTTCCAGGTCGGGCAGGCCCGCGTAGACGGCGACGGGGATGCCGTCGAGGATGTGGACGCGCACCGTGGTCCGGAAGATCTCGGTCAAGAGATCGGAGTCCATGATCTCGGCGGGAGTGCCGCTGGCGACCACGTCGCCTTCGCGCAGCACGACGATCCGGTCGGCGTAGGCGGCCGCGAAGTTGAGGTCGTGCACGACGACGATCACCGTCTTGTCGAGGGCGTCGGCGGCACGCCGCAGCCGGCCCATCATGCGGACCTGATGGCGCATGTCAAGGTTGTTGAGCGGTTCGTCGAGCAGCAGGACGTCGGTGTCCTGCGCCAGGGTCATCGCGACGTAGGCGCGCTGGCGCTGCCCTCCGGAGAGTTCGTCGAGGAAGCGGTCGGCGAGGTCGTGGAGTCCGAGGAAGCCGATGGCCTCGTCGATCTTCGCGTGGTCGAGGTCGGTGAGTCGCCCGCGCGAGTGCGGGAACCGGCCGAAGGCGATCAGGTCGCGCACCGAGAGACGCGCGTTGACGCCGTTCTCCTGCCGCAGAATCGCCAGGCGCTGCGCGAACTCCGCGGGCTTGTACGACGTGACCGGACGGCCGTCGAGACTCGCCGTGCCGGACGTGGCGTCGACGAGCCGCCCGACGATCGTCAACAGCGTCGACTTGCCTGCGCCGTTGGGGCCGACCAGGGCGGTGACGCCGCCGCGCGGGAAGGCGCCCGAAACGGGGCCGAGGACGGTGCTGTCACCGTACGACTTGGTGAGGTCGTCGAACTCGATCACAGGTTGCCCTTTCGCAGGAGGAGGATCGCGAGGAAGGCGGCGCCGCCGCAGAACTCGATGATCACGGTGAGCGTGCCCGCCGCGTAGAAGATGTTGTGGATGACGAACTGCCCGGCGGCGAGGGTGAAGACGCCGATCAGCACCGACATCGGGAGGGTGGCGCGGTGCCGCCAGTCGCCCGCCAACTGGTAGGCGAGGGTGGCGACGATGAAACCGAAGAACGTCAGGGGGCCCACCAGGGCGGTCGAGACGGAGATCAGTACGGCGATCAGCACCAGCGCGAGGGTCAGTTCGCGCTTGTGGTCGACGCCGAGGCTGGTGGCGCTCTCGCGGCCGAGGAGCAGGACGTCGAGCACGTGGCGCCGCCGCCAGACGATGACGCCGACCACGAGACAGATCACCGCCGCGATCGGCAGCAGTTCGGTGTTCACCGATCCCAGTCGCCCGAACAGCTTGATCTGCAGGGCGTCGAAGTCCGACGGGGTGATGAGCCGCTGCAGGAACTCCGACATCGCACGGAACGCGAGACCGATCACCACGCCGGCGAGGAGCAGCAGGAACAGGCTGGAGAACCGGCCGGAGAACATCCAGCGGTACAGCAGGCCCGCGAACAGGACCATGCCGGCGGTCTGCAGCAGGAACTGCAGGATGCTGTCGCTGTTGTCGACGAACCGCGCGCCGACGATCGCGACGCCCACGGTCTGGATCAGCACGTAGAGGGCGTCGAGGCCGATGATCGACGGTGTCAGGATCCGGTTGTGGGTCACCGAGTGGAACAGGACCGTCGCGACGCCCTGGCAGAACGCGGCCAGCACGATCGCGGCGACGGTCCGGAGCCGCCGCTCGAACGACGGACCGAACCGGAGGTCCCACTGCAGGACGTCGTCCGCGCCGGTGCGCAGCAGCAGGTAGAGGAGGACGGCGCCGCCGGCGAAGGCGCCGGCGATCGCCAGCCTGGCCTGCCAGGACACGCGCGTCGGGCCGCCACCGTCGAGCGACGGGGCCGCGGAGGCTTCAGAGACTGCCACGGAACCTCCCGGAGAAGATGATGGCGAGGAAGGCGACGGCGCCGATCACGCCCATGATCACCGACGTGGGGATCTCCATGGGCGCCACGACGATCCGGCCGATCAGGTCGCACCCGATGATGAGGACGGTGGCGACGACACCGATCCACGGCAGGTTCTTGCGCATGTCGTCGCCGCGCAGCATGCTCACGATGTTCGGGACCACCAGGCCCAGGAACGGGATGAAGCCGACGACGACGCTCGTGACACCGGTCGCGAGCGCGACCATCGTGACGCCGACCGCGAGGGTGCGGCCGTAGTTCAGGCCGAGACTGGTCGCGACATCGCGACCGAGTCCGGCGATCGTGAAGTAGTTGGCCAGCAGATAGGTCGCCACGGCGACCGCCAGGACCGCCCACAGCGGCTCGTAGAACCCGCGGACGATGTGCGAGAAGCCGCCCGACCGCCACGCGACGACGGCCTGCAGCATGTTCTGCTGCACCGCGATGTAGGTGGTGACCGCGCCGATCACCGCGCCCAGCATCAGGCCGACGAGTGGGACGATGGCGGTCTTACGCGCCCGGATGCGGTTGATGATGCCGAGGAAGAGGACGGTGCCGATGAACGCGGAGGTGGTCGCCACGACCATCCGCACCAGCGGGGACGCGCCGGGAAGGTAGAGGAAGCACAGCAGGACACCCAGGCCGGCCCATTCGGCGGTGCCTGCCGTCGTCGGCTCCACGAACCGGTTCTGGGTGAGGCGCTGCATGATGACGCCGGAGAAGCTCATGGCCAGGCCCGCGAAGACCAGGGCCAGGGTGCGCGGCACCCGGGAGATGAAGAACATCCGCCACATGTCGGCGTCGCCGGACAGCAGCCCGGACACCGTGATGCGGTATTCGCCGACCATCAACGACGCCGCGACGAGTACCACGCAGGCGACGGCGGCGGCGGGGAGAACGAATCGACCCGGGCCGGAAGCTGTGGAGCTCCCGGCCCGGGTCCGCGTTGCGACCGAAGTAATCACGACAGGCTATTTCTTGCCCATCGCGTCGGCGATCGCCTGGTAGTTGTCGCCGTAGCACTGGATGCCCTCACGCAGGTAGAACTGCGGGTCCAGGTAGACGATCTGGTTCTTGTCGGCGAAGGTGGTGCCCTTGAAGGCCTCCTGCGCGGCGAAGACCTGCTGCGCGGGCTTCGCCTGCTCGCCGTTCTCCGGCTTCACGGCCGCGTCACGGTCCATGACGAACACCCAGTCGGGGTTGGCCTGGGCGATGGCCTCGGGAGTGAGGCCCGAGTTCTGATGCAGGTCGCCGCCCGCACCGCCGAAGACGTCCTTGACGTTCAGGGGCGCGGTGAGCGGGCTGATGCGCTTGGCGCCGTTGTCGATCTTTCCGCCGCTGACGACGGACAGGAAGACGCTCTGGCCGGACGCGACGCCCTTGGCGGCGTCGAGCTTGCCCTGGAAGTCGCTGATGATCTTCTCGGCCTCGTCCTGCTTGTTGAAGATCTTGCCGAGGATCTCGGTCTGACGGATCATGGCGGCCACGCGACCGCCCTCGGCCTTGTCGTCGGCGGCGATGTCGATGTACGACGCGCCCGCGGCGTCGGCGACCTTCTTCAGGTCGTCGTTGTACTTGCTGAAGCGGTAGCCGCCGATGATCAGGTCGGGCTCCACGTCTTCGACGACGTCGAACTTCGGCTCGTTGTGTGTGCCGACGTCCTTGATGTCGTCGTTCTCGGTCCAGTCCTTGAGCTGATCGGTCTGGAACAGCTGCTTGGGGATGGCGACGGGGGTGATGCCGAAGGCCTTCACGGTCTCGGCGGCGGTGTTGTCGAGGACGACGACCCGCTCGGGGTCGGTGGTGACCTCGACGTCGCCGGTGTTGGTGGCGACGGTGATCTTCTCGCCCGAGGCGGATTTCTCGTCGTCGGACGTCGTGGAGCAAGCGGTGAGCGTCAGGCCGGCAGCGAGGATCGCTGCTGCGACGGCACTGCCGCGGCGGAGTCGGGAGAACATGAAGTAAGCCTCTCATTACGCAGGTGAGGCAAAGGTAACAAAGGATTGGCTTAGTTGGGTAATTGCTCTCCCGATGAGTAAGAGCGACGCAAGCTCGTCACCCTTGGTGTTCGTTACCCACTGCGGGTGAAGGGCTACCCGGCAAGCGGATTCGTCACCGAGCGGCGTCGTCTTCGGCAGGCAGCTGTCGGATCACGCGTGCCGGATTGCCGACCGCGACGACGTGGTCGGGGAGGTCGCGGGTGACGACGCTGCCGGCCCCGACGACCGTGTTGCGGCCGATCGTCACGCCGGGGCAGACGATGACGCCGCCGCCGAACCACACGTTGTCACCGATGACGATCGGTGCCGCCGACTCCCAGCGGGCACGACGGGCACGGTGGTCCTCCACCGGGTGCAGCGCGGTCAACAGTTGGACACGTGGGCCGATGGAGCAGTCGTCGCCGATCGTGATGGTGGCGCAGTCGAGCAGGATCGCGTCGTAGTTCACGAAGCTGTTGGCGCCGATCGTCACGTTGGCGCCGTAGTCGCACTGCAGACGCGGCATGATCCAGCTGCCCTCGCCGAGGCCGCCCAGCAGGTCGCGCAGAATCGCGGTGCGCTCGTCGTCGGCGTCGGCCGGCGTCGCGTTGAAGCGGTCGAGGAGACGGCCGCACGCCTTACGCAGTTCGACGAGCTCCGGGTCGCTGTCGCGGTAGAGCTCGCCCGAGAGCATCAGCTCGCGGTTCGACGCCACGGAGGTCAGCCGATCTGACCCGCCAACTGCGGCAGCGACTGGTCCTCGCGGCTGTCGTCGCCGCCGTGCGAGACGGGGGTCAGAGTCAGCAGCGACGCCTCGGGGCGGCACGCGAACCGGGCGGGCGCGTAGGGCGACGTGCCGAGGCCGGCGCTGACGTGCAGCTTCATGGTCGAACCCCAGTTGGAGACGCCCTTCACCCGCGACCGATCGATGTGGCAGTTCGTGACCAGTGCGCCGTATCCGGGGACGCAGAGCTGTCCACCGTGTGTGTGGCCCGCCAAGACGAGGTCGTAGCCGTCGTCGGCGAAGGCGTCGAGCACCCGCGGCTCGGGGGAGTGGGTCAACCCGAGGCGCAGCTGTGCCAGGGGGTTCGGGCGTCCGGCAATGGCCTCGTACCGATCGCGTTCGATGTGCGGATCGTCGACGCCCGCCGCCACCAGGCGCACATTGCCGACCTCGAGCTCGCGGACCGTGTGCGTGGCGTCGAGCCAACCGCGTTCGGTGAAGGCGGCACGCAGATCCTGCCAGGGGAGCGGCTCACCGTGCGTGCGCTTGTGATCCTTCTTGAAGTACTTCAACGGGTTCTTCGGCTTGGGGCCGAAGTAGTCGTTGGAGCCGAACACGAACAGGCCCGGCCGGGCGAGCAGCCCGCCGAGCGACTGCACGACTGCGGGGACGGCGTTCGGGTGCGCCAGGTTGTCGCCGGTGTTGATCACCAGATCCGGCTCCAGGCGTTCCAGCTCGGAGATCCAGGCCCGCTTGAGGTGCTGGTTCGGCATCATGTGGATGTCGCTGATGTGCAGGACACGCAGCGGCGTCGCGCCGACTTCGAGCACCGGCAGCGTCGCATGGCGCAGGGTGAAGGAGTTCCGCTCGATCATCGTCGAATAGACGAGGCCCGCCGCAGCGGCACCGGCCGCACCGGCGGCGACCCGAACGAGGGCTGAGGAGTCACGCGAGGACGGAAGTCCGAATCCAGGAACCGAAACCATGCCTGACAGGGTACGCGTCGACCCTGACAAGAACCTCAGACGACGACACCCCGTCGCGCCGAAGCGACGGGGCGTCGGACGTCAGTCCTCCGGGACCTCGATGACCACCGGGCCGACGCCCGGGACCTGGACGGTCTTCTCGGCAGACTTCTGTTCGCCTGGCTTGCTCGACTTCCCGCGACCGTTGCTGACGTACATCGCAATGGTGCTGCCGGGCATCGCGCTGTCGGACGGCGCCGTGAACACGACGGTTCCCTTGGGGCGTGTGCTGTCGACCTCGAGTTCGGTGACCTTGAAGCCCGCCTCTTGCAGTCGTGCTGTCGCCTGGCTGGCGGGGAGCCCGCTGACCTGCGGGATCCGACCGCTGTCACTGCCCGCGACGTACTGGGGATCCTTCGGCGGCAGGCTCACCGGACCGAACTTGGTGGCCATCGGCAGCATCGCCGAGTACCACGTGCGGGCCGGCTCCATGCCGCCGTACAGGTTGCCGTCGTAGCACTGGCGCAGCGGCGACGAGCAGATCCCGGAGGGGTGCGGGCCGTCGTTGTAGGTGTAGACCGCAGCGGCCAGGCGGTTGGTGAAACCGAGGAAGGCCGACGAGCGGTGCGCCTCGGTGGTGCCGGTCTTGCCCGAGAGCGGGAGGTTCCAGCCGACCGAACCGGCGGCGCCTGCCGACGTGCCGCCACCCTTGTCGTCTTCGCTCATCGCGTTCGCGAGGGTGTTCGCCAGACCCGAGTCGACGACCTGCTCGCACTTGGGCGGGTTGAACGGCACGTTGACCATCGCCGGCGTGCCCTCCTTGGTCTTGATCGGGTTGCTGTACGGGTCGCGCTTGACCTGCTGGATGGACTGGATCGGGTTGGGCGGGCACCACACGCCGCCCGAGGCGAGCGTCGCGGCGACGTTGGAGAGCTCCAGATCGTTGACCGCGAACGGGCCGAGGGTGAACGAACCGAAGTTGCCCTTCTTGATGTAGTCGGCGAGGCTCTGCTCGCCGACACCCGAGGTGTTGGGCTGGTTGTACGAGCGGAGACCCAGGCGGACCGCCATGTTGACCGCCGGGGTGACGCCGACCTGCTGCAGCAGTTGGACGAACGTGGTGTTCGGGGAGGTCGCGAGGGCCTGCGTCACCGACGCCGCCGGCGGATACGGTCCCGCGTTCTTGACGCAGTAGGCCTTCGCCGGGCAGCCGAACGCGCCGTTGCTGTCGCCCATGCCGTAGACGGCGACGTTCGAGGGGATCGGCAGCACGGCGGAGGTTCCGAGGCCCTTCTCCATCGCCGCGGCGGTCGTGAACAGCTTGAAGATCGACCCGGCGCCGTCGCCCACCATCGAGAACGGCTGCGGCTGAACGGTCTCGTTCTTCTTGCCGTTGAGTCCGTAGTCGCGGCTGGAGGTCATCGCCAGGACGTCATGCGAGTTCTTGCCCGGGGCGATGATGTTCATGACCGTGGCGATGCCGTCGGTGTTCGGCGAGGTGTTCGCCTTCACCGCGCGCACCGCATTGGCCTGCACTTCCGGGTTCAGGGTGGTGCGGATCAGATAGCCGCCCCGCATCACCTGGGCGCGGGGGATCCCGTTGTCCGCCAGGTACTGCAGCACGTAGTCGCAGAAGAACCCGTTGTTGTCGGCGGCGATGCATCCCTGCGTCGGCGTCTTCGGCGACGGCAGCACGCCGAGCGGCTTCTTCTTCGCGGCCTCGAGCTCGGCTCTGCGGTCCGGGAAGTTGCTGATCATGGTGTCGAGCACCAGGTTTCGGCGCGTGATGGTGGCCTGCGGGTCGGTGTACGGGTTCAGTCCCGAGCTCGACTGGACCATGCCTGCGAGCATCGCGGCCTGCTCGACCGTCAGCTCCTTGGCGGAGTGACCGAAGTAGGTCTGCGACGCGGCTTCGACGCCGTAGGCGTTGTTACCGAACGGGACGACGTTCAGGTAGCGCGTCACGATCTGCTTCTTCGCGTCCTGCTTCGCGGCGGCCTTGTCCAGACCCTTCTCACGCATCGCCTGGTCGGTGAGCGTCTGCTCCAGCGTGAGCGCCATCCGCACCTCGCGCAGCTTGCGGGCAGGCGTGGTCTCGACCGCGGCCTCGCGCTCGGCCTCGGTCCTGGCGAGGACCAGGAGCTGATAGTTCTTGATGTACTGCTGATCGAGCGTCGATGCACCCTGCTGAACCTCGCCCGACGACGAGTTCTTCAGCGCCGCACGGATGGTGCCCTTCCAGTCGACGCCGTCGTGCTCCAGGAAACGCCGGTCCTCGATCGAGATGATCGCCCGGATCATGTCCTGCGAGATGTCGTTGTATCCGACCTGGTAGCGGTACTGATCGAACAGGGTGGCGATGGGTTTGCCGTTGGCGTCGGTCACGGTGGTGACCTCGGGGACCGTGCCGCCCAGAAGCTCGGACGACGAATTCTCCATCGTGGCGGCCGCTCGGTTGGAGAGGACGCCTGCTCCCGTCGCGATGGGGAAGAGCAGTCCGGCCACGAGGACTGCCGCCATCACGATGGCGAGGGCGAGGCCTGCGAGGTTCGAAGTCTTGCGCACGACCGCCAGGATACGTGTGATTCCTGTGCATGCCGGGAAGCGACCTGCATCAATGTGGATACGGACGTAACGAAGCGGTCGCACGATAATCCACCGACTTGCGATGTACCGGCGCCCTCAATAGATTGGAGACGTGAGTTACCTAACAAAAGAACTCGATGGTAGGTATGAATCACAGAAAGATCTTATGCATGCACCACACCACGGGCATGTCGATGGGTTTGTGAAAGGCGGGATCGCGTAATGACTCTGGCGCCGTTGTCCACCGTTGACTCAGAAGCTCGACTGGCTTGGGTCTCCCAGGCACGTTGTCGCGGAGGTGACCCGGACGATCTGTTCGTTCGTGGAGCTGCTCAGCGGAAGGCCGCGACCATTTGCAGGCACTGTCCGGTTCAGCTCGAGTGCGGTGCAGACGCGCTCGACAACCGGGTCGAGTTCGGTGTCTGGGGCGGAATGACCGAGCGTCAGCGTCGCGCGCTCCTCCGTCAGCACCCCGAGGTGACGTCGTGGGCGGACTTCTTCGAAGCGCAGCGTCGCCGTCAGCGTCTCGGCGCGGTACGCAAGACCAACTGATGTGACAGCGGGCCCGGCTCATGCCGGGCCCGCTTTTTCGTCGGGGGTGCTCATTCGCCGCGATGCGTCAGCCTCGGCTGACGATCTGCTCGGCGACCGCTCGCAGTGCGTCGGCGTCGGCCACCTCGAAGGGGAGGGCAGGCACACCGACCAGCGGCACGCTGGGGTGCGATGACGTGAACCGTTGCAGCAGATGCACTTCGCGTTTCGCGGTGGCGGCACGCTCCACATGCACCTTGAGGGCGCCGCGCGTCAGGTCGTCGTCGACGGTCGCCAGTGCGGTCTCGGCGGCGGCCGCCGACATGCCGGACAGCGTCGGGTGCGTCCGATTGACGATGAGGCCGCTCAGCGGCATCGAGTCCTTGGACAGTCGTTCGACGAAGAACGAGGCCTCGCGCAGTGCGTCCGGTTCCGGTGCGGCGATGACGACGAACTCGGTTCCCGGCTGCTTCAGCAGTTCGTAGGTGCGGTTGGCGCGCTCCTGGAAACCGCCGAACATGGAGTCGAGCGACTGCACGAAGTTGGCGACGTCGCGCAGGATCTCGCCGCCGATGATGGTCGAGATCCCGCGCATGGCCAGGCTCATCGCACCGGTCACCACGCGTCCGACGCCGCGTCCGCCGCCCACCAGCATCTTCATCAGCCGGCCCGACAGGAACGAGCCGAGCCGCTGCGGAGCGTCGAGGAAGTCGAGCGCGTTCCGTGACGGCGGCGTGTCGACGACGATCAGGTCCCAGCGCTTCTGGTCCAGCAGGCGACTGAGCTTCTCCATCGCCATGTACTCCTGCGTGCCCGAGAACGACGACGCCACCGTCTGATAGAAGCTGTTGTTCATGATCGACTCGGCGCGCTCGGGAGACGACGAATGCTCGATCACCATGTCGTCGAAGGTCCGACGCATGTCGAGCATCATCGCGTCGAGGGTCCCGACACCCGGCTCGCCCGCACGATCGAGGGGGACCGGCTGCGGTTCGTTGGTGAGTTCGCTCATCCCCAACGACTGCGCCAGCCTGCGGGCCGGGTCGATCGTCAGAACGGCCACATTGCGACCGTTCTCGGCGGCGTGCAGGGCCATCGCAGCGGCGGTCGTGGTCTTGCCGACGCCGCCGGAGCCGCAGCAGACCACCACGCGGGTCGCGGGGTCGGCGAGGACGGACCCCATCTTCAGATCGGGCATGCCTTACGCACCAGCCTTCTTCAGGATCGCGGACAGTTCGTACAGTGCGCCCAGGTCGACGCCGTTCTCGACGGTCGGCAGCTCCACCTGCGCGGTGTCGATCTCGTCGAGCTCGGCGCGGGCGATCTGCTGCGCCTGCAGTCGTGAGGCGTAGTCGATGGTCTCGGTCAGCAGGCCGGCGAGGTCGTCGGGCGCCAGGTGGACGCCGACGTCCGCGAGGGCCTTCTCGATGCGCGCCGAGTCGATCTCGCCCTCGGCGATCGAATCCGACTCGGACTCCGGCAGGTACGCGGGATTGGCGCGGTTGATGACGATGGTGCCGATGTGCAGGCCCTTGCCGCGCAGTTCGGCGACCGCCTCGATGGTCTCCTGCACCGGCATCGCCTCCAGCAGGGTGCACAGGTGGACCATGGTGTCCGGCGAGTGCAGCAGGGCCGCGACGCCTTCCGACTGGTTGCGGATGGGGCCGCTCTTGGCGAGGTCGCGCATCGCGGTCGTGACGTCGAGGAAGTTGCCGATCCGGCCGGTGGGCGGGGCGTCGACGACGATCACGTCGTACAGGCGCGCACCCTGCTTGTCGGTCGCGATGACGCGTTCCTTGATCTTGCCGGTCACCAGGACGTCCTTGAGGCCCGGTGCGACGGTCGTGACGAAGTCGATGGCGCCGACCTTCTTGATGGCGCGACCGGCGAACCCGAGGTTGTAGAACATGTCGAGGTACTCCAGCAGCGCGTGCTCGATCTGCAGTGCCAGCGCCCAGACCGTCCCGCCGCCCTCCATCGCGACCAGTTGCGTGTCGGTCGGCGGCAGCGGAGGCACGTCGAAGAGCTGGGCGATCGCCTGGCGCTCCTCGCATTCCACCAGCAGGACCTTCTTGCCTTGGGAGGCGAAGGTGAGCGCCAGTGCCGCCGCCACGGTCGTCTTGCCGGTTCCGCCCTTGCCGGACACGAAATGCAGGCGTGCGTCGCCCGCCTCGGCGGGCCACACCCCGGGGCCGTTCTTCAGAACTTCGTTGACCACGTCGATCACCTTATCCACCGCGTCTACTGCGCCCGAAGATAACCGATAAGGTTGACGTCATGAGTGAAGTCACCGCTTGGGAATACGTCACCGTTCCGCTGCTCACGCACGCGACCAAACAGATCCTCGATCAGTGGGGCGCGGACGGCTGGGAACTGGTGAGCGTTCTGCAGGGACCCACCGGTGAACAGCACGTGGCCTACCTCAAGCGTCCGAAGGCGTGATGTCATGAGCGGACAGTGGTCGCAGCGCCTGGCCGAACTCGGCATCGAACTCCCGGCTGTCGTGCAGCCGGTCGGCAGCTACACGCCGGCCCTGCGCGTCGGCGATCTGGTCTACACCTCCGGACAGATTCCCGTCGCGGGCGGCGAGATCACGGTCACCGGCAAGGTGTCCGACGGCGCCGAGGGCATCGTGGCGCCGGAACGCGCCCAGGAGGCCGCGCGCCTGTGCGCGCTGAACGCGCTGGCCGCCGTGCACGCCGAAGTCGGGATCGACTCGGTGGTCCGCGTGGTCAAGGTGGTCGGCTTCGTCGCCTCGGCTCCCGGCTTCACCGGCCAGTCCGGTGTCATCAACGGCGCCTCCGACTTCCTCGGTGAGGTCTTCGGCGATGCGGGCGTGCACGCCCGGTCGGCCGTCGGCGTCGCCGAACTCCCGCTCGGCGTCCCCGTCGAGGTGGAGATCGTCGTCCAGGTGAACTGACCCGGTGTCGGTCGGCAGCGGTCCGCGGCTGCGGACGTCCGCAGCACCGGAGCAGCAGGAGGCGGAGATCCTCGCTGCTGCTCGACGAGAGTTCTCCGAAGTCGGTGTCCGACGCGCGGGCATGGATTCGGTTGCGCGTGCTGCGGGAGTCTCCCGCAGCACGCTCTATCGCCGATTCCCCAACAAGGACGCGCTGCTCGCCGCGGTCGGCGAGGACATCGCGGCCGACACCATGGAACGACTGGCCCTTGCGGTGCGGGACCTGTCTCCGCACGACGCGGTGGTCGAAGCCTTCGTCGAATGTGCGCGCATGGTGTCCGGCGACCCGTTGATCCGACGGCTGTTCCTCGACGAACCCGACCTCACCGGTGTCCTGGTGAGCCAGGCGTCCCGCGGTGCCGGCGCTTTTCTCGAGGCGTCGAGCTCGGCGATCGCCGCGACGCTCCGGCACACCGGGGCCACCATGCCCGACGACGACCTCGCGCTGGTCTCCGAGCACTTCGTGCGGATCGCGTTGTCGCTGACCCAGATCCAGACCGGCCGGCTCGACGTCGCCGACCTCGACTCGGTCCGCGAGTACGCGGTACGGCTGCTGGCCCCGCTCGTCTCCTGATCCGGGCACACCCGCTCGGCCGACGGCGCTGAGTAGGCTTGGTGAATGGCTCCCGAGAAGACTCCCGACACCGACTCCGCGATGCCCGTCCACCCCGCTTACGGGGTGCTGCGGGAAGTGACCCCGTTCGCGTCGGTGGTGCTCTGCGACAACCCCGGCTCCTTCGAGTTGGACGGCACCAACACCTGGATCCTCCGGGCACCCGGCTCCCCGACGTCGGTGGTCGTCGACCCGGGGCCGGCGAAGCACGGCAAGCACGTCCGCACGGTCGTCGAGCACGCGGGCGAGGTGGAACTGGTGCTGATCAGTCATCGTCACCACGATCACGTCGGTGCGTGCAAGAAGATGCGCAAGCTGACCGGAGCGCCGCAGCGGGCGTTCACCGACACGTACTCGTCCGACGCGCCGCGCTTCCGCGACCGGGAGGTGATCGAGGCCGCGGGCGTCACGATCACCGTCCTGCACACGCCCGGCCACACCGCCGATTCCACCAGTTTCCTCGTGGAATGGGAGGGGCAGCGCGCACTGCTGAGCGGTGACACCATCCTCGGCTTCGGCACCACGGTGCTCGATCCGACCGACGGCACCCTCGCCGACTACTTCAACTCGCTGAACCGGCTGATCGTCGAGGCGTCCGACGCGGCTCTGCTGCCCGCGCACGGTCCCGACCACCCGGAGGTGGGACCGATCGCGCGGTACTACAAGCAGCACCGCGAGGAGCGACTCCAGCAGATCGTCGATGCGCTCGACGACCTCGGCGTGTCGGCGAAGAAGGCGAAGCCGATGAAGGTCGTGAAGTCGGTGTACCGCGACGTCGACAAGAAGCTGTGGCCGGCCGCCAAGATGTCGGTCAAGGCGCAGCTGGAGTACCTGCGTACTCGCTGACCAGGCGAACCCGAGCAGACACGAACGAGGTGCGCTGGAAGTTCCAGCGCACCTCGTTCGTGGTTTCGACTCGCTTCGCGGTTCCTGAGCTCCGTCGAAGGGCGCTCAACCAGCGGGGAGAGAGCTAGCGTGCTCGCCGCGCCAACCGCTCGGAGTCCGCGATGAGGACGCTCTTGCCCTCGAGGCGCAGCCAGCCGCGCTGAGCGAAGTCGGCGAGCGCCTTGTTCACGGTCTCGCGGGAGGCGCCGACCAACTGGGCGATCTCCTCCTGGGTCAGGTCGTGGGTGACGCGCAGCGCGCCGCCCTCCTGCGTACCGAAACGCTGTGCCAGCTGCAGCAGCTGCTTGGCGACACGTCCGGGCACATCGGTGAAGATCAGGTCGGCCAGGTTGTTGTTGGTGCGACGCAGGCGACGGGCCAGGACACGCAGCAACTGCTCGGCGATCTCCGGGCGGTCCTTGATCCACTTGCGCAGCGCATCGCGGTCCATCGTCACGGCACGCACCTCGGTGACCGTGGTGGCCGACGACGTACGGGGTCCGGGGTCGAAGATCGACAGTTCACCGAACATGTCCGACGGGCCCATGATCGTCAGCAGGTTCTCACGGCCGTCCGGCGAACGGCGGCCGAGCTTCACCTTGCCCGACAGGATGATGTAGAGCCGATCGCCCGGTTCGCCCTCGTGGAAGATCACATGGCCGCGTGGAAACTCGACCGGCTGAAGTTCTTTCGCGAGAGCAGCGACGGCAGTGGGCTCAACGCCCTGGAATATCCCTGCCCGTGCTAGTACTTCTTCCACCTAAAGAACCTCTCTCGTTACATTCGCCGCGTCCAGTGACAAAGACTACGTGAAAAATCATAGATGTTGGGTTGGTCACTGTTCACATTAGTGGGCAACTACCGCGCGTCGTACTCGGCGTGTCGCGGTGTGACGGCCCGGAATTGCGTGGAATCAGACGGTCACGAAGCCCGGGTGATGGTGGCGTCGTCGGCCTCCGCGGACGGCCGAGCGGTGCGGCGACTGCGCAGTTCGTCGAGGGCGGAAGGCAATCCGTCCTTGGCGAGGCGACTGACGTCGGTGTCGTCGGCGTCGGCCAGGAACTCTTCGACGTGAGCGCGGCTGACGGACAGTCGATCCAGTGAGTTCTGAACCTTGTCCATGGCGATGGCGAAAAGCATCAGCGCAGCGGGGAAGAGAAGTCCGGCCAGTCCTTGCATATTCAACAGTAAACACCCCGTCAGGTGGCCTCCACCAAACTCAGCGGACGGTCGTCACCGAGTTGTGACCTGCGGATACGCCGCGTCGGGGCCTCGCGGTGGCACGGGTCCTCGACGCCGACGGCTAACCTGGTCTGTTGTGGGACGACGCAAGGAGGAGACCAGGCTGGGCCTGGTCCGACGTGCGCGGCGAATGAACCGATCGCTGCAGGTCGCGTTCCCGCACGTCTACTGCGAATTGGACTTCACGACGCCGCTGGAACTGTCGGTCGCCACGATCCTCTCCGCGCAGTGCACCGACGTGCGTGTGAACCAGGTGACGCCCGCCCTGTTCGCGAGGTATCCCGATGCACGCGCGTACGCCGAGGCCGACCGTGTGGAACTGGAGGAGATGATCCACTCCACCGGGTTCTATCGGAACAAGGCGAACTCGATCATCGGCCTCGGGCAGGCGCTGGTGTCCCAGTACGACGGCGAGGTTCCGCACACCCTGAAGGAACTCGTGAAGCTGCCCGGGTTCGGCCGCAAGACCGCGAACGTGGTGCTGGGCAACGCTTTCGGCGTTCCCGGAATCACCGTCGACACGCACTTCGGTCGCCTGGTCCGACGGTGGGGCTGGACCGAGGAGACCGATCCGGTCAAGGTGGAGCGGGAGATCGGTGAACTGTTCGAGAAGCGTGACTGGACCGACCTGTCGCACCGCATCATCTTCCACGGCCGCCGCGTGTGCCATGCCCGCAAACCCGCGTGCGGCGTGTGCGTCCTGGCCAAGGACTGCCCGTCGTACGGGGAGGGGCCGACCGACAAGGGGCAGGCCGCGGCTCTGGTCAAGGGACCGGAGACCGAGCACCTGCTCCGTATCGCTGGAGTCACCGAGTGAAGTTCTTGAAGGAGCCCGCGGCTCGCGCGACCATCGTGTTCGTCGTCATCGCGCTCGCGTTCATCGTGGCGCTGTGGCCGCGGGACAAGCCGTCCGACGAGGCGCCGACGTCGGCCACCGCCACCCCGAGCGCCACCGTCCCGCAGGTGAGCGACGACGAGATGTCCCGGCTCCGCACCGACGCGGCGCTGCGCCCGTGCCCGGCGGGAACCGCTGCGCCCGGCCCCGACGCGGTCCTCGCCGGCGTCACGGCGCCGTGCATGCAGTCCGGCGCTCCGGTAAACCTCGGGGTCGCGACCGCGGGCAAGCCGCTCGTCATCAACATGTGGGCGGTCTGGTGCCTGCCGTGCCGCAAGGAGATGCCGATCTTCGACCAGTTCTCCCAGCAGGCGGGTGATCGTCTCAACGTTCTCGCCGTCCACGCCAGGGAGGGCGGCGACAACCAGGTCTTCGTCCTCAAGTTCCTCGAGGAGGTCGGGGTGCACGTTCCCGTCGTCACCGACCCGGAGGGGACGATCGCGAAGGCGCTCGGCGCGCCGCGCGTGTTCCCGTCGACGATCCTCGTGCGCGCCGACGGCACCGTCGCGAAGGTGCTTCCACAGCTGTTCACTTCGCAGCAGCAGCTGGCCGCAGCGGTTCGCGAGAACCTCGGCGTCGACGTGCCGGTCGCGGGATGAGTGAGGACCGTGATCGATGAATGGGGACCGCGATGAGTAAGGACAGGGACATCCGGATCGGTGCGCTGGTGTCCCGCGAGGAGATCCCACCGTGGCTGCGTGCGGTCACCGACGACCCGTACATCGTGAACGAGAAGGTCTTGAACCGGGGCGGCGGACGCGCCCGGCTCGCGGCGGCCTTCCAGGCGCAGCGCCGCGCGGCGGTGCTGGTCCTGATGTCCGGGTCCTTCGATCCTGACCCGACGTCGCCCGGCGGGCTGCCGCTCGACGCGGACGTCCTCCTCACCGAACGCGCGGCCACACTCCGGACGCACAGCGGGCAGGTCGCCTTCCCCGGCGGAAGCCGGGACCCGGGCGACGACTACCCGGTCGGCACCGCGATGCGCGAGGCCAACGAGGAGACCGGGCTCGTCGACGACGGTGTCACCGTGCTCGCCAACCTTCCGGGCTTCCCCGTGCCGACCGGTTTCGAAGTGCATCCGGTGCTCGCGCACTGGGCGCACCCGACGCACGTCTACGCCGTCGATCAGGGTGAGACGGCTCGCGTGAGCCGCGCCAACCTTCGGGAACTCCTGGCCCCGGAGAACCGTTTCCAGGTCAGTCGATCGGTCGCCGGCGTCCGCGTCTACAAGGGGCCCGCCTTCATGCACGAGGGCATGCTGGTGTGGGGCTTCACCGGCGGGCTGATCGCCGCGATCAGCGAGGCCGCCGGGTGGGACGTCCCGTGGGACACCGACGACGTGCGTCCGCTGGAGCAGATGATCGCCGAGACCGGCGGCCGTCAAGTGTCCGGATTCGTGGACCCGCCGCCCGGCGGAGTCCCCGCCGCCGACCCGAACGGAGATCGATGAGCGGATCGTTGTGGGTCGACCTGGTGATCCTCGGGGTGGCGCTGCTCGCAGGCCTGAGCGGCTACCGCCAGGGGGCCGCGGCGTCGGCCCTCGCCTTCTTCGGCGTCGTCCTGGGTGCCGTCGCCGGCATCCTGCTGGCGCCGATCATCATCCAACGCTTCGACGACCAGCGGCTGCGGCTGCTGGTCGGGATCATGCTCATCGTCCTGCTGGTCGTGATCGGTGAGATCGCAGGCATGGTGCTCGGTCGCGCGGCCCGCAGCAGCATCCACTCGCCGGGACTGCGGCGCGTCGACAGCTGGGTGGGATCACTCCTGCAGGTGGTGGCGATCATCATCGCCGCCTGGCTGCTGGCGTTCCCGCTCCGCAGCTCCGAGCAGCTGAAGATCGCGTCGGCGATCGACGACTCGACGGTCATCCAGACCGTCGACCGGGTGGCGCCGCAATGGGTGCGCAACATCCCCAACGAGTTCACCGAGCTCGTCGAGAGCTCCGGCCTCAAGGAGGTCATCGGGCCGTTCGGGGAGACCCGCGTCGCGACCGTCGACGTCCCCGATCCCAGCCTGGTCGATCAGCCGGGTGTGCGATCGGCACGGCCCAGCGTCATCAAGATCACCGGCGTCGCGCACATGTGCAGCCAAGCCCTGGAGGGCAGCGGCTTCGTCGTCTCCCCGGAACGCGTCATGACCAACGCGCACGTGGTCGCGGGCACCGACACGGTCAGCGTCCACACCGTCGGCGGTCGTACCCTCCCCGCCACCGTCGTCTGGTTCAATCCGCGCAACGACGTCGCCGTCCTCGATGTGCCCGGGCTGCGGGCACCGGCTCTCAAGTTCGCCGCCGACCAGGCCTCGACGGGCGACGATGCGATCGCCCTCGGCTACCCGGAGAACGGCCCGTTCACGGTGACCCCGCTGCGGGTGCGGAACATCGTGAACCTGAACGGCCAGGACATCTTCGACAGCCCGCGGAAGGTGGAGCGCGAGGTCTACACGGTCCGCGGCAGCATCCGGTCCGGCAACTCGGGCGGACCGATGATCGCGCCGAACGGCGATGTCCTGGGGGTGATCTTCGGTGCCGCCGAGGACCCGACCGACGACACCGGCTTCGTCCTCACCGCGCAGCAGGTGCAGAAGGACCTCGTCGCGTCGGAGAAGAACAACGCCGAGGTCAGCACCCAGCAGTGCGTGCGTTCCTGACGACCGCGGCCGGCGTCGTCAGGACAGTGGGGCCGGACCGGGGGTCAGGGACGCTCGAGGAGTTCCAGCAGCAGCGCGTTGACCTCCGCGGGCACCTCCTGGTGCGCGAAGTGGCCTGCGCCCGACAGGATCCGGTAGTCCATGTTCGACGCCCATCGGCGGCTGCCCGCCATCAGCGAGTCGAGGATGTACTCGTCGTCGCGGCCACGGACTGCGAGGATGGGGATCCGCAGCTGCTTGTTCATCAAGTCCATGAAGCGCCAGCCGTCGGTGCGGAACTGTGAGCGGAACGCCCACCGGCGGTACTCGAGGCTGCAGTGCGCCACCCCGGGGATCTGGATCGCCATGCGGTTGCGAGTGACGGCCTCGGCGAAGTCGTCGGTCTCCTTCCACGCCGCCCCCGACCGCTCCCGGAAGTACTGCTCGACGAAGGCGCCGTTGCCGCGGGTCAGGCGTCGCTCGCCCAGCCGGGGGAGCTGGTTGTGCAGGAACGGGGCGAGGAACGCGGACCGCTCCTCCGCATTGCGGAGCACGCCGTGCTTCAGCGCGCGCGGATGCGGCGACGCCAGGACGGCGACGCGGTTCACGACGGCCGGGTGCAGGGTGGCCGTCGCCCAGCAGACGAGGCCGCCGTCGGCGTGGCCGACCAGGGCCGCCGTCGAATGGCCGAGCGACCGGATGAGGGCGTGGGTGTCGCCGGCAAGAGTCCAGCCGTCGTACCCGCGTGGCGGCTTGTCGGAGTCTCCGTAGCCGCGCAGGTCGACGGCGACGGCGCGGTACCCGGCGTCGGTCAGTGCTTCGAGCTGGTGGCGCCACGACCACCAGAACTCGCCGAACCCGTGCAGCAGGAGGACCAGCGGTCGGTCGGCGACGAACCGCTGGGTCTCCACCGCGTGGAAGCGCAGACCGTTCGCGCGGACGTCGAAGTGCCGCCAGGGTCCGTCGAAGCGGACGAGTGTCGGGTCGGGGGGAGGAGTGGCAGTGGTCAACCGAGGAGGACGATCAGCTGCGCATGGGATCGTGGGCAGGCGGGATCTGCGGATGCGCCATGCCGCCCGTGGAATCGCCGCGGCCCGGGATCACCGACGACAGTTCGTTGACCGATTCGATGGTCTTCTCGGGTGCCCGCAGCTTCTTGAGGAACAGATAGCCTGCCAGGATCAAGCCGATCGCGACGATCAGGAGAACCAGGAAGACGATGCCGAACGCGGCCCACTCCGGCAGCCAGATCGCCAGCAGGAAGCCGAGGAAGACGAAGAAGAACAGGCTCGCGTAGAGGAGCAGGACGGCGGCGACGATGATCAGGCCGCTGCCCATGCCCGCCTTCTTGGCCTCGCGGACCAGTTCGGCCTTGGCGAGGGCGATCTCGGCGCGGAACAGGGTGGAGGCGCTCGCCGTCGCATCCTTGACGAGGTTGCCGATGGTCGGCTCCCCGTTCGGGCCCAGGTTCGCGTCCGACAGCGGAATCGACGGAACGCGAGGCTGGTTGCTCGGTTCACTCGGCCAGGTGTCGGAATTTCCGCTCACGAGTACTCCCTTGATGTTCGGTGGTCGGTCTCATGTTGCCACGTCGACCCGTACGACGAAACGACACCGCCGACCCCGCGTCGTGCGCGTCGGGTCGGCGGTGTCGTCACGGGTGCCGGAGGATCAGCTCTGGCGTGCTCGGATGGCCTCGAAGACGGACGGGTCGACCAGCGTCGAGGTGTCGCCCAGTTCGCGGCCTTCGGCGACGTCCTTGAGGAGACGGCGCATGATCTTGCCGGAGCGGGTCTTCGGCAGTTCGGGGACGATGTTGATCTCGCGGGGCTTCGCGATCGGCGAGATGTCGGTGGCCACCTGGTTGCGGAGCTCGGCGATCAGCGCGTCGCCCGAGTTCTCGGTGCCCTCCATCAGGATCACGAACGCGACGATGCCCTGGCCGGTGGTCTCATCGGCGGCGCCGATGACGGCGGCCTCGGCGACGGCCGAGTGCGAGACCAGGGCCGACTCCACCTCGGAGGTGGAGATGCGGTGGCCGGACACGTTCATCACGTCGTCCACGCGGCCCAGCACCCAGAGGGCGTGGTCCTCGTCGTAGCGGGCGCCGTCGCCCGCGAAGTACCAGCCCTGCTCGGCGAAGCGTGACCAGTAGGTCTCCTTGAAGCGGGCGTCGTCGCCCCAGATGCCGCGCAGCATGCCCGGCCACGGCTTGTCGAGGACCAGGTAGCCCTGCTCGCCGTCGGCCACCGCGTTGCCGTTGTCGTCGACGACGTTGGCGCTGATGCCGGGGAGCGGACGCATGGCCGAGCCGGGCTTGGTCTCGGTGACGCCCGGAAGCGGCGAGATCATGATGCCGCCGGTCTCGGTCTGCCACCAGGTGTCGACGATCGGGCAGCGGCCGCCGCCGATGACCTCGTTGTACCAGCGCCACGCCTCGGGGTTGATCGGCTCGCCGACGCTGCCGAGCAGACGCAGCGAGGAGAGGTCGTGCGCGTCGGGGATCTCGCGGCCCCACTTCATGAAGGTGCGGATCAGGGTCGGTGCGATGTAGTACGTGGTGACGCCGTACTTCTCGATGACCTCGAAGTGGCGGTGCTCGTTCGGCGTGTTCGGGGTGCCCTCGTAGATGATCTCGGTGGCGCCGTTCGAGAGCGGACCGTAGACGAGGTAGGTGTGGCCGGTGACCCAGCCGATGTCGGCGCCGCACCAGAAGACGTCGCGGCCTTCCTTGTGGTCGAAGACGTTGTGGAAGGTGTAGCTGGCCTGCGTCAGGTAGCCGCCCGACGAGTGGACGATGCCCTTCGGCTTCCCGGTGGTGCCGGACGTGTATAGCAGGAACAGCGGGTGCTCGGCGTCGAAGGACTCCGGCTCGTGGTTCGGCGAGGCCTCGCCGACGGTGTCGTCCCACCAGACGTCGCGGCCCTCGACCCAGTTCAGGTTCGGGTCGTGGTTGGTGCGGCGGACGACGAGGACCTTCTCGATCGACGGTGCGGCGTCGGCGCCGGTGCCGACGGCCTCGTCGACGGCCTCCTTCAGCGGAGCGGGCTTGCCTCGGCGGTACTGGCCGTCGGTGGTGATGACCATCTTGGCTTCGGCGTCGTCGATGCGCGAGCGGAGCGCCGCCGAGGAGAAGCCGGCGAAGACCACCGAGTGGGTCAGGCCGAGGCGGGCGCAGGCGAGCATCGAGATGATGGCTTCGGGGACCATCGGCATGTAGATGGCGACGCGGTCACCGGTCTGCAGGCCGATCGAGGCGAAGTAGTTCGCGGCCTGCGAGACCTCGTCCTTGAGCTGGCTGTAGGTGATGTCGCGGGAGTCGCCCGGCTCGCCGACCCAGTGGATGGCGACGCGGTCGCCCTTGCCTGCGGCCACGTGGCGGTCGACGCAGTTGTAGGCGACGTTCAGCTTGCCGCCGATGAACCACTTGAAGAAGGGGGCGTCCGACGAGTCGAGGACGTCGCCGAACGGGGTCTCCCAGTCGAGGCGGCGGGCCTGCTCGGCCCAGAACTCCAACGGATCGGCCTCGGCGCGGTCGTACATTTCTTTCGTCGCGTTCGCGTCGGCGACGAACTCCGGTGACGGCGGGTAGACCTTGCTTGCGCTCGAGGACATCGTGGTTGTGCCTTTCCCTAGATCATTCATCTATCGAGTTCATTCATCTGGCGATCTCGTGACGAGACCGGGCGCGGTTCGGCAGGAACCTTCTGATGTGAAGGTAGTCACGTCACCATCGCAGTGTGACGGCGCATCGGTTGCATGCGGGTTGCGCGCGATGAACGGTCGGTGGTCCGCGATCGGCGGCAGGGTTCGGGCCGACGACGATGCAGACTACTGCCGATCGGCGGCTGGTACGGGGCTTTCGCCCAGGCCGTGTCGGATGAGTCCCTTTGCCTGTCTCGGCGGCCCGATGGACGCCTGGCTGCGTTGTCGTCGGTCGACATAGCTACCGCTATGCCTCCCTCCTCCGCCTTGCCAGCCGTCCATCGGATCCACCGATCCAAGGCAGTGGACTCATCCAACACGGCCTACTCTGGATCGGGTGAGTGAAGATCCGCTGGCACCCCTGCTCGACCTCCCCGGCGTCCGCGAGGCCTCCGACCGCGCACGGGATGCGGTGAGCGCCGCCCACCGGCACCCGATCAACATGCGGCAGTGGGACAAGACCTCGCGGGAGGCGTCGTGGCGGGCCGGTCGCCTGTCTGCGGCCATCGACGGCGCCACCACCGACATCTCTCGCGATGACCTCGGCGATCCGGTCGCCGCCGGCGCGATCCGCGTCGCGCAGACCCTCGACGGCGAGCTCATCGATTCGGCGGTCGCGGTGTTCCGCCGCGCACCGCTGCAGTATCTCGCGCGGCTGCACATGCTGGCGGCGTCCGATCTGGTGGAGGACCGTGACGCACTCGGCCGACCACGACCCGAACCGCACATCGCGCAGCGTCTGCAGTTCCTCGGCGAGCTCGTCACCGGAGCGACGTCGGTTCCCGCGCCGGTGCTGGCCGCGGTGGTGCACGGAGACATCCTGGTGCTGGAGCCCTTCGACCAGGCGAACGGTGTCGTCGCGCGCGCCGCGTCACGACTGGTCTCGGCGACCACCGGACTTGATCCGCACCTGCTCTGCGTTCCCGAGATCGCCTGGTACAAGCGGGTGGGGGAGTACCGCGAACTGTCGACCGCCTTCGCGTCCGGTGATCCGGAGGCTCTCGCCGCGTGGATCATCTTCTGCTGCGACGGCTTCGTGAAGGGCGCGGAGGAGGCGAAGTCGATCGCCGACGCGGCCCGCGGCTGAACTCTCGGCGACTCGGCCGCTGGTCGAGCCGACCTTGGGCGCTGCTTTCGCTGGTTGAGCCGATCCGGAGCGAAGCGGAGGGACGTGTCGAAACCCCGCACACGGGCTGGAACGACGGACGCACGCCGACCCCTGGGCACACATATATGCGGGCGGCCTCCCTGCCGGAATTCCGGTGTGGGTTGCCGCCCGCAAGCACGGACGTAAACGACCAATGCGTGCATATGTGGGTTGTGTGATCGCCTAGGCGAGGGAAAGCGGACATCTGCCCGTTGCTCGAAGGTTGATCGAAGACCAACGCGAGGAACGAATAATGTCCCCAATATCGCAAGCGCACAACGCTTCTGCCAATGCGGCGCGCTCCGCGTGGGATGCTTACCGCCCGTGCTGGGAACTTGCCGATCCGGGGGCTTCTGCCTTCTCTTCCGGTAGAAGCTTTGCCGTCCGGGGTTCCGTAACTCATTTCTACACGGTGACCGTCGTCACATCAAGCCCTTTCCGGAAAATCTTTAAGCGGCCTCTGACCTGGGCATTCGCCCGTGGCGCATCGAGTAGATGATCGCCAGCGCAGCGGCTGCGCCGATCCCTGTGGCACACAACGCAGTACGGGTCAGTACGGGCTTCGACGCCCAGGCCGGCGGGGGCATCGGATTGGGGAAATCGAAGATCTCCCAGCCGTTTTCGGCTGCGTGATGGCGCAGGGCCTTGTCCGGGTTGACCACCGCGGGATGTCCGACCGCGGTGAGCATGGGCAGGTCGGTGCTGGAGTCGGAGTAGGCGAAGCAGTCGTCGAGTCGGTAGCCGTGTTCGTCGGCGAGCGCGCGCATCGCCACGGCCTTGTCCTCCCCGTAGCAATAGAAGTCGAGCTCGCCGGAGTAATGGCCGTCCTCGATCCGCATGATGCTGGCGCGTACGTAGTCGGCGCCGAGCAGCTCGCCGATCGGCTCCACCATCTCGATGCCCGACGCGGAGATCAGCACCACGTCGTGGTCGGCGGCCTGGTGTCGGGCGATCAGTTCGGCGGCCTCGGTGAAGATCGTCGGCCGGACCACCTCGTCGAGGGTCTCGGAGACGATCTCGCGGACTTGCGCTGCATCCCATCCGCGGCACATGTCGGTGACGTGCTTGCGCAGCCGCTCCACCTGGTCGGCCTCCGCCGAGGTCAACAGGAACTGCAACTGGGCGATGGCGGATTTGAGCATGGCGCGTCTGGTCAGCAGGCCGCCCTCGAAGAACGGGCGGGTGAACGCCAGGGCGCTCGACCGTGCGATGACGGTCTTGTCGAGGTCGAAGAAGGCTGCGATTCGGGGCGATGACGTCGAGGTCACAGCGCAAATCCTACGACGGCCATAAGAATTGTGGGAGAGTGTGACGGACCGAACAGGAGCGTCCAGATAGTTGGTATTGCAATGTTCGCGTCGACGCGTGTAGCTTGTAGATATCCGGTTCACACCGGTAGCTTTCAGCCCGACCCCCCGGGGCTGAAACGCTGATGACCCCGGCCTCCTCCCCCCTGGCCGGGGTCGTCCCTATTTCTGAGCCTTTTCGCCGCGGCATCGCAGGCGATTCGAGACGTAATTTTCCAATTGTCTCACCCTTGGCTGTTTCGCGTCGTAGATTCGTACGATCCGACGACACGCACGTGCGCGTCGTCTCCGTGCGACCTCCAGGGGACCTCTGACATGAAGCACATCGGACGTCTGATCGTCACTCTCTGCGCGGTCCTGCTGGGGGTGCTGACCGTTGTCGCACCCGCGCAGGCCGATCCGAAACTACCGGAGAACTACAACTTCTTCGGCGGCATCCCGTACGAGCTCCAGCATCCCGGCGGCTCCCTGCCGGGCTCCAACGACTTCTCGTGCAAGCCGACCGCGGAGCATCCGCGACCGGTGGTCCTGGTGCACGGAACGGGTGGCGCCAAGACCACCAATTGGGGCTCCTATGTGCCGATGTTGAAGAACCGCGGCTACTGCGTCTTCGCCCTCACCTACGGGGCGCTTCCCGGGCTGCCGTGGCCGTTCACCGCTGTCGGCGGCATGGACCGGATTCAGGTCAGTGCGGCCCAGCTCGCGAAGTTCGTCAAGCGGGTCCGCGCGGCGACCGGCGCGAAGACGGTCGACCTGATCGGTCACTCCCAGGGCACGTACATGCCCACGTACTACCTGAAGTATCTCGGCGGGGCGGACAAGGTCACCAACTACATCTCGCTCGCGCCGCTGTGGAAGGGCACCGGGTCGCTGACCCCGCAGATGAGCGAACTCGGTCGGCTCCTCGGCGACGTTCCCATGCCCATGTGCATCGGCTGCGGCGGCATGCTGCCGGGGTCCAGCATGAACAAGAAGATCTGGCGCGGCGGCAGCCCGTACGTCAAGGGTGTGAAGTACACGAACATCATGACGCGGTACGACGAGGCCGTGGTGCCCTACACGGCGGGATACGTGCGAGCGCGCAAGGGCGAGCAGGTGAAGAACATCGTCGTGCAGGACACCTGCTCGCAGGACTACAGCGACCACATGGCGATCGCCGGCTCCCGTCGCGCCGCGTACTTCGCGCTGAACGCACTCGACCCGGCCCATCCGGTGACGGTGCCGTGCGAGTTCGTGCCGCCGTTCACCGGGCAGTCGTAGGGGACCGCCGCCCCTCGTCGAGACCACGGGCCGCGGGCCTGTGGATAGAACTGCCGGAGCCTGTGGATGACACACTTCACGGATCGGCGGCGATGACGCACCCTCGGTGGCATGAGCGATGTGCTGCTGGTTCTGGCGGGTGACGAGTTCCACGACGACCTCGCGCGGTGCAGCGCGGCCGCCGGCTACACGATGGTGGTGGGCGACGCCGCGCGGTGCCGCCATCAGTGGCTGCGGGCCGCCGCGGTGGTGGCCGACGCGGCGGCGCTGCACGTGCTGCGCGATCTCGGCCTCCCGCGTCGGACCGGACTCTTCGCCGTCGCACCACCCGGCGACGACGGCGTGCCGTGGCGGGCTGGGCTGGTGCTCGGCGCCGACGGTGGCTTCGTCCTCCCCGATGAGGAGGGCGCTCTGGTCGCCGCGCTCACCCGGGTGCGTGAGCCGCGACGGCATCCGGCAGGTGCGCTCGCCGTCATCGGCGGGCACGGAGGCGCCGGTGCCAGCACCCTGGCCGCCGCCGTCGCGCTGGTGGCTGCGCGGTCGTCGCCCACCCTGCTGATGGACGTCGACCAGGCCGGAGCGGGTGCGGATCTCCTGCTGGGGGTGGAGGCCGAGTCCGGCCTGCGCTGGCCCGACGTCAACGGTGAGACCGGTGCCATCGGCGGTGCCGCACTGCGTGCGGCCGTGCCGCGGACCCGCGGGGTCGGGGTGCTGTGCGGTGCCCGCGGTGATCCGTCGCCGCTGCGACCGGAGACCGTGTTGGCCGTCCTCGACGCGAGCCGCGGTGCGGGCGACGTCGTGATCGCGGACGTCGGCAGGGAACCCGGGCCGGTGGCGGCCGGAATCGTCGACTCGGTGGATCTGATCGTGGTGGTGACGACCGCGACCGTGCCCGCGGTGGCGGCGACGCGCCGGACCGTCGCCCGGATGCTGGACGGCCGGGAGCCGGTCCTGCTGGTCCGCGGACCGTCACCGAGCGGCCTGCGGGGGAGGCAGGTCGCCGACGCCGTCGGGCTGCCGTTGCTCGGGCAGTATCGGCCCGAGGGCGGTCTCGCAGCGCGTTGCGAATCGGGTGGCCTCACGGTGCGACGGTTCTCGCCGCTCACCCGGATCGCCGAGACCGTCTGCGCGCGCGTTGGAAGTGGTGCGCGATGACCGGCATGGCTGCCACTGTGAACCCCGACCTGCTCGACCGCGTTCGGCAGCGGCTCGCCTCGGACGTGACGGGGCCGGTGTCGGCGCCGTCGCCCGACGTCATCGCGGCGGCCATCCGCGCCGAATCCGGCGGACTCCTCGGCGACACCGATCTCCTGGCCGCGCTGCGCTACCTGCAGACGGAGATGGTCGGCGTCGGACGGCTGGAGGGCCTGCTGGCCGACCCGTCCGTCACCGACGTGCTGGTCGTGGGGCCGAAGCGGGTGTGGGCCGACCGCGGCGACGGTCTGGAACTGACCGAGGTGGTCTTCGACGACGAGGCGGGGGTGCGACGCCTGGCGGCTCGGCTCGCGTTGAGTGCGGGACGTCGGCTCGACGACGCGCAGCCGTGGGTCGACGGGCGGCTGTCGGGGCTCGGCAGGGCAGGTGTGCAGGTCCGTTTGCATGCGCTGATCCCGCCGCTGGCGCCCGACGGCACGTGCATCTCGCTGCGAGTGCTGCGCGGTGCCTTTCACAGTTTCGCGAGTCTGGTCGACAGCGGTTCGGTGCCCGCCGAGGTGGCTGAGACGGTTCGTGCGGTGGTGACCGCGCGCCTGGCCTTCCTGGTCGTCGGCGGGACCGGTGCGGGGAAGACGACGGTGTTGGGAAGCCTTCTGGGACTGGTGGATCCGGGTGATCGAATCCTGTGCGTCGAAGACGCGCCCGAGTTGGAACCGCGCCATCCACACGTGGTTCGGATGGTCGCCCGTGCGCCGAACGTGGAGGGCGTCGGGGAGGTGACCGTGCGGACGCTGGTCCGGCAGGCCCTGCGGATGCGGCCCGACCGGATCGTCGTCGGCGAGGTGCGCGGCGCCGAAGTGATCGACCTCCTCACCGCCCTCAACACCGGGCACGACGGCTGCGCCGGGACCCTGCACGCGAACTCGATCACCGAGGTGCCCGCGCGGATGGAGGCGCTCGCGGCGCTCGGCGGGATGGAACGGACCGCTCTGCACAGCCAGCTGGGACCGGCGATCCAGGTGATCCTCGGCGTGGCTCGCGACCGGTCCGGTGCGCGTGGGCTCAGCGAGATCGGTCTCGTGGAGCGCGATCGGTCCGGGCTGGTGACGGTGGTGCCCGCGTGGCGTCGGGTGACCGGGTTCACCGATCGGCGCGAGCACCTCGACCAGCTGATCCGGGAACGACGATGATCGCGGCCGTATTCTTGATGGCCCTGGCGGGGGTCGTCGTGTTGTGGCCGGTCCCCGAGGTGCATCGTCGACTGGCTTCGGTGGCCGGAGTCTCCGAGCGCGGACCGGGTGGTCGTTGGGATCCGTGGACGGCGGTGTGGGCAGGCCCGGTCGCGGCGGTCGTGACTTTCGGTCCGGCGCCGGCGATCGCCGCGATGCTGGTCGCGGGATTGGTGACGAGACAGCGGCGACGGGCGGAGCGGGCCGCGGAAGCCGATCGGGACCTGCGGAATCTGACGGCGGCGCTGGCGGTGATGGGCGCCGAGCTGTCGGTCGGAGCGCCCGTCGTTCAGGCATGTCGGGCGGCGGCGTCGGAACTGGTGTCGGCCGACGGCGACGGACCGGTGGGGCTCGAACTGTCCCGGATGGCCGCTCGCGCCGAACTCGGCGGCACCCCGGGTATCGCCTCCACGACGTCGGCTGCCGTCCGACGCTTCGCCGAGGCGTGGTCGACGTCGCTGCGGTACGGCCTGCCGATCGGCGATGTCTTGGCGGCGCTGCGGGCGGACCTGGTGGCGCGGCAGGAGTTCGCAGCTCGCACGCGGGCGGGTCTCGCCGGTCCGCGCGCGACCGCAGGGGTCCTGGCCGGCCTCCCGATCCTCGGGTTGCTCCTCGGCGAGGCGATGGGCGCCGGACCGGTCGGCGTGCTGCTGCGGACCTCCGTCGGCGGGATCCTGCTGGTGATCGGGACCGGGCTGTCCGTCGGGGGCGTGCTGTGGTCCGCGCGGATCACTGATCAGGTGGTGTCGCGATGACGCTGGTCCTGATCCTGGCGGCCGCCGCGGTCATCGCCTGGCCGCCGCCCGACTGGGTCTTGCAGCGCGTCGTCGGCAGTTCGGGACCGCAAGGGCAGGAGCCCGAGGGCGCGGGCGATCCCGATCCCTTCGACCTCGCCGCCGGCTACGACACCCTCGCCGTCTGCCTCCGTGCCGGACTGCCCGTCGCGACGGCCGCACAGGTGGCGGCACACGCGTCCCCGCCGACGCTCGGGCGGTCGTTCCTGCGGGCCGCAGACCTCCTGGCGCTCGGCTCCGACCCGGAGCGGGCGTGGGCCGCCCACCGATCCGATGATGACGACTTCGCCGACCTGGCCGCCCTGATCCGTCGCGCCTCCCGCGCGGGAGCGGCTCTCGCGGAGGCGATCTCGGGCTTCGCCGACGGGACGCGTCGTCGTGCCGAGAACGAGGCCCTGGAGGCCGCCGAGCGCGCAGGCGTCAAGATCAGCGGTCCGCTGGGCCTGTGCTTCCTGCCCGCATTCGTATGCCTCGGAATCGTGCCGGTGGTGATCGGATTGGCGTCGGATCTGCTGGTCGGGTTGTGAGGTGTGGACGGCTTCGGAGCGAACGATGACTTGCCGATTGACGTGCGCGTCATTGCGCGGACGGGTGGCACCCGAGACGACGGGCGTGTGCTGTCGCGAGAGCAGCTCGAGGGATGGGGCAAGGTCGCGCCGGACCGGAATGGCGAACGCTGGACGTACTTCGACGAGTTTCCGGACGAACGGCGCATCGCTGAGTGGCTTCGAGAGCGAGGGGTGATCGTGCGATCGGTGGATGAGTGTCGGCGAGGAGTGATCGATGCGCGAGCTACGAACGGCAGCGCCCGGGATGCTGCGGCGGCGGTTGCGTCGGCTTTGGTCGAAGTCGGGGTCAACCTTGATGAGATCGTCGTGCTGATCAGGGGTGGCCGCCAGTGTGTGGCAGTAGGATGGCGGCGTGAGTAGCCGCGAGGTGGTGTTCGCCGCAAGTTCAGGACCTGGTCCTGAACAGTTGGAGGCTGCCGTCGACGCGCTGGGCGAGTTCGGCGACGCATGGTTGGTGGCATATCGGGGGGCCGCTGAGGTTCCCGAGTTCCCGACCAGGCTCGTGTTCGAAGGCGCTGATCGGGTGGAGTTCGCTGAGCGAGCCGTCGACTGCATCAAGAAGAAGTTCGATGTCGAAGTGATCACCGGCGCCGAACTCGAAGAGCGATTCGGTCATCGTTACGGAAGCAAGGGGTCGGTGCCGTTCCGCGTCGCCTGAGGCCGCTTGTCATTCAACCAGCAGATTCTGCGGTTGCAGCACTTCCCGAAGCGTGTGGGTCGAGCGCACGCTCGATCCATGAAAACGCACGCAGTCATCCGATGGACCACCGCGGTGGTCGCGGCTGCACTCGTGGTGGGCGGGGCCACCGCGTGCAACAGCGACACCGGCACAGCGGATACCGCCGGCTCCTCCCCACCCGTCGTCACCGTGACGGAGACGGCGCCGGTCACCGCCACCTCCCCGGCAACAGACACGACGCCGGAGACGGTGGCTCCGACCGAGTCCGCTGCGCCCACTGTCACTGCGACCCGGCCGGTCGTCACTGAGCAGCCGACCAGCGAGCCGTCGTCGACGCATCCGCTGGCGGACTACTACGGCTACTGGCGCGGGCACGGTCGACAGCTGACACTGAACCCGAACGGCACCGCGACCGTAGTCCTCGCCGATGGGGCCGAAGACGTCGAGAACTGGACGGCTGACTGGGGCTCGGCGGGTGACGGCATCCGGATCACGCTCGTGACGATGACGAATCGGCACGGGCCGCCCCTGGGGTACTCGAGCGGTCAGTCGTTCACCGGGTCGATCCAACCCTCCGAGGAGGATGGTGTCACCGTCTTGCACATGCTGAACTTCGGCGACTGGTGCTCGGCCAGGTTCGGGAATTCGAGAACCTGCGGGGCCTGATCTGCGACACGCCGACGCGTGCCTTTCGGAACCGAACCGTCCTCCGCTGCGTCTAAAGGAGTGCAAGCACCCACGGGTGGAGGATCGGACTTCAGGGGATGTCATGGCTATCGGAGAGGCGATTGCGCAGCGCTGCAGGGAGATCGGGGATCTCACGATGCGGCTCGCTGCCGACGAAGAGGGCATGAGCACAGCGGAATACGCAATAGGGACTATTGCGGCGGCGGCCTTCGGGGCGCTGCTGTACACGGTGGTCACCGGCGACTCGGTGATGAGTGCGTTGACCGGCATCATCGGCAAGGCGCTCAGCACCACGACGGGGTGAGCGGTGATGCGCCGGGTCGTCGTGCTCGCGCGCCGACTGCGATGCGACGAGGCGGGCATGGTCTCGGTGGAGGCCGCGTATGCGATGGCGGCGATCGCGGTATTCCTGCTGCTCGGCGTCGGAGCGGTGATGGGGGTGTCGGCGCAGATCCGCTGTACCGATGCGGCACGGGAGGTGGCGCGGCTGACGGCGGCGGGCGTCGAGTCCGCGCGGCGCGTCGGGGCGGCGGTCGCGCCGAAGGGGGCTGGGATCGAGGTGGGCGGTGATGCCGACCAAGTGGTTGTCGTGGTGTCGGTCGACGTTCCGCTCCTGCCGATGGTCGAGGTGTCGGCGCGAGCCGTCGCCGCGCGGGAACCGGACGGCGTCGAGGCCGGCGGGGCGGCGTCTGGTGAAACGGAATGACGAGGGCTTCTCGACGGTTGCCGGCGCCGGCGTGATCGCTGGACTCGCCTTCCTGCTGGTGGCGGCGCTGTACCTGGGCGGAGCGGTCGTCGCCCGGCATCGGGCGCAGTCGGCGGCGGATCTGTCGGCATTGGCCGGTGCGTCGGCGCAGCTGTCGGGCGACGGCGACGGCTGCGAGGAGGCGACGCGTCTGGTGGCGAGGCAGGACGGAGCGCCGCGGATCATCGACTGCATCGTCGACGGCGACGACGTTCAGGTCCGCGTCGCAGTGTCGGTTCGACTGGGGCGGTTCGGGGTCCACGATGCGACGGCCGTCGCACGGGCCGGACCGGTGGAGGCGTGACCCGATGCTCAGGCGTGCAGTCGTCCGACCAGGCGGAGGAGCTTGATCGCGTGCTCCTTGTCGAGCGGCTCGTTGCCGTTGCCGCACTTGGGGGACTGCACGCACGACGGGCAGCCCGACGTGCACGTGCACGAGGAGACGGCGACGTCGGTGGCCGCGATCCAGTCGGTGAAGGCCTCGTAGCCGCGGTCGGCGAACCCGGCGCCGCCCGGGTAGCCGTCGTAGACGAAGACCGTCGGCAGCCCCGTCCCGGGATGCAGTGCGGTCGAGAGGCCGCCGATGTCCCAGCGGTCGCAGGTCGCGACCAGACCGAGCATGCCGATGGCGGCGTGCTCGGCCGCGTGCAGGGCGCCGGGGAACTTGTCGAGAGCGATGCCCGCGTCGATCATCGACTCGGGGGTGATCGTGTACATCACCGCGCGAGTGGTGAGCGTGTGTTCGGGAAGGTCGAGGGGGACGGAGTCGAGGATCTCTCCCGACAGGGCTTTGCGCAGGTAGCCGACGACCTGGTTCGTGACCTCGACGGAAACGCTCGCGACCGTGAGCGGCCCGAAACTGCGTCGATCGTGGGTCTCGATGATCGTGACATCGCTGACTTCACGGGCCGAGGTGGTCCAGTCGGGCTCCTCGGGGTGGGCCAGGGCCAGGCCGTCGTCGAGATCGAGCTCGTCGATCACGAAGCTCTCGCCCTGATGCAGGTAGACGGCGCCGGAATAGACGGACGTCATCGCGCGGGCGGTGTCGACGGTGCCGAGGAGTCGGGAACTGGTGGCGTCGACGATCAGCACCTGCCCGCCGATGCCGCCGCGGATGTCGATGTCGCCGTGCGGATCCAGGCCCGCGGCCGCGTACCAGCCGGCCTTGCGGCGCTTGAGCCGCCCTTCAGCGGTCAGGTCGGCGACCACCTGTTCCGCGTGAAACATCGCGACGTCGTCCTCGGTCAGCGGGAATTCTGCTGCGGCGCAGAGCATGTGCGGACCCAGGACGTAGGGGTTGGTGGGGTCGGTGACGGTCGCCTCGACGGACCGGTTCAGCAGCGCGTCGGGGTGGTGGACCAGGTAGGTGTCGAGCGGGTCGTCGCGCGCGATCATCACGACGATCGACCCCTCGCCGCGTCGACCGGCACGACCGGCCTGCTGCCAGAACGACGCGACGGTCCCCGGGTAGCCTGCGACGACCACCGCGTCCAGGCCCGAGATGTCGACGCCGAGCTCGAGGGCGTTGGTGGTCGCGACGCCGAGGAGCTCGCCCTCGGAGATGGCGTGCTCGAGCTTGCGGCGGTCGTCGGCGAGGTATCCGGCGCGATAGGCGGCGATGCGGGGGACCAACTCGGGTGCGGTCTCGGCGAGGATCTGCTTGGCGCGCACGGCGGTGATCTCCACGCCGCGACGGCTGCGGACGAAGCAGAGGGTGCGGGCGCCCTCGATGACGAAGTCGGCGAGCAGTCGGGCCGCCTCGGAACCCGCGGATCGGCGGACGGGCGCGTCGTTCTCGCCGGTGACCTCGTCCAGGAAGCCGGGCTCCCACATGGCGACCGTCCGGGCGCCGTGCGGTGAGGCGTCCTCGGTGACGGCGACGACGTCCTCACCGATCAGCCGGGACAGCGCCTGTGCGGGATTCGACACCGTCGCACTGGCGCCGATGACCACCGGATCGGCGCCGTACTTGCGGGCGATCCGCAGGGTCCGCTGCAGGACGAGCGCGGTGTGCGAGCCGAAGACGCCGCGATAGTGGTGGCACTCGTCGACGACGATGTACTTCAGCCTGGCGAAGAACGCGCGCCACCGCGGATGGGTGGAGGTGATGCCGATCTGCAACATGTCGGGGTTGGTGAAGATCCACCGCGAATGCATGCGCGCCCACTGTCGCAGCTCCGAATCGGTGTCGCCGTCGTACGACGAGGGTGCCAGATGCATGAACTCGGGACGACCGGCGATCAACTGCGCCACCGAGCGCAGCTGGTCGGTGCCGAGCGCCTTGGTCGGAGAGAGGTACAGCGCCGTCGAAGCGGGGTCTTCGGCGAAGGTCGTCAGGACGGGGAGCTGGTAGGCGAGCGACTTGCCCGAGGCGGTGCCGGTGCAGATGCAGACGTGGCGACCCTCGTGCGCGAGCGTCGCGGCGTCGGACTGGTGGCGCCACGGCTTCGTCAGGCCGCGTTCGACGAAGGCGTCGCGCACCGCGGGATGCACCCAGGCGGGCCAGTCGGTGAATTCGGCCAACCGTGAATCGATCACGGCCATGTGTGTCAGCGGGGAGGTCTCCTCAGGAACTCCGGCGAGAGTGCGACTGAGCAGTTCTCTGCCGTAGTTGGCCTGCCCCATCGTGTTTCGCGTCCTGACGTCGTGGATTGGAAGCTCCCGAATCACCCATGATACGCAGGGACTTAGGGCCCTAATCGGCGTGTCGGTGAGCGACCTGCCGCACAAGGGTGTCATTGCGGCCGGGAACATGCTTAGCTTGTGGTGGTCGCAAGCTCAGCCCAGGCAGAGTTCGTTGCGGCCGGTGTACTGCAGTTGGTTCCATCGCCACCCGGCGAGGCTCGTTGAAGTATGGCGGTCGGAACAGGCCCCCGTCGCGGCTCCGTTGCGGCGGGAGATGCAATGCAATGTAAAGGAATGCAGTAAATGGCACAGGGAACTGTGAAGTGGTTCAACGCGGAGAAGGGCTTCGGATTCATCGCGCCTGACGACGGCGACGCCGATGTCTTCGTCCACTACTCCGAGATCCAGGGCAACGGCTTCCGCACCCTGGAAGAGGACCAGCGCGTGGAGTTCGAGGTCGGTCAGGGCACCAAGGGCCCGCAGGCCACCGGCGTTCACGCCCTCTAAGTCTCCACTGAACCCGTCAGGGTTCGACTAAAGACTTCTTCCGGACTCCCGGACCGCGTCAGCGGCCGGGAGTCCGGTCTTTTTTGGTTTCAGGTCCGACGGCGGCGCGCCCGACGTCGAGCCGCACCACGTCTGACCGAGTCGCACCGCTTTCAGTTCCCGCACTCGGTCGCGACCGAGTGCGGGAGACACAAGTGGTGCGACTGGATGCGGACTGGTGCGAAGACAGCCGCTCGCATCACGCCACAGAGACCGAACTGTCACATTGGGGCCGTACGATGTACGCGTGAGTCAGATGTCGCTTTTCTCTGCGGAGATTGAAGATCCCGCGATCGCGGATCTCGCTGGATTGCTTGCGGCACAAGGTCAGTCGGTCCACACGAGTTGGGGTGCCCGGGTGTCGGTGGTCGTCGCCGACCAGTGGCGTGCCGACGAGATCTGCGATGAGATCCGCGGTGCGGGTCTCGAGGCGGAGATCGTCGAATCCGAAGAGGGCAAGCCGATCGCCCGGACCGAGGCGAACCCGCGGATCACGGCGCTGCATCGCGCGTGGACCACCGGCGCGGTGAAGTCGGTACCCGAGGGCTGGACGCCCACTCCGCACGCTCTGCGGCTGTGGACCCTGGCCGGCGGTCGTCCCGACGGCGCGCACTACGTTCTGGGCCTGGATCCGACCGCCCCTGAGACTTACGCGCCGCTGTCGACCGCGCTGATGCGCACCGGGATCGCGCCCACCCTGATCGGCACTCGCGGCGGCAACCCGGGCTTGCGGATCTCGAACCGGAAGCGGATCACCCGACTCGCGGAGACGGTGGGGATCGCACCCGACGGCGCGCCGACGGGAGAATGGCCGGTCGGCTGACCGGACGTTCCGCCGGCCCGGTGATTCGACGGGGCGCTGTCGCCACTGTCGTCGTTTGATCGTCCGATGCTGCTGCGCATGTCGCGGGACCTACGACCCACCCCGTCTATCTGGGGTGACGTGCAGAACACACGTTATATAAGGTACAACGGCATCGAGCAGCAATACTTCGAACTGAAGGGCACCCGTGGCCGCCACCGACAACGCATCCCCCGCCGTCCGGCGTCTCGTCATCGTGGAGTCGCCGACCAAAGCGCGCAAGATCGCGGGCTATCTCGGCAGGAACTACGTCGTCGAGTCGTCGCGCGGACACATCCGCGACCTTCCTCGCGGAGCGGCCGACGTGCCCGCCAAGTACAAGGGCCAGTCGTGGGCGCGCCTCGGCGTCAACGTCGACGACAGCTTCGAGCCGCTGTACGTGGTCTCCCCGGACAAGAAGTCGACGGTCACCGAACTCAAGTCGCTGCTGAAGGACGTCGACGAGCTCTACCTCGCCACGGACGGTGACCGCGAGGGGGAGGCCATCGCGTGGCACCTCCTCGAGACCCTGAAGCCGAAGGTGCCGGTCAAGCGGATGGTCTTCCACGAGATCACCGAGTCGGCGATCCTGGCTGCCGCCGCAAACCCGCGCGAGCTCGACATGCCGATGGTCGACGCGCAGGAGACCCGCCGCATCCTCGACCGCCTGTACGGCTACGAGGTGTCGCCGGTCCTGTGGAAGAAAGTCATGCCGAAGCTGTCGGCGGGCCGCGTCCAGTCGGTCGCCACACGGATCATCGTCGAGCGGGAACGCGAGCGCATGGCGTTCGTCTCCGCCGACTACTGGGACATCGCTGCGACCATGGACGCCGGCGCCGAGGCGTCGCCGCGCACCTTCAACTCGCGACTGGTGAACATCGGCGACGACCGCGTCGCCACGGGCCGCGACTTCGGCCCGGACGGCAAGCTCAAGAAGGCGTCCGGCGTCGCCGTTCTCGACGAGGCGCGCGCGACGGCGTTGGCCGCGGGCCTCGAGGGTGCGTCGCTGACCGTCACCTCGGTGGAGGAGAAGCCCTACACCCGCCGCCCGTACGCGCCGTTCATGACGTCGACCCTCCAGCAGGAGGCCGGCCGCAAGTTGCGCTTCTCCTCGGACCGCACCATGCGCATTGCGCAGAAGCTGTACGAGAACGGCTACATCACCTACATGCGTACCGACTCGACGACGCTGTCGGAGTCGGCCATCAACGCCGCACGCAATCAGGCACGACAGCTCTACGGCGACGCCTACGTGCATCCGACGCCGCGTCAGTACACCCGCAAGGTGAAGAACGCGCAGGAGGCGCACGAGGCCATCCGCCCGGCGGGCGACTCGTTCCGCACCCCCGGTCAGGTGGCGTCGGCGCTCAACACGGACGAGTTCAAGCTGTACGAACTGATCTGGCAGCGGACCGTCGCCTCCCAGATGGCCGACGCCCGCGGCACCACCATGAGCCTGCGGATCGGCGGTCGTGCCGCGACCGGCGAAGAGGTCACGTTCGCCTCGTCCGGCCGCACCATCACGTTCCCCGGCTTCCTGTCGGCGTACGTCGAGACGGTCGACGCCCTCGCAGGCGGCCAGGCCGACGACGCCGAGAACCGCCTGCCGAACCTCCGCGAGGGACAGGCGCTCACCGCCGCGTCGCTGACCGCCGACGGCCACTCCACCAATCCGCCCGCCCGCTACACCGAGGCATCGCTGGTCAAGACGCTGGAAGAGCTCGGAATCGGTCGCCCGTCGACGTACGCGTCGATCATCGGCACCATCCAGGACCGCGGTTACGTGGTGAAGAAGGGCAGCGCGCTGGTCCCGTCGTGGGTGGCGTTCGCCGTCGTCGGGCTGTTGGAGGGCTACTTCAACAGCCTCGTCGACTACGACTTCACGGCGTCGCTGGAAGACGACCTGGACCAGATCGCGTCCGGCAACGAGGACCGCACCCGCTGGCTCACCGAGTTCTACTTCGGTGCCGACGCGGAGGCGGCCGGTGCCGGTGACGACGACGCCGCCGGAGCGATGGCGCGTGCGGGCGGGCTCAAGAAGCTCGTCGGCGTGAACCTGGAGGGCATCGACGCCCGCGAGGTGAACTCGATCCGCTTGTTCGACGACGCCGAGGGCCGCCCGGTCCTGGTGCGCGTCGGCCGCTACGGTCCGTACCTGGAACGCAATGTGGCCGGGCCCGACGCCGAGCCCGACCTGAAGCGCGCCAACCTGCCTGCCGACATGACGCCCGACGAGCTGACCCTGGAGGTGGCGGAGAAGCTCTTCGCGACCCCGCAGGAAGGGCGCGTCCTGGGCGTGGATCCGGTCAGCGGCAACCAGATCGTCGCCAAGGAGGGCCGATTCGGCCCGTACGTCACCGAGATCCTGCCGTCGGAGGACGACGAGAAGGACGACGAGGACCCCGGCACGTCGGCACCGGTGCCGACGATTCCGGCGGGTCCCACGCCTCGGGGCGGCGGCGAAGAAGTCGTCGCACTCGACGAGGTGCCGGTGGGCGGCGGAGTCGCGACCGCGACGTCCACGACCACCGCGAAGAAGGCTGCGAAGAAGACCGCGAAGAAGGCGGCGAAGAAGGCCGGCCCCAAGCCGCGCACCGGCTCGCTGTTCAAGGGCATGGAGATCTCGACCGTCACGCTCGAGGACGCACTGAAGCTGCTGTCGCTGCCGCGCGTCGTCGGCGTGGATCCCGAGAGCAACGACGAGATCACCGCGCAGAACGGCCGGTACGGCCCGTACCTGAAGAAGGGTACGGACTCGCGGTCGCTGGCCAGCGAGGACCAGCTCTTCACGGTGACGCTTGAGGAAGCGCTCAAGATCTATTCGGAGCCGAAGCGGCGCGGTCGTGCCGCGGCCGCCCCGCCGCTGCGTGAGCTCGGCAACGACTCCGTCAGCGAGAAGCCGATGGTGATCAAGGACGGCCGCTTCGGCCCGTACGTCACCGACGGCGAGACCAACGCCAGCCTGCGCAAGGGCGACGAGGTCGCCACCATCACGCCCGAGCGCGCGATGGAACTGCTGGCCGATCGTCGTGCGCGCGGCCCGGCGAAGAAGGCTGCGAAGAAGACCGCCAAGAAGACGGCGGCCAAGAAGACGGCGGCCAAGAAGACAGCAGCGAAGAAGACAGCGGCCAAGAAGACCGCAGCGAAGAAGACCGCAGCGAAGAAGACGACGGCCGCCAAGAAGACGACAGCCAAGAAGACTGCGGCTAAGAAGACGACGGCGGCCAAGAAGACCGCGGCTAAGAAGTCGGCTCCGAAGTCGGAGTAACCGCCACTGCGTTCCCGCGTGATGCGTTGATTCCCGCTCATCGTCCGACGATGAGCGGGAATCGTCGCTTCATGCGGGAGTAGACGCCTGCAGCGGGAACGGCGCGGCGTCGGGCGGCGTCAGATCGCGTCGGGCGTCAGGTCGGCGACGTCGAGGTCGGCGCGCGCCAGCAGCGTCTCGATGCCGCGGCCGCGGAGCTCAACGCCCTCACCGATCTCCCAGTGCGCGGCCTCGGCGTCGCTGGCGAGGAACACGGCGCGCGCCGAACCGAGGACGCGGGTCGGCTCGTCCTTGGCGAGTTCGGTGAGGCGGGCGGCCTCGTTGACCGGGTCGCCGATGACCGTGTACTCGAGGCGCTGCTCGGCGCCGATGTGACCGGCGACGGCCTTGCCCGCGGAGACGCCGATGCCCATGTCGACGTCGCCGAGCCGGCTCGCCAGCTCCACGCGCAACTCGCGGGCCGCGGCCAGCGCGGCACCCGAGAAGTCGTCCTGATCGAGCGGCGCACCGAAGATCGCGAGGGCGGCGTCGCCCTGGAACTTGTTGACGAACCCGCCGTGGCGGCCGACGACGTCGACGACCACCTTGAAGAACTCGTTGAGCAGTTCGACGACCTCGCGCGGCGGTCGGTTGACGGCCAGCCGGGTGGATCCGACGATGTCGACGAAGAGCACGCCGACGTAGCGTTCCTCGCCGCCGAGTTCGGTGCCGGTCTCGATGGCGCGGCGGGCGACGTCCTCGCCGACGTACCGGCCGAACAGGTTTCGCAACTCCTGGCGTTCGCGGACGTCGGCCACCATGTCGTTGAATCCGGCCTGCAGCAGACCCAGATCGTTGCCGTCGTAGATCTTCACGGCCACATTGAGGTTGCCGGCCCGCACCTGGTTCAGCGCCATCCGCAGCTGCTTGACCGGGTCGGTGATGGATCGGACCAGCCGGGTGATCGCCAGCATGCCGAAGACCAGCGCGGCACCCGCCATCCAGAGGATCGCCCGCTGCAGTCCCTGGGCGTCGGTGTCGATGATCCGTGTCTGCTCCAGAATGATCAGCGCGATGATCACCAGCAGTGGCACCGCGACGGTCACCGACCAGAACACGGTGATGCGCGTGGCGATGCCGGGCGCATTGGAGTTGTCGGGGTCGTTGGCCATCGCCGCGACCGTGATCGGGCGCAGCACCTTCTCGGCCTGCATGAAGCTGAGCACGCCCGTCACCAGCGCACCGATGAGGCTGGCGATGAGGACGATGATGAAGTCCTTCACCGACTGCCGCAGGTTGATCGCGGCCAACAGGATGCCGCCCACCGTCCACAGTCCGAGATTCAAGGCCGTGAGCAGGGTCGGAAGGTTCAGCGCCCGTTTTCGGGCGGCTTCGTCGTCGAGCCTGGTGCGTCGGCGGTGCCAGATCAGCACCGGCATGCTCAACCGGATCGTCAGGTAGATGCCCACGATGATCGCGACGAGGAGGTACAGGCCGAACGCGAACTGGTTGAGGGCGTTGAACTCACTGAGGGAGATCGAGTCGACCCGGGGCATGCCGAACCGGAGGAACGCGAACGTGAACAGCGAACCGACGAGATTCGCGCGGAGCATGTCGAGGGCGAGGACGGGCCACGGCGTATGTGCCAGCCAGCGCATGGTGTGCGCTGTCCTGGACAAGCCCGACCGTCGTTTCACCATGTCATCCAAAGTAGCGGGCTGCTTGCAATTGTTAAACACCCCTTCAGATGTGACTTTTCTGAACTGGGCTTTAGTCTGGCTGATGTGACGTATGTCTTCAGCCGAATGATCGGACAGCGGGCGCTGATCGACGAACTCCAGGCGGCCGCGACGTCGGCTCGGGCCGTCGCAGCACGCCTCGACGAGGCTGACGACGGCGCCGTCTCGATGTTCGCCGACCAACCGGATGAGCACGTCGAGACCGCGGTGCGGGAGTCGATGACGCACGCCTGGCTCTTCACCGGGCCGCCCGGCAGCGGTCGATCGGTGGCCGCCACCTGCTTCGCCGCCGCACTGCAGTGCCAGTCGCCCGACACCGTGGGCTGCGGCGAGTGCCGGGCCTGCGCCACCGTCCTGTCCGGCACCCACGGCGACGTCCGGCACATCGTCCCCGAGGGACTCACCATCTCGGTTGCGCAGATCCGCGACATCGTTCAGCTGTCGGCGCGACGCCCGACGACGGGTCGCTGGCAGATCGTCGTCGTCGAAGACGCGGACCGGCTCACCGAGCAGGGCGCCAACGCCCTGCTGAAGGCCGTCGAGGAACCGCCCGAGCGGACCATCTTCCTGCTGTGCGCGCCGTCGGTGGCACCCGAGGACATCGCGATCACCCTCCGCTCGCGGTGCAGGCACGCCGGTCTCACGGCGCCCGCCGCGGACGACATCGCGCGCGTCCTGATCGAGCGGGACGGGATCGAACCGGACCGTGCGCAGTGGGCGGCGTCGGTGGCCGGCGGGCACGTCGGTCGTGCCAAGCGGCTAGCGACGGACCCGGCCTCGCGTGATCAGCGGGACCAGGCGCTCGGCCTCGCCCGGGCCGCCACCCGCGATGCGACCGCGTTCGCCGCCGCCGAGAAGCTCGTCAAGACGGCGGTCGACGTCGCCGCCCAGATCAGTGCCGAACGCGATGCCGCGGAGACCGAGGAACTGATGACGGCGCTCGGTGCCGGCGGTACCGGGAAGGGCACCGCACGACCGCCCCGCGGCACCGCGGGGGCCGTCAAGGAGTTGGAGAAGCGGCAGAAGTCTCGGCGCACCCGAACGATGCGCGACGTCCTCGACAGAGCGCTCGTGGACCTCGCCGCACTGTTCCGCGACGGACTCACCCTGGCGATGGGGGCACAGGTGACGCTGATGCATCCGGACAAGGCGTCGGACCTCACCGGACCGATGTCCAGGCATGCGTCCGCAGCGCAGTTGCTGCGGTGCATCGAAGCGGTTCTGGAGTGTCGCGACGCGCTGGAGAAGAACGTGAAGCCGAAGTTCGCGGTCGATGCGATGGTGGTCCGGATCGGGCGCGAACTGGACCACCGGTAGGGGCGACGGGGACCTGGAGAGCTCGGGAAACGAACTGTTTTCTCCGGTCCGGAGAAAATGTTCGGGTCGTTGACCTGCGGAGACATTCGGATTCCGTCGCCATCGCTTGGTCCGGCCCGCAGGCCCGCGTGGAATAGACGGCATGCGTACTTCGAATCTCACTTCGGCCCGGACCGGTCAGACCATCAAGCTCGCCATGCGCGTCGTGATGGCGACCGTGCTCTTCTACGCCGTGGCGGTGCTGTACGCCGGTACGGCCGGAGCGGCAGGCATGGACGTCTTCGTCCAGCCGATGATCGGTACCGCGGTGTTCGGGGGTGTTCTGGTGCTGCCGCTGGCCGCCGCGTGGGTCGTCAGTCGGCGTCTGACGGATTCGGGGAACGCGGGCTAGAGTCTGCCGGTGCGGTCGGCTCCGCGTCGTCGTGCTCCGACAGGGGATCGTCGCCGCCTGCGCCTTCGAGCACGGTCAGCTCGTTGTCGATGGCCGCTCGGACGGCATCGGCTGCGCCTTTGATCTTGTCGATGAAGCCGGACATGACGTCTCCTTCGATGGTGCCGAAAGTGACCTCACTATATGTCCGGGAACCGGTGGCCGCCCGGTAGTCCTACCCTTTCGTTGATGGGACTTCGAGAGGGCTGTGAATGAGTGAGCCAGGGGATGAGTGAGTCGGGGAAGGCCGCGACTCTCGGGTGGGTGTTCGTCGGAGGAATGGGCGGCACCGCACTGCGATGGGTCGCAGAGGAGACATGGCCCGCCCATGACGGGCAGTGGCCGTGGGGAACGTTCGTGGTGAACCTTGTCGGGGCATTCATCCTCGGCGCGCTGTTAGAGGGGTTGGCGCGACTGGGAGGCGATGTCGGGTGGCGGCGTCGAGTGCGACTGGCGGTGGGTACGGGATTCTGCGGAGCCTTGACCACCTACAGCGCATTCGCCCTGGAGATCAGCCTCCTGGGCCGCGGCGAGCACTACGGAATGGCGATCGGGTACGCGGTCGTCAGCGTCGCGGTCGGCGTGCTGCTTGCATTCTCGGGGGTGCAAGCAGCACGCCGACTGTTGCCGTTAGAGGGGGAGTCCGCATGATCTTCCTGCTGACGGTATTCGCCGGCGCCGTGGGTGCGGTGGCCCGATACCTGGTCGACGACGCCGCGAAACGTCGGTGGCCCGGTGTGTTCCCCGGACCGACGTTCGCGATCAACATCACCGGCTGTCTCACGATCGGATTCATCGCCGGACTCGTCCTGTTCGCGGGAGCCTCGCACGACTGGCTGATGGTCGTCGGGACCGGCTTCTGCGGCGGCTACACCACGTTCTCGACCGCTGCCGTCGAGACGATCCGCGACGGGGGCCGACGCGGCGTCGTCTACGGTGCGGGCACGCTGATCGGGTCTGTCGCGGCGTGCGCCCTCGGCCTGTGGCTGGGGTGGCTGGTGTAGTCGGCGGGCCGTCGAGCACAGAACTGACCGGATGGCCGCCCCGCCGTCCCGGACATCATCCTTTCGGCCGATCTCCGGGGCACCCGCCGCACGCGAAGCTGGTCGGCATGAACACCTCCCGATACCACTTCCTCGACATGCTCAGAGGCCTGGCGATCGCCGGGATCCTGCTGGTGAACGCTTACGACATCGTCCGGCTCGGCTCGGCCGTCACCGGGTCGCCCGCCGGGCGGGCGGCCCTCGACTACGGCGTCCAGTCGCGCTTCGTCCCGATCTTCGCTGTGCTCTTCGGCGTCAGCATGTGGCTCATCGTCGACGGTGCGCGACGTCGCGGCGACGCGGTGGGCGGAGCTCTGGTGCTGCGCATGATCGCGATCGGCGCCATCGGCGTCGCGCACTCGTTCTTCTATGACGGCGACATCCTGCGGGAGTACGCGATCGTCGGCCTCCTCGCGATCCCGGCAGTGCTCTGGCTGTCACCCTGGCTGTCGCTGACGATCGGTGCCGCGCTCACGGCGGTCTCGTTCGGCTTCCTCGGCGGCGGCGTCGAATCGGTTCCGGGACTCGTGCTCCTCGGCATCGGAGCCGCGGGTGCAGGTCTGCCCGCCCTTCTGGAACGCGGCGGCCGGGCGCTGTGGGTCGCCGTCGGCCTCCTGGTGCCGATTGTCGCGGTCCTGACCTGGCAGCACGTGCAGGTCGGCGGCGGAGACCCGCGATTCTCGATCGAGGGCACACGGGCGGGCCTCGCGACCGCTGCCCTGTACGTGATCGTCGCCGCCGTCATCTGGCAGTGGGGTCCCGCCCGCCGCGTGCTCTCGGCCTGCTTCATCTCGCTCGGCCGGACCTCGCTGTCCAGCTACGTCGGCGCCAATGTGATCGTCGTCGGCCTGGCGAAGGGATTCGACTTCACCCATGCGGAGTCGGTGTGGCCGCTGCTCGGCCTCTGCGCCCTCGTGCTGTTCGCGCAAGCCGTCGCGGCGACGATCTGGCTGCACTACTTCACCAACGGTCCCCTGGAATGGGTGCTGCGCGCGATCACCTGGCGCACGGTCCCGAAGCTCCGTCGGGTGGGCGCGCACCGGGCCGGCCGCAGGATCGCTGCTGACCAGCAGATTCCGGCACTGCACCCAGTAGAGTTCGTGCGGTGACAGCTCTCGACGGAACGTCTCGGGCCGGCACGATCGGATGGCATGTCGCCACGATCGTGCCGGCCCTCGGCCTGCTCGCGGCGGGAGTGGAGTCCTACCGCGGTTTCGGGCCGGTCTCGGTCACCTCCGCGGTCGTCGTCCAGACGATCGGTCTCCTCGGCGGTCTGCTCTGCTACGCGGGCGCCACCCGCGGCCGGCGCGCGGTGACCGTCGCCGGCCTCGCGGTGCTCGCGATGGCGAGCATCGGCGGTGCGCTCGTCGTCAGTCTCGACGGATTCACCGGAGGCACGGTGTGGCCCTTCGCCGGGGTGTGGGCGCTGATCGTCGCGACGGGATTCGCCGTCGCCCGGGCACGCACCATCGGCGACGGCGCGGTGATCGGCAGCGCTGTCGCGTTGGCGTTGCTCTCGGTGATTCCGGCGGCGGTGCAGTCGCCGGGCGTGGCCGGCTACGTGCTGCCGGTCGGCGTGGCGGTGGCGGTGTCGTTGACCGTCGGCGTCCGGAGCAGGGCGGCGGCCGAACGCCTCCGCGCCGTCGCCGAGTCGGTCCGCGTCACGGAGCGGACCGCGATGGCTCACGAACTGCACGACCTGGTGGCGCACGAGGTCGCGGGCATCGCGGTGCTGGCCCAAGCAGGAGTGGCGATCGGGCGGGGCGACACGGAGATCCTGACCCGCATCGGCGACAGCGCCGCCCGCGCCCTCGTCGACATCAGGGCGCTCGTCGACACTCTGCGTGATCCCGACGCATCCGGACCGGCGGTCGCGCCGACCGGCGCCGGGGCCGAGGAGCTGGTGGAGACGGCGACGAGTTTCGCGGACAGTGCGCCAGGCACCGTCGGCGTCGAGATCGACGGCCTGGACGAGACGATCCCCGCGGTCGTCTACCTGGCGGCGCACCGCATCCTGTCGGAATCGCTGACGAACATCCGCCGGCACGCGGCGACGTCGTCGACGGTCGACATCAGCATTCGTCGCGAGTCCGATGATGTGGTGCTCGAGGTGTCCAACTCACTGGACGCCGCTGCGGCGACGGCCCGAGGCGTGACGGTCAGTGCGGGATCCGGGTCGGGATCCGGGGTCGCGGGGATGGTCGAACGGGCGGAGTCCGTCGGTGGAACCGCTTCGGCGGGAGCCGCCGGCGATCGGTGGACGGTGCGCGCGACGCTGCCGGTGCACGGCAGAACGACGACGAGGAGGTCGCGATGACGATCCGGGTGGTGCTGGCCGATGACCAGGAGATGGTCCGGATCGGCTTCGGGATGATCCTCGGCGCCGAGGAGGACATCGAGGTGGTCGGTCAGGCCAAGGACGGCGTGGGCGCGGTCGCGTTGATCGCCGAGGCCCGGCCGGACGTCGCGCTCCTCGACATCCGCATGCCGCGGATGGACGGGCTGGAGGTGTGCCGTCGGGTCAAGGAGTCGGTGCCGTCGACCCGCGTGGTGATCGTGACGACCTTCGGCGATCCCGACTATGTCGACGCGGCGCTGGCGAACGGCGCGTCCGGCTTCCTCCTCAAGGATTCGGGGCCGTCGTTGCTGGTCTCGGCCGTGCGCGCGGCGATGGCCGGCGACTCCCTGATCAGCCCGGAGGTGACCGTCGACCTGTTGGAGCGGTCGCGGTCCGGACGGTCCGCGGATCCGATCGCTGCCGCTGCGGTCGCCGAGCTCACGGCGCGGGAGCGGGAGATCGCGGAGCGGGTGGCGCGAGGGCGGACCAACGCGGAGTTGGCAGAGGAGCTGTTCCTGTCGCTCAGTACCGTCAAAACGCACCTGGCGAGCATTCAGCGGCGACTCGACGCTCGGAACCGCGTCGAGATCGCAGCGGCCCTGTGGGCGTCCGGCGCGATGGACGGGTGACCAGCGGTCAGTTGACGACGACGCTCCGCTTGGCGAGACCCATCCAGAATCCGTCGATCGGCTGCTCGGGGACGGCGTCGGCGGCGGTCGCGGCGCCCAGCGTCACGAAGAGCGGGGCGAAGTGCTCGGTCCGCGGATGCGCGTAGGGCATGCCGGGCGCGCGGTGCGCGAAGTCGAGGAGACCGTCGACGTCGCCCGCGGCGAACCGTTCGCGGGCCCACTGATCGAACTCCACCGACCACTGCGGCGGCACCGCGTCGGGCGACGGGTCATCGAGATAGGGCAGCCCGTGGGTGGTGAACCCGGAGCCGATGATCAGGACGCCGTCGTCGCGCAGTTCGGTGAGGCGGCTTCCCATCGTCATCAACGCGGCCGGGTCGAGCGTCGGCATGGAGACCTGCACGACGGGGATGTCGGCGTCCGGATACATGACGGTCAGCGGCACATAGGCGCCGTGGTCCAGCCGTCGCTCCGCGTCGTGGTGCACCTCCTGCCCGTCGGGCATCAGCGCGGCGATCCGTTCGGCGAGATCGGTGGCGCCCGGCGCGTCGTAGACGGTCTCGTAGAACCGGTCGGGGAATCCCCAGAAGTCGTAGGTGAGGGGCACGCGCGGATCGGTGGATCCGATCGTCAACGGTGCGGACTCCCAGTGGGCGGAGACGATGAGGATCTGTTTCGGCCGCGGCAGGTCGACGGCCAGCTGCTTGAGTTCGGCGACCCAGCGGGTGTCGTCGACCAGCGGCGGGGCTCCGTGGCTCAGGAACAGGGCCGGCATGCGGTCGGTGCGCGGAGGCTGCATCCCACCAGCGTAGACGTGTTGCCGAGGCGATCAGAGGCTTGCGACGGAGGCGAGGAGCGACGGCAGCACCTGATTGCGCCAGCCGCGCTCGACGGCGTTGCGGGCCATCTTCTGGATGCGGTCGTTCATGTCGAATCCGCTGAACACGAGGAGGACGCGAGTGCCGCGTCCCTGGGCCTCCAGATGCCAGTCGACGGTCCACGTGGCGGGGGCGTCGCCGCGCGGATCGGTCCACGTGTAGACCAGCCGGGTGCGCGGAACCACGGTGAGCACCTGGCAGGCGACGTGGTGCGGCGGTTCGCTGAGGACCTCGACGAGGAACGACGTGCCCTCGACCGGCTCGAAACCGATCGGCCTCGACAGCCACGACTGCATCAGGTCCGGTTCCACGAGGGCGCGCCACACGACGGTCGGCGGCTGCGGCGCGAACACACCCAGTTCGACGGCGGACGGGTCGCGCTCGATGTCGAACATGAGCACCAGCGTAGCCGCGCCCCACGGCACGGCTACGGCGGTTGAGAAGTCGAATCGCGATTACATCGGCGTCCCGGTCAAGAAGTTGTAGACCATCAGGGCACCACCGGCGACCATCGAGAACACGACGGCTGCGACGATGCCGGCAGCCAATAGCGGATCACCCATTTTCCATCTCCTTATCCTTCGAATGAACTACATGAAGTACGTCGACGCGGGATGTGTTCCCCGTTACTCGCGTCGGTCGATTGAATGAGGGCCGTAGCATCGACCGGGTGAAAGTCCTCGTGGTCGACGACGACCGGGCCATCGCCGAGACCGTCCGACGCACCATGGTCGCGCAGGGGTGGACGGCGGCGGTCGCCGACAACGGGCTCGACGGCTATGCCGAGGCCTGCTCGGGGGACTTCGACATCATCGTCCTCGACATCATGATGCCGGGCCGGAACGGCTACGAGGTGGTCCGCGACCTGCGGAAGGCCGGCGTGTGGACCCCGATCCTGATGCTGACCGCCAAGGACGGCGAGTACGACCAGGTGGACGCCTTCGACTTCGGCGCCGACGACTACCTGACGAAGCCCTTCTCGGTGGCCGTGCTGGTGGCGCGCATGCGTGCGCTCGTCCGCCGTGGCGCCCCGGAACGACCGACCGTCCTCGAAGTCGGCGACCTCCGACTGGACCCGGCCGCCCACACGGTGCGCCGCGGCGACACCCCGATCGAGTTGGCGCCGCGGGAGTTCGCGCTGCTCACCCTCCTGATGCGAAACACCGGAATCGCGGTGTCCAAACAGCGGATCCTGGAATCGGTGTGGGACGTGAACTACGAGGGTGGTGACAACGTGGTCGAGGTCTACATCCACCACCTGCGCAAACACATCGACGCACCGTTCGGCTGCGCGACGGTGCAGACCGTCAGGGGCGTGGGTTATCGGCTGGTGCCAGCGGAAGTCTGAACCAGAACCGGGCGCCGCCGTCGGGGCCGGAGTCGACGCCGACCGCGCCGTCGTGCGCCGCGATGATCTCGGCGACGATCGCCAACCCCAGCCCGGAGCCGCCGGTGGAGCGGTCGCGGGCGTCGTCGAGCCGGACGAAGCGATCGAAGACGCGGCCGCGTTCGGCCTCCGGGACACCGGGACCGTCGTCGCTGACGGACACGACGACGTCGGTGGCCGTTGCGGTCATCGTCACCGTCAGGCGGTGGTGCACGTACCGGCTCGCATTGTCGGTGAGATTGCGAAGGACGCGCGTGAGTTGACCGGGGTCGCCGTGGACGGTGGCCGGGACGGTGTCGACGCGGACGTCGAAGTCGGTGGTGGCCTCGAGACGGTCGCCTGCCGCGGCGACGAGCGCGGCGAGGTCGACGTCGCCGCGTCGCAGCGGAGTGCCGCGTTCGTCGGCGCGCGCCAGGAGCGCGAGGTCGGCCACCAGCCTGCGCATCCGTGTCGCCTCGGGGAGCAGGAGGGTGCGGACGGTGTCGACGTCGATCGGTTCATCGGTCTGATCCGCGAGATCCAGGAGACCGTAGATCGAGGTCAGCGGACTGTTGAGCTCATGGGAGGCGTCGCCGACGAAGCGTCGCTGCGTCGACTGCGCCGATTCGAGGCGGGTCAGCATCGCGTTCATGGTGCGAGCGAGCGTCTCGATCTCGTCGCGGGTCGCGGGCACCGGCACGCGTTCGGCCAGGTCGGCGTCGCTGATCTCGGCGACTCGCCTGCGGATCAACTCCACCGGTGACAGCGCGCGGCCCACGAAGAAGTAGGTCAGGGCGGCCATCGCGATCATGATGATCGGGAAGATCGCCGCGCAGAGCGCCGCCACCAGGAGGACCAGGGTGTTGATGCCGGCCTCCGCGGTGCCGACCTCGACGACCACCGCGCGACTGCCGACCGTTCGTGTCCCGATGCGGGTGGCGCGGTACTCGGCGTCCGACGGCGCCGCGGCGGCGCCGTCGACGATCACCTCGTCGCCCGGCTTCAACGGCTCGCCGAGGCCACCGCCCGGATGTCGTCGGCTCGACCGGATCACGTGTCCGGTGCTGTCGAGGATCTGGATGATGTCGACGGTCTGGTCGGTGTTGAACAGCGATTCGTCGAGCTGAGCGGGGTCGCTGTCGGCGAGGGCGGCGACGATCTCGTTCGCGCGGGCGGAGTTGGCGGCGTCGGCCTTGTTCAGCAGCACGCCGTGCAGGACCAGCACCATGACCGCGCCTGCGACGAGAAGGGCGACGATCACCAGCCCGGTCGCGAGCAAGGTCAGTCGACTGCGCATCGGCCGGACCAGCCGCGCGAGGCGATAGCGCGGGGTTAAGGCTTCGGAAAGCACCCGATCCGCATTCTGTGAGCATGAGATCGAATCAGAAGACATGGGTGCTGGTCTACTCCGTGCTCATGGCAGTGGTCGCCGGGATCGGACTGTTCATGAAGGGCGGGCCCACCGGGGTCGACCGAGCCGTGTTGAACGCGGTCGAGACTACGCGCGATGCGGGCATGACACATGTAGTCTCGCTGCTGAGCGACGTCTTCAGTCCGGGCCTGGTGCCGGTGTGGGCGCTGTGCGCAGCGGCCTACCTGCTGTATCGGGACCGCCGCGTCCACCGGGCCTTCGCCGTTCTGGCGTCGGTGGCGGGCGCCGCGGTGGTGGCCGAGGTGATCAAGATGATCGTCGCGCGACCCCGACCTCCGGCCGTCGACCAGATCCCCGCGTATGAGGCGACGATGTCGTTCCCGTCCGGGCACGTCACCGGTACGGCGGCGCTGCTCGTCGCGCTGGCGCTGGTCGGGTCCGCTGCCGCCAGTCGTACGGCGCGGATCGTCGCGGTGAGCGGGGCGGTCGTGGCGACGTGCTTCGTCGCCTGGACTCGGCTCTACCTGGGCGTGCACTGGCTGAGTGATGCGGTCGCGGGACTGGTGGTCGGCACCGCGTCGGCGGTCCTCGTCGTCGCGATCACTCCGGCGGTCGTCGCCTTCGTCGCGCACCTGCTCGGCGATCACCTGTCGCCCCGGCTCGCGACGTGGCTCGCTCCGACACCCGCGGTCGGACGACACGCCCTGTCCGCTGCAGCCGAGCGGGCGCTGGTGCGGGTGCCGCTGGTCACCGTCTACTTCTGGACCATCAAGATCATGGCGACGACCGTGGGTGAGACCTACGCGGACGACCTCAACAGCAGTCTCGGCTGGGGTCTGACCGCCACCACGGTGTTCATGGCCGTCCTGCTGATCGCGGTCCTGGTCGTGCAGTTCAGCCGCCCCGGGTACACCGCGTGGGTGTACTGGCCGGCGGTCGCGCTCATCAGCGTCGTGGGAACGCTGATCACCGACAATCTCACCGACAACATGGGGATTCCGCTGCAGACCACCACCGCGGTGTTCAGCGTGGCGCTGGTCGTGGTCTTCGGCGCCTGGTATCTGAGTGAGCGCACCCTGTCCATCCACACGATCACCACGCGTCGCCGCGAAGCGTTCTACTGGCTCACCATCCTGGTGACGTTCGCTCTCGGCACCGCCGCCGGCGACCTGCTCGCCGAGAAGCTGAACCTGGGGTACCTCGTCTCGCTGCTGGTCTTCGCCGGTGTCATCGCCGCGATCGCCCTGGCCTACTGGCGCCTGCATCTCAACGCGGTGTTCGCGTTCTGGGCCGCCTACGTCCTGACCCGGCCGCTCGGCGCGTCGATCGGCGACCTGTTGTCGCAGCCGCGGGACAACGGCGGCCTGGGCTTCGGGACCTCGCTGACCTCCGCGATGTTCCTGGGCGTGATCTTCGTCCTCGTGGCCTACCTGTCGGTGACGAAGCGCGACGTGATCGAGCCGATCGAGGCCGAGGACCGTCGTCCCCGTTCGGTCTTGGAGAGTTTCGGCGGTCGAACCCGCGTGTGAGATCGGTTCGACGACCGGGATTCCGGCCGGACCCACGAATGCGAGAAGCCCCTCGTCTGCGAATGCAGAAGAGGGGCTTTCTCTTGGAGCCGCCTAGGAGAATCGAACTCCTGACCTATTCATTACGAGTGAATCGCTCTACCGACTGAGCTAAGGCGGCGTGCCGTCGTCGACAGCGCTCATGATGGTACCGAGTCGTCGGGCCTGCAAGCAAAACGGGTGCTACTGGGGATTTTTCGCAGCCCGAGCGGTCTCAGCGGAGACGAGGCTCTGCGCGTCGGCGTCGTCGAGGTCGATGCCGAAGACGTCGGCGAGGAGTGCGGGCAGTCGTGCGGGATCGACCTCCTGAACCGCCTCCTCGCCGTTCGGCAGTTCGACGGTCCACGTGGTCGCGTCGAGCGTGTGATGCTCGGCCGCTGAGAACCGCTGCACGAAGGTGCGGGCGGTGAACGGCGACCGCGGTGACGTCGAGACGAAGTGGTTGCCGACGGCCCAGTCGATCGGGAACTGCGGGTTCAGCGTGAAGACGTGGCGGGCGACCCACTCGCGGCCGTGTTGGTGCAGGGTCCACCTGTCGGTCGCGAACAGGTCGTCCATCGATTGCCGCGTCAGTCGGAACCGCCAGCCGCCCTGGTCCGCCTCGGTGCCGTCGACGAGCGGGATCGGTTCCAGGGGGCCGCGACCGAAACCGACATCGCAGAGGTGGCGCGAGCCGTCGTCGAACTCCACGACGATCAGCGCGTGCGTCGGCGGTCGCGTTGCGGGGTCGCCGCCGAGGACGACGCGGCCCGACAGTGCGGTGAATCGGAAGCCGAGCTGTTCGAGGGCAGCGGCCAGAAGTGTCGCGTGCTCGAAGCAGTAGCCGCCCCTTCGGCGGTCGACGAGCTTGGCCTGCAGTGAGGAGAGGTCGAGCGGGACCGGTCGACCGACGATGATCTCCAGGTTCTCGAACGGGATCGACGCGACGTGCGCGCGATGCAGCGTGCGGAGGGTGTCGGGAGTCGGTGACAGCGGTCCGGGCACGCCGATCCGGTCGAGATAGGCGGAGAGGTCGAGCTGATCGCTGTGCCAGACGGACATGCTGACAGCGTAGGCCGCGAGACGCCGCCGAGATCAGGCCGCTGGCGACGGTCCGCCGGAAGATTTCCGGCGGAGGTCGTCAGGTGGCCTGATCTCAGCAGTAGTCGGTGCTACGCGGTCACACCGTCGGCGCGGGCGGCGTCGGCGACGGCCTTCGCGACGGCCGGGGCCACGCGTTCGTCGAGCGGGCTCGGGACGATCTTGTCGGCTGCCAGCTCGTCGCCCACGACCGACAGGATGGCGTCGGCGGCGGCGATCTTCATGTTCTCGGTGATCCGCCGCGCACCGGCGTCGAGAGCGCCGGCGAAGACTCCGGGGAACGCGAGGACGTTGTTGATCTGGTTCGGGAAGTCGCTGCGACCGGTGGCGACCACGGCCGCGTACTTGGCGGCCACATCCGGGTGGATCTCCGGGTCGGGATTCGACATGGCGAAGACGATGGCGTCGTCGGCCATGGAGGCGACGTCCTTCTCTTCGATGGTGCCCGCGGAGACGCCGAGGAAGACGTTCGCGCCGTCGAGGGCCTCGGCGATGCCGCCGGTGAGACCGCGCGGGTTGCTCCAGGCGGCGAGCTCGTTCTTGTACTCGACCATGTCGGTGCGGCCCGAGTGGACGATGCCCTTCGAGTCGAGGACGACGATGTCGTCGATGCCCGCGGCCTTCAGGATCTTGGCGCAGGCGACACCGGCGGCTCCGGCACCGGAGACGACGACCTTCAGGCCGGCGAGCTCCTTGCCGAGGAATCGGGTGGCGCCCTTGAGGGCGGCGAGGACGACGATGGCGGTGCCGTGCTGATCGTCGTGCATCACCGGGCAGTCGAGGGCCTCGATGACGCGGCGCTCGATCTCGAAGCAGCGGGGTGCGGAGATGTCCTCGAGGTTCACCGCGCCGAAGCTCGGTCGCAGGTTGATGAGGGTCTGGACGATCTGATCCGGGTCGGTGGTGTCGAGGACGAGGGGGATCGAGTTCAGGCCGGCGAAGGCGCGGAACAGCGCGGCCTTGCCCTCCATGACCGGGAGAGAGGCGCGGGGACCGATGTCGCCGAGGCCGAGGACGGCCGTGCCGTCGGAGACGACGGCCACCAGGCGCTCGGTCCAGGTGTACTTGTCGACGAGTTCCGGCTCCTTGTGAATGGCGCGGGAGACCTGGGCGACGCCGGGGGTGTAGATGATCGAGAGATCGCGTTGGGTCTCGATCGGCGAACGCAGTTCGACGGACAGTTTGCCGCCTTCGTGAGTGGCAAAGATCTCGTCGTCGGTGATGGGCATAGCGGTGCTCTCCGGCTCCCTCGGTGCAGCGATGTCTCAGCTGCCGTACTGGTCACTGTGACGCCCGACGTGGACCTCGTTGTCTGGTGTCGAGCGCGCGGCGCGGGAAGCGAACTCCGCGCCATTGGTGAGGAGCGTATTCGCAAACTGTGGGCTGAACCGTCGAACAACCGCGCCGTAGTCGATGTCACAGGGACGCGGTGCGATCGGCGCCGGCATCGTCCGTGGCAGTGGCCGCATCGAGGGTGGTGGCGCGGCGCTCGTCCGATTCTGCCACCGGCGTTGCGGAGGAGTCCAAACGCCTGATTCGTCTCAGATGAGACCCGTGACGGTTACTCGCCGGTTGGCTCAACACTTGAATACAACTAGTATACAAGTTGTGTCTATGACGTATTCGACGGCGGATCGGGTGTACGACCAGGTCAAAGAGCTCATCTTGACGTGCGAGATCCCGGGCGGCGAGATGATCAGCGAGGGCGAGATCGCCGCGCGCTTCGCAGTGAGTCGCACGCCCGTGCGCGAAGCCTTTCTGCGGCTGTCCGCCGAGGGATGGATGCGGATGTACCCGAAACGCGGAGCGCTGATCGCGCCGATCGGCGACAGTGAGGCCCGCGACGTGCTCGATGCCCGCGTCCTTCTGGAGGGTCATGCGATGACATCCGTCGCCGGCGATTCGGGGGCGGTCGCCGCGCTCGCCGCTCGACTGTCGGACAACGTCGCCCGCCACCGGCTGGTCGAGGCAGACGATGCCGCCGAGTTCGCGCGGCTCGACGCGGAGTTCCACCAGCTGATCGTCGCCGCCGGACGCAACGGACTCCTCGCGGACTTCTACGTGTCGCTCGGCGAACGACACCGGCGGATGACCGCGGATCGACTGCGGCACGACGCGACCATCACCGACCGGATCGTCACCGACCACGCAGCGCTCGCCGCAGCCGTCGGAGACGGGGACCCGGAGCGCTTCGCCGCGATGTTGGCCGAGCATCTCGAAGGTGTTCACGGAACGGATGGAGGTCTGCGATGAGCACCAAAGGCTGGGCCGCCGTGTCCCTCGCGGTCTTCACCGCAGCCTGGGGTGGCAACGAGTTCACACCGCTGCTGGTGATGTACCGGACGGCGTCGGACATGTCGGCCGTCGTCGTCAACTTCCTCCTGTTCCTCTACGTCCTCGGGATCATTCCCGCGATGCTGATCGGCGGACCGTTGTCGGACCGGTACGGACGTCGCGCGCTGATGCTGCCTTCGCCGGTCATCGCCGCGGTCGGCTCGATGCTGTTGGCCGCGGGAGAACACTCGGTTCCGCTGCTCGCGGCGGGCCGCATCCTCAGCGGCATCGCCCTCGGCCTCGCGATGGCGGTCGGCGGCACCTGGATCAAGGAACTGTCCGACCGTGCGGGCGACCCGCCTTCGGCCGGTGCACGACGAGCCGCACTGAGCCTGACCGCGGGCTTCGGCATCGGTGCCGGTCTCGCCGCGGTACTCGCCCAGTGGGCTCCGTTCCCGGGGCAGGCTGCGTACCTGGTCAACATCGCTCTCGCCGTCGCGTCGTTCGCACTGATCCTCCGCACGCCGGAGACCAGCCGGTGCGCGACGGACGGTCGCCTGATCGACACGATGAGGATCCCGTCCGCCCTGAAGCCGCGCTTCTGGCTGCTGGTCGGTCCGGTGGCACCGTGGGTCTTCGGGGCCTGCGCCATGGCGTACGCGGTGGTCCCGGCACTGATGGTGCAACGCACGTCGAGCTGGGCGATCGTCTTCGCCGGTCTCTGCTGCGTCGCGGGTCTGGCCGCAGGCTTCTTCATCCAGACGCTCGGCAAGAAGATCGACCGGCCCGGCTCGGCCCGTGCGATCCTCGTCGCGCTGGCGCTGATCGCCGTGGGCATGGCGCTGGCGATCGGTGTCGCCGTCGCCCCGTCGATCCCGCTCGCGATCGTCGCCGCCATCGTCCTGGGCTGCGGCTACGGCATGGCGCTGATCGCCGGTCTGCTGGAGGTCCAGCGGCTGGCCGGACCCCACGACCTCGCCGGCCTGACCGCAGTCTTCTACACGCTGACCTACCTGGGCTTCGGGTCGCCGGCGGCGATGTCGTTCATCATGGCGCGTTTCCCGTCGATCACCCACACCGAACTGTTCGGCTTCGGCATCGCGATGACCGTGATCGGGGCGCTCGTCGTGGTCCTGGACAACCGCAGCCGGTTCGCGGGCCCCGGCACCCTGGCACCGGTCGAAACGGAAGTGGACCTGCGGGTCGACGAGCTGCAGCACACCTGAGTCGACGGATCCGCATGCGCGACGGGCCGGGATGACATGATTCGCGCATGCCTTCGACTCCCTTCCGCGATCGTCTGCGCGGCGTCGTCGCACGTCTGCCCGACGGGGTTGGACGGCACGTCCCGCTCGCGATCCGGATCGTGAAGGTGTTGGCGGCGGGCAACATCAGCGACCGGTCGATGACGCTCGCCGCGCAGGCGTTCACGTCGATCCTGCCGGTGCTCCTGCTGCTCACGACGATGCCGGGCTCCGGTGCGCTGGATCGGACCATCGCCATGTTCGACCTGTCCCAGGGGCTGGGCCCCACCGATTCACCCGGCACCTATGCGTCGTTCGGGGTGATCGGCGCTTTGATGACCCTGATCTCGGCGACGTCGATGGCCCGTGCCCTCGACCGGATGTACGTGGGGGTGTGGGGTGTCGACAGCGCCGGGCTCCGCGGCTGGTGGCGATGGGTGCTGGTGATCGCGGTGCTCGCGGTGGCGACCCTCGGGCAGGCGATGGTGGTGGTCGACTTCAACGAGTCCGACGGGCGCATCATCCTGAGTCTGGCGGAGACGTTCCTGATCTGGACGTGCGCGTGGACGGCGGTCCCGCGGATCCTGACGCGACGACAGCTCGGGCGCGCCGACCTCTGGTGGCTCGGCGCGGCGTCGGGCGCGGGCCTCACCGCGTTCATCGTCGTCACCGAGATCGGTTACGCGCGGGTGTTCGCGACGGCCCGCCACCAGTTCGGTGCGCTGGGAGTGGTGTTCGCTTCGATCGGCTGGCTGTTCGTCTTCACCGCCATCGTCGTCATCGTGACGCTGCTGGTCCAGGTGCTGCGAACTCCGGCCGCCGCCGATGCGGGCAGCGGTCAGGCTTCGGGGTAGCCGTTCGGATTCTGCGACTGCCAGCGCCAGGTGTCGACGCACATGTCGTCGATGTCGCGGGTGGTCTTCCACCCGAGTTCACGGTTGGCCTTCGACGGGTCGGCCCAGTAGGCGGCCAGGTCGCCGGCGCGGCGGGGCACCACCTCGTACGGGATCTCGCGGCCGCTGGCGCGCGCGAACGCCTGCACCACCTGCAGCACCGACACCGGGTCGCCGCTGCCGAGGTTCCAGACCGACAGCGCCTCGTCGGCCGCGGCGATCTTCTCCAGCGCCGCGACGTGGCCGGTCGCGAGGTCCTCCACGTGGATGTAGTCGCGGACGCCGGTCCCGTCGACGGTGTCGTAGTCGTCGCCGAACACCGCCAGCTTCTCGCGTCGCCCGACGGCAACCTGGGAGACGAAGGGCATCAGGTTGTTCGGCAGACCGCTCGGGTCCTCGCCGATACGACCGCTCGCGTGCGCGCCGACCGGATTGAAGTAGCGCAGGAGTGCGATCCGCCAGGAGTCGTCGGCGACGGCGAGATCGCGCAGCACCTGCTCCACCATCACCTTGGTCCAGCCGTACGGGTTGGTGGCCGACGTCGGCATGTCCTCGGTGCGCTCCAGCACCGGGTTCTCGCCGTACACGGTCGCGGACGAGGAGAACACGAACCGGCGCACCCCGTGCGCATCCATTGCGCGCAGGACGGAGAACGTGGTGTCGAGGTTGTTCTGGTAGTAGTCCAGCGGCTTGGCGACCGATTCACCGACGGCCTTGAATCCCGCGAAGTGGATGACGGCGTCGAAATCCTCGGCCGCGAACAGGGCGTCGGTGGCGGTCTGGTCGGTCAGGTCGATGCGGTGCAGCTTGATCGGCTGCCCGGCCAACTCCTCGAGGCGCGGCAGGACCGTCGGCTTCGCGTTGCTGAAGTCGTCGGCGATCGTCACGTCGTGGCCCGCGGCGATCAGCTGCAGGACGGTGTGGGAGCCGATGTAACCGGCGCCGCCGGTGACGAGGACGTGCATGCGGAGGTCTCCGATCAGTCGAGAATGTGCTGGGTGCGGGCGTAGTCGGCTTCGACGGCGTCCTTGTGCGGAGCCCACCAGTCGCGGTTGTCGCGATACCAGTCGATGGTCGCCGCCAGTCCGGACGCGAAGTCGGTGTAGGTCGGCGTCCACCCGAGCTCGGTCCGCAGGCGGGTGGCGTCGATGGCGTAGCGGCGGTCGTGCCCGGCGCGGTCGGTCACGAAGTCGAAGGCGTCGGCAGGCTGTCCGAGCGCGGTCAGGACGGCTTCGACGACGGTGCGGTTGTCGACCTCGCCGTCGGCGCCGATCAGGTAGGTCTCGCCGAGCTGCCCGCGGTCGATGATGGTCCACACGGCGTCGTTGTGGTCGTCGACGTGGATCCAGTCGCGGACGTTTCGGCCGTCGCCGTACAGCTTGGGGCGGATCCCGGTCAGCACGTTGGTGATCTGCCGCGGGATGAACTTCTCGATGTGCTGGTACGGCCCGTAGTTGTTGGAGCAGTTCGAGATGGTGGCCTCGACCCCGAACGACCGGACCCACGCGCGGACCAGCAGGTCGCTGCCGGCCTTGGTGGAGCTGTACGGGCTCGACGGGTTGTAGGCGGTGTGCTCGGTGAACCGGGTCGGATCGTCCAGATCCAGGTCGCCGTACACCTCGTCGGTGCTGATGTGGTGCAGGCGAACCCGGTGGCGGCGGACCGCTTCGAGCAGCGTGTACGTGCCGACCAGATTGGTCTGGACGAACGACGATGGGTCGGCGAGCGAATTGTCGTTGTGCGACTCGGCGGCGAAGTTCACCACCAGGTCGGATTCCGCGACCAGCGGGTCGACGACAGCGGGGTCGCCGATGTCGCCGCGCACGATGCGGACGCGGTCGGACACGGGGTTCAGGGTGGCCGGGTTGGCCGCGTAGGTGAACTTGTCGAGGACCGTGACCTGGGCGTCGGGCCGGGTGGCGAGGGTGCGCAGCGTGAAGTTGGCGCCGATGAAACCGGCGCCGCCGGTCACGAGGACACGCAAGGGGACTCCCGTCAGATGACTCGAATGGTCTTCTAACAGTACCGATAGGCTGGCCGCATGCGCGGAATCATCCTTGCCGGCGGTACCGGGAGCAGACTGCACCCGATCACCCAGGGCGTCAGCAAACAGCTCGTCCCGGTCTACGACAAGCCGATGATCTACTACCCGCTCTCGACGTTGATGCTCGCCGGGATCCGCGACATCCTGATCATCACGACGCCCGCCGACCGCGGCGCGTTCGAGAACCTGCTCGGCGACGGCTCGCAGTTCGGCGTTCGCCTGACCTACAGCGAACAGCGGGAGCCGAACGGCTTGGCGCAGGCCTTCGTCCTGGGCGCCGACCATATCGGCGACGAGTCCGTCGCACTGGTTCTGGGCGACAACATCTTCTACGGTCCCGGGCTCGGCTCGCAGCTGCAGGGCTTCGATCGGCTCGACGGCGGCGCGATCTTCGCCTACCGCGTCGCGGACCCCACCGCGTACGGCGTCGTCGAGTTCGACGGCGACGGCAACGCGGTCTCGCTGGAGGAGAAGCCAGCGAAACCGAAGTCCCGGTACGCCGTGCCCGGCCTGTACTTCTACGACAACAAAGTCGTCGACATCGCGGCGTCGCTGACGCCGTCGGCGCGCGGCGAGTACGAGATCACCGACGTCAACGCCGAGTACCTCCGTCGCGGGAAGCTGCACGTTCAGGTGCTGCCGCGCGGTACCGCCTGGCTCGACACCGGCACCTTCGACTCGCTCCTCGACGCCGGCAACTTCGTTCGGACCGTCGAGCAGCGGCAGGGTTTGAAGATCGGTGTGCCGGAGGAGATCGCCTGGCGACTCGGCTATCTCGACGACGACGAACTGCGTGCGGCCGCGGCGCGACTGGCGAAGTCCGGCTACGGAGACTATCTGCTCGATCTGATCGAGCGCGGACGGGAGCTGTGAACCGATGAAGGCCAGAGAACTGACGATCGTCGGGGCGTGGGAGTTCACGCCCGTCCTGCACGGTGACGACCGCGGTGTGTTCCTGGAGGCGTTCAAGGCCGACGTGCTCGCCGAGACCATCGGACATCGCTTCGACCTCGCGCAGGTCAACACGTCGGTGTCGGCTGCCGGTGTGCTGCGCGGCATCCATTTCGCGGACGTGCCGCCCGGTCAGGCCAAGTACGTGACCTGCACGGTCGGGTCGATCCTCGACGTGATCGTCGACATCCGCGTCGGTTCCCCGACCTTCGGTCGGTGGGACGCGGTTCTGCTGGACGACGTCGATCGCAAGGCCGTCTACCTCTCCGAGGGCATCGGCCACGGCTTCTGCTCGCTGGAGGACGGTTCCACCGTCACCTACCTCTGCTCCACCGGCTACAACCCGGGTGGTGAGCACGGCGTGAACCCGCTCGATCCCGAGATCGGGATCGACTGGCCGCGCGTCGCGCGCGACGGCACGCCCCTCGAGTACGAGTTGTCGGCGAAGGACCTCGCCGCGCCGTCCCTGTCGGAGGCTCGCGAGGCCGGGCTCCTGCCGGAGTACGGCGCGGTGGCGGATTTCGTCGACGGACTGCGCTGACGGCATGCCGGTACCCCTGGCCGGCGTGCTTGCCGGTCAGGCGGTCAACAGGCGGGTGAGGTAGGCCTCGACCCGGGAGTCCTCCGGGGCCGGTGGGGCGTGGGGCCCGAGGTCGGGCAGGAGTTCGGCGCCATCCGTGGGTTGAGCGAGCGCAGCGAGTCGAAACCCCCGGCGAACCTCACCACGGTTTCGACCGACGCCTCGGTCTGCGGCCTCGGACGTCGGCTCAACCCTCGACTCCGTCGCGGTTTCCCACTGGCCGACTTGGTGGCCGACCGATCGGTTGTGGCGCCCGCACGCGGCGCCGAGATTGTCGATGTCGGTGGGACCGCCGTCGCGCCATTCAGTGAGGTGGTGCGCCTCGGTTCGCGCGAACGGCGCCGAGCATTCCGGGGCGGTGCACCCGCGATCGCGGGCGAACAACATCAACCGCTGATCCTGCGAGGCCAGACGACGTCCCCGCCCGAACCACAACGCCTTACCCGTCGCGGCGGAGAACACCGCCAGGTGCGGCTGCACCGCACCAGCGACATGCACCAACTCCCGCACCGGCAGGCGGGTGCCGGTCGCGGTGACCGCGACCCAGGCCCGCTGGGCCAGTTCCTTGTCGGTGACCGTCACGACCAGTTCGGTCGAGAGTTTACCGACCGGCACCCCGGAGGCGGCGTGCGCGGTCTGCAGGATCGCCAGCAGCGCATCATGATTGCGCTGACCCGCGGTGCGGGTGTCGCGCTCGGCCGCGGCGGCCAAAACCGCCGGGTCGGCCAGATCGGCGGCCCCGCGCGGGGACTCGGGATCATCCGGATTGTTTACCCCGGGTGCGGCCCACTGGCCGAGCATGACTTCCAGGTTGGCGCGCAGCTCGGGGCTGAGTTGGGCGCGGACCTTGCTCATCAACTGCCGGTCCTGCGGCATGAGGGTCAGGCCGCGACGGCGCGCGCGGTCACGTTCGTCGGTGACCTGCCCGTCCGGATCCAGGTGCGCCAGCAGGCGGTGCCCGGCCTGCGCCACGCCCGCGGGGGACAAGTCGCGGGCGATGGCCGCCAACTGGGCCTCCGCCCGACCCCGAGTTTCGGCGTCGACCGCGGAAGGAATCCGGTCCATGACGGCCGCGATTTCCCGGACATGGCCGCCGCCGATGGCGCCGTCGGCGACCGCGGTGGCGGTGGCCGGCAACACCGGGTCGAGGGTTGCTCCGGTGAGGGAGGAGAATTGGCCGATCGCTTCGGCGGCGATCCGGCGGCGTTTGGCTTCGCCGTCACCGACCCGCAGGTGCTGGGCCAGGAACTGGTGCAGGGAGAACAGGCCGACCTTGCGGACCGCGTTGCGGTCGGAGATCTCCACCAACAAGGCGGCATCGGCGCCGTCGAGACGACGACGCGCCGACTCCATCACCTCGGCGGTGGTGACCAACTGGTCCTCGGTCACCGCCCCGAACGGAGCCGCGGCGAACTTGGCGGCCACCTGGTCCATCAGGGCGGCCAACGCGACCGGATCCTCCGGCAACTGGATGCCGTTTTCGTTCACGTAGACCACCTCCTCGGATACAGTTACGAACCTTTGTTCGAACGTTTGAATGCACTGTATCGCGACCCTCTGACAATTCCGGGAAAGTGGCATCGGACCAGTTCGCAGATGTGAAACCGCAATTCTGGGTAGTGTTCGACCTGCATTCGTCGCCTATGCGTGGATGGGCGTCTCGTGGATGGGAGGCCCGGTGAGACTAGGTTTGGTCAGCAGATCTGTGGGCGCGGTGGCGGTCGTCGCCGGGATCACCCTGGCACCGCCTGTCGATGCCGCACCGCTCGTGGACTACGTCGCGATGGGCGACAGCTTCTCCGCCGGATCGGGTGTGGAACCCGTCGCACCCGGTGGGCAGGATTGTCTCCGGTCGTCGCGGAACTATGCGCACATCCTCGCCGCGAAGAACGACTTCCGCCTGACCGACGTCAGCTGCGGTGCCGCCGACACGAACGACTTCTTCCATCCGCAGAAGGCCGGCATGAAGCCGCAACTCGCGGCGCTCGACGCGAACACCGATCTCGTCACCTTCTCGATCGGCGGCAACGACGGCAACGTCTTCGCCACGACCATCGGCAAGTGCGTGGTCGTCGGAGCGTTCGGTGTGGCGCCGGGGACGCCCTGCGACGATCTCTTCGCCGCGGGAGTGGCGCGCGAGATCAGGATGCAGACCTACCCGAAGCTCGTTCGCGCCATGCGGGCGGTCCGACAGAAGGCTCCGAACGCGCAGGTCTACGCCCTCAACTACCTTCGCCTGGTGCCGAACCGCGCGGTCGCCTGCCCGGGTGTTCCGGTCACCCGCGGCGACGTGAAGACCGCGTATCGCATCCAGACCGAACTGTCGGATGCGATCGAGCGCGCCGCCCACAAGACCGGCGTCACCTTCGTCGACGTGGCTGTCGGCTCTGTCGGCCACGAGGCGTGCAAGCCTCGCGGAGTCCGCTACGTGGAGCCGCTGGTCGGCGCCGCGCAGCTGGTCCCTCTGCACCCGAACGCGCTGGGTGAGCGGCAGATGGCGAAGGTCGTCGGCGCGGCGATCGGCCGCTGACCCCGTCCCACGATCACCCGCCGCGCGATTTCTCCCGCCGCATGATTCTCCGTCGCGCTCAGTGGGACGACCCCCACCGCGCGAGCCGCAACCGGCCGATGATCGGTCGAAACGCTCGCGACCCGGAGGTCTCACGTGAAATCGTTGCTGCTGTATGCCGCCCGGGACGCTCGGATCGCCGACGTCCCGGAACCGGAACCCGGCCCCGGCCAGGTGAAGGTCAAGGTGGAGTGCGCGGGCATCTGCGGATCCGACCTCTCGCTGTTCCAGTACTCGCCGATCCCGGCGGGATTCACCCATCCGCTGCTGTGCACACACGGCCCGCACGCGCTGGGGCATGAGTTCTCCGGACGCGTGGTCGCGCTCGGCGACGGCGTCGACGACATCGAGGTCGGCGCGCTGGTCGCGGTGCGCCCCAACGTCTACGACGGCACCTGCCCGGCCTGCGAACGCGGTGAGCAGAACCTCTGCGCGCAGGGCGGCTTCATCGGCGTCAGCGGCGGGGGAGGCGGCTTCAGCGAGTACGTCGTCGCGGGCCGCGACGCGGCGCACGTGATCCCCGAACGGTTCGGTGCCGAGGTGGCCGCGATGGTCGAGTCGACGGCGGTCGCCTGGCACGCGGTGAAGCAGTCGGGCGGGGGCGACGGCACCACGGCGCTGGTCGTCGGAGCCGGCCCCGTCGGACTGGCGCTGGTGTCCTGCCTCCTGGCGCGCGGCGCGTCGAAGGTCTTCGTCAGTGAACTCAGCGAGGCGCGCAAGGCGCGCGCCGTCGAGATGGGCGCGGAAGTTCTGGACCCGAGCCAGACGGATGTCGTGGCGCACGTACAGGCACTCGGCGGCGTCGACGTCTCCTTCGACGCGTCCGGCGTCGGCCAGCCCACCTACGACACCGCGCTCGACGCGCTCCGTCCCGGCGGCACGTCGGTCGTCGTCGCGATGTTCCACGAACCGGTCCAGGTGGACCTGCAGAAGTACATGACGAGCGAGAAGAAGCTGGTCGGATCCATGGCCTACACGGACGTGGACTTCGGCGAGGTGGTGGAGGCGATCGTCGACGGCCGCCTGGACCCGCGCCCGCTCATCACCGGGCGCATCCGACTCGACGACGTCGTCGACAAGGGCCTGAACCATCTGCTCGGTGAGGGTCGGAACAGCGAGATCAAGATCCTCGTGACTCCGTGACACGGTTCCACCGTTGATCGGAACCAGAAAGGAGTAATCGTGTCCGATATCGAAACCCGACTCCGGTTGGTCGAGGATCGTCTGGAGATCCTCAACCTGGAGGGTCTCTATGCCGAGACCTGGGACTTCGGCGACGCCGACGGCTGGGCGGCGCTCTTCACCGACGACGGAGTCTTCGAGATGCTGTCGCCGACCGGTGAGGTGACCAGGACGGTCGCAGGCACCGCGGACCTGACGGCGTTCTGCGAAGACCTCAACCGCACCTTTCAGGGCCTGCACCTGATCCACGCACCGCGGGTCACCCTGGACGGGGACATCGCCTCCGCGCACATCCAGTTCACCTTCGAGGCGCACCGCGCGCACGACCTCGGTTTCGATCAGACGTCGGTGACGGACGCCTACAGCGTGTTGTACGTCCGAACCACGGCCGGCTGGCGGATGAAGCGCCGAGTGGAGCGCGCGATGAACCGCAACAGCAGAACCGCCCACCCCGGCAGCTTCGCCCTGCGACCCGTGTGAGGGTCAGCGCATCGACGGGAACGGCGGCAGAGCCGGGGTGAACAGCCAGTCCTGCCAGATGTCGCCGAGCGGTGCCTTCGTGAAGGTCGACGCCAGGGCGATGAAGTCCTCGGTGGTGACGCAGCGGTAGGCGTACTTCTCGGTCCACCGGCGGATGAGCGCGAAGAAGTCGCCGTCGCCGATCCGCAGGCGCAGAGCGTGCAGCGTCATCGCGCCGCGCTTGTAGACCCAGTCCTCGAACATCTCCGGGGCGCCCGGATCGGCGAGCGGAGTCCGAACGGGGGAGGCGGCCAGCTTGGCGTAGTAGTGGCGCGCCCACTCGTCGGCCGACTTCCCTCCCGAGTGCTGACTCCACAGCCACTCGGCGTAGCAGGCGAAGCCCTCGTGCAGCCAGATGTCGCGCCAGCGGGCGGCGGTCACCGAGTTGCCGAACCACTGGTGCGCCAGCTCGTGCGCGACGAGTCGTTCGTGGTCGCGGGTGCCGTCGCAGTGGTTGGCGCCGAACGTCGAGAAGCCCTGTGATTCGAGGGGGATCTCGAGCTCGTCCTCGGTGATGAGCGACGTGTACTCGGGGAACGGGTACGGCCCGAACATCTCGGTGAAGGCGCTGACCATCTGCGGCTGCCGACCGAAGCTGACGTCGAACTCGGAGTTCAACTGCGGCGGGACCAGTGCGTGGACCGGCACCGGGCCGTCGGACATGGTGCGCCGTTCGTACTGACCGATCTGGATGGCGGCGAGGTAGGTCGCCATCGGTTCCACCTGCTCGTACACCCAGGTGGTCTGAGCGGCCCGACGACGCTTCGAGATCAGGCGACCGTTGGCCAGCGCGTAGTACGGGGAGTCGGTGGTGATCTCGATCCGGAAGGGCGCCTTGGCCTCGGGATGGTCGTCGCACGGGAACCACGAGTGCGCGCCGTTGGGCTGGTTGGCGCACAGCGAGCCGTCCTCCAACTCCTCCCAGCCGACGGTGCCCCAGGTGGTGCGGATGGGGCGGGGACTGCCGCCGTAGCGGACCTCCACCATCAGCGCGCCGCCCGTCGGGATCGCGGTGCCGGGCGTGATCGTCAGCTTCCCCGACCTGTGCGTGTAGCGCGCGCGACGCCCGTTGACCGTCACTCGTTCCACCCGCATGCCGGACGCGAGGTCGAGGCTGAAGCGGTCCAGATGCTGGTACGACGACGCCGTCACGGTCACCGTGCCGCTGAGCCGGTTGCTGTTGACCTTGTAGATCAGATCGAGGTCGTAGCGGGACACCCGGTAACCGAGGTTGCCGCTGGCGGGCAGGTAGGGGTCGAGCTCGTGCGAGGCTGCGCTGAGGGTGGGCGTATGCCACGCGGTCTTCCCGAGTTTGCCGGGCACCAGCTGCCTTCCTTTCGGTTCGATGGAGATGCGTGTCGAGACTACCGCCGCGCCGATCGTCGACGGCGGGGACGGGCGCGGGTCAGCGCGGCCAGGACGCGATGGGGTTGCCCTGCCAGCGGGTATGCGCCGGCACGACGTCGCCGCGCATGACGAGCGATGCGGGTCCGACGGTCGCGGACTCGCCGACACCCGACGCGGGCAGCGCCACGCAGTGCGGGCCGAGGGTGGCGCCGCGCTCCAGGACGACGGAGTCGATGGCCATGACGCGATCGTGGAACAGGTGGGTCTGGACCACGCAGCCGCGCTGCACGGTGGCGCCGTCGCCCAGCTCGACGAGGTCGGCCTCGGGCAGCCAGTACGACTCGCACCACACGCCGCGACCGATCTTCGCGCCCAGCCCGCGCAACCAGATGTTGAGGACAGGGGTGCCCGTGGCGGCATTGGCGAACCACGGGGCGGCGACGGTCTCGACGAAGGCGTCCGACAACTCGTTGCGCCACACGAACGAGCTCCACAGAGGGTGCTCGGAGGTGCGGATCCGGCCGACGACCGTCCACTTGGCGACGGTCGCGATCAGTCCGGCGACGGCACCGGCCGCGAGCAGGATCAAGCCTCCGCACAGCGCCGCGACGGCGACACCCCACTTGATAGCGAAGGTCTGCAGCGCGAAGAGCACCGTGATGCCGATTCCGAACGACACCATGACGGCCAGGATGCGCAGCGTCTCCACCGCGCCGCGCGCCGCCTTCAACCCGAACGACGGCGCGAAGGTGCGGGCCGAGTCGGTCTCCGACGCCGTGCGGCGCAGGCGGACCGGCGGGCTGCCGAGCCAGCTGGAGCCGCTCTTGGACTTCGGCGGCGCCGACGACAGGACGGCGACGAGCGAGTTCTTCGGCAGCTTGCGCGACGGCGCCACCATGCCGGAGTTCCCGAGGAAGGCGCGCTTGCCGACCTTGGCCTCGCCGATCCTCATCCAGCCGCCGCCGAGCTCGTAGGACGCCATCAGAGTGTCGTCGGCCAGGAACGAGTAGTCGCCCACGGTCGTGAACTTGGGGATCACGAGGGCGGTGGAGATCTCGGTGCCCTTGCCGATCTTCGCGCCGAGCGCGCGGAACCACCACGGTGTCAGCAGGCTCGCGTACAGCGGGAACAGGTAGGTGCGGGCCGCGTCCATCAGACGTTCGGTGGACCACACCTGCCAGCCGACGCGGGAGCGCACCGGGTAGACGCCCGACCGCATGCCGATGGACAGCAGGCGGACCGAGATCAGGATCAGCAGGGCGAAGACGGCCATGGCGACCAGCGCCGCGACGGGCGCGAGGAGGACGCCGCGGACGGCGGCGTCGCGCATTCGTTCGGCGGGCAGTGCCCAGACTCCGATGACGGCCAGCCCGGCGGCCAGCGAGACGAGGGTGATGCCGGAGATCATCAGCGCGGTCAGCGCATAGATCGGCACCCACCACTTCCGCTGCGGCGGTCGATGGTCGGGCCACTCCTTCTTGGCCTTGCCGACCTTCACCGCGGGGGAGCCGGACCAGCGTTGGCGCGGCTTCACCTTGCCGATGACGGCCGAGCCGGGATCGATGACGGCGTCGCGCCCGACGACGGCACCCGGCAGCAGCGTGGACCGCGCGCCCACGGTGGCGCCGGCCTTGATGGCGATGGAGCCGATGATCAGCTCGTCGCCGTCGATCCACCAGCCCGCGAGGTCCACCTCGGGTTCGATCGCGGCGCCGTCGCCGACCTCGAGCAGACCGGTGACCGGCGGAAGGGAGTGCAGGTCGACTCCGGTGCCGATGGTGGCGCCGAGCGCGCGGGCGAGCGTCGGCAGCCACGGTGCGCCCGACAGGTTGTAGGCGCCGCTCGCCTGCATCAGCCGCTCGGCGAGCCACAGTCGGACATGGACGCCGCCGCCGCGCGGATAGGTGCCCGGACCGACCCCGGCGAGCAGGGTGCGGGCGCCGACGCCGGCGATGACGAGTCTGCCGAACGGGGTGACGAAGACGATGAACGCGACCAGCAGGACCCACCAGTTCACATGATGCAGCCACGGCGGCGTGTAGCCGAGGGCCTCACCGATCGCGATGCCGATGTTGTTGGCGATGCCGAGCCAGATGATCCACTGCAGCCCGGTCAGGGTCGCGAGGGGGATCGAGAGAGCGGCCTGCGCGAACCCGGTCGCGAGGGGGACCGGCTTCACCTCGCGCGGGGTCACCTGGCTGATCGGGTTGCGGCCGTCGAGCAGTTCGGCGAGGGAACCGAGCCGAGGGTGGTCGTACAGGTCGGCGACGGTGATCTCCGGGTACCGCCCGCGCAGGGCGGTGACCAGTTGCGCCGCGGAGAGGGAGCCGCCGCCCTCGTTGAAGAAGTCGGCTTCGGCGGAACCCACGCTGATGCCGAGCACGGCGGTCCACTGCTCGGCCAGCCAGGCCTCGGTGTCGGTGAGGTCGCCGGTGTCGTCGGAGGATTCGGCTCCGGGCAGCGGCCAGGGGAGGGCGTTGCGGTCCACCTTGCCGGAGGTGCGCGTCGGCAGCTCGTCCATCAGGGCGAGACGCGGGACCATCGCGGCGGGCAAGTCCTTGCGGAGCAGAGCCTGGGCCTCGACGAGATCGAAGTCGGGATCGGTGGACGCCAGGTAGCCGACCAGCAGCGACGATCCGGTCGCCGTCTTGCGGACCGCGACGGCCGCCGCGCTGACACCGGGCAGGGCCTGCAGCGCGTTGTCGATCTCGCCGAGTTCGATGCGCCGGCCGCCGATCTTCACCTGGTCGTCGGCGCGGCCGACGAACTCCAGACCCTCCAGTTGGAGGCGGACCATGTCGCCGCTGCGGTAGGCGCGCTCCCAACCGAGCGAGGGCATCGTCGAATACTTCTCGGCGTCCTTGACGGGGTCGAGGTAGCGAGCCAGGCCGACGCCGCCGATCACGAGCTCGCCGGTCTCGCCGACCGCGACGGGCTGCTCGTCCGGCCCGACGACGGCCAGGTCCCAGCCGACCAGCGGCAGACCGATCAGCACGGGCTGTCCGCGGTGCATCTGAGCGGCGCAGGCGACGACCGTCGCCTCGGTGGGACCGTACGTGTTCCACAGCTCCCGGTCGTCGGTGGCGAGGCGGTCGACCAGCTCGGGCGGGCAGGCCTCGCCGCCGAAGATCAGCAGGCGCACCGCCTCGAGCGCTTCTGCGGGCCACATGGACGCGAGAGTCGGGACCGTCGAGACCACGTTGATGTCGCGCTTCACCAGCCACGGCCCCAGGTCCATGCCGGACCGGACCAGGGCGCGCGGGGCGGGGACGAGGGCGGCGCCGTGACGCCACGCCAGCCACATCTCTTCGCAGGAGGCGTCGAAGGCGACCGACAGGCCGGCGAGCACCCGGTCGCCGGGACCGAGCGGCTCGTTCTGCAGGAACATCGCGGCCTCGGCGTCGACGAAGGCGGCGGCGTTCCGGTGCGTCACCGCCACGCCCTTCGGTTTACCGGTGGAGCCGGAGGTGAAGATGATCCACGCGTCGTCGGACAACGTGGCGGGGGAGACCATCAGCGAACCGTCGCGCGGGGCCTTCTGCGGCTTGTCGGGGTTCGCGTGGATGCCGTCGGCGTCGATGATCGCGTCGACGTCAGCCTCGCCGAAGACCATCCGCGCCCGCTCATCGGGGTCGTCGGCGTCGACGGGGACGTAGGCGGCCCCGGCGTGCAGGGTCGCGAGGATCGCGATGTAGAGGTGACGGTCGCCCGACGGCATGCGGATGCCGACGCGGTCGCCGCGGCCGATGCCGAGGGCCGCGAGGCGGCCGGCGACGCGGCGGACGAGCGCGGTCAGCTCCGAGTAGGTGACGAGGTGGTCGCCGTCGTCGATCGCCGTCGCATCGGGATGCGCGCGGGCGGTTTCGGCGACGATGTCGCACAGAGTCCGCGGTGCTGGGGCGCGCGACGAGAGCAGGTACTCGGCCGGGATCATCAGGGACGAAGTCGGCACGAGTTATGGACCTCCGGGACGCGCAGCGAAAAAACGCGCCAGCGCGGCACGTCGTGGTAATTGTGCAACAGAGTCGAAGGTCGTGCAGCGTGAGCGGGGAGGATGCCTCGTGCGGGGAGTCGGACTCACAGTCGCGGCAACTCGCGGTCACAGGCCCCTGTGACGGTTGCGACGTAAGGTGGATCACGACATTCCCGGGATGAGGTGAACGCCGATCGGCCGTCCTCGTCCTCTGCGACTACCGCTGTAGGAGACACTCACATGGCAGCACCGCTCAAGCTCGGACTCAAGGCCTCCGCGGAACAGTTCGGTCCGCGTGATCTCGTCGAACTGGGGGTCATGGCCGAGGAGTTCGGTCTCGATTCGGTGACTGTCAGCGATCACTTCCAGCCGTGGCGGCACAACGGCGGCCACGCCCCCTTCTCGATCGCGTGGATGACCGCGGTCGGCGAACGCACCACCCGCCTGCAGATGGGCACGTCGGTGATGACCCCGACGTTCCGCTACAACCCCGCCGTGGTGGCGCAGGCCTTCGCCACCATGGCCTGCCTGTACCCGGACCGGGTGATGCTGGGCGTCGGCACCGGCGAGGCCCTCAACGAGTACGCCACCGGCTTCCAGGGCGAATGGCCGGCGTTCAAGGAGCGGTTCGCCCGCCTCCGCGAAGCCGTCCGCCTGATGCGCGAACTGTGGACCGGCGACAAGGTGGACTTCGAGGGCGACTACTACCGCACCCAGGGCGCCTACATGTACGACATCCCCGAGAACCCGGTCCCGGTGTACATCGCCGCGGGCGGCCCGGTCGTCGCCCGCTACGCCGGCCGCAGCGGCGACGGCTTCATCTGCACCTCCGGCAAGGGCATGGACCTGTACACCGAGAAGCTGATTCCGGCGGTCAAGGAGGGCGCGGCCAAGGCCGAGAGGAACTTCGAGGACATCGACCGGATGATCGAGATCAAGATCTCCTACGACCGCGACCCGGAACTAGCCCTGGCCAACACTCGCTTCTGGGCTCCGCTGTCCCTCACCCCCGAGCAGAAGCACAGCGTCAACAGCTCCGTCGAGATGGAACGCCTCGCCGACGAGCTGCCGATCGAGCAGGTCGCCAAGCGGTGGATCGTCGCCTCCGACCCGGACGACGCCGTCGAGCAGATCAAGACCTACATCGATGCGGGCCTCAACCACCTGGTCTTCCACAATCCCGGCGAGGACCAGCGTCGGTTCCTGGAGGCGTTCACCGAAGACGTCGTCCCGAAGCTGCGCGCGCTGAGCTGACACGGTGGCGCCGTCGTTCATCTGAAGGAGAGAGAATGACCGAATCCGACATGGCCGACTCGTTGATCCTCAACCCGGTCTTCAACCGGGACGGTGAGGCGACGGAGCTCCCGCGGTTCGAGATGCCGCAGGAGATGATGCTGCCCGGCACCGCGTACCAGCTGGTGCACGACCAGGCGATGCTCGACGGCAACGCGCGGCTCAATCTCGCGACCTTCGTCTCGACGTACATGGACGACGAGGCGCTGAAGCTGTACATGCAGACCGTCGACAAGAACATGATCGACAAGGACGAGTACCCGGCGACGGCGGCGATCGAGGACCGCTGCTGGCGGATCCTCGGGAACCTCTGGCACAACCCGGACGTCGACCACGCCATCGGGACGTCGACCATCGGCTCGTCCGAGGCGTGCATGCTCGGCGGCCTCGCGCTGAAACGGCGGTGGCAGGCCGCGCGGAAGGCGGCGGGGAAGTCGACCGAGAACCCGAACCTCGTGATGTCGACGGCGGTCCAGGTGTGCTGGGAGAAGTTCGCGAACTACTTCGAGGTGGAGCCCCGCTGGGTGCCCGTCACCGAGGACCACCTGTTCCTCGACGGCCACGAACTGGAGAAGTACGTCGACGAGAACACCATCGGCGTGGTCGCGATCATGGGCCAGACGTACACCGGAGCGTACGAGCCGGTGAAGGAGATCTCCGCGAAGCTCGACCGGATCCAGGCCGACACCGGCCTCGACGTCCGCATCCACGTCGACGGCGCGTCCGGTGCGATGGTCGCCCCGTTCTGTCAGCCGGATTTGGAGTGGGACTTCCGCGTGGACCGCGTGGCCTCGGTCAGCACCTCGGGGCACAAGTACGGCCTCGTGTATCCCGGCGTCGGCTGGATCGTGTGGCGCGACGCCGACGCGCTGCCCGAGAGCATGATCTTCCACGCCAGCTACCTGGGCGGCGACATGCCGACCCTGTCGCTGAACTTCTCCCGACCGGGCGCTCAGGTGCTGCTGCAGTACTACCAGTTCCTTCGGCTGGGGCGCGACGGCTACCGGGCCGTCCAGCAGGGCTCACTCGACGTGGCGCAGTACCTCGCCGAGGCGATCGAGCAGATGGGGCCGTTCGAGCTGATCAGCCGCGGCGACACCATCCCGGTCTTCGCATGGCGGCTGAAGGCGGGCGCGAACCCGAACTGGAATCTGTACGACCTTCAGGACCGACTGCGGATGAAGGGCTGGCAGGTGCCGGCTTATCCGCTGGCCGACGACCTCGCCGATCTGACCGTGCAGCGCATCGTGGTGCGCGCAGGCCTCAGCCACGACCTCGCGTCACGCCTGCTGATGGACCTGCGTGCCGAAGTCGACTTCCTCGAACGGCTCGACGCCCCGATGCCGCGGGAGGGATCGGAGTCGCACTTCCACCACTGAGTGTGGTCAGCGCCCCGGGAGCAGTGCCCCGGGAACCGCAGGAGCGCTGGCGCCTTCAGTCGGCGCGGGCGGGTTGACGGTCTCGGTCGTGACGCTCACCGTCGTCTTCGTCTTGGTGACCGTCGTCGTCTTCACCTGGGTGTCCGTCTTCTGGTGCACGCTGGTCTCGGTGGCTGTCGCAGTCGCAGTCTCGGTCTCGGTCGCAGTCTTCTTGACGGTGGAGACATCGGTGACGGTGTCGGTCACGGTCTCGGTGACCGGTGCGCTGGTGCTGGTGCGCCCCTCGGCGACGAAGAAGAAGCTGACGATGACGATGGCGGCGGCAGCGCACGCGAGGGCGGTGATGATCCGCCAGCGGCGGACGGCGGCGGACTCGGCGGCGGTGGCGGCCGCCGCGGCCGCATTCTTCGCGCTCGGCTGCAGGGTGCCGTCGGGGTAGACCCCGTAGACGTTCGGCTCGGGATAGGGCCGCTGCTCGGAGTAGGCGTTGGATCCGCTGGTCGACGCGCCGAGCTGGTTCGGGTCGCTGGGCGGCGGAACCTCTGGCCCGTCGTTCGGCGGCTGGGTCACGGGCTACTCCTCAGACGAGAATCGATGATGCTGCGACCCTCGCCCAGTGTCGCAGTGCTCCAGCCACACACTACCGCGTCCGATATGGGCCGCTGGTCGCTGTTCTCACCAACCGGAGACCGAGGGGGTTACCCATCAGTAGTGTTCGGCGCGTCATGCCGCATGACCTGCGGCATCGATGTGACCACCGTTTCGGTGGTGTCATCCATGTGGTCTACTCGACACTGAAAATGTGATGTGTCAGTATGTCAGATGAGATTGCAAGGCTCCCTCCCAAAGCCAGGCCGCTCTTGCCATGTCCCCATGCGAAGAAGGTCTTACGAATGTCCCACGAAACACTGTCCCGACCACGCGCCGCCGCACAGCGTCGTCCCGCCCTCGCCACCCGACTGACGCCGCGCGCCGTCGCCGAATGGGAGGCGCGCCTCGGAGTCGCGGGCGCCGCGACGCGGACGCGCCCCCGGCGCTTCACCGGAGTCTCCGGCAGCGTCGCCTACAGCCCGACGGTCGACGTCCGGGTCGCCGACCTCGAAGCCTTCCATGCGATGCGCTTCGCGCAGAGCCTGTCGTCGATCGCCACCTACTGTGCGCTGCAGCCTGCGATGGTGCTCGAGCGCACCGCGGAGCGCGTCGTCGCCGACCCGTCCGAAACCCTCCTCGTGAGTGTCAACGGCATGCGCGGACAGTCGATCGTCCGGCAGGGCGGGCGTGAGTTCTCGTACGGTCCCGGCGACCTCGTCTTCATCAGCAACGCCGCGCCCTACAGCATCCTGTCCTCGGCGGTCTCCGACCCGTCGGGTGTGCAGATCCCGTTCAGCAGGCTCGGCAAGCACCGCCACGTCGCGGAGCGGCTGCAGCGACCGGTCGCCGCCAACACCCCGCTGGCCCGGGCCGCGTCGGTCTTCGTTCGACGCTTCGCCGCCGAGACGTCGGCGCTCAGCACCGCATCGCCGGTGGGAGCGGTGTCCGAGCAGGCCGCGGTCGACCTCATCGTCGCCGCCCTGTCGGAGGTCGACGGGGCGCCGTCGGTGATGGAGGACAACGCGCTCTTCGTGCAGGAGGCGGCACGCGACCTCATCGAGCGGCACCATCGCGACGCGACGTTCACGCCCGACTCGATCGCCGAGCACCTGCACCTGTCGCGGCGGCAGCTGTACCGCTACTTCGAGGGCTGCGAACACTCGCTCGCCGGCCAGATCGCCGACCGTCGCCTCCAGAGCGCGCATGAGGCGCTCCTCGGCAACCCGTCCGCCTCCATCAGCTCGGTCGCGCTCTCGTCGGGATTCCCCACCGTCGCCACCTTCCGCAACCGCTTCAAGGCGCGGTACGGCGTGGGACCGGTGGAGTACCGGCACACGGTGCGGTAGATTTCCAGCTCAGCTCACGTGGTCTCGACCGACGCCTCGGCTATCGCCTCGGAAGTCGGCTCGACCTGTCGCTCCGCTCCATCGGCTAACGCCTCGGAAGTCGGCTCGACCTGTCGCTCCGCTCCAATCCTCCACAGCGGATTCACCGGGCCGTGCCCGGCGCCGAGCGGGTACGCGGCCTCAAGGCCTCGCGTGACCCACTCCTTGGCGAACGCGACGGCGTCGGGCACCGCGTAACCGTGCGCCAGGGCGCCGGTGATCGCGGCGGCCAGGGTGTCACCCGCACCGTGGTCGTGCCCCGTGTCGATCCGGCGGGCGGGGAACTCGGTGAACTCCTCGCCGTCGAACAGCAGATCGGGGCTGCGGTCGCTGCCCCGCAGGTGGCCGCCCTTCACCAGAGCCCACTGCGGGCCCAGCGCGCGTAGGGCGACGGCCGCCTCCCGCTGGGTGGCGTCGTCGACGACGTCGATCCCCGTCAGCAGCCGCACCTCGTCGAGGTTCGGCGTGACGACCGTGGCGAGCGGGAACAGCAGTTCCTTCAGGGCGCCGAGGGCGTCCGTGGCGAGCAGCGGGTCGCCGTGCATGGACGCGCACACCGGATCCACGACGAGGGGGATCCGGCCGTCCCGGCCGATCCCCAGTTCGCGGGCGGCGTCGACGATCGCGCGGATGATCGGATCCGACGCCAGCATCCCGGTCTTGACCGCCGACACCCCGATGTCGGGGACCACGGAGCGCATCTGCGCGGCCACGATGTCCGGCTCGATCTCCTGAACGCCGGTGACGCCGGTGGAGTTCTGTACGGTCACCGCGGTCACCGCGACGCAGGCGTGCAGCCCGAGCATCGCGAAGGTCCGCATGTCGGCCTGGATGCCCGCGCCGCCGCCGGAGTCCGAGCCCGCGACCGTCATCACCCGGGTCGGCGTGGCGCCGGGGGCGGGGAGCGTAAGTCGCGGGCCCGTCGAGGAATCGGTCACCGAACCGCCGCCGCGCCGGACGGGACCTCTTCGATCGGCAGGTACACCTGGTTGCCCGCCGCTGCGAACTCGGCGGACTTGGCGTCCATCTCGGCCGCGATCCGGGCGTCGATGTCCTCCTGGGTGACGAGGTCGTGCTCCTCGGCGTAGGTCCGGACATCGGCCGAGATGCGCATTGAGCAGAACTTGGGTCCGCACATCGAGCAGAAGTGTGCGGTCTTGGCGGGCTCCGCGGGCAGCGTCTCGTCGTGGTACTCGCGGGCGGTGTCGGGGTCCAGGGACAGGTTGAACTGGTCGTGCCACCGGAACTCGAAGCGCGCCTTGCTGAGCGCGTCGTCCCGATCCTGTGCGCGCGGGTGCCCCTTCGCGAGGTCGGCGGCGTGCGCGGCGATCTTGTAGGTGATGACGCCGACCTTCACGTCGTCGCGGTCGGGCAGGCCGAGGTGCTCCTTCGGGGTCACGTAGCAGAGCATCGCGGTGCCGGCCTGCGCGATCATCGCGGCGCCGATCGCCGAGGTGATGTGGTCGTACGCGGGCGCGATGTCGGTGGCGAGCGGGCCGAGCGTGTAGAACGGGGCCTCCTCGCACCATTCCTCCTCGAGGCGGACGTTCTCGACGATCTTGTGCATCGGCACGTGGCCGGGGCCCTCGATCATCACCTGCACGCCGTAGCTCTTGGCGATCTTGGTGAGCTCGCCGAGGGTGCGGAGCTCGGCGAACTGAGCCTCGTCGTTCGCGTCGGCGATCGACCCGGGGCGCAGGCCGTCGCCCAGGGAGAAGGTGATGTCGTAGCGGGCGAGGATCTCGCACAGCTCGGCGAAGTGCGTGTACAGGAACGACTCCTGATGATGTGCCAGGCACCAGGCGGCCATGATCGAGCCGCCGCGCGAGACGATGCCGGTGACGCGCTTGGCGGTCAGCGGCACGTAGCGCAGCAGCACTCCCGCGTGGACGGTCATGTAGTCGACGCCCTGCTCGGCCTGCTCGATCACGGTGTCGCGGTACAGCTCCCAGGTGAGCCGGGTCGGGTCGCCGTCGACCTTCTCCAGCGCCTGGTAGATCGGGACGGTGCCGACCGGGGCGGGGGAGTTCCGCATGATCCACTCGCGCGTGCGGTGGATGTCCTTGCCGGTGGAGAGGTCCATGATGGTGTCGGCGCCCCAGCGGGTGGCCCACACCATCTTCTCCACCTCCTCGGCGATCGACGACGTGACGGCGGAGTTACCGATGTTGGCGTTCACCTTCACGGCGAAGGCCTTGCCGATGATCATCGGCTCCGACTCGGGGTGGCGGTGGTTCACGGGGATCACGGCGCGACCGGCGGCCACCTCGTCGCGCACCAGTTCTGCGGAGACGCCCTCGCGGGCGGCGATGAACCTCATCTCCGGGGTGATGATCCCCTCGCGCGCCCAGGCGAGCTGGGTGGCCGCGGTGGTCCCGGTGGCCTCCAGAACGACCGGCTCGGGCCGATCCCAGGTGTCGCGGGTCTTCGGCAGACCGTTCTCCAGGTCGATCACCGCGGACGAGTCGGTGTACGGGCCGGAGGTGTCGTACAGGTCGAAGTGCTCACCGTTGGTGAGATTGACGCGACGGAACGGGACGGCCATGCCGTCGACGTCCACGTACGCCTTCTCGCTTCCCTGGATGGGGCCGAGGGTGATCTCGGTGACGGCAGCGTCGTTGCCCTTGGGCTGAGTGTCTTCGGGCATGGATGTACCCATGATTCGTCCTCCCTACGCCGGCATTATCCGGACAGGTTCAGGCGGTCGACGACCGCCTGTCGCCATCTCAGCCCCCGGTTCCGTGGGAGCCCCCGCGTGTGAAGTTGTGCGGAACACACCTTACTCATTTCTCGGATCGACGCACCATTGTGATGCAGATGGGACACATGAGGCTTGCGTGGCGCTGGGCGGAGTCTTAATCTTGTGATGCTCATCACAGGAGGTTGTATGCACCGCAAGGCACGTCGTTCCCATCCGCCACAGTCGGCACGGTCGCTGCTGCACCAGATCTCGCAGGTGGTGCACAACCCCGATCGTGAGCGATTCGAACTCTGGGTGGCCGGCGATCTCGTCGGCGTCCTCAGCTATCGCATCGACGAAGAGCCGCAGGGGAGGGTGGTGACGATCCTCCACACCGTGCTGTACGACGAGTACAGCGGACACGGGCTCGCGACCAAGTTGACCGGCGGCACCATGCAGTACATGCGTGAGAACGGACTGAAGGTGCGGCCGCTGTGCACCTTCACCCGACACTTCCTCAACGCGCACCCGGGCATGGTCGCCACCGCGCCCCCGGTGTCGGTCTGACCGGTCAGCTCAGGTCGAAGACCACCGGCGCGTGGTCGCTGGCGCCCTCGGCGGCGCGGGCGTTCCGATCGATGAAGGCGTCGTGGACGCGGTCGTCGAGCGCGGGGGAGCAGAGTCCGAAGTCGATGCGCATGCCCTCGTTGCGGGCGAACCGTCCGGACTGGTAGTCCCAGAACGTGTAGGTGTTCGGTCCCGGGGTGTACGGGCCGGCGCTGTCGGCGAAGCCGGCGTCGAGGAACCGTCGGAAAGCGGCGCGCTCGACGTCCGAGGTGTGCGTGCGTCCGTCGAAGTAGGCGCGATCCCAGACGTCGTCGTCGGTCGGGGCCACGTTCCAGTCGCCGAGCAGGGCCACCTGCGCGGCCGGATCGTGCGAGAGCTCCAGCGAGGTCACATCGGCCAGTGCGCCGAGCCAGCGGAGCTTGTAATCGAAATGCTGGTGGTCGGGCTCGCGACCGTTCGGCGCGTACAGGCTCCAGACCCGGACGCCGCCGCAGGTCGCGGAGATCGCCCGCGCCTCCGACTGCCCGTCGTACTCGGGCTGACCGTCGAAGCCGATGTGGACGTCGTGCACCCCGATGCGGGAGGCGATCGCCACGCCGTTATAGCCGCTGACCCCGTGGAAGGCGACGTCGTAGCCGTGAGCGATGAAGCTCATCACCGGGAACTGGTCGTCGGTGCACTTGGTCTCCTGCATGGCCAGCACGTCGATCGCATGCCGGTTCATCCACGCCACGACCTGCTCGGATCGGGCGCGGATCGAGTTCACGTTCCACGTCGCGATGCGCATGGCTCAATCCTGCCGCAGTCGGATCAGCTCGCCGCCTGCGGCACGCCAGCGCTGCTCCACGACGTCGACGGCCGCGTCGTCGGCCAGGAGCACGATCCCGAAACCCCGGCCGCCGCGTGCGCAGCGCTCGCGCCAGAACGACGGGCTGGTCGCGAACCACTCGCGGTCGTCGTCGGTGGCGTCGGCGAGCAGCAGACCGGCGTCGTCGATGATGGTGAGCACTCCGGTCGCGATCGCGCCCGTCGAGGTGCGCAGACCGGCCGGGAGGTCGCCGATCACGTCGTCGAAGGCGTCCTTGTTGAAGCCGAAGTGGGCCGGGAAGTCCCAGGCCGCGGCGAAGGCGTCGTACAGGCCGTCGACGGTGCGCATCGCGGCGCCGGACAATCGCCTGACCGCGGCGCCGGTGCCGTAGGTGTCGACGTCGCCGACGGCGAGGGCCGCACCCGGTCCGGAGGTCAGGAAGTCGGCGGGCAGGGCTGCGCTCATGCGGACGGTCCTCGGATCTGTGTGAAGGTCTGGTAGTGGTCCAACGTGTACCAGGCGGAGCCGTCGCTGCCGGTCACGATGCGTTCGGCGTCGCGCCCCTGCCCGCGCTTCTTGGGATTGACGTCCCACTCCTTGTAGGTGATCCGCTTGCCGTTCGCCGACTTGGTGGGCAGGTTGCCCTCTCGGTTGCGGAAGGTGTCGCCGCCGTGCGTGCCGGGCGCGTTCGCTGCCTCCGGCCAACGGCCGGAGTCGATCTGCTCCAGGGTGTCGGCGACGCGGGCGGGCACCGAGCCGTTCTGCTTCTTCGGTGCGGTCGACTTCCGCGCCGACGGCCTCGGTGACGGCTTCCTCGTGGTGTCCGCGGAGGGCGTGGTCCCGGGCGCCGTGTTCGCGGCGCCGTCGGCGAGCGGTGCCGTCGCGGTCGACGATGCGGCTGCCGCGGTCTCGTCGGGACCGCCCTGACCGTCGATCCACCAGGTGAACGCCAAGACCGCGAGGAGTGCGATCACGGAGAGGGCGGTGGCGATGATCCGCCGTTTGGTCAGATCGGTTTCAGTGCTGGAGTTCGACATCGCAGTCCACCGTAATCGACGCCCGAACTGCTACAGCGTCAGCAGTCGGCACGCGTGGTGCAGCTCGAACCCGAGTGCGCGCCACGCGGTGCGGGCGACGTCATCGTCGGCGGCGACCGTCGCGGCGGCCACGCCCTCGGAGATCAGCGACCAGTCGCCGTCCGGGGTGTCACCGGTCGGCTCCGGCCCGATCAGCACCTCGTACGGCTCGTCGCGTCCGACGCCGACCCCCAGCGACGAGACGCGCATCAGGCGTTCGGCCAGCATCACGCGGGGAGTGAGGCCGCGGGCGATGAACCAGGCGACGACGCCGGGCAGGGCCGCCGACGTCGAGCCGAACTCGATCGGTGCGGCCGCGGCCGAGCGGAGGTTGTGCGGACCGTCGGCCGGCGCGTTCACCAGCCAGCCGTCCACGTCGTCGCGCTCGGCGGCGGCCGCGGCCAGCATCAGGGTGCGCTCCACCTCGCGGATCTCGGAGTTGCGGACCACCCGTCGCGACAGCAGGCGCACCGAGGAGATCGCGGCGATCGCCAACCGATGCGACTGCCCGTCGCGTTCGATCACGTACGCGTCGTCGGTGTGCTCGCGCAGGATCCCGGTGATGTCGGAGTGGGTGGGGCCGTCGCTCCCGTCCGCACCCGGCGCAGCGGGTGTCCGCCGCCAGTCGGCGGGCGCGCCGTCGCCCAGCCGGTAGCGGATGACGACGCGGTCGCCGACCTTCGGCTGCGACGAGGTGGATCCGTCGGCCATGTCAGTCGTCGTGCCCGAACGGGTCGGTGACCGACCCGGGGAGCCAGGTGAGTCCCGGCACACCCCAGCCGTTGCGCTTCACGGCCTTCTTGGCGGCGCGCTTGTTGCGGCCGACCAGGACGTCGACATACAGGAAGCCGTCCAGGTGACCGGTCTCGTGCTGCAGCATGCGGGCGAAGAAACCGCGCCCTTCGATCTCGACGCGCTCGCCGTTGCGGTCGGTGCCGACCACCTTGGCCCAGTCGGCGCGCCCGGTCGGGAATCCCTCGCCGGGGACCGACAGGCAGCCCTCGTCGTTGTCGTCGGGATCGGGCATCGTCTCGGGGATCTCCGAGGTCTCCAGGATCGGATTGATCACTTCGCCACGCCTGCGCGCGTGCACGTCGGCGTCGGGGCAGTCGTAGACGAACATCCGCAAGCCCTTGCCGACCTGGTTGGCGGCGAGACCGACGCCGTTCGCGACGTCCATCGTCTCGTACATGTCGTCGAGCAGCGCGACGATCTCCGCGGAGGGCTTGCCGTCGGCGTCGAGGTCGACGGGCGTCGTCGGCTGATGGAGGACGGGTTCACCGATGATGCAGATCGGGAGAATTGCCATGGCATCGCATTCTACTGCCCGACGCGTTACGGGTGGCGCGGTGCGTCACCACGGACGCCGCGGCGGATCGTGGTTAGATGTTCGACGGAACCACACCGATGTCATTCGTCCGCCGGGGAGCTGCTGCGGACACGGTGCGGATGCATTTTCAGGCTGCTTGAGGAGCGAAATGAGCGGGGCAACGGCGCAGAGCCCGAAGGGCGACGATCCGTCGACGGGCGATGGTGCCCGGAACCAGGCGAACCTCGATCCGCACGAAGTCGGCGACGACGGACTGACTCGGCGCGAACGCGACATCCTCGGCTTCGAACGCCAGTGGTGGAAGTACGCGGGTTCCAAAGAAGACGCCATCAAGGAACTCTTCAACCTGTCGGCGACCCGGTACTACCAGGTCCTCGGCGCGCTGGTCGACCGCCCCGAAGCGCTCGCAGCCGACCCGATGCTCGTGAAACGACTGCGCCGACTCCGTGCCTCGCGGCAGAAGGCTCGTGCGGCACGCCGTCTCGGCTTCGACATCACGTAGTAGATCCGGACGACCCGGCGTGACGGACGAGTTGTCTGTGCTGCCGGTGGGTTAGAGTTGCCGTGATGAATGCTGAAAATGAAACCAATCGACTTCCGTTTCGTGCGGGTGCCATGCTGCTGGTGGCGATCGCCGTGGTCTGCATCGGTCTCGGCATCCATCAGTTGACCACCAGCGGTGACGACCCCGAAGCCGGCCTCAAGGCCGCCGGGCAGAGCGCGCAGGCGGAGACCAGCGAGCAGAAGCCCGCGAAGACCAGCGCCACCGACACCTCCACGTCCAAGAGTCCGGCCGACGCCGCCGACGTTCCGGAACTGTGCGTTCTGAATGCGGGCAACGTGACCGGTTTGGCGGCGGAGGTCGCGAAGACCCTCACCGACGGCGGATACAAGGTCGCGGAGACCGCGAACCTCAGCACCGCCAGTGTCAGTGAGAACACCATCTTCTACACCCCGGACCAGGAGGACGCCGCCAAGAAGGTGGCCGAGGCCGTGCCCGGCGGTGCGGAACTCAACCCGCGACCCGACGCGTTCAGCCGCTGCCTGGGGCAGTTGGCCGTCGTGGTGGTGAGCCGGTAGCGCGCGCCCGTCGCCGACCGGTCATAATCATTCTCGAACAGAAATCATATTGGCGATCACGGCACCAGCCCGGTGCGAGCGAAGCGGAACCGCCCGCCCGCACCTGCCGACCGACTAAGGAGCACACATGACCGTCCGCAGCACCAATCGCGCTTCGACCGTTCAGGTCATCGCGGCCGTCGCCGCCGCGGGCGGCGCAGTCCTCGCGCTGTCGGCCTGCACGCCCAACGAGCACGCCTCCAAGGTCGAAGGCACCACGCCGGCCGTTGTGACCGGCGACCAGGTGGCTCCCGGCGACGTGGTGAACAAGGACCACATCCCCAACGCCGCGGAGTCGGCGACGACGACCCTCGTCGACAAGGACGGCAATCGCGTCGGCTTCGTGAGCTTCTCGCAGGAGGGCAAGACGGTCGCCGTCTCGGCGCGCGTCTCGAACGTCAAGCCGGGCGAGCACGGTCTGCACATCCACTCCGTCGGCAAGTGCGAGGCGTCGAACGGCTTCACCAGCGCGGGCGGCCACCTCCAGGTGAACGGACGCACCGAGAAGCCGGAGTCGGGCGACCTGATGAACATGAACGTCCTCAAGGACGGCACCGCGTCGGCCAGTTACACCACCGAGGCCTTCACCGTGGACCAGATCCGCGGCAAGGCCGTCATCCTGCACGACCTCGCGCCCGCCAGCGGCGATGCGGTGCGCCTGGCGTGCGGCGTGCTTCGTCAGACCAGCTAGCCGCGTGGGACGTCGATGACCTCGCCGGCGGGAATCGCCTTCTCGCGGTCCCCGAAGCCCACGCTCGGCGTGGAGTGGGAACTGGCGCTGGTCGACAAGACGACCAGGGACCTCTCGAACGCCGCCGACGACCTGTTCCAGCTCGTCGAGGCGCGGGCGGGCGATCAGCGGAGCAAGATCCACCGGGAGCTGCTCCGCAACACCGTCGAACTGGTCACCGGCATCTGCACCACCGTCGGTGAGGCGATGGACGACCTCGGGGGCTCCCTCGAGGTGGTCCGCACGCTCTGCGACGAGATCGGCGTCGACCTGTACGGCGCCGGGACGCATCCGTTCGCCGAATGGTCGGCGCAGCAGCTGTCGGACGGCAGTCGCTACGCAGAACTGATCGAACGCACCCAGTGGTGGGGGCGGCAGATGTTGATCTGGGGTGTTCACGTGCACGTGGGCATCGACGACCGCGACAAGGTTCTCCCGATCCTGTCGTCGCTGCTCAACTACTACCCGCACCTGCTGGCGCTGTCGTCGTCGTCGCCCATGTGGGCAGGTCGGTCCACCGGCTACGCCAGCAACCGCGCCATGATGTTCCAGCAGCTCCCCACCGCGGGGCTGCCCTTCCAGTTCGAGACGTGGTCGGAGTTCGAGAAGTTCGCCCACGACCAGAAGACCACCGGCATCATCGACCACCTCAACGAGATCCGCTGGGACATCCGGCCGTCTCCGCATCTGGGCACCATCGAGGTGCGGGTGTGCGACGGGGTCTCGAACCGCCGCGAGATGGCGGCCATCGTCGCGTTGACGCACTGCCTGATCGTCGACCTCGATCGCCGGCTGTCGGCGGGGGAGACGCTCCCGCAGATGGCTCCCTGGCTGGTTCAGGAGAACAAGTGGCGCGCGGCCCGCTACGGGCTCGACGCCATCATCATCCAGGACTCGGACTGCTCCGAACGCCTCGTCACCGAGGACTTCGCCGACCTGCTGGTCCGGCTGGAGCCGGTGGCCGCGTCGCTCGGTTGCCTGGACGAACTGGGGATCGTCGCCGACATCATCGTCGACGGCGCCAGCTACCAGCGGCAGCGGGCAGTCTTCGAGAAGACGCAGGACCTGCGGAGCGTCGTCGACTCGGTGGTCTCCGAACTCGGCTAGCGCGGCGGCGCGAACTCGTCCTCGTCCACCACGTCCTTGCCGAGCGCCTGCTCCCGGTAGACCAGGCGGCCGACGCGCTGAGCGACGACGGGAGCGGTGATGAGAGCGAACAGTCCCGTCAAGATCAGCATGCCGCCGTCGACGTGGCCCTCCAGGCGGACGAATGCGCCGGCGAGGACCAGGATCATGCCGAAGGTCTGAGGTTTGGTCGCCGCGTGCATCCGGCTCAGCGTGTCCGGGAAGCGGACGATCCCGATCGCCGCGGTGAAGGCGAGCAGGGATCCGGTGAGGATCAGGACGGCGGAGATCACGTCGACGATCACAGCTGATCGTCCCTGACGCGGAAGCGGGCGACGGCGATCGATCCGATGAAGCCGACCAGGCTCAGGGCGACGATGCCGGGCACGATGGTGGTGTCGAGGGTGAACGCCACCCACACCGACAGGCCGCAGATGGCGATCGCGACCAGCGCGTCGACACCGACGAGGCGGTCGAGCGTCGTCGGTCCCCGCAGCGTCCGGTAGGCGGTCAACGCCGACGCCGCGAGCAGCAGTGCGCCGCTGATGATCCAGACCGCTGTCATCGCTTCTCCTTTCGGGCCGCGTCCCGGTCGGCGACGCGCTGTCGGTCGGCGTACGGCACGTGGTGGTAGTCGTCGTCGATGCCGTGCAGCGGGCTCGGATGCCATTCGTCGTCGCGTTCGAAGGTCTTGATGAACTCGCGTTCGATATACGCCATCTGCTTCAGGAATTCATCGATGTGCTTCTGCTTGCGGGCGTCGAACACGTGGATGTACAGCATGCGGGCGGGTTGATCGATCTCGACGACGATGGTGCCCGGTACCAGGTTGATGTAGTCGATCGCCAGCGTCAGGGTGAGGTCGGACTTGATGGCCATGTGCACGCGCACCACCACGCCGAGCGGCGGGGGACCGGGCTTCACCGCAGCCCACGCCACCTGGGCGCTGGAGATGAAGAAGTTGTAGAGCATGGTCGCGACCAGCTTCAGCGCCGGCAGCGGGTGGAAGCGACCTTCGACGGCGACGCGCGGCAGCGGGAGGAAGATCATCACCAGCAGGGCGATGCCCGCGCCGGCGACGATGTTGCTCCACGTGATGTCGCCCCACAGCAGCACCCACACGAATGTGAGCCACGCGAAGCCCCACAGGCGGAGCCCGATCTCGCGGAGGGAGCCGCCCATCCACTTCGGGGCGCGGAGACGCTCGTTGAGCCACACGTACAGGCGGACGACGGGCCATGCGAAGTGCACCAGGGCCACGCGCCACAGGTTGCCGAAGAATGCGGCGACGGGACCCTTTCCGACCGGTTTGGCGTGCGGCCGATCAGGGAACGGCTCCTGACTCATCGCTCACCTCCGCTCGGATGCATGGCTTCCTCGGAATTGTGCAGCACCGTCGAGATGTACTGGCTGCGGTCGAGGACACCGCCGGCCGCGTCGTCGGTGAATCCGAACATGGGACCGCCCCAGAAGGTCAGTGCCAGCCCGGCCGCGACCATCGCCATGGTCGGGACCACCATGGTCGCGGGCATGCGGCCCACGTCCTCGCGCTCCTCCAGGAGCACGTCCTCGCCCTCCAGGATCAGGGCAGACGCGGTGCTCGAGGCCATGGCGCCCTCGGGCGCGTCGGCCCGGGCCCGCCAGAACGCCTTGGTCCAGATGCGGGCCATCACGTACAGGGTCAGCAGACTGGTGACGACCGATCCGCCGACCAGCACCCAGGCGAGGACCGACCCGTCCTGCGCGCCGGCCTCCAGTAGGGCCACCTTGCCGATGAACCCGGAGAACGGTGGGATTCCGCCCAGGTTGAGGGCGGGGATCAGGAACAGGCTCGCCAGCAGCGGGCTGGCGATCAGTCCGCCGAGGCGCCGCAGCGACGAGGACCCCGCCTGCCGTTCGATGAGCCCCACCACCAGGAACAGGGTGGTCTGCACCAGGATGTGGTGTGCCACGTAGTAGATCGCCGCCGACGTCGACAGCTCGGATCCGACGGCGATGCCGAACACCATGTAGCCGATGTGGCTGACCAGGGTGAACGACAGCAGACGTTTGATGTCCGACTGCGCGATGGCGCCGAAGATGCCGACGAGCATCGTCAGCAGGCCCGCGATCATCAGGACGTTGTCCATGGAGCCGCCGGGGAACAGGAGCGAATGCGTCCGGATCAGGGCGTAGACGCCGACCTTGGTCAGCAGGCCCGCGAACACCGCGGTGACCGGGGCGGGGGCGGTAGGGTAGGAGTCGGGCAGCCACGTCGACAGCGGGAAGACGGCGGCCTTGATGCCGAACGCCACCAGCAGGACCGCGTACAGGGCGTTGCGAGTGCCGTCGGGGACGTCGTCGAGCCGGACCGCCATCTCCGCGAGGTTCAGCGTCCCGGTGGTCGCGTAGGCGAAGGCGATGCCGGCCAGGAAGATCAGCGACGACACCATCGACACCATGATGTACGACGCGCCCGCGCGCACCCGGTCGGTGCTCGCGCCCAGCGTCAACAGCACGAAGCTCGCGGCGAGGAGCACCTCGAAGGAGACGTACAGGTTGAACAGGTCGCCCGCGAGGAACGAGTTGCACACGCCCGCGGTCAGGATCAGGTAGCTCGGCAGGAAGATCGACACCGGCTGCTCGGTGGTCCCGTCGCGCACGTCCTGCCCGATGGCGTAGAAGACGACGCAGATCAGGACGATCAGCGAGATCACCAGCATGAGCGCCGCCAACCGGTCGACCACCAGCGTGATGCCGAGCGGCGTCGGGACCAGACCGTGACCGTCCCAGCCGCCGATCGTCACCGCGAAGGTGCCGTGGACTGCGGTGAGGTACAGCATCAGGCAGGATGCGACCAGGGCGACGCCGATCGCGACGACGGTCACCAACCGTTGGACGCGCGGGCTGCGACCGGCGAGCAGCGTCAGTGCGGCGGCGAGCAGGGGGACCAGGGTCGGCAGGACGATCAGCGTGGAGATCCACGACGGCTGCGGGCTCATCGCTTCACCTCGCCCTCGTCGTCGCTGTCGGCTGCATCGTCATCGTCGCCGGTGTCGTCGTCCGGGCTGTCGGAGTCGGCGGGCATCTCGTCGCCGTCGTCGGGCAGGTGCTCCAGCACGTCGGCGTCCTCCGGCATGAGGTCCGGTTCGTGGACGTTGATGTGTGCCGCGATGAACTCCTCCGCGGTCATCGGATTGCCGCGGGTGTCGAACAGGTCGCCGACGACGGTGTCGGCGCCGGTCGTCGGATCGTCGCTGCGGTCGCGGTCGGGAAGCGATTCGAACGAGCCGGTGAGGATCTTGACGTCCTCCTCGTCGTCGCCCAGTTCGTCCTCGGTGGCGATCTCCTGGCCGGGCAGCGGCTGCTCCTCCTCGGACGCGCGGTTGATCTGGAACAGGCGGTAGGCGAGGGCCAGGATGAACGCGGCGATGCCGAGGGTCAGCACGATCGCCGTCAGCACCATGCCCTGCGCGAGGGGATCGGTGTCGAACGACTGCCCGAGAGATTCGCGGCCCCGGATCGGCGGGTGCCCGGGTGGTCCGGCCAGGACGACGATCAACAGGTTCAACGCGTTACCGACCAGCAGCAGGCCGAACAGCATGCGGATCAGGCTGCGTTCGGTCAGCAGGTACACGCCGCCTGCGGCCATGACGCCGACGACGATCAGGAGACCGAGGTTCACTGCCATCACTTCACCTCCGCGGGTGCCGGCGGGGCCGGCTGTTCGGTCTCCGGGTCGCCGACGTCGAGCCGAGCGCCGAGGCTGCGCAGCACGTCGACCACGAGGCCGACGACGATCAGGTAGATGCCGAGGTCGAAGAACAGGGCGGTGACGAGTTTGAAATCGCCGAAGATCGGCAGATGCAGTGCGATGGTGGCCGACGACAGGGCGGGTGCGCCCAACAGGAGCGAGGTGACGGCGGTGCCCGCGGAGATCAGCAGGCCGATGCCGAGGATGGTGCCCGCCTCGAAGCGCATCACTTCGCCCAGCTCGTAGCGTCCGCCCGCCAGGTACCGCAGGACCAGCGCGAGCCCCATCACCAGGCCGCCGGCGAAACCGCCGCCCGGAGCATTGTGACCGGCGAAGAAGAAGTAGGCGGACAGCACCACCAGGGTCGGGAACACCAGCCGCGTGGTGGCTTCGAGGATCAGCGACCGCTGGTCGGGGTCGCGCATCTCGCTGCCGCGCAGCCAGGTGGTCCGCCCGTGCGGGGCGCTGTCGCCGTTGCGGTGTTCCGCGAGCTGATCGTCGGTCAGGCGGGGGACCGCACCGAAGCGGCGGCTGCGGAAGAGCATCGACGCGACACCGGTCGCTGCGACGATCAGGACCGAGACCTCGCCGAGCGTGTCCCAGGCGCGGATGTCGACGAGCAAGACGTTGACGGCGTTGGCACCGTTGCCGAACTCGTACGCGGCGTCGGCCAGGTAGACGTGCAGCGGCTCGGTGGAGCGCGCGGCGGCGGCGAACAGACCGATCAGCACCAGCATGGCGCCGAACGCCACCGAGATCGCGATGCGGACGGGCCGATGCCCGGTCTTCTGTTTCGGGGTCGCCTCCGACGGCAGCTTCCGCAGCACCAGGACGAAGACGACGAGGGTCAGGCTCTCGACCAGGAACTGGGTGAGCGCCAGGTCGGGGGCGCCGTACAGCGCGAACAGGGCGCCGCAGCCGTAGCCGGTGACGCCGAGAGCCAGCAGGCCGGCGAGACGGTTGCGGAGGAGAGCGGTCGCGACGGCGGCGGCGATCATGATCGCCCCGATCACGACCTCGGAGGCCGTGTTGAATCCCGCGATCCGCAGGCCCTGCCGGTTGCCGAGGAACAGCACCGTGACCGGCAGCAGCACGGCGGTGGTGAGGATGACGCCCTGGGTGATCGGCAGCGATCCGCGCTGCGTGTTGCGGGTGACCCACAGCGAGAGTCGGTCGGCGCTGCGCAGCGACGCGTCGTAGATCCGGTCGGCGTTGAGGCGCGGCGGGCTCACGAACAGGCGCCTGCGGCGGGCACGGAGGAACAGGAACAGGGCGGAGCCGCCCACCACGACGAGGATCGAGAACACGACCGGAAGCCCGAAGCCGTGCCAGAGGGCCAGGTGCTCGATCTCCTCGCCGTAGGCGGGCAGGGTCTGCGCATACGGTTCCACCAGGTCGCTGATCCAGCCGGCACCGAACGATGCGACGACACCGGTGATCGCGAGGACGGCGGGCGGCAGCAGGAACATCGGCACCGGCTGCTCCAACTGGGCGACGGCGCGCGTCGGCAGCGTGCGTACCTTGCGACCGAAGGCGCCCCAGATGAAACGGACCGTGTAGGCGAAGGTCAGGACGGAGCCGATCAGCAGCACCACGTCGACCACGGACCGCTGCATCGGCGAGAGCGCACCGGTGACCCAGATGCTGCCGAACGCGGTCTCCTTGCCGACGAAACCGAAGGTGAACGGCAGTCCGGCCATACTGGCGCCGGCGACCGATGCGATCAGCGCAAGGCCCGGCAGCCGGTGTCCGAGGCGGGCCAGCTTGCGGATGTCGCGGGTGCCGGTGGAGTGGTCGATGATGCCGACCACCATGAACAGGCAGGCCTTGAACATGGCGTGCGCGACGACCATCGCCAGGCCGGCCATCGCGACGTTCGCGTCGCCGATGCCGACGAGGACGGTGATGAAGCCGAGCTGGGAGACGGTGCCGAACGCGAGGATCAGCTTCAGGTCGAGTTCGCGCAGGGATCGCCAGCCGCCGAGCACCATGGTCAGCAGGCCCAGGCCGATCACCATCACCTGCCAGCTGACCAGCGGGGCGAAACCGGGGGCCAGGCGGGCCACCAGGTAGACGCCTGCCTTCACCATGGCGGCGGCGTGCAGGTAGGCGCTGACCGGGGTCGGGGCGGCCATCGCTCCGGGCAGCCAGAAGTGGAACGGCACGATCGCGGACTTCGACAGGGCGCCGATCAGGATCAGGACCACCGCGATGTCGACGTACACGCCGGCGGTCGGCGGGTTCGCGATCAGATCGGACAGCAGGTAGCTGCCGGTCCGTTGGCCGAGCATGATGAGGCCGACCAGCATCGCGAGGCCGCCGAAAGTGGTGACCAGCAGCGCCTGCGTGGCGGCGCGACGCGACGTGGCGCGGACCGCGTAGAAGCCGACGAGCATGAACGACAGGACGGTCGTCGCCTCCCAGAAGACGTACATGACCAGGGTGTTGTCGCTGACGACGAGGCCGAACATGGAGCCGGCGAAGGCCACCAGTTCGCCGCCGAAGACGGCGATGCGGCGGCGCATCTCCTCGAAGTAGTTGGCGCAGTAGATCAGGACCAGGGTCCCGACCCCCAGAATCAGCACCGACATCACGGCCGCGAGGGTGTCGAACCGCAGGGTGATGTCCATGCTCAGGCTGGGGATCCAGCTGACGACTTCGGTTCTCGGGGGTGCGCCGGGCTCGGGCCAGTGGGCGATCACCCAGCCCAGACCGGCGGCCGGTGCCAGCGCCAGAACATAGAACCCGCGGGAGCCGAGCGTCTTGATGATCGGAGGTGCGATGAGCGCACTGATGAACAGGGCGATCAATACCAGGATCAAAATGGCACTCCGACTTGGTGTCGAGGACGGGCGGGCGGGGTGTCGTGAAGACGAGACGCTGGGTACTACCTTACCGTTTCGGTATGACGCGCATTCGGACCGTATTGACCGCAGTTCTGATCATCCTGTGTGCCGGGGTGGTTCTGGCGGCCTGCGGATCCGATGACGAACCGGCGTCGGACGGCGTCGCACTGCCGGGCGACTTCCCGTCTCAGGTCCAGCTCGTCGACGGAGCGGTCCTCACCGCGTCCGGGTCGTCGCCCAAATGGCAGGTGACCGTTCAGGCCCGCGCCTCCGACGGCGATCCGCTCACCGCAGCCGTCACGAAGCTGACCGACGCGGGCTTCGAGGAGTCCTCGCGCGTCGACGAGGCCGCAGCCAAGTCGGTGCTGCTCAGCAAGGACCAGGACGGTGGCAAGCAACTGTGGGTCAACGTCGGGCTGTCCGCCGACGCGTCGGCCAGCCGGTCGACGGTGATCTACCAGGTGAGTGTGGTCGGCTAGAGCGGACGGCAGCGGACTGGCAGCGCGCTTCCAGCCCGCTGTCAGGATTCGCCGGTTCTCTGGGGAGTCGACCGCGGCACTGCGTCGCGGTCGCCACGAGAGGACCCATCATGACCGACCCGAATCAGCCCGCCCCGAACACTGGTCCGGACGGTGCGAATGAGCCGGCCGACGCAGTTGCCCCCGCTGCCGGAGACCCTGCCGCCGCGGCCCCGGATGCCCCGACGGCGCCGACCGAGCCGATCGCCGCGCCCGTCGCGCCGGGAGCCGTTGTCCCTCCACCCGTGCCCGTCCCGCAGGCACCCGCCGCGCCCGGTCTGCAGGTGAAGCGGTCGTGGCTCGTGGCAGGCGCCGGTGTCGGCGCCGTCGGACTGCTCGGCCTCGGCTTCGGGCTGGGCTACATCACCGGTGATCAGACCGGCGGCCACGGCGAACGCATGTCGCAGCACGAGCGCGGCGAGATGCGCGGATTCACCGGTGAGATGCCGGGCGGTCGGTTCGGCGGAGAACATCGGTGGCTGGTCGTGCCACCGAACGGCCAGGACGGTCAGGCCCCGAACCAGCAGCAACCGCAGACCCCCACCCCGGCGCCGTCGACGCCGGGCACGTCGAGCTGAGCCGTCAGGCTCCGGCCGCGCCCGCGTGCTCCACGCGCAGCGTCTTCTTGAGAATCTTCCCCGACGGATTCTTCGGGAGCGCGTCGGCGAAGATCACGTACTTGGGACGCTTGTAGCCCGCGAGCAGGCCTGCGGCGTGCGCGTCCACCTGCTCGCGGGTCAGCGTGACCCCCTCCTTCGGCACGACGACGGCGGTCACCGCCTCGATCCACTTCGGGTGCGGGACACCGAACACCGCCACTTCGGCGACGCCGTCGAGCAGATAGATCGCCTCCTCCACCTCGCGGGAGGCCACGTTCTCGCCGCCGGTCTTGATCATGTCCTTCTTGCGATCCACCACGCTGAGGTAGCCGTCGGCGTCGATGACCCCGAGGTCACCGGAGTGGAACCATCCGTTCCGGAACGCGGCGGCCGTCTTCTCCTCGTCGTTGTAGTACCCGAGGCAGGCGTGCGGGCTGCGGTGCACGATCTCGCCGACCTCACCGGTCGGCACCGGGTTGTCGTCGTCGTCGACCACGATGGTCTCCACGTTCAAGGCCGCGCGGCCCGCCGACCCGGCACGCTCGAACTGCTCGTGCGGCTGCAGGATGGTGGCGAGCGGCGACATCTCGGTCTGCCCGTAGAAGTTCCACAGCTGGACCTGCGGGAGGCGGCGGCCCATCTCGCGGAGCACCTCCACCGGCATCGCCGAGGCACCGTAGTAGCCCTTGCGCAGCGACGACAGATCGCGCGTGTCGAAGTCGGGGTGCCGCAGCAGGGAGATCCAGACGGTCGGCGGGCAGAACAGCTTCGTGGCGCCGTGCTTCTCGACCGCGGCCAGCAGACCGGCGGGTTCGGGGCTCGGCAGGATGATGCTGGTGGCGCCGAGGTAGACGTCCACCGAGAGGAAGCAGTCGAGCTGCGCGCAGTGGTACAGCGGCAGCGAGTGGACCTCGATGTCGTCGGCCGTCATGCCGCCGTCGATGATGCACGAGACGTACTGCGAGACCAGCGACTTCGACGACAGCAGGACGCCCTTCGGGCGTGACTCGGTGCCCGAGGTGAACATCATCCGCAGCGGGTCGTCATCGCCGACGAGGACTGTCGGGGCCGAGCCGTCGTCGTGCGCGATCCAGTCGGCGACGTCCTCCCAGCCGTCCGGGGCGGTGCCCGCGAGTGCGATGGTCCCGCGGACGACCTCTCCGCGCGACGAGGCGTCGAGCGCCGCACCCACCGTCCCGGCCAGGGCGTCCTCGGCGATGACGATGCTCGCGCCGGAGTGGTCGAGGATGAAGGCGATCTCGTCGGCGCCGAGACCGAAGTTGATCGGCACCAGGATCGCGCCCAGGCGGGCAGCCGCGAAGTTCAGGACCGCGAACTGCCAGCAGTTGTGACTGACCAGCGCCACGCGGTCGCCCTTGGCGAGACCTCGCGCCGCGAGGGCGTTGGCGCATCGATTCGCTGCGTCGTCGAGCTCGGCGAAGGTCAACTCGACGTCGCCGTTGATGATCGCGGTCTTGCCCGGCAGGCGGAGCGCGGTCCGTCGCAGCAGGTCACCGACGGTGTACGACCGCGCGCCGGCGACGGCCGCCGCGGTCTGCTCGCTGTAACCGGTGGTCATGGGGATTCTCCTGGGATCGGACGAAACTACTTGGAACTCCAAGCAATGTATCCGGGGAAGAGGGGGTGTGGGGCGGACTTGCGCATGAAGGCACGGGGCTTGAGCGGTGCATCCGCGTCGCGCCTAAGGCTCCGGTGTGCGCATCATGTGACGACGTGTAGACATGAGGGACGATTTGCCGGATAACGAATATCGCGAATGGAGCGAAGTTGAGGGAGTATCTTCTCCTTGCGTGTCTTTGCGTCGATGGGTAGGGTTAGGTCACTACATCCCCCACGCCTCTCGCGGAAGCGCAACTGGGGGATTTTCTTGTGTCTGGTGAGCCACGGATCTACGCTAAGCCGGCGCTCGACGAGGCTGCACTGCTCGCCCGGTGGCAGGAGCGCGGTCTGCAGATCTCTGATGAACTGCGGGCGCAGAGGTATCTGCGGCATATCGGCTACTACCGGCTGTCGGCCTACGTCAGGAGCTTCGAGACCGGAGAACGCGATATCCTTCGCGACGGCACCGAGTTCAACGACGTGTTGGGTCTGTACGTGTTTGATCGCAGACTGCGCCTGCATGTGCTGGATGCGATCGAACGCGTTGAGATAGGTCTTCGCGCGGCGATCACCGATCACATGGCGTTGATCGCCGGACCTCATTGGTACGAAGACGGCGTTCACTTCGCGGTTCAGTCGGTGCACGACCGACTCCTCGGGGATGTGGATCGCATGCTGACTGATCAACGGAGACGGAGGCCCGAGACAGCGTTGGGCTCGGACAGGTTCGCGTCCGCGCTCGATCACTATGTGGCCACCTTCGACGAGCCGTCACGGCCGCCGACGTGGATCGTGTTCGAGGAACTGACTTTCGGGACCACCATGCTGGTCTACGACGTTCTGGCTGATAAGCGTGTCAAGTCTTCGATCGCTGCATCGCTCGGCGTCGTTCCGCCGGTTCTGTCGTCGTGGCTGAAGAGCTACCAGCGAGTGCGAAACATCTGCGCTCACCACGGGCGACTGTGGAACCGCGGATTGGGCGTGTATCCCGTACTGCCGAGGTCGCAGTCGATCCGCTGGCTTGTTCAGCCGACGGTGATCACGGCGGAGCCGTGGAGGCGGCAGCGACTGTACCCGGTGCTGGTCTCGCTACAGACGATCTTGCACACCATCTCACCGAGCTCGACCTGGGCGCCGCGACTGCGTGACCTGCTCGAGGCCAGCCCTGAAGTGCCGTTGCGAGGGATGGGAATTCCTGAAGGCTGGTTCACCGATCCGTTCTGGCCGGATGGGTCAACACGGTGATCGTCTGTGTGGCCGCGGTCGGCGACTACGACTCCGCCCGTCGCTCCGCGTACGCCGCCAACTCCGCCACCTGCACCGGATCCAACGAGGGACGGACGGTGGCGCGGGCGGTCTCGACGTCGTCGGCGGTGACGGTGGCGGCGTCGATGTCGCGGCGCATCGCGGCGAGCGCGGCCTCGCGCAGCAGTGCGGAGCAGTCGGCGGCCGAGTAGCCGTCGAGGTCGGCGGCCAGGTCGACGAGGTCGACCCCCGACAGCGGGACGTTCCGGGCGGCGGCCTTCAGAATCTCGGCACGGGCGTCGGCGTCGGGCGGCGGCACGAAGACCAGGCGTTCCAGGCGGCCGGGGCGCAGCAGGGCCGGGTCGATCAGGTCGGGCCGGTTGGTGGCGCCCAGGACGACGACGTCGTTCAGGGGCTCCGCGCCGTCCAGCTCGGTGAGCAGGGCGGCCACCACGCGGTCGGCGACGCCGGAGTCGGTGGAGCCGCCGCGGCGCGGTGCGAGGGCGTCGACCTCGTCGAGGAAGACCAGCGACGGCGCGCTGGCTCGGGCGCGGGCGAACAGGTCGCGGACCGCACGCTCGGAGGAGCCGACCCACTTGTCGAGCAGCTCGGCGCCCTTGACGCTGTGCACCGACAGCTTTCCCGAAGCCGCGAGGGCGCGGACGACGAAGGTCTTGCCACACCCGGGCGGACCGTAGAGGAGCACGCCGCGCGGCGGCTCCACGCCCAGCCGGGTGAAGGTGTCCGGGTGCTGCAGCGGCCACAGCACGGTCTCGGTGAGCGCCTGTCGGGTCTCGACCATGTCGCCGACGTCGTCGAGCGTGATGGAACCGAGTGCGACGTCGGGGGACTCCAAGCGGGACGCCGGCCGGATCACGGTGAGTGCTTCGACGAGGTCTTCGGTGCGCAGGGCGGCGTCGGTGTCGTCGCGGGTGGCGCGGGAGGCGGCGCGCAGGGCGGCGTCGCGGGTCAGGGCCGCGAGGTCGGCGGCGACGAAGCCGGGGGTGCGGGAGGCGATCTCGTCCAGATCCAGGCGGCCCTGCGTGGGGACCTCGGACAGGATGGCGCCCAGCAGCTTCGCGCGCTGGGGCGCGTCGGGCAGGCCGACGGTCAGTTCCCGGTCGCACAGATCGGGTTCCCGGACGCGCGGATCCAACTGCCCGGCGTCGGAGGTGGTGGCGATCAGCGCGAGGGAGCCGTTTCCGATGGCGGCGCGGAGGTCGTCGAGGATCAGCGTGGACACCGGATCGCCGTCGACCGGCAGCAGTTTGTCGACGTCGGTGACGAGGAGGACGCCGCCGCCGGACAGTCGGGCGATAGCGTCCTTCACGGCACTGCGACGACCCTCCGCGGCGAGGGCGCCGACCGACGGGCCGTCGACCTCCACCAGCGGCCGCCGCTCGCAGACGGAGCGGACCAGCGTCGCCTTGCCCGAGCCCGACGGGCCGGACAGCAGCACGCCGAGCCGGGGTTGCGCGCCGAGGGCGCGGAGGACGTCGGGGTTGTCGAGGGTGACGCCCAGCCACTCGGTCAGGCGGGCGACCTGCGCGTCGACACCGACCAGCTCGGAGACGGGACGGACATGCGCGGGTTCGGCGGCGGGGACCGGCGTCGCCGCGCTCGCATTCGGCGTCGCAGTGTTCGGTGCCGCGGATTCGGCGGCCTCGGGGATCGGGGCGGACGCGGAGGTCGTAGCGGAGCCCTCCCACAGGACCGCGGTGTTGGTCTGCACGCTCACCGGTCCCTCGGGAACGGTGGCGACTACGGTGAGCAGCTCGTTGGTCCAGGTGATGCCGACCGACCGCGCGAGCGAGGCGGTGGCCTTGGTCGAGGCGAACTCGGGGCCCAGTTCGCGGGGCAGCAGGGAGACGGAGTCGCCGACGCTGAGAACCTTGCCCAGCAGTGCGCGACGCAGGGTCGGTTCGGCGACCGAGACGCTCGCGAGCCGCGACCCGCGAACGGTGACGCGGGTGGCGCCGTGGACGACGACGGGTGCCACCACCACGGCGCTGTCCTCCCGGATGCCGAGGTTCGAGAACGTGAGGTCGTCGAGCAGGATCAGCCCGGTCGGCGAGTCCGCGGGAGCTGCGGCGACCACCGCGGACGAGACACGGGCGCCGGTCAGCGAGACGGCGTCCCACTCGCGCAGCGACAGTGCGGCGAGCACTTCCCGGTGCACCCGGACGATGCCGCGTCGAGAGTCGGCGGCGGAGGTGTTGAGTCGGCCGGTCAGCGTCAGCGTGGGAGACATTCAGTCCTCGCGGGGTCCTTGGGGGCGACGGAGTCCGAGGCGGGCGGACGAGCGCTGCGGGATCACCCGGCGTCGGGTGCCGTTGGCGACGGCCTGGCGTCGGTCCTCGCGCCGCTGGAGTCGTCGATCGCGGGCGGGCGCGTCCCAGTGCTCCGGGTGCGACGCCGCCCACCGCTTGGTGCGCCAGGCGAACGGGATGTGGATCAGGTAGGCGCCGACCATGATGATCATCAGCAGGTACGGGAACGTGAACAGCAGGGCGGCGGCCGCGGCGACCACGAACAGCAGCCCGGCCAGGGCGCTCGGTCGGATGCTCGCCGACTTCATCGAGAGGGTCGGGACGGTGCTGACCGCGAGCAGGCCGGTGAACAGCAGCCACACGCTGACCGCCGGTGTCGACACCCACCAGCCGTGACCGAAATGCTGCTGCAGACCGATCGGGAGCAGCGCCATCACGGCGGCGGCGGGGGCGGGGACGCCGACGAAGTAGTCCTTCGTGTACTTCGGGGCGTCGACGTCGTCGAGCAGCGTGTTGAAGCGCGCCAGACGCAGAACGATCGCGGCGCAGAAGAGCAGCGCGACCACCCAGCCGAAGTCCTGGGCCGCACCCTCCTGATCGCGCAGGACCACCGCGTACACGATGAGTGCGGGCGCGACGCCGAAGTTGATGGCGTCGGCGAGTGAGTCCAGTTCGGCGCCGATCTTGGTGGTCGCATCCATCAGCCGTGCGACGCGGCCGTCGATGCCGTCGAAGACCGCGGCGAGGACCAGCAGGCCCATCGCGAGGTCCACGCTGCCCGCGTCGGCGGACCGGATCGCGGTGAGGCCGGCGCACAGTGCCAGGAGGGTGAGGGTCGACGGGACGATCAGCCGTCCCGCGCGGGCCGACCGCGCCGGTGCATCCGCCACGGGATCGTGTCGTCGGACCGACGACAGACGGAGCCGACGCGGACGGTCGGTCCGACGGCGGCGGTGCGGTCGGATGCGCGCCATCAGGGCAGCTCCGCCAGCACGGTTTCGGCGCCGACGGCGCGCTGGCCTCGGGTCACCTTCACCGTGGAGCCCTGCGGAAGGTAGAGGTCGACGCGCGAGCCGAAGCGGATCAGGCCGTAGGTGTCGCCGAGGACCAGGGCGTCGCCGGGCTTCGCGTCGTTCACGATGCGGCGGGCCAGCAGGCCGGCGATCTGCACGACGCCGACGTCGTGACCGGCATCGGTGCTGATCGTCATCGCCGTGCGCTCGTTCTCGCTGCTCGCGGCGGGCAGGTCGGCCGACAGGAACTTGCCGGGCGTGTGCACCACAGACCGGACGCGACCGGCGATCGGCACGCGCTGGACGTGGACGTCGAAGACCGACAGGAAGGTGCAGATGCGGGGAAGCGGCTGGTCGCCGAGGCCGAGTTCCGGCATCGGGACCGCGTCGTCGACCAGGGCGATGGTGCCGTCGGCGGGAGCGACGATCAGCCCCTCTCCGGCGGGCGGGACACGCTTCGGGTGGCGGAAGAACAGGGCCGACGCCGCGGCGGTCGCCATCGCCGGGCGGGCGATCCACTTGCGGTTGCGGCCGAGCAACGCGACGGCGGCGGGCGCCGCCACGAAGGGGATGCCCGCGGGATGAAGCGGTGGCACCGTCTCGCGGATCAGGTCGACGACGTGGGCCAGGCCTTCGCGGTCGTCGGGTTGAGCGGGTCGTCGAGCCACCGGTTCTGCACTCCTAGGTAACGGGCCGCGCGACGGCGCGACCGACTCCGTCCAGCTTAATCGCCGCGGTCGAGCGGGTCTGGACGAGCATCACCCTCAGACGCGGCATCCGCGTAGTTCAGCAGAGAACGCGTAGTTCTGAACTACGCGTTCTCCGTTGACATACGCGGATGCCGCCGAAGTACGGCGGATGCGTGCCGAGTGCGGGCTCAGCCCTGGGCAGCGCGCTTGATCTTGCCGAGGGTCTCGCGGATGCCCTCCTGCAGCTCGGCCTCGAACGGCTTCTCGCCGCCCATCACCTTGTCGACCAGGACAGCCGAGATCTTGGTGGTGCCGCCCTCGGGGACCGTGCGGCTCTCGGTGAGGCGGACGCCGGTCTCGGTCGGATCGATCCGGAACGACCACACGGTGTGGTTGTCGAGGATCTTGAATGCGAGCTCCTTGTTGGGCTCGAAGGTGACGACCTTCGACCGCGTCGGCCACACCAGCGGGCCGCGACGGTTCACGTTCAGGGTGGTGGTGCCGAGCTTCACGTCACCGCCGAAGACGACCATCTTCTTGCACTGCGGGCTCCACTCGCCCATGCGGCGCAGATCGCTGATGACGGACCAGACCTTCTCCGGGCTGGCGTCGATGTCGATCGAGTCCTCGATCAGGGGTGCGGCCATGACAGTCTCCGTTCTCTGCACACCGCTCGGGTGCGGCGCTCTCGTTGTCGGTCAGGTTAATGCATGTGACCGATGGTCACACCTCAGGTCAGTTCGATGTCCAGGAGGAGCCCGGTGGCGCACTCCCAGGTGTCCGGTGCCGGATGAGTGGTCCAGGTGCCGTCGGCGTGGATCTCGATCGTCGGCCGCGAGGTGTTCCGGAAGCCGGGCTTCTCACCCGGCGCGAGGTCGACGAGCTCGGTCCGCGGCGCGGAGTCCGGCTGGTCTTTGATCAGGGTGACGAGCCTGCGCCGGACGACGGTGCCGACGCAGCGGCCCGTTGTCCGATCCGCGATCTCGTAGTCGACGGCGAGGCCGACGACGATCGCGATCTCGCCGGTCGTCGGCTGGTCGAGGTATCCGATCGCGGTGAGTGCTCCGAAATCGAGCCAGGTCGGCACGCGTCCCCGGTGCTCGGGAGCACCGGTCGGCTCGGCGACGGCGCGCGCCTCGACGGAGTCTTCGCGGAAACGGTCGCGTGTCACCACGAACTCGAGTGCGTACGAGACCCGTTCGCCGTGGTCCGGGTACGGCTGCGCGCCGTCCTGCACGATCCAGGCGAGCAACGTCACCGGAATGACGTCGCCCGACTGGAGTCGCCGGGTCATCCGACGGTGACCATGTCCCAATCGCCGACGGAGGCGGACAGACGCTGCAGGTGGCTGTCGGCGTCGCCCAGCGTGTGGCCGATCGCGGTCAGGCGGCTCGCATAGTGCGCGATCGGGTACTCGGCGGTCATGCCGATGCCGCCGTGCATCTGGATCGACTCCTGACCGATGTGCCGCGCGGACTTCAGTGCCTGCAGCTTGGCGCGCGAGGCGATGATCGGATCCACGCGTCCCTCGGCGAGTGCCGCGGTCGCGTAGACGGAGATGCTGCTCGCCAACTCGAGGGACACGTACATGTCGGCCGCGCGGTGCGTGAGCGCCTGGAAGGTCGACAGCGTGACGCCGAACTGCTTGCGCGTCTTCAGATACTCGGTCGTCATCTCCAGCGAGGAGCGCATCGCGCCCACGGCCTCGGCGACGAGCGCGGTCTGCGTCACGACCTCCACCTCGGCGATGGCCGACGACGCGTCGCCCGAGCCGAGGCGGGTGGCCGCAGCGTCGGTGAAGACGATCTGCGCGCCGCGCCGGCGGTCGTGCGTGCGATAGCCGGTGCGGTCGACGCCCGCAGCGGCCGCGTCGACCAGGTACAGGCCGACCGCGCCGGACGCGTCGCGCGCGGAGACGACGAGGATGTCGGCGGCGTCGCCCGCCGGGACCAGCGACTTAGTGCCGGACACCTTCCCGTCGGCGAACTGCGTCGCGACGGCATAGTGCGGCCAACGGTCGCCGTTCTCGTGGTGGGCGAAGGCCGCGAGACGCTCGCCCGACGACAGGCCGCCGATGACGTCGGCGCGGACGTCGGCGTCCGCGGTCTTGGTGACCAACAGGCCCGGCACGACGACTGCGTCGAGGAAGGGCTCCGGTGCGATGGCCGCACCGAACTCGCCCATCACGGGCGCGAGTTCCTCGGGTCCGGCGCCGGTGCCGCCGTCGGCTTCGTCGAAGACGAGGCCGAGGATGCCGATCTCGGCGAGCGACTTCCACACGTCGCGGCTCCAGCCGAGCTCGGTGTCGGTGACTTTGCGGAGGGTCTCGATGTCGTACTTCTTGGTCAGCACTTCGCGCACGGTGTCGCGCAGCATGACCTGTTCTTCGGAGAGCTCGAATTCCATGGTGTGTTCCCTACGGGGTTTCGTGAGTCGTTGTGGGGCAGGCGGTCACAGTCCGAGGACGGCCTTGTCGATGATCTGGCGCTGGACCTCCGACGAACCGCCGTAGATCGTCACCTTGCGGTAGTTGAGGTAGGCGGGCACGGTCAGCTGGGCCCACTCCGGGCTGAGGATGTCGGCGACGTCGCCCTCCTCGGCCGAGTCGACGGCCGAGACCGGCAGGGAGTCCGGTCCCGCGATGTCGGCGAGCAGTTCGGTGGCCGCCTGCTGCAACTGAGTGCCGTGCAATTTCAGCAGGGACGACGCCGGGTTGGGCTTCCCGTCGGCGGATCCGGCGACGACACGCAACTGCGTCACCTCCAGTGCCAGCAGTTCGTTCTCCAGGGCGGCGATGCGGCCGGCGACGGCCGGGTCGTCGAGCAGGGTGCCGTTGGGAGTCTTCGTCGCGGCGGCCAGCCGCTTGGCCTTCGCGACCTTGGTCTTGGTCCAGCCGACCCGCGCGATGCCCGAGCGCTCGTTGCCGAGCAGGAACTTGGCGATGGTCCAGCCGAGGTTCTCCTCACCGACCAGGTTCTCGGCCGGGACGCGGACGTCCTGGAAGAAGACCTCGTTGACCTCGTAGCTGCCGTCGATCAGCTGGATCGGGCGCAGTTCGACGCCGGGCGTGTCCATGGGGAACAGGAAGAAGCTGATGCCCGCCTGCTTCTTCGCATCGGGATCGGTCCGGGCCAGGCAAAAGATCCAGTCGGCGTACTGCCCGAGGGTGGTCCAGGTCTTCTGGCCGTTGATGACGTAGTGGTCGCCGTCGCGCACCGCGCGGGTCTTCAGCGACGCGAGGTCCGAGCCGGCCTCCGGCTCGGAGAAGCCCTGGCACCACCAGATGTCGAGGTTCGCGGTCGCGGGCAGGAACTTCTCCTTGAGCTCCTGCGAGGCGAACTGCGCGATCACCGGGCCGACCATGCCCGCGTTGAAGGGCAGCAGGTCGGGGACGAAGTTGAGCGACATCTCCTCGCGCCAGATGTGGTGCTGAATCGGGGTCCAGTCCTGGCCGCCCCACTCGACGGGCCAGTGCGGCACCGCGTACCCGCCCTTGTTGAGGGCGCGGGTGGTGGTGACGATGTCGTCCGGGTAGTTGAGGGCGCCGGCCTCGCAGCGTTCGCGGATCTCCTGCGGGATCTCGGTCGTGAAATAGGTGCGGAGTTCTTGACGGAAGGCTTCTTCTTCCGGAGTGAATTGCAGCTGCATGGCATCAGTCTTACCGGTCCGATGGTGTGATGAGTAGCACTACCGGGCATCCGATCGATCGATCGAATCCGCTACCGTGTGTGGAATGGAACACGTTCACGCCTTCACCGACGACTGCCTGGGCGAACTCGACGCCGTCGCGGTGGCACGACGCATCGCCTCCGGCGAGATCTCGCCCGCCGACGCCGCGCGGGCCGCGCTCGCCCGGATCGACGCGGTGGAGCCGCAGCTGTCGGCCGTCGCGATCGACGACCGCGAGCGCGGACTCGCCCGCGCCGAGGCCGATGCGTTCACCGGCGCGTTCGCCGGCGTGCCGACCCTCGCCAAGAACAACATCGACGTGGCGGGCATCCCCACGCTGCACGGTTCGGCCGCCGTCGCGAACGTGCCCGCGCGGGAGAACGATCCGACCGCCCGAGAACTGATCGGGGCGGGGTTCAACATCCTCGGCGCCTCCACGCTGCCGGCGTTCGGACTCACTGCGACCACCGAGTTCGTCGACCGCCCGCCGACGCGGAACCCGTGGAACACCGACTACTCGTGCGGTGCGTCGTCGGGCGGCGCTGCGGCGCTGGTCGCGGCGGGCGCGCTGCCGATCGCGCACGCCAACGACGGCGGCGGCTCCATCCGCATCCCGGCGGCGTCGTGCGGACTGGTGGGACTGAAGCCGACGCGCGGTCGGGTGGCGCAGTCCACCGAGATGAAGGGACTGCCGATCGACCTCATCAGCAACGGCGTCGTCAGCCGTTCGGTGCGCGACACGGCGTACTACTTCGCCGACCTGGAGCGGCAGGGGAGTGCGTCGTCGCTGCCGCCGATCGGGCTCGTCGAGGGGCCGTCGAAGCGGCGGTTGCGAATCGCCCTCATCAACTCGACGGTCACCGGACGACTGCTCGACGACGACACCGACCGCGAACTCACCGCCACTGTCGAACTCCTGGAATCGCTGGGGCATCGCGTCACCACCATCCCGATCCCGGTGGACCGCTCGTACATCAAGCAGTTCACCGATTACTGGGCGCTGCTCGCGTTCGGCCTGGACCGGTTCGGTGGGATGACGATCGGCAAGGGTTTTGACCGCACCCGGCTCGACGCCTTCACCAAGGGGCTGTCCCAGTCGTTCACCAGGCACTTCTACCGCGTGCCGGGCTCGATTCTGGGACTCAAGCGGGCCGACGCGCGTTTCCGCAAGACTTTCGACGACTTCGACGTCGTCCTGTCTCCGACGCTCGCCCACCAAGTTCCGGAGATCGGCTTCCTGGCGCCCGACGGCGACTTCGACGAGGTCCTCGCACGCCTCGTGGATTACGTGGCGTTCACGCCCGCGAACAACACCACCGGCACGCCGGCCGTCACGCTTCCGCTCGGTCAGAGTGTGAACGGGCTGCCGCTCGGCATGCACTTCTCCGCCGATCTCGGCGGCGAGCGGACGCTGCTGGAACTGTCGTACGAGTTGGAGGCGGCCAGGCCGTTCGCGCGGATCCAGGACTGACTGCCCGGCCCCGTTCGCTCACCCAGACGACGCTCGCTCCCCTCCGGAGGGGAGCGAGCGTCGTTCGCGTAAGCGCACGTCGGTCGAATGGATGAACGTCCCGCTTCGTCGATGGAGATCGGCGACCGTGCCTCCTCCCTCCGAAAGGTCCCGAACCGTGGTCTTCACTTCCTTTGGCGTGCCCGCGCCAGGTCCCGTCGAACAGCGATGGACGCCGCGACTGGTCATCTCGCTGCTGTCGATCGTCCTCATGCTCGAGATGCTCGCGATCAGCTACATCATGATCGCAACCGCCCTCCCATACATCGCGAAGCACTACCAGACCACGCAGGGTGCGTGGCTGCTCACCGCCTTCCTGCTGTTCGGCGCGATGGTCGCCCCGCTTCTCGGCAAGCTCGCCGACCTCTACGGCAAACGGCTGATGCTGCTGGTCTGCGTCTTCGGCGCAGCCCTCGGCTCCCTGGTGTCGGCTGTCGCGCCCACCTACTCGATCCTGATCGTCGGACGTGCGCTCACCGGTCTCCTGGTTGCGTGCCTGTTCCTGAGCTACTCGCTGATCCGCGACGTCTTCCCGCCGAAGACCATCGCTCTCGCCGTCAGCATCGCCACCAGCGGCATGGGCATCATCGCGATCCCGGCACCGTTCATCACCGGCTGGCTGATCGACGGCTTCGGCTTCCGCTCCATCTTCTGGTTCACGCTGATCGCCCTCGCCGTCCTCGGCACGCTGATCCTGTTCACCACGCAGGAGTCGACGATCCGTCAGCACGCACGTCTGGATCTGCTGGGTGCGATCCTGCTGGGTGCGGGCATCGCCGGTGTCCTCGTCGGCGTCAGCTTCGGCCCCACCTGGGGTTGGGCCGCCACCTCGACGCTCGCCTACCTGATCGGCGGCGTCGTGCTCATCGGCGCGTGGCTGGTCTCCGCGGGCAAGCTGTCCGATCCGCTCATCGACATCAAGGTCCTGCGTCGTCGTTCGGTGGCGTTCACCGTTCTCGCGGCCGGCTGCATCTACGGCGTCAGCGGCCTGTACACCATGCTGCTGCCGATGCTCGTGATGACGCCGAAGGAACTCGGCCTCGGGTACGGCTTCGGCTCCACCGCCGAGGGCACCGCGATCTTCCAGGCGCCGCTGGGCCTGTTCACCGTGATCGGCGGTGTCATCGTCGGCGTGCTGGTCGGTCGCATCGGTGCCAAGCCTCGCATCATGATGGCTGCCGGCGCGGTCTCCGCGGGCTTCGGCTGCCTGTTCACCGCGTTCTCGCACGACGACAAGCTGCTCATCATCGTCTTCGGCGCCCTCGTCGGACTCGGCATGGGTCTCGGCTACGCCGCCGTTCCGAACCTGCTGATCGAGGCGGTGCCGCCGCAGCTGCAGGCCTCCACCGCCAGCATCGCCGGCGTCTTCCAGAGCGTCTTCCCGGCGGTCCTGCCGGTGATCGCGTTCACCGTCATGAACAACTCGTTCACCGCGGTGTTCCCGCCGGAGATCACCAAGATGCTGGGCGGCGCCGTCATGTACACCAGTGACGGCTTCAAGATCGCCTACCTGATCGCCGCCGTCACCGCGGTCGGCTGCCTGCTCGCGGCCCTCGCGCTGCCGTCGCGCATCACGCAGCTGCAGGTCCCCTCGGACGGCGCCCCCGCCGTCGACGAGGCCGACCGCGAAGACGCCGTCGTCGCCTAGTCGCTCTGTTCGCTTACGCGAATGACGCTCGCTCACCTCCGGAGGTGAGCGAGCGTCGTTTCAGTAAGCGAATGCCGACGAGGTGAGCGAACGCGAAGCGCGGCAACCCTGGCTGGGTTGCCGCGCTTCGCGTTCTTCGTGGTGCTCGGTCGGCGGGGGAGAGTGTGGGATCCCCGCCGACCGAGGTCTCAGTGGGCGGTGGCGCCTTCCGCGCCGACGCCGGTGAGGGAGCGGACCTCCATCTCGGCGTTGACGCCCGGGTCGCCGCGGTCCGGCGAGGTCAGGGTGCCGATGATGCCGAGGATGAACGCCAGCGGGATCGTGACGATGCCGGGGTTCGACAGCGGGAACCAGTCGAACGAAGCATCCGGGATCATGGCCTTCGGGCCACCGGAGACGGCGGGCGAGAAGATGATCAGGATGATGCAGGAGGCCAGGCCGCCGTACATGCTCCAGAGGGCGCCGCGGGTGTTGAAGCGCTTCCAGTACAGCGAGTACACGATGGTCGGGAGGTTGGCCGACGCGGCGACAGCGAACGCCAGGGCGACGAGGAACGCGATGTTCTGGCCGTTGGCGAGGATGCCGAGGATGATGCTCAGCACGCCGAGGACGACGATGCACTGGCGGGAGACGCGGACCTGATCGTCCTCGGACGCCTCGCCGCGCTTGATGACCGATGCGTAGATGTCGTGGGCGAACGATGCCGAGGCGGTGATCGCCAGACCCGCGACCACCGCGAGGATGGTGGCGAAGGCGACGGCCGAGATGACACCGAACAGGACGGTTCCGCCGAGTTCCAGCGCCAGCAGCGGTGCCGCGGCGTTCTCCTTGCCTGCGGCGTTCAGGATCTTGTCCGGTCCAACGAGTGCCGCAGCGCCGTAGCCGAGGATCAGCGTGAACAGGTAGAACAGGCCGATCAGGGTGATGGCCCACACCACCGAGCGACGAGCCTCGCGGGCGGTCGGAACCGTGTAGAAGCGCATCAGCACGTGCGGCAGACCCGCGGTGCCGAGGACCAGCGCCAGACCCAGCGAGATGAAGTTGACCTGCGAGGTCAGCGAGCCGCCGTACTGGGCACCCGGAGCGAGGACGTCGCGATTCTGGACGGCTTCGGTGGACGAATCGTGCATGGCCTGCTGAGCGCCGCCGAGGATGTCGGAGATGTTGAAACCGAACTTCGCAATGACCCAGAAGGTCATGGCGGCGGCGCCGATGATCAGCAGGACGGCCTTGATGATCTGCACCCAGGTGGTGCCCTTCATGCCGCCGATGAGGACGTAGGCGACCATGACGACGCCGACGACGGCGATGACGATGGACTGGCCGGTGCGGTCATGGATGTCGAGCAGCAGTGCGACGAGGCCGCCGGCGCCCGCCATCTGTGCGAGCAGGTAGAACAGCGAGACCACGAGGGTCGAGATGGCCGCGGCCATGCGGACCGGACGTTCGTGCAGACGGAAGCTGAGGACGTCGGCCATGGTGAACCGGCCGGTGTTGCGCAGCAGCTCGGCGACGAGCAGCAGGGCGACGAGCCAGGCGACCAGGAAGCCGATCGAGTAGAGGAAGCCGTCGTAGCCGTAGACGGCGACGGCGCCGGCGATGCCGAGGAAGCTGGCCGCCGAGAGGTAGTCGCCGGAGATCGCGATGCCGTTCTGGGGGCCCGAGAAGCCGCCGCCCGCGGTGAAGAACTCCGATGCCGAGGCGTTCTTCTTGTTGGCTCGGATCACCACGCCCATCGTGATGGCGACGAAGGCGATGAAGATCGAGATGTTGATGGTCGGGTTGCCCGACGATGCCTCTTCGGCGAGAAGGTGGATCACTTGGCGCCTCCCGCGTCAGGGCTGTACGTGCCGTTCTCGAAGTTCTGTCGGATCACGTCGGCCTGCGGGTCCAGATCGCGGTTGGCGAACCGGACGTACAGGAACGTGATGCCGAAGGTGGTCACGAACTGGAGCAGGCCGAGGATCAGGCCGACGTTGATGTTGCCCCACACCTTGGTGGCCATGAAGTCGTGTGCGAAGGCACCGAGCAGCACGTAGGCGGCGTACCAGACCAGGAAGAACACGCTCATCGGAAAGACGAAGCGGCGCAGCGTGGTGCGCAACTTCTGGAACTCGGGGCTCGCCTGCGCGACGAGGAACTCGTCCCGTGAGGGACTGACGCCTTTCCCCGCGGCTTGGTCGTCGGTGACTGTCACGATCACTCCTTCTTCTCGGATGTGTACAGCTCGGGATGGGAACTGCACTCAGCATGAATGAGAGGCCTGTCACAGAAAGAACGATCTGTGATCGAGACGACGAGACACGATGAACGTGCGATGAACGGTATTTCCGGTCCGACGAGCGGTGAGCGGTTCGCGGCCCTACGGCGTGCGTTCCACGCCCAGTCCGAGGCGCTCGGGCACGTGCATTCGCGCGAACGCGTTGGCGGTTCCCGCCGGGATCCGCGAGCGGGTCGCGAGGCTCACGAAGACCATGGTCGCGAAGGCGAGCGGCACGGTGACGGCCGCCGGATACCCGGCGAGGACGGCGAGCCAACCGTCCCCGTGGAACACCCCGGCCACCGAACAGGCGACGGCGACGGCGGACATCGCCGCGCCGACCGCCAGCCCGGCGACGGCCCCCGCGGCGGTGAGTCCCCGCCACCAGATCCCGAGCACCAGCAGCGGGCAGAGCGTCGACGCCGACACCGCGAACACCAGCCCCACCGATCGGGACAATTCCAGGGAGCCGGCACTGAGGGCGATCGCGATCGGCACGACGCCGCCGATCAGCGCGCAGATCCGGAAGCTGCGCACTCCCGCGGGCATCAGGTCGGTCGACATGACGCCGGCGATGCTGACGAGCAGGCCCGACGACGTCGCGAGGAAGGCCGCCATTGCCCCCGCGGCGATCAGCGCCGACAGGCCGATCGCGAGGATGCCGCCGGTCGCCGCGGACGGCAGCAGCAGGACGGCGGCGTCGGCGGTGCCGGTGGCCAGGACCTGCGGCACCCAGGCGCGGGCGAGCACGCCCAGCACCATCGGGAACAGGTAGAACACCGACAGGGCGGCGATCACGCTCAGCGCCGTCCGCCGCGCCGCACGCCCGTCGGGGTTGGTGTAGAAGCGGACCAGCACGTGCGGCAGTCCCATGGCGCCGAGGAAGGTCGCGATGATCAGCGACAGGACCTGGAACAGGGGGTGGCCGCCGCCGAGGCCGCCGCCCGAACTCATCCAGCTCTCGCCGGTCTGCGGTGCATTCGAGACGACCGGGGTCGCGGCGCCCGCGTCGAGCTCGATCCGAGCGTCGCGAGCCAGCACGTGCTGCCCGACGGCGAGGCGAGCGTCGGTCACGTCGCGGTCGTCGACGGTGCCGGTGACGCGGACGCCGGTCGGATCGGTGACGGTCACCTGCACCTCGGTGTCGACGCTGATGGTGGTGGCCGAGGTCACGCGCGGCGGCAGCGGTTCGCCCAGATCCTGGGGGTTGTTGACGAAGACCGTCGCGAGCACGAGGGCGGGGATGGCGACCGCGGTCAACTTGAGCCAGTACTGGATGGCCTGAGCGAAGGTCACCGACCGCATGCCCGCGCCGACCACGTTGACGATCACCAGCAGGCCCGTCGCCGTCGCACCGACCCACGGTGGGACGTGCAGAAGGATGTTCAAGGTGAGCCCGGCGCCCTGAAGCTGCGGCACCAGGTACAGGACGCAGATGCCGATGACGACGATCATCGCGGCCTTGCGCGCTCGCGTGGAGGCGAGGCGGAACTCGGCGAAGTCGGGAACCGTGTACGCGCCGGAGCGGCGCAGCGGTGCCGACACGAACAGCAGCAGCGACAGGTATCCGGCGGTGAACCCGATCGGATACCAGAGGGCGTCGGCACCGTGTTTGGCGACGAGGCCTGCCACGCCGAGGAACGACGCCGCCGACAGGTACTCGCCCGCGATGGCCGCCGCGTTCCACGTCGGGCCGATGCTGCGGGAGGCGACGAGGAAGTCCGACGTCGAGCGCGATCCCCGGCCGCCGTACGCGCCGACCGCGACGGTGCCGAGCGCCGCGACGAGCACGGCGGCGACGGTGAGAGCCGAGACGTGATCGGTGATCATCGGCCCTCGCGCCCGTCACCCGCGTCGGGATCCGCCGCCTCGACGCCCGGTCCCTCGATGTCGGAGTCGACGAGGCGGACGAAGTCCCGTTCGGCCTGCTCGGCGAGGCGGATGTACAGCTTCCCCGCCAGGTACAGCAGGGGCGTCGGGGCCAGCCCGAGGATCAGCCAGTTCAGCGGCAGCCCGGCGATCGTCGCGTCGGCGAAGGGATGGATGGTCGCGCCCATGACCGGGATCGCGACGAAGATGGCGAGGACCGCCAGGCCCAACCGCAACGACAGCGCGAGTTGGGCGCGGACCAGACCGCGGACCAGATGCTCACCGATGCCGGTCTGCTCGGCCACCTCCACGCGGGTGCGGACCATCCGGGCGCCGCGACGCTGCGACAGGACGACGCGTTCGCGCTGGGCGGCACGGTCGCGGGCGGAGTCGGGCATGGGTCAGTCCGCTCCCGCCTCGCCGCCGTCGGACCGTCCCGACCGGAAGGTGCGCAGCGGGTCGCGGACCAGCCGGTCTTTGAGCTCGCGCACCTGTCGTCGGCTCACCGGCAGTTCGACGGCGGGGGAGGCGCCGTTGGCGCGCACCCGCACCATGGTCGACGCCCCGGTCGACCGGAGTCCGTTGACCATCGGCAAGGAGACCAGGTAGGAGCGGTGGACGCGGGCGAAGCCTGCACTGCGCCAACGTGATTCGAGCGTCGAGAGGGTGACGCGGACCAGGTGGGCTCCGCTGTCGGTATGAAGGCGCGCGTAGTCGCCCACCGCCTCGATCCAGGAGATCGCGTCACGACGGACCAACGAGGTGACGCCGCCGAGCTCCACCGGGATCACGTCGTCGGCTGGCGGCGCCGCGGTCTCGGCGGTCTCCGTCGCCGCATTGTCGCCGGCGCGGGCGGCGAGGATGCGATCGATCGCCTGATTCAGCCGTTCGGTTCGGAGAGGTTTCAGGAGGTAGTCGAGGGCACCGACGTCGAAGGCCTCGACGGCGCGGTCGTCGTGCGCGGTGACGAAGACGATGGCGGGCGGCCGGGTGTAGTTCGCGAGGACGCCGGCCAGTTCCATGCCGGACAGTCCCGGCATGGAGATGTCGAGGAACGCGGCTTCGATCGTGTGCTCGGACAGGACACGCAGGGCCTCGGTGGCGTCGGACGCCTTGTGCACGGTCGCGATCGAGTCGTGCTGATTCAGCAGGTACGACAGCTCGTCGAGCGCGGGCAGCTCGTCGTCGACGGCGAGCACAGTCAGGCCGGTCATCGCAGGCACACCCCTCTCGTTCGACATCTGAACCGTAGTCGGTGGTTCGTCGTCTGCGCAGCGGAGCCGTCGGGACGATCGACGAAATCGATTGTTCCGCCGAAGGTCCGTCGCGGTGCGCGTGGTCGTACGCGAGGGTCAGTGCGTGCGCGGGGCTACCCGCCCAGCTGCCACACGGCGGGCCAGTCCGTGGCCCGGAGCGCCGCGTCGGTGCCGCCGTCGACGAACAGCACCGAGCCGACCACGTAGGTCGACTCCGGTCCCAGCAGGTAGGCGACCAGCGACGCCACCTCCTCGGGTCGACCCGCGCGACCGGCGGGGATCGTGGCCATGAGCTGCTCGATGCCGGCGCCGACGAGCGGATCGTCGGGGAACGCCTGGCTCATCGGGGTGTCGATGAGGCCCGGGGCGATAGCGTTGAGGCGGATCCCCTCGCGCATGTAGGCGGCCGCATTGGAACGTGCGTAATAGGCGAGGGCGGCCTTGGTGGCCGGATACGCCTGAACGACGGCGTACTCGCCCTGCGCCTCGGTGACTGCGATCGCCTCGGCCTCATCACCCGCGAGGCAGGCCTGGGTGATCTCCACCGGCCAGTCGGGCTGGGTGGTGGTCGAGTTCGAGCTCACCAGGACGACGGAGGCGTTGTCGCCCCGCGCCAGCAGTGGACGCAGCCCGGCGAGGAGTTCGACGGCGCCGAAGTAGTTGACGGAGACGAGGAGTCGAGCGGGTCGCCCGGTCGCGGGAGCCAGCCCTGCGAACGGGACGAAGCCGTCGAGCTTGCCGTCGGCGAGCTCGGAGACCTTCGCGACGGCCTCGGCGCGTCCCTCCGGGGTCCCGAGGTCGACGGTCACGTCGGCGCCGTGCAGGTCGATGCCGATGACACGGTGGCCGTCGGCTTCCAGTCGTGCTTTGGTTGCGGCGCCGAGTCCCGAGGCCGCACCGGTGATCGCGTAGGTGGACATGGGCAGACGGTAGACCCGGCGTGCTTCGGCTGCCGGGAAGTTCCCACTGACCGGAACGACCTAGTCCTCCGCCCTCATCCGGGGGTGACGGCTCCTCCGCCTCCGACATGGATGCCGGGGGCGAACTTCGGCACCCGCAGGCTCACCTTGGTGCCCGCGCCGACGGCGGTCTCGACGACCAGACCGTAGTCGTTGCCGAATGCCGAGCGGAGTCGCTGATCCACGTTCGTCAGCCCGACGTGTGCGCCGTCGGACTCCTTGGTGCCGGCCGGGTTCAGCGCGTCGATCGCGCCGGTGCGCAGGAGTTCGGGATCCATGCCGATCCCGTCGTCCTCCACGCTCAACAGGCAGTCGGGGCCCACATTGCGGGCGACGATCGAGATGGTGCCGTTGCGGCGGCCGGCCATCCCGTGACGCACCGCGTTCTCCACCAGGGGCTGCAACGCGAGGAACGGTACGACGACGCCGAGGACCTCGGGAGCCACCTGCAGCTTCACGGTGAGCCCCGGCCCGAAACGGGCCCGCTCGAGGGTCAGGTAGCGGTCGATGTTCCGCAGCTCGTCGGAGAGCACCGTGTACTCGCCGGCCGCGCGGAACGAGTAGCGGGTGAAGTCGGCGAAGTCGAGGATCAGTTCGCGGGCGCGGTCGGGATCGGTGCGGACGAACGACGCGATGGTGTTGAGTGCGTTGTAGATGAAGTGCGGGCTGATCTGGGCGCGGAGGGCGAGGACCTCGGCGCGGTCGAGGCGGGCGCGCGACGCGTCGAGCTCCGCCAATTGGAGCTGGCTGGCCGCGTAACGGGCGACCTCGGTGATGGCGCCGACGCGGCCCGGCCCCGGATTGATGAGCGAGGCGACCACCAGCACCCCGGCACTGATGTCGTCGGTGATCAGCGGGGCGGCCAGCAGATTGCGGATGGGGCCGACGCCGTGCGCCGGATCGCTCAGTGCGGTGTGCCTGCGGTCGGCGAGCGCGGTGCGGGCGAGCCCCGCGGCGGCCGACCGCAGCGGCGGGGTCCACAGCGACGTGTCGCCGTCGTACGCGAGGAGTGCGCCGTCGGCGTCGTACAGGGCGAGTCCGTCCGCACCGGTCAGCGCGCGCAGCGGGCCCGCGGCTTCGGCCGCCGACTCCTCGGTGAGGCCTGCGCGCAGCGGTTCGGCGGCGAGGGACGCGGTGTGCAGGGTGTCGTGGACGGCGCGCTCATGCGGGGTGCTGACGACGCGCCGCGTGCGCAGCGCGACGACGATCAGCACGGCGGCCAAGGCGGTGCCGAGGATCGAGATGGCGATCAGCTCCGCGGACATGTGAACGAGACTATCGACGCGGCGGTCGGTCGAGTGAATGATTGCCCCTACCGGGCGATGTCATCTCCGGTTCACGTGCCGTGCGTCGGATCGTCGCCCGCCGCAGTGTTCTCGTAGGGCGGTGTTTCCTCGGGCGTCGCCGCGAATTCAGGTGCGGCTGTTGATATCTGCAGACATGGCACAGAACCGAGTCAAGAAGACCACCGTGCGGAAGGTCGGCGCGATGTCCGCAGCCGCCGCACTGGGGCTGACCGTCCTGCTCAGCGGTTGCAGCTCCGACGACGGCGCAGGCGTCGACGGCGACAAGGCCGCGGGCGTCGACATCTCGCGCTCGGCCGGCGGTGACATCACCGAGAACGGTGGTGCCCGCCGCCTCAGCAAGGATCAGACCGAGATGATCGCGGACTCGATCCAGAAGTCCGGCGCCAAGAACGTCATCCTCGTCATCGGCGACGGCACCGCCAACCAGGAGCTGACCCTGGCCCGCAACTACCAGTGGGGCGCCGGCGGCCAGATCCCGGGCATCGACCAGCTCCCGCTGTCGGGCGACTACACCACCTACGCCCTCGACAAGAAGACCGGCAAGCCCGACTTCACCACCGACTCGGCGGCGTCGGGCACCGCATGGTCCACCGGCACCAAGACCTACAACGGCGCCGTCGGCGTCAACGTCAAGGGACAGGCGCAGCGCTCGATCCTGGACATCGCGCGCGCCAACGGCCTCAAGACCGGCGACGTCACGACCACCGAACTGCAGGATGCGACCCCCGCCGTGCAGGTGGCGCACGTGTCGCAGCGCAAGTGCTACGGACCCAAGGAGACCTTGGAGAAGTGCCCGGAGAACGCGCTGGAGAACGGTGGCGCGGGGTCGATCACCGAGCAGCTGCTCGCCACCCGCCCCGACGTCACCCTCGGCGGCGGCTGGGAGACCTTCGGACAGACCGCCACCGCGGGCAAGTACCAGGGCAAGACCCTCGAGGCGCAGGCCAAGGAACGGGGCTACCAGATCGTCCGCTCGGCCGACGAGCTGAAGAACGTCAAGAGCGCCGACCAGGACAAGCCGCTGCTCGGCGTCTTCGCGGACGGCAACCTGCCGCGCATCTGGGGCAAGGAGACCGCCGTCGTCGACGGCAACAAGCAGCCGGGTGTCAAGTGCAAGCCGAACCCCGAGTTCACCTCCGGCACCCCGAAGCTCGGCGACATGACGCAGAAGGCCATCGACCTCCTCAAGGGCGACAAGGGCTTCTTCCTCCAGGTGGAATCCGGTTCGGTCGACAAGGCCAACCACGACGCCGACCCCTGCGGTCAGATCGGTGAGACGGTCCAGCTGTCCGACGCGGTCGACGTCGCCCTGAAGTTCGCCAAGGAACAGAAGGACACGCTCGTCATCGTCACCGGCGACCACGCGCACACCAGCCAGATCGTCGAGGCCGACCCCGAGCAGAAGATGCCCGGCCTCACCAAGGTCCTGATCGGACGCGACGGCTCGCCCCTCGCCGTCAACTACGGCACCTCGCTGGAGCCCGGCGAGGAGCAGCACACGGGCGGCCAGGTCCGCATCGCCGCGTACGGCCCGGGTGCCGCCAACGTCGTCGGCCTGTCGGACCAGACCGATCCGTTCTTCTACATCACCGATCAGCTGGGACTGAACCGCGACAAGAAGTAGTCGACGGCACGCCCCCGACTCGCCGCCTCCGCGCCGACGTCCTCCGGACGATCGAAAGTGGAGGCGGCGAGCCGTTTTCGTCCGACGACCGGCCGGTTGTCGCGTTAGCGTCCTGACGATGAAACGCATCGCGCTCCTCGGTTCCACTCTCGCGCTCACCGTGTCGCTGTCCGCCGTCGTTCCCGTGGGAGCCGTCGACGCCGCACCGGCCGCTCGGTACGCGAATTGCAAGGCGCTCAACGGCAAGTACCGTCACGGAGTGGCACGCCCCGGCGCTCGTGACTCGGTCAAGGGCCGAGCCAAGCCGGTTCGCACCTTCACCGTCAACCGCGCCGTCTACCAGCGCAACACCCACCTCGATCGCGACCGTGACGGCGTCGCCTGCGAGAAGCGCTGATCCCACCGAACGACTCCTCGGCGAGTACTGTGCCCGACCGCTTCCGTCGGGTACAGCACTCGGTTGTGTTCGCTCTGGGATTAATCGTCGATGAACTTCGCGTTTCATCGTTCCCGACTCCGGCTCGCTGACCTGCTGCAGGGCTGTTTTGCAGTGGCGGGGAGCCGTCGCTGGGAACCTTGCACTCTCCATGGTCGAGTGCTAAAAAGGGGATTGGCACTCACGGCGTGTGAGTGCTAGGTCGGAACGGTGAGGCCGGTTCACAAGACACCCCGGTCGTCCGTCGCGGGCATCGAGTTCGACCCAGAATACTTAGTGTCACCCCCTACCGGAGGATCACTTACCAATGGCAAAGCAGATTGCTTTCGACGAAGAGGCCCGTCGCGGACTCGAGCGCGGCCTGAACAGCCTCGCCGACACCGTCAAGGTCACCCTCGGACCCAAGGGCCGCAACGTCGTCCTGGAGAAGAAGTGGGGCGCCCCGACGATCACCAACGATGGTGTTTCCATCGCCAAGGAGATCGAGCTCGAGGACCCGTACGAGAAGATCGGCGCAGAGCTGGTCAAGGAAGTCGCCAAGAAGACTGACGACATCGCGGGCGACGGCACCACCACCGCCACCGTGCTGGCGCAGGCGCTGGTCCGCGAGGGCCTCCGCAACGTCGCCGCCGGCGCCAACCCGCTCGGCCTGAAGCGCGGCATCGAGAAGGCCGTCGCTGCGGTCACCGAGTCGCTGCTGAAGTCGGCCAAGGAGGTCGAGACCAAGGAGCAGATCGCTGCTACCGCCGGTATCTCGGCAGGCGACCAGACCATCGGCGACCTGATCGCCGAGGCCATGGACAAGGTCGGCAACGAGGGTGTCATCACCGTCGAAGAGGCACAGACGTTCGGCCTGAGCCTGGAGCTCACCGAGGGCATGCGTTTCGACAAGGGCTACATCTCGGGCTACTTCGTCACCGACGCCGACCGCCAGGAAGCCGTCCTCGAGGACCCCTACATCCTGCTGGTCTCGAGCAAGGTCTCGACCATCAAGGACCTCCTGCCGCTGCTGGAGAAGGTCATCCAGTCGGGCAAGCCGCTGGTCATCGTCGCTGAGGACGTCGAGGGCGAGGCTCTCTCGACCCTGATCGTCAACAAGCTCAAGGGCACCTTCAAGTCCGTCGCCGTCAAGGCACCGGGCTTCGGTGACCGCCGCAAGGCCATGCTGGCCGACATCGCCATCCTCACCGGTGGCGAGGTCATCAGCGAAGAGGTCGGCCTGTCGCTGGAGAGCGCCGGCCTGGAGCTGCTGGGCACCGCCCGCAAGGTCGTCGTCACCAAGGACGAGACCACCATCGTCGACGGTGCCGGCGATGCCGACGCCATCGCCGGTCGCGTCGCGCAGATCCGCGGCGAGATCGAGAACAGCGACAGCGACTACGACCGCGAGAAGCTGCAGGAGCGCCTGGCCAAGCTGGCCGGTGGCGTTGCAGTCATCAAGGCCGGCGCTGCCACCGAGGTGGAGCTCAAGGAGCGCAAGCACCGCATCGAGGACGCCGTCCGCAACGCGAAGGCTGCCGTCGAAGAGGGCATCGTCGCCGGTGGCGGCGTGGCCCTGCTCCAGTCGGAGTCGGCCATCGAGGGTCTGTCGCTCGAGGGCGACGAGGCCACCGGCGCCAACATCGTGCGCGTCGCTCTGGAGGCCCCGGCCAAGCAGATCGCCGTCAACGCGGGCCTGGAGCCCGGCGTCGTCGCCGACAAGGTCCGCAACGCACAGATCGGCACCGGCCTCAACGCCGCGACCGGCGTGTACGAGGACCTGCTGGCCGCAGGCATCAACGACCCGGTGAAGGTCACCCGCTCGGCGCTGCAGAACGCGGCTTCGATCGCGGCTCTGTTCCTCACCACCGAGGCCGTCGTCGCCGACAAGCCCGAGAAGGCTGCTCCGGCCATGCCGGGCGCCGACGAGATGGGTGGCATGGGCTTCTGATCTGAGGATCAGAACCTGCGCAGATCTCGCAGACTCACCGAAGGCCGGTCACCCCGCGAGGGTGGCCGGCCTTCGGCGTTGTCTGCGTTCCCACGCCGGGAATCGAGACGGTGGTGGCGGTCAGGCTGGGTCTAGGGCCTCGGTGCGACCGGATCAAGGGCCGAGCAAGGCCAACGGGATCACCGCGACACCGTCGGGGCGGCGGTATGCGTACTCTCCGGTGTTGATGACCACTTGATCGATCATGCGAGAGCCCATCTGTGCCTTCAACCAGTGCAGGTGCACCACATCGCGGTCGACGACAGAAGGCTTCAGTTTCACTTCGATGCCGATGATGCTCATGTCCGGATTCTCGATGATCAGGTCGATCTCGTGGTCGCCGTTGCGCGTTCGCAAGTGGCCGACACGTGCTTCGGCAGTTTGTGCGTAGGTCCGCACGGACTGGGTGACCAGCGACTCGAACAGTGCACCGAGGAAAGTGCTGCCTTCCGCTTTGAAATGATGCCCGTCGCCCTGGAGTAGCGCGCGTTCACCCAGACCGACGAGCCTGGCCGCCAGGGCCGGGTCGACGAGGTGGTGTTTCGGCGTCTTCGCCAGGCGCTTCAACGGGGCGAACGTGGGAGTCCAGGCTGGAACCGGATCGACGACGAACAGTCGTGCCAGGTGCTCTCGATAGCGGCTGACCGTCTGTCGGCTCGGTTTGTCGGCCTCGGCCGGGGTCGCCGCGTCGAGTACCGCCGAGTACGAGGCGTCTGACGAGGTCGCGGAGGCGTAGGCGGTGAGCCAGGCGCGCAAGGCTTCGGGTGAGCGAATCGTGACGCCGCTGTCGGCGAGTTCGTGCTCGACGATCCTTTCCGCATAGCTGTCCAATTGCGCGCGACGGGCACGGTCTGGCAGGTCGCGGATACCGGGGAATCCGGAGCGGAGTATCTCGCGAGCGTAGTCGGGTACGGCGAGTTCGCTGCGACCGTCGACCTGGGCTTCAGCTGAAAGCAGCTCTGTGGTCGATACCGTTGCAGAGTTGGGGAAGCGCTCTGCCATCGACAGGGGACGCATGTGCAGTCGAATGATCCTGCCGGCGCCGGAATGCAGCCGCGCGCTCGACGGCGTGTGCGCCGATCCTGTGAGTAGGAACCGGCCACCGGTCGGATCGTCGTCGACCGCCCGCCGCACCCGGTCCCAAACAGGCGGAACGAGTTGCCATTCGTCGATGAGAACAGGTGGCTCGAGGCGAGTGACGAGGTCCAGATCGGCCGTCAATGCAGAGTGTCGTGCGGGATCGTCGAGCCGCAGCGTGGATTGAGCGCGGCGTAGCGCAGTCGCGGTTTTTCCGACACCCTTCGCGCCTTCGATTGCGATCGCGGCGACACCGGGCAACAGCTCGTCGAGTTCCTGATCGAGGACTCGTCGAAGGTAGTCCATGGCGCCCAACTTAACAGACCGCCGAACTTCTACTTAACCGATCGCCGGACTTCTGCTTAACAAATCGCCGACCGTCGGTCGCAGTCAGAGGATGACCGGCCTTCGAACTGAGCGCGTTCCCACACCGGGTATCGATTCCCGCATGCAGCGTTGGCTCCCGCGCATTGTCAGACAACGCGCGGGAGTCGACGCCTCATGTGGGAATCGAGACGGTGCGTCCCTACGGACGTCCCAGCAGCCCCAGCATCGCGTACGACGCGACCTTGGCGCCGTGGGGGATCGCGGCGAGGTCGACGATGTAGTTCGGGTTGTGCGGAGAGAACGGGAAGTCCTCGCCGCGCTCGCGGGCGGCCGCGTAGACGGCGGGGTCGGCGATGCCGACGAGCAGGTAGTTGAAGGGCATGTCGGGGTACGGGCCCTTGAGGAGTTGCACGTCCTCGGAACCGGTGGCGCGCGGCAGGTCGGTGACGATGTTCTCCTCGCCGAGCACCTCGCCGAGAGAGGCGGCCATCTGTTCCGCCAGTTCGACGCTGTTCACCAGGGGCGACGAGCCGCCCTTCATGATGATCTCCGGCATCCGGTCCTCGGGCATGCCGTACGTGCGGGCGATGCCCTCGGACACCGATCTCACGGCCTTCAGCATCACCTCTCGGACGGCGGGGTCGTACCAGCGGAGGTTGGCCTTCACCAGCGCCTCGGCCGGGATCACGTTGTTGTCGGCGCCCGCCTGGATGGAGCCGACGGTCAAGACCGCGGTCTGCTGCGGATCGATCATCCGGGAGACGATGCTCTGGAACTCGACCACCGCCATCGCCGCCATCAGCACGGGGTCCTTGGCGCGCTGCGGCATGGATCCGTGACCGCCGACGCCGTGGAAGAGGATGTCGACCTGATCGGTGCCCGCCATGCGCGGGCCGGGCGACGAGACGACGACGCCGACGGGGCCGGGAGCGGTGTGCATGCCGATGAAGACGTCGGGCTTGGGGATGAAGTTGTAGAGGCCGTCGTCGACCATCGCCTTGGCGCCGGTGATCGGCTCCTCGGCTGGCTGCCCGATCAGCACCAGCGTGCCCGACCAGCGGTCCCTGACGCTGACGAGCGCGTTCGCCATGCCGAGCATCCACGTCACGTGCGCGTCGTGCCCGCACATGTGGGCGACGGGGACCTCGGTGCCGTCGTCGCGCGTCACCCGCACGTCGCTGGCGTAATCGAGGCCCGTCTCCTCCTCGATCGCGTTGGCGTCCATGTCGGCGCGGTACATGACGACGGGGCCGTCACCGTTGCGGTAAATGGCCGCGATGCCGGTGGTGCCGATGCCCTTGGTGATGTCGAAGCCGAGATTCTGCAGGGCCAACTCGACGATCCGCGCGGTGCGAACCTCCATGAACCCGAGTTCCGGGTTCCGGTGGATGTCCTTGAACATGTCCACCAGACGCTCGGTGTCCGCATCGATGACCGCGTCCACGTCGGCGATCAGGTCGGCGGGCAGGGGGCTGGCGGGGTGCTGATCGGCGACGGCGTCTGGGAGGGTGCTCACACCCCTCATGGTAACGAGCGGGTGGCCGCGCGGCTGCGCTTAAAGTACAGACATGACTGATCAGCAGGTCCGCGTGCCCGGCGCGCCGAGTACCGTCCCCGCCCTGCCCAATCTCCGCGACCTCGGCGGCTGGTCCGGCGCCGACGGCCGTCCCGTCCGATACGGAATGCTGTTCCGCTCCACCGATTTCCGTGCACTCGTCGACGACGCCGCCGCGACGCAGCAGCTCCACGCCGCCTTGGGCCTGCGCACCGTCTACGACTTCCGCTCCACCGCCGAGACCGACGCGATGCCCGACCCCACCTGGGACGACGTGGCACCGGTGCATCTCGACGTCCTCGCCGACACGTCGACCGCCGTCCCCGCGAACCTCGCGACCGTGCTGACCGACCCGGCGGCCGTCGCCCAGGTCAACGAGTTCCTGGCCGGGCAGGGCGCCGCGCAGAAGATGGTGGGCACCTACCGCGAGATGATCACCGCCGACAGTGCGCGGAACAGCTACTCCCGGTTCTATCGCGGACTGCTCGGCGAGGACCGCTCGCCCGCCCTGTTCCACTGCACCACCGGCAAAGACCGCACGGGGTGGGCGGCGGCGTCGTTCCTGTCGCTGATGGGCGTCTCGCGCGACGACGTCTTCCGCGACTACCTCCTCACCAACGACCGACTGGTTCCGGCGCTCGCCCCGGTCTTCGAGAAGTTCGCCGCCGCCGGCGGCGATCCCGACCTGCTGACCAACGTCCTCGGGGTTCGCGCCGAGTATCTGGAGGCGGCCTTCGACGAGGTCGACACCGTGCACGGCTCGCTCGAGGCCTACTTCGCCGACGCCCTCGGCATCGACGCCGTCGCGCAGCAGGCCCTGCGCGACCGCTTCCTCGAGGCCTGACCCGACAGCCGATGCCGACACCCGAATCACCCCGCACGGCGATGATCCGGTGCGCCGCCGAACTCATCGCCCGCAAGGGGGTTCCGGGGACGTCGGTGGGCGACGTGCTCGCCGCGTCCGGTGCGGCTCGCGGTTCGGTGTACTACCACTTCCCGGGCGGCCGGGCGCAGCTCATGGACGAGGCTGTCCGACACGCGGGGGAGGAGCTCGGCGCCGAACTGAACGTCGCGCGGCGCCTGCCCGTGCACCGGTCGATCGCCGCGATCGCCGACATCTGGCGGACCCGGCTCGTCGCGTCGGATTTCGAGGCGGGCTGCCCGATCGGGGCCGGCGCCCAGGCGCGCGCCACCGACCCGGAGGCCGCCGACGCGGCGGAGGAGGTCTTCCTGCAGTGGGGCCACCTGCTGTCCGCCCGACTGCGGGAGGAGGACTTCGACGACCGCCGCGCCGAGGACCTGGCCGACGCCATCCTGTCGAGCATTCAGGGCGCCGTCGTACTGTGCCGGGCGCGGCGCAGCGTGCAGCCGTTGGATCGGGCGGTCGCCCACCTCCGGGAGCTCGCGCAGCGGCGCACCGACCCGATGTCGGAGGCCGCGGTCGACGAGGATTTGGGCGGCGGGACGGCTCAACGTCCTCCGCTGGGGTAGGTTCTCTCCATGGCTGTCTCCGCATCAACTGAATTCGATCTCAACGCGCCGGCCTCGCTGGTCATGGAGATCCTGCTCGACGTCGAGTCCCTCCCCGAGTGGTCGGGGCCGCACAAGTCGGCGAAGATCCTGACCACGGACGCCGACGGACGTCCGGATCGCGTCGAACTGTCGGTCAGCGCCGTCGGCATGACCGACAACCAGACGCTCGATTACACCTGGACCGACACCACCTGCGCCTGGACGCTGGTCGAGAGCAGTCAGCTCAGCGAACAGAGCGGCGTCTACACGCTGACCGACAACGGTGCCACCACCCACGTGAAGTTCGACCTGTCCGTCGAGCTCAAGATCAAACTGCCCGGCCTGCTGGTGAAGCGCGCGCAGAAGATCGCGGTCGACACCGCGAAGAAGGGCCTGACCGACGAGGTCAAGCGCCGCAGCTGATCTCTTCACCCCCCACCAGTCGGCCCCGGCGACGCATCATGCGTCACCGGGGTCGATTTCTGTGCCGGGTCTCGACATGGACTTGAGGGTGATTCGACCGCCCTGTGACGAGCTGAACTGGGCTTTCGTCGATCGAATTACACGTTTGGAATCGTTCCGATCACGAACGCCTGTGCGTGTGCTGAGGATCGCACTTCAAGCGGTAGTCTTGCAGCGCGTCGTACGCCGGTGGGAGGTCGTACGGTCTGCTTTCTTCACTGCTTGAGAGGGATTTCCATGAGGCTGCGCTCGCTGTCTGTTCGTGTTCTGTTCGGCCTGGTCGCCATTGCTGCGGCATTCGGGATGGCCACCCTGTTGGGCGGCGGTGACGCCGGCGCCGCGACCAAGTGCACCGCGAACAACAACCAGCGCGTCGAGCACGTGAACGGTAAGAGCCACTGCGTCGCCAATGCGGGCCCCGGCAGTAAGGCGAGCGCCAAGGACAACACGAACAACGGTGCGGCGCTGGCGGTTTCGACCACCGGCGGCACCGCGACCGCGGAGAACAACGGCAACAACTCGGCTGCCCTCGCCAGCGGCATCTACGGCGGGCATGGCTACGCCTACTCGCAGGGCCCGTACTCCACCGCTGTCGCGCAGGGCCGCCACGGAGGCACCACCATCGCGATCTCCGGTGCCGCGGGCGGCGCGTTCGCGACCGGCGACGGTGTGGCCTGCCTCGGCAGCATGGCTGCCGCCTACGACTCCACCACCGGCCGCAGCTGCCTCAAGTGGGGCGGCGTCAACCTGCGCTGAGCGGGCACGAAGACGGTGAACGGGCGGGACGGATGTCCCGCCCGTTCTGCTCGGCGTGCCGAACCGGCCGGACCGCGTTAGCCTTTCGCTCATGACAGAACTCCCCGCCGAGATCACTTCACCGCGCATCGGCCCCGATCTGAGCCTGATCTCCGGTCGGGAGGCGCTGCAGCGCATCGTCGACCTGCAGGACACCACCGGCTTCACCGTCATCGACGACGATGACGACGATCCGATCCTGCTGACGTTGCCCGAGCGGAACGTCGTCGACACCTGGCGCGAGGAGTACCCGTACGACGAGCGGATGAGCCGCCGCGAATACGAAGTGACCAAGCGGAAGCTGCAGATCGAGCTGCTGAAGCTGCAGAAGTGGACCAAGCAGACCGGTCAGCGGCACCTGATGCTCTTCGAGGGCCGCGACGCCGCGGGCAAGGGCGGCACCATCAAGCGGTTCAACGAACACCTGAACCCGCGTGGCGCGCGGACCGTCGCCCTGGAGAAGCCGTCCGAGCGGGAGGCCACCGAGTGGTACTTCCAGCGCTACGTGCAGCACCTTCCCGCCGCGGGAGAGATGGTCTTCTTCGACCGCTCCTGGTACAACCGGGCGGGCGTGGAGCGGGTGATGAACTTCTGCACACCCGAGCAGTACGACCAGTTCATGCAGCAGGCGCCGGCCTTCGAGAAGATGCTGGTGGACGACGGCGTGCACCTGGTGAAGTTCTGGTTCTCGGTGACGCCGCTGGAACAGCGGACCCGGTTCGCGATCCGGCAGATCGACCCCGTCCGGCAGTGGAAGCTGTCACCGATGGACCTCGCGTCGTTGGATCGCTGGGACTCGTACACCGAGGCCAAGGAGCAGATGTTCGCCGACACCGACACCGATTTCGCACCGTGGATCGTCGTCAAGAGCAACGACAAGAAGCGGGCACGCATCAACGCCATGCGCTACGTGCTCAGCCTGCACGACTACGACGGCAAGGACGAGGTCCTGGTGGGACAGCCGGATCCGCTGATCGTCGGGCGGGCCCGCGACCTCCTGGGCGACTGAGCCGGTAGCCTCGACACCGTGCGAAGCGTAGTTTCCGGCCTGTTCACCGCTGTCGCGATGGTCTGCATGATCGTCGCCGTTCCGAGCATGTGGCTGTCACAGCGGGTGGTCTCGGAGAGCGGCTTCTCGGCGTCCGCGGCGGAGGCCGCACACGACACCTCGGTGCAGAACTACTTCGCCGACAAGGTCGCCGCGTCGGTGGAGGAACGCACCGGATCGAGGATCGCGGCCGACGCCGTGCTGCCCGCCGCTCGCAACTATGCGCGCAGCGACGGCTTCGTCGAAGACTTCGGCGAGGTGGCCCGCCAGCAGCACAAGTGGCTGTTCACGGCACCCGGCCCCGATGTCGACCTGCACATGATGGAACTCGACATCAGCCCGATGATCGATCGGGTGATCCGGTCGGCGCCGCTCCCGATCCCGGTGAAGGTGCCGGGGCCGGTGATCGTCACGATCGACCAGAGCCAGATCACCGCCGGCTCGCTGGAGGACAGCGGCACGCTGGTGAACATCCTCGCGTGGGTCAGCGTCATCGGTGCGATCGTCGCCTCGATCCTCGCGCTCCTGACCGCGACCCGGCGCGCCACCGTGCTGGCCTGGCTGGGTGTCGGCGCCGTGCTCGCGGGAGTCGTCGGCTGGGCGCTCGGCATCCTCACCAACAACGTGGTCAGCGACCGTCTCGCCGACACCGACAGCGCGGCCAAGACCACCATCGAGGTGGTCGTCAGCGGCATCGTCGATCACCTGTCGACGATCTCCATGTACGTCGGGATCGGCGGCGTGGTGGTCGTGCTGATCGGTGTGATAGCGAGGGTGGCGTCGAACAGGTGAGCCTGCGCCTCGTCAGCGCTCCTCCGCGATGTTGAAGACGAAGTGGTCGGGGTCGAAGGTGAGGCGGCCGCGGTCGAAGGTGGCGCCGATGTCGCCGCGGTCGGCGAGTTCTCGTGGACTGCCGGCGGCCATCGTTCCGTCGGGACCGAGGAGCCAGAGGTGATCGGCCACCCGCATCATCAGCTCCAACTCGTGCGATGAGAGCAGCACGGTGATCTGCTGTTCGCGGGCGAGGGTGCGCAGCAGGTCGCAGAACTCCACGCGCGACGGTGCGTCCAGGTGCGACGTCGGCTCGTCGAGCACCAGCAGTTCCGGCTCCTGAGCCAGCGCGCGGGCGGCGAGGATCCGCTGCTTCTCCCCGTCGGAAAGGTCGATGAACGGTCGGGCAGCGAGGGACTGCCCGGCCACCGCGTCGATGGACTCCTCGACGATCCGGTGATCCGCCGCGCTCATCTTCCCGGTCATCGCCAAGTAGGGCGTGCGGCCGAGGCCGACCACCTCGCGTGCTGAGAGTCGCCCGGGGTCGACGCTGTCGGTGGTGACGACCGCGACCCGACGGGCCAGCGCGGTGCGTCCCAGCCTCTCCACCGACGTGCCGTCGGACAGCTCCACCCGACCTCCGAGCGACGGCTGAAGCCCGCAGATGGTCCGCAGCAGCGTCGACTTGCCCGCTCCGTTGGGCCCGATGAGCGCGGTCAGCTCGCCGGGCCTGGCCTGCGCGGTGATCCCGGAGGCGACGGTGGCGCCGTGCCGGCCGCGGTAGCCGATCTCCACGTCGGACAGGATGAGTCCGGTGGCCGAGACGTGCGACGGGGCGCTCATACGGCTCCTCCCACCCGGCCGCGGACCAGGACGGTGATCACGATCGGGGCGCCGATGATGGCGGTGACGGCGTTGAGCGGCAGTGAATGATCGTTGCCCGGCAGCTCGCTGAGGATGGAGCACCACAGCGCCAGCAGGGCGCCGACCACCACGCAGCCGGGGATCAGGGTGCGGTGATTCGACGACCGGAACAGTCCGCGCGTGAGGTGCGGGACCACCAGACCGAGGAAGCCGATCGGCCCGCAGTAGGCGGTCACCACGCCGGTCATCAGGGCCGACGACGCGAGCGTGAGGGTCCGTGCCCAGCGCAGGTCGACCCCCATCGACCGCGCGTAGTTCTCGCCGAGCAGGAGGGCGTTGAGCGAGCGGGCCGTCGCGAAGCAGAGCACCGCGGTGCCGGCGACGAGGGGAATGAACACCCACATGTCCGACCAGACGGTGTTGCTGAAACTGCCCATGCCCCACTTCAGGAACTGCTGCACGGACTCTGGGGTGCTGGCGTACACGATCAGCACCGACACCATCGATGCGGTGACGGCGCCGACCATCACACCCACCAGCAGCAGGACCACCGCGTTGCGCACCCAGTGCGCCATGATCAGGACGACGCCGAGCACGACGGCCGCGCCGAGTGCGGCGGCGAGCACGGTGACCGTCCGACTGCCGCCCGCGAGACCGCTGGTGAACCCCGCCCACGACGCGCCCGACGCCATCACGACCACGGCGACGCCGAGGCTCGCGCCCGAGTTGGCGCCGAGGACGTACGGGTCGGCGAGCGCATTGCGGAACAGCGTCTGCATCTGCAGTCCGGCGACCGAGAGCGCGGCGCCGGCGAGGAGTGCCGTCACGACGCGGGGGAGGCGGACCTCGCGGACGATGAAGTCCCAGCCGGGATCGGCGGAGTGGCCACCCGCGAGGATGGACACGACGTCGTGCAGGGGGATCCACTCGGAGCCGACCGCGATGGCGATCGCGACGCTGACGACACACGCGATCAGTAGCGCGGACAGCAACAGGGCTGTCCGCGCGGGGTTCCTCCCGCTCACGACCGTCATGAGATCAGGACAGGCGCTGGTAGAACACGAACTGGTGGCTCGGGTACAGCTCGGGATGGATCAGGGCCGCGAGGTCGCCGAGGACCAGGTCGGGGCGCAGCACGCCGCGCTCCCAGAAGTCGTTGGCGCCGCTCGGGCTGACGGCCTTGGTGGAGTTCCACACGTTACTGGTGGCCTTGGTGAACGCGCGGTAGCGAGGCTCCTCGGCGAACAACGCCTTCAGAGTGTTGATGTCGGCGTTGTTGATGATCCACACGGTGGCGCCGGACTGGCGGGCGATCACCGTCTCCAGGCTCAGTTCGAGGCTGCCGGTGGAGGTGTCGTCGGCCCACGGGCTGGTGCCGCCGGCCGCCTCGACCAGGTTGCTCGAATAGCTGGCGCCGCCCGGGCGGGTCCACTTGCCGGAGAAGACACTGCCCTGCAGGACGTCGACCTTCGGCGCACCCTTCACCTTCTCGGCGACCTCCAGGTAGCCCTTCTTGATGCCGGAGTAGGTGTCGGCGGCCTTCTTCTCGGTGCCGGTCAGGGCGGCGAAGAACTTGATCCATTCGGCGCGCCCGAGGGGACTCTGCTCCAGCCAGTCGGCGTCGGCCAGGACCGGGATCCCGGCCTTCGCGATCTTGGCGTAGGCGGGGTCGTCGAAGCCCGCGGAGACCAGGACGTCGGGGTGGCCGGTGATGACGTCCTCGGTCTTGACGGTGGTGCCGTCGGCGTAGCCGCGGACCTTGCCCTCGCTGATCCGGTCGCGGACCTGCTGATTCGAGACGTAGTCGGCGTTGGCGACACCGGTCACCACGTCGACTCGATCGAGTGCGGCCATCGACGGCAGCTGTGTGGTGGAGCCCGAGTACATGCTCCGGATCGGCGTCTGGACGGTCGGCGCACCGGCGAGGTCGCCGGTCAGCTTCGGCGTCGGGGCACCGCACCGGACCAGCACGTACTTGGCGGGCTCGGCACCGGGATACGGCTCGGCGACCGTCACCACCTGGTACGAGCGGTGATAGTCGATGGTGAAGCCGGTGGCGTCCTCGATCGTCGACTTGTCGGGGAAGTAGTCCTTCGACGCGTCGAAGTCCGTGATGCAGTCGCGGGAGGCGCCGGCGTCGGTGGACGTGCTGCTGGAGCAGCCGGTGGCCACGAGCGGGACGAGGACCGCCGCGGTGGCGAGCAGGACCTTCAGACGTGGGGCGCGCATGTCGGTATTTCCTCCCTGGGGTGACTCCGCCCCGGGCCGGGGATCAGCGATGCGCGAGTGTCTGACTGCTGCTTCGCGGGGAGCAGATCACAGTGGCGGGACCGTGCCGGAATCGCACCGGCTTCCTCGCATGTCATCGCTGGATGACCAGGCAAATCTAACACGCAGCGCGGACCGTCCGATCGGCCCGGATCGGCGTACCGTGAGACGGTGACCGGCGCCACGGGTTCGAGCAGAGCAGGATGGGTGCGCCGTGCCGCCGCGGCGGTGGGCCGTTGGATCCGCAGCGCGCCGATCACCTACTCGTGGCTGACGCTCCTGCTCGCGACGACGATCGCACAGCACACCCTGCCGCCGGAGCGGCTCGACCGCATCCTGGATCGCCGCTCCACCAACCTGGCCAACTTGCAGCATCATCCGATCCGGGCGCTCGTCGGGAGCCTGTTCTGGCTCGACGGCGCCTACTGGCTGCCCTACGTCGTGGGCTTCACCGTCTTCCTCGGCGTCGCCGAACGGTGGCTCGGCTGGTGGCGGTTCCTGGTCGTGGGCCTGGGCGGACACGTTCTCGCGTCGATCCTCAGCCAGGGTCTCGTCGGCGCCGCGATCGTCGACGGCCGTGCGCCCGCCGACCTCGCGACCATCGTCGACGTCGGCGTCAGCTACTTCATGGCAGCGGTGATCGGGGTGCTCGCGTATCGGATTCCGCGACCCTGGCGGTGGATCTACCTCGCGGGCTGCCTGGTCTCGTTCGCGCCGCCGGTGATCGTGGATCCGGTGACCTTCACCGACGTCGGCCACGCGATCGCGCTGCTGATCGGGTTCGCGATGTACCCGATCGTGCGCGGCAGGCCGGTCGCCGACGTCGACCGGCCTGCCGCACCGCCTCCGTCAGTTGGGGTCGACGCTGCCGATGGTCCGCCACAGGAACTCGTAGCTCAGCGCCGACTTGAACGCCGCCTGCCGGTTGTCGGCGGCGCCGCCGTGCCCGCCCTCGATGTTCTCGTAGTAGCGGACCGGATAGCCGAGCTCCTCCATCCGGGCGACGAACTTGCGGGCGTGGCCGGGATGCACGCGGTCGTCGCGAGTGGAGGTCGTCATCAGGAACGCGGGCATCGGGAGGCCGGCGCGCAGTCGTTGATAGGGCGAGTACTGCGAGATGAACTCCCACTCCGCCGGATCGTCGGGGTCGCCGTACTCGGCCATCCACGACGCGCCGGCCAGCAGCAGGTGATAGCGCCGCATGTCCAGGAGCGGGACCGAGCACACCAGTGCGCCGAACAGTTCCGGGTAGCTGGTGGCCATCACACCCATCAGCAGGCCCCCGTTGGAGCCGCCCTGAGCCGCCAGCTGCGGGGTGGTCGTGAGACCGCGCGCCACCAGATCACGTGCCACGGCGGCGAAGTCCTCGTAGACCAGGTGGCGGCCGGCCTTCTGCGCCTGCGTGTGCCACTCCGGTCCGTACTCGCCGCCGCCGCGGATGTTCGTCATCACGTACACGCCGCCGCGGGCGATCCAGTTGCGGCCCGCGATGCCGAGGTAGCTGGGCGTCATCGCGTTCTCGAAACCGCCGTACCCGTACTGCAGTGCGGGGCCGGATGCGACGTCGTCGCGCTTGATGACGAAGTAGGGGATCTGCGTGCCGTCGTCGGACGTCGCGAAGAACTGCTGTGTGGAGACGTCCGACGAGTCGTAGGCGGCGGGCGTCGCCTTGATCACCGCGACGCCACCGGTGGTCGTGCCCTGCAGCAGGCTGGGCGCCTGCGTGAAACTGCTCGCCGACAGCCAGATCTCGTCACTGTCGTCCGGATCGGCGTCGAGCACGCCGAGCGTGGCGAGCTCCGGCAGGCCGTCGAGCTCGACGGGCTCCCAGGTACCGAGGGTGAGGACCTCGATGCGGGTCGCGACGTCGTGCAGGGTGACGAGCACGAGGTGCGACTTCGTGTACGCGTGATCCTGCAGGCTGGTGTGCGCATCAGGGGTGAACAGGACGGTGTGCGTGCGGTCGCCGGTCAGATAGGCGGGGTAGTCGAAGACCAGGAGCGTTCCGGCCGGGTACTCGGTGCCGTCGACCGTCCACGGCGATCGGGTCAGCACTGTCAGCCAGTCGAGGCGGACGTCGTAGTGGGCGTCGGTCGGGACGTCGATGCGGATCAGTTCGTCGTCGGTGTCGTCGGCGCCGGGGCGGAGTTCGTAGTCGAGGGCGTTGTAGAAGTCGGTGGAGCGGGACACGAAGTGCCGCACGTGGCCGGGCGTGTGGGTGCACACCGCGCCGACCGCGACGTCGGAGACCTCGCCGGCGAAGACCGTGGGGGCGTCGGCGACGTCGGTGCCGCGCGACCAGCGGCGCACCGTGCGCGGGTAGCCCGACGAGGTGATCGCGGGCAGGCCGTCCGGCGTCTGCGCGAAATCTGTTCCGACGTAGACGGTGTCGCGGTCGATCCAGCCGACCTGCGACTTCGCCTCCGGCAGCGCGAAACCGCCGTCCACCCAGCTGCGGGTGGGGACGTCGTACTCGCGGACCACCGCGGCGTCCGCACCGCCGCGCGAGAGGGAGATCAGCGCGCGGTCGTAGGCGGGCCGATTCATGGTGGCACCCGCCCACACCCAGTTCTCTCCCTCGGCCTCCGCGAGGGCGTCGACGTCGATCAGGACGTCCCACTCGGGCGTGTCGGTGCGATAGCTGTCGAGCGTCGTGCGCCGCCACAGGCCCTTCGGGTGGGCGGCGTCGCGCCAGAAGTTGTAGAGGAAGTCGCCGCGTCGCCGGACATACGGGATCCGCTCGTCGGTGTCGAGGATCTCCAGCGCAGCGGCCTCGAGCTCGGCGAAGCGGTCGGAGGTCGTGAGCTCGTCGACGGTCGGCTGATTGTGCTCCCGCACCCAGGCCAGGGCGTCGTCGCCGGTCACATCTTCGAGCCAGAGGTACGGATCTTCGTTGGTCACGACGTCCAACGTACCGAGCGGGAAGACTTCGGCCCCCGAATCCTCCTGTGAGATGGATTCGGGGGCCGAAGATTTCGGTGGTGTCAGGCCTCGACGGGGGACACGGTGTCCACGTCCTCCTCGTCCGGACGGGCGCCGGGCGTGGTGGTGCCCGCGATCGAGACGCCGGCCGTCTCGCGGAGGAAGTTGAGGGCGATGCCGCCGATCACGCACGCGCCCATCATGTAGACGGCCGGGAACAGCGACCATCCGGTGTGCTCGACCACCGCGTCGTTCACCAGCGGTGCGGTGCCGCCGAAAGCGGCGGTCGACAGGTTGTACGAGATCGCGAAGCCCGCATACCGCACGTGGGTCGGGAACATGGCGGGGAAGGTCGCGGAGATGGTAGCCAGCTGCGGAATGTACAGCAGCCCGAGGACCACGAAGCCGACGATCGCGCCGGCCAGATTCTGGCCCATCAGCCAGTACATCGGGAGGGCGAAGACGAACAGGCCGATCAACGAGAGTCGCCACATCGGTTTGCGGCCGGTCCGGTCGGACCAGGCGCCGAAGAACGGGATCATCAGCATCATCGCGACCTGCCCGATCAGGACGACGACCGATGCCTGATTCTCGGACAGTCCGATGGTGCTCTTGAGGTACTCGGGCTGGTAGGCCAGCAGGGTGTAGTTGGCGACGTTGAGCGCCACCACCATGCCGAACATGATGAGGATCGGCTTCCAGTAGTGGACGAGGGTCTGCCGGAGCTGGCCGGTGACGCCGCCGGGGTCGGCGACCTTCTGTTCGACGTCGGTGAACAGCGGCGGATCGTCGAGCTGCGACCGGAGGTACAGGCCGGCGAGGCCGAGCGGCAACGCGATGAGGAACGGGATGCGCCAGCCCCAGTCCATCATCTGCGCCTCGGACAGCCCCAGGTTCATCACCAGGACGAGCGCGGTGCCGGAGGCGAAGCCCGCCATGGTGCCGAACTCCAGGAAGCTGCCGTACTTGCCGCGCTTCTCGGCGGGCGCGTACTCGGCCATGAAGGTGGCGGCGCCGCCGTACTCGCCGCCGGTGGAGAAGCCCTGCACCACGCGCAGAACGATCAGCAGGATCGGAGCCCAGACGCCGATCGTCGCGTGCGTCGGCAGGACGCCGATCAGGGCGGTCGCGAGCGAGATCAGCAGGATCGTCAGCGCGAGGACGTGCTTGCGGCCCAGGCGGTCGCCGATCGGACCCCACACGAAGCCGCCGAGCGGGCGGAGGAGGAAGGAGACGGCGAAACCGAGCATGGTGCCGATGGTGCCGAGGTGGCCGGGGAAGAAGGCTTGGGTGAGATAGGTGGTGGTGGCGGCGTAGACGCCGTAGTCGTACCACTCGGTGGCGTTGCCGATCGCGGACGCTGCGATGGCTTTGCGCAGGGTGCTGGGCGACGGTGCGGCCGAAGTGACGGATGAGTCAGTCATCAGACCTCCGAAGATCGATAGTCGTTGTTCTCGGGTCGTGCGAACTGGTTCACAGGCGACAGCGTGGTCGCTGTCGGTTACCACTTCCCCTGGCCGAGAGGGCCCATCGACTCTTCGGGACTGTCTCCCGAACGGACTACCATGCCTATCACGTTTGGAAAGACGATGGCCAACCGCGCCGACGAACGATCGCCGTCCCGAACGAGCTCGGAACGGCGATCGGTGCAGGTGGATCAGGCGGCGTCGAGCGGGTCGGGAACTTCGCCCGTCCGAATGGGGCAGCGAGTCGTGGAGTAGATGGTCGGCATGCACAGGTTGCAGTGCACGCACTTGCTCGTGACGGTCGGATCGGCCTGGATCAGCAGCGGCAGATCGGGCTCCCGGAGCAGCGCGCGGCCCATGGCGACGAAGTCGAAGCCCTCGTCGAGTGCGGTCTGCATGGCGGCCCGATCCGTGACGCCGCCGAGCAGGATCATCGGCAGCGAGACGGCCGCGCGCAGTTCCCGCGCCAGCGGCAGCAGGTAGGCGTCGGTGTACGGGTAGTGCTTCAGGAAGAACCGACCGCCGACCTTCATCCCGGTGCGCATCACGCCGACCATCGCGTCCGCGAACGACTCCAACGGCGGCTCGCCGTGGAAGAGGTACATCGGATTGAGCAGCGAGCTGCCCGCGGTCGGCTCGATCGCGTCGATGTGCCCGTCGGCCTCGAACAGTTCCGCGTACTTGATGGCGTCGTCGAGGTTGGTGCCGCTCCACGGTTTTCCGCCGAGGCCGCGGCCCGGCTTGCCGACGCCGTCGAACATGTTGAGCTTGATCCAGACGGCGGCCTCGTCGCCGACCTCGGTGCGGACGGCCTCCAGGACCTCACGGGCGAAACGGGCGCGATTGACCGCGTTGCCGCCGTACTCGTCGCGGCGGTGGTTCAGCATCGGCGAGAGGAACGAGCTGAGCAGGTAGTTGTGACCGAGGTGGATCTCGAGTCCGTCGAAACCGCTGTCGACGGCGAGGCGGGCGGCGCCGGCGAACTTCTGCACCATGCCGGGGATGTCGTCGCGGGCGACCTTCTTCGTCAGCGACATCCCCATCGGCGCCGGAATGCGTCCGGGGCCGAGCGCGGGCAGCTTGTTGGACAGCGAGTTGGCGACGGGGCCGGCGTGGCCGAGCTGCGCGGCTGCCAGCGCACCCTCCGCGTGGATCGCGGAGGTCAGCCGCTGCAGGCCGGGCACGGCTTCGGGCCGCATCCAGATCTGGTGGCGGTCGGTGCGGCCCTCCGGTGCGATGGCGCAGTAGGCGACGGTCGACATCGCTGCCCCGCCCGCCGCGACCTCGCGGTGGAACTCGATCAGCTCGTCGGTGACGAGTGCATCGGGCGTCATGCCCTCGAAGGTGGCGCACTTGATGATCCGGTTGCGCAGAGTCAGCGGACCCAGCTGTGCGGGTGTGAACGGGTCCTTGGCGGCGGGGGTCGGAGAGGAGGTCATCGGGGATCTTTCGACGGGCCGGACAGGCCGGCGGTGAGGAAGTCGCGGAGGGCTGCGACGGATTCGGGCGTGAACTCGCGGGGCTGTGCGAGTTCGGTCATGAGGACCGTGAAGGCGAACCGCCAGCGGTGCTGGGCGGCGCCGACATCGAGGTCGGGGACGGTGTCGAGGAGGAGGTCGGTCCATGGCGCCATGCCGAACCAGCGGCTGTTCCACTGCGCGCGCGGATTCGCGATGACGAACTCGGCCAGCACGCGGACGGTCGGCGCCGTCTCGGCATCGGCACGCAGGGCGACGAGCGGATCGAGGATCGCGTCGACGATGTCGCCGACGGTCCGCGGCCGGGCGGCGAGTCCGTCGAGCGGGCTGGCCCAGGTGGATTCGAAGCGGTCCTGAAGCAGCGCCGAGACCAGCGCCTCCTTGGAGCCGAAGTGGTAGTGGACCGCGGCCGGGTTGGCGCCCGCAGCCGCGCAGACGGCGCGCACGGAGAGGGCGTCGTAGGGGACGTCCGCGAGGAGTTTCGCGGCGGCGTCGAGCAGCCGTGCGCGGGTGCTGCTCGCTCGAGTCTCGGAGGCCATTCTCTGATCAGAACACGATTCAATCAGTAATTCAATCGGTGATTGAAATGTGATCAGTTCCCGAGCCCGCCCGGACGGCTGCGTGGCGCACACGCGGGAAGTACGCTGAACGTCGTGGCTGAACATTTTCAAACAGTTGTCCTGGGAGCCGGTCCTGGCGGGTACGTGGCCGCGATCCGGTCCGCCCAGTTGGGCATGAAGACCGCAGTGATCGAAGAGAAGTGGTGGGGAGGCGTCTGCCTCAACGTCGGGTGCATCCCGTCGAAGGCGTTGCTGCGCAACGCTGAACTCGCCCACGTCTTCAACCACGAGGCCAAGACCTTCGGCATCAGCGGCGAGGTGAGCTTCGACTTCGGGGCCGCCTTCGACCGCAGTCGGAAGGTCTCCGACGGCATCGTCAAGGGCGTTCACTTCCTGATGAAGAAGAACAAGATCACCGAGATCGACGGGTACGGCGTCTTCCGCGACGCGAAGACCATCGTCGTCGGCGATCGCGAGATCACCTTCGACAACGTCATCATCGACACCGGATCCACCGTCCGTCTCCTCCCCGGCGTCGCGCTCAGCGAGAACGTCGTCACCTACGAGACCCAGATCCTCACCCGCGAACTCCCGAAGTCGATCGTCATCGTCGGCGCCGGCGCCATCGGCATGGAGTTCGGCTACGTTCTCGCCAACTACGGCGTCGACGTCACCATCATCGAGTTCATGCCGCGCGTGCTCCCGAACGAGGACGCGGACGTCTCCAAGGAGATCGCCAAGGCGTACAAGAAGCTCGGCGTCAAGGTCCTCACCGGCACCGGCGTGCAGACCGTCGACGACAACGGCGACAACGTCACCGTCACGTACAAGGACGCCAAGGGCAACGACGGCAGCATCACCGTCGACAAGGTCCTCATGTCCGTCGGCTTCGCGCCGCGCGTCGAGGGCTACGGCCTGGAGAACACCGGCGTCGCCCTCACCGACCGCGGCGCCATCGCGATCGACGACCGCATGCGCACCAACGTCGACGGCATCTACGCCATCGGCGACGTCACAGCCAAGCTGCAGCTGGCCCACGTCGCCGAGGCCCAGGGCATCGTCGCCGTCGAGACCATGGCCGGCGCCGAGACCATGCTGCTCGGCGACTACCGCATGATGCCGCGCGCCACGTTCTGCCAGCCGCAGGTCGCATCGTTCGGCCTCACCGAGGAGCAGGCGCGCAACGAGGGCTACGAGATCACCGTCTCGAAGTTCCCCTTCACCGCCAACGGCAAGGCCATGGGCCTGAACGCGACTGCCGGTTTCGTCAAGCTCATCACCAACTCGCAGACCGACGAACTGCTCGGCGGCCACATGGTCGGCGACAACGTCTCCGAGATGCTGCCGGAGCTGACGCTCGCGCAGAAGTGGGACCTGACCGCCAAGGAACTCGCCCGCAACGTCCACACCCATCCGACGATGAGTGAGGCCATGCAGGAGACCTTCCACGGCGCGATCGGCCACATGATCAACCTGTAGTTCGCACGCTCGAACATCGACGGTGTTCCCCGTGACCAGCCCATGGTCACGGGGAACACTGCTGTTCGGGGCGGGCGGGGCGAGGCAGGCAGAATGGCACCGTGATGATCGACCGCGTGCTGGAGCCGGGCTTCCCGCTCGCCGTGCGCGCGACGCTGTCGGTGCATCGGCGGGGGAGCGGCGATCCCGCGTACCGTGTCGCGGCGGACGGCTCGGTCTGGCGCGCAGTGCACACGCCCGACGGTCCGGGAACCATCGCGGTCGGCGCGGGCCGCGAGATCCGACTGCGCGCCTGGGGACCGGGTGCCGCGTGGCTGCTCGACTCCGCGCCGGGCATGCTCGGCCTGCACGACGACCCGTCCGCGCTGACCCCGCACGACGCCGCCGTCGCCCGCCTGGTCGCGAAAGTTCCGTACCTGCGGCTCGGTAGAACGGACCGGGTGTGGGAGGCGTTGGTCGCCGGCGTGATGGAGCAGAAGGTGACCGGCACCGAGGCCTACCGCGGGTGGCGGTACCTCCTGACCCGCTACGGCGAGCCCGCCCCGGGGCCGGTGCCCGACGACATGCGGGTGCCCCCGCCGCGTGCCCGGTGGCGGGAGATCACCGAGGCGGACTGGCATCGCAGCGGGCTGGAGGCGGTGCGCGCCAGGACGATCCGGACTGCGGCGACCGTCGACGTGGAACGGAAGGCCGACCGGCTCACCGCGCTGCGCGGCATCGGACCGTGGACGGCCGCGCACACCCGGATCCGCGCGCTCGGCGACCCGGACGCCGTCCCGATCGGCGACTACCACACACCCTCAGTGGTCGGCACGGCGCTGATCGGGGAGAAGGTCGACGACGACGGGATGCTGGAACTGCTGGAACCCTATGCGGGGCAGCGCTACCGGGTGATCCGGCTGTGCGAGCTCGGCGGTGGGATGCCGGAGCGCCGCGGGCCGCGGATGTCGGTGCGGGACTACCGCTCGATGTAGGCCGCGCTCGACAGATTCAGCACCAACTCGCAGTCTCCGTCCGGGTCGGGGGAGACGTCGACGGCGTACGCGCCGTCGAGCACCGGCGACGCGGACTCGAGCGCGTAGGCGACCGCGCCCCGCACCACGCCGTGCGCGATCTCCGGATTGCGCACCGCGATCGACTGCAGCGGGCACGAACAGATCCGCACCCGGTGTTCGCCGAATGCGCTCACCGCGTCGGTGATCCGGAACCCCAGTTCGGCGAGTGCATCGGCGACGACGGTGACGGGGTCGGGCACGGCGGCCGGGGCGGAGGAGGTGACACGCGGTGTGTGGGCCTGTGCCCACGCCCGACCGGCCAGGGACGCGAGCCGCTCGCGCTCGGCCTCGGTTCCGCCCAACTGTCGGAGGAGCAGGTGCAGGAGTTCGTCGGCCGGAGGCGCAGGCATCGGTCGGTAGAGCACCCGCGGCCGACCGACGCCCTCGGGACTCAACGTCTCGCTGACGGCCGAACCCTCGTCGACCAGGTTGTTCAGGTGGAATCGGGCGGTCGTGACGTGGACGTCGAGCGCCTCCGCCACCTGGTGGGCGTCGAGGCCCTCGGGAGCGTCGGCGAGGAGGGCCCGCGCGCGGTCACGAGATCGAACCGGCATCGCGAGACCTCCCTGCATCCGGGTGCTGGGGTCAGCGCCCGTGGACCACTATCAATGCCACAGTACCGTCGGTCACGGCGGTCAGACTGTGCGGAACGCGGGCCTCCACGCGGATCGCGGTGCCGACCTCGAGCCGGACGGTCGCGCCGTCGACCGTGAAGTCGATCTCGCCGGCCTGTCCGAGCACGACGATCGGGTGCACGGCCATGTGCTCGGCCATCACCTGCCCGGCCTTGAACGACAGTCGCACGATGGTCTCGGTGTCGCTCTTGTTGATCTTCTTGATCGCCGGTTTGGCGCCGGTGTCACCGTCGTTCGGGGCGTTGAGCCCGGTCAGATAGGTGTACGACGTCGGCGTCAGATCAAGCAGCGACGGTTCACTCGGCGACACGGGGCTTCCTCACAATCACTTCGATCGCCGACATCTGGTCGCGGTACCGGATGAAGACGCTGCGCATGTCGAGGATGCGCTTGCGGGCCGCGGCGTTCCGGGCGATGTTGTATCCGATCTTAAGCGTGCCGACGATGCCCTCGTCGGCGATCATGCGACGCGTCTCGAGGAGTGCCATCGGCGCGAAGCGGACCTGCTCCACCTCGAAGCCGGCCTTCTCGAACAGCTCGCGCCATTCCACCTCGGTGAGCGGGCGGGCGTTGACCTTGATGGACCGTGCGAGAGCCTTGCGGATCTCGGTCTTGGCGTCGTCGGACAGCGTGTCCGGGTGCAGCGACAACTCGTGGACGGCGTAGCGACCGCCCGGGCGCAGGACGCGGAACGCCTCGTCGATGATCGCGGACTTGCCGCGCTCGGTCTGCATGGTCAGCATCGCCTCGCCGACCACGGCGTCCGCGCTGGCGTCGTCGAGCCCGGTGGCGTCGGCGTCGGCGTGCCGGACGGTGCCGCGACCGACGATCGCCTGCTCGGTGAGGGCGACGGCCTGCGGGTCGGCCTCGATGCCGACGTAACTGCGCGGCGAGTGCTCCAGGATCTCGGTGGCGGTCTTCCCGAGGCCGGGCGCCAATTCGACGACGTCGGCACCGGCCAGGGCGGCGTCGGCCAGCAGGTGCCGGGTCAGTTCCTTGCCGCCCGGCCGGAGGACCCGCTTGCCCATGCGGGCCAGGAGCCAGTGGCCCGGCATGTCTTCGTCTTTTCGCCCGGCGAGGGGCAGCGTGTCGGCGGTGGTTTCAGGCATGAACCTCTCCTACGAATTAACGGAACTGTGTTCGTTAATTAGGTTAGCCTCTGTTACCTATCCTGCCAATGGGCGGCGGGCGTGAATGTACTGTCCGACGCCGGTGACGGTCTGCTCCACGTGCTCCGCGCCCAAGGCCTCCAGGTGCTCCAGCAGTTCTCGACGGCCGAAGATCCGCAGGCCGGACACTCCGGCGACGGCCTCGGCGCCCGGCAGTGCGGCGATCGACGCACGGACCGAGGTGAAGACGACGATCTCCCCGCCGGGTTTGGCCACGCGCAGCATCTCGTCGAGGACGGGGAGCGGATCGGGGATCAGATACAGCGCCGCGAGGCACAGGACGGTGTCGAAGGTTCCGTCCGGGAAGGGGAGGTGGTGGGCGTCGCCCCGCACGTAGGAGACCCGCTCGCCGGGGTTCGCCGCGTGGGCCTGCGCGAGCATCGACGCGGAGAAGTCGATGCCCACGTACTGGCCGTCGCCGACCAGGCCGCGGGAGGCGTCGTCGCTGTAGTTGCCCGGGCCGCACGCCACGTCGAGCACCATCCGGTCGCCGGTCCGAGCCAGGTAGGCGCGCAGCGCGCGGTCGTAGTCGACGGTCGACGATCCGCCCAAGCTGAATCCCCGGGTGAAGACCGGCCGCCACAGCTGTTCGTAGATCTGGGAGAAGACGGGCACGCCCATCAGTCGTTGCGCGATGGTCGTCATGGCGTTGTCCGTCCGGTCAGAACTCGTCGCGCTGGACGCGCAGCGTGGAGATGGTGGTCGCGAGCATGTCGTATTGGCCCACCAGAAGGACGAAGGCGATGGCCTTGCGTTCGGTCAGGTGGCGGCGCAGGGCGTCCCAGGTGGCATCGGCGATGTCGCGGGTGTCGACGAGTTCGTCGACGGCCAGCAGGAGGGTGCGTTCGCGGTCGCCCCAGCCGGCGTCGGGGCCGTCGAGGATCTGCCCGAACGCGGCGGCGTCGATTCCCGCGCGGGCGCCGAGCCTGCGGTGATGGTCGAGCTCGTACTGGCACGACCGCCGGTGGGCGACGCGGATGATGATCATCTCCGTCTCGCGGCGCGACAGCTCACCGAAGGGCATCATCCGCGAGGAGAAGTGCAGCCAGCCGCGGAACAGCCCCTTGCTGCGGCCGAGGGTGGAGAAGATGTGCGCGTTGTCGGTACCCGTCGCGAGAGACATGGCGCGGACGACGAGCCAGTTGATCGGACCGAGATCGCCGAAGGTGCCGGGACTGACGCGAGGTGTGGTCATGAACACACGGTAGTCGACGCCGACGGCAGGTCTATGACGTCGTGTACGGCGAGATGGTGCTCCGATGCTCCTCAAGATGCAGTGCGACGCCGAGTTGAGGGAAGGCGCGCTGCGGGCAGTTCTGTCGGTCGCACACGCGGCAGCCGGCCCCGATCGGCGTCGCGCGGGCGTCGGGCCCCAGTTCCAGGCCGTCGGAGTAGATGACGCGTTCGGCGTGCCGGAGTTCGCAGCCCATGCCGATCGCGAAGGTCTTACCGGGCTGCCCGTAGCGGGAGGCGCGTCGTTCGACGGTCCGCGAGACCCAGAAGTACTCGCGGCCGTCGGGCATCTCGGTGATCTGCGTCAGGATCTTGCCGGGCGAGCCGAAGGTCTCGTACACGTTCCACAGTGGGCACGTACCGCCCGATGAGGAGAAGTGGAAGCCGGTGGCGGACTGACGTTTGGACATGTTGCCCGCACGGTCCACGCGGACGAAGGTCCACGGGACGCCGCGCATGCTGGGCCGCTGCAGCGTCGACATCCGGTGGCAGATGGTCTCGTACGAGAGCGCGTAGAACGCAGAGAGTCGTTCGATGTCGTAACGGAAGTCCTCGGCCAGCCCGTGGAACTGGCTGTAGGGGAGTACCGCGGCCGCGGCGAAGTAATTCGCCAGACCCAGGCGGGCGAGGGTGACGGCGTCGTCGCTCGAGTAGTTGGAGGCCTCGACCAGCTCGTCGATCAGGTCGCCGTGCTCGAGGAAGCCGAGTTCGGCGGCGATCTTCATGCTGCGTTGCCCGGGGGAGAGGGCCGCGGAGAACTCCATCACCTTGCGGTCGGGGTCGAAGCGGTGCAGGACGTTGTCGCCGAGATCCACGCGTCGGACGATGCGCACCCCGTGCCGGTCCTCGAGGCGGGCGGCGAGACCGGCGCGCAAGTCGGCGGAGTGCATGCGCATGCGGACGGTGAGGCTCTCGGCGGCCTCGTCGAGCTCGTGGATGTAATTGCGCCGCTGGTAGAAGAAGTTCCGGACCTCCTCGTGCGGGGCGGTGACGGCGCCGCGCGTGACGGTGTCCCCGCGACCGGAGGTGACTGCGGCCAGCCGCTCGGTGGCGATGCGGTACTGGCGGTGGATCACGGCCATGGCCTCCGCGATCGGCTGATGGGTGGCGACGAAGTCGGCGAGGTCGACGCCGTCGCGGGCGGCCTGCGCGATGTCGAGGTCCTCGTCGAGCAGCGCCTCCCGCAGTTCGGCGACCAGGCGGACGTCGTCCTGCGGATCGAAGAAGTCGATGTCGAGGCCGAAGACGTCCGTGATCCGGGCCAGGACCGGGCCGGTGAGCGGGCGGTTGTCGTGCTCGATCTGATTCAGATACGACGCCGAGATCCCGAGCAGGCCTGCGAGCGCCTGCTGCGACAGCGCCCGGTCCGCGCGCAGACCGCGGATCCGACCGCCGACGAACATCTTCTGAGCGTCGGGCCGCTGGATGCTCATCTGCGCCCTTCCTCTCCGGGGCGGGTACGGTGCCGGTGTGCCCCGCTCCATTGTGTCCCGAGTCGCAGTCTCCCGAGCCGCAGCCGTGGCGGTCGCGGCCGCCGTCCTGGGCGTCTCCTCGTGCGGCGGGGACGAGCCGCCCCGACTGTCCTTGCCGAATCTGCTGATGACCGCTGACCAGTTCCCCGGCGGCTTCAGCGCCGTCACCATGGACGTGGACCAGCTCATCGTCGCCAATCGCGCGACCATCGAGCAGGCCGCCACCGTCGGCTTCGAGCCGGAGAGCTGTGCACCGACCGCAGACGCGAAGTTCAATCCGCAACTGTCGGAAGACAACTCGGCGCTTCTGGCGGGAGAGTCGAACGACGGGACCTTCAGCGAGTTGATCTCCACGGTCCGCCGCGACATCGATGCGGATCGCCGAGCAACCACCGGACCGTGTCGCGTCGTCACCGCGACGCCCAGCAGGGGGACCCTCGCCGGGGCGAAGATCGTGACGACCAGCGTCGAACTGCCCTCTGTCGTCGACGCCGCGGTGGAGCAGTCGTTCCTGGTGCGGAGTGACTCGGTGACGACGCTGCCGGGCGGCGCGGTCCGCGCCCGGTCGGGTCTGGTCGCGAATCTGCTGGTCCGCACGGTCGGCGGCGACACGGTGACCCTGCAGTTGGGGCTGTCGTCGGGATCGGACGAGGTCACCGAGGAGCAGCGCGCCGCGGTGGCGCCGGGAGCCCCGCTGGTGCCTGCGCCGGTCTCCGACGACGAGTTCGTTCAGCTGGTCCGGACCGCCGTCGAACGCGCGACGCAGGGCTGAACAACCCTTCCGCCCACTCGGTCGGTGTGAAATGAGACACTTTCATCTCGTCGCGGGTGTCGCGGAGTCGGAATGACGCCCTCCGTCGGCCCCCGCGAAGGCCTCGAACGTTTTCCCAGTACGCGCGTACTTTTTGGCGTAAGCGGCGGAGTGCTTGTGATGCTGATCTTTGCAAGATTTGCAAAACTCGCCGGTAACCTGGTTGGTATTAACACCTGTCAAGGTCTGGACCTGGGCATTTGTTCTGTGGCAACCTGTTTTCAGGCAAAGCCTCAAGGTGTCGATCAGTTCGCAAGACTGGGCGGCACATCAAATCTCACGGTTTCTGAGATCGAGAAGTTCTAACGAAAGCGAAGGCTATGAGCAACGTCGGAAAGCCCCGTACCGCCGCCGAAATCCAGCAGGACTGGGACACCAACCCCCGCTGGAAGAACGTCAAGCGCGACTACACCGCAGAGCAGGTCGCTGAGCTTCAGGGCACGGTCGTCGAAGAGCAGACCCTCGCTCGTCGTGGCGCCGAGATCCTGTGGGACGCCGTCAACGTCGACGACGACAGCTACATCAACTCGCTCGGCGCACTGACCGGCAACATGGCCGTTCAGCAGGTCCGCGCGGGCCTCAAGGCCATCTACCTCTCGGGCTGGCAGGTCGCCGGCGACGCGAACCTCGCGGGCCAGACCTACCCCGACCAGTCGCTGTACCCGGCCAACTCGGTCCCGGCCGTCGTTCGTCGCATCAACAACGCGCTGCTGCGCGCCGACGAGATCGCCCGCATCGAGGGTGACACCTCGGTCGACAACTGGGTCGTCCCGATCGTCGCCGACGGTGAGGCCGGCTTCGGTGGCGCCCTCAACGTCTACGAGCTCCAGAAGTCGATGATCGCCTCGGGCGTCGCCGGCTCGCACTGGGAGGACCAGCTCGCTTCGGAGAAGAAGTGCGGCCACCTCGGCGGCAAGGTGCTGATCCCGACCCAGCAGCACATCCGCACCCTGACCTCGGCCCGCCTGGCCGCCGACGTCATGAACGTCCCGACCGTCGTCATCGCTCGTACCGATGCCGAGGCCGCCACCCTGATCACCTCGGACGTCGACGACCGCGACAAGCCGTTCCTGGACGGCACCCGCACCGCCGAGGGCTTCTACGGCGTCAAGAAGGGCCTGGAGTCCTGCATCTCGCGTGCCAAGGCCTACGCTCCGTACTCCGACCTCATCTGGATGGAGACCGGTGTCCCGGACCTCGAGGTCGCCAAGAAGTTCGCCGAGGCTGTCAAGGCCGACTTCCCGGACCAGATGCTGGCCTACAACTGCAGCCCGTCCTTCAACTGGAAGGCTGCTCTGGACGACGACACCATCGCCAAGTTCCAGAAGGAGCTCGGCGCGATGGGCTTCAAGTTCCAGTTCATCACCCTGGCCGGCTTCCACGCCCTCAACTACGGCATGTTCGACCTGGCTCACGGCTACGCCCGCAACGGCATGACCGCCTTCGTCGACCTGCAGGAGCGCGAGTTCAAGGCTGCTGAAGAGCGTGGCTTCACCGCCATCAAGCACCAGCGTGAGGTCGGTGCCGGCTACTTCGACGCCGTCGCCACCACCGTCGACCCGAACACCTCGACCGCGGCTCTGAAGGGCTCCACCGAGGAGGGCCAGTTCCACTAGGAACTGACTGACACGGCCTCGAAGAGGTCGGGCAAGAGCATCGTGAACCCGGGGCACTGGGAGGGGCAAGACTCCTGCATGCCCCGGGTTCACTGCTAAGCAGACGCGGTTCCGCATCCGTGCCGGCGGCGCGACGAGTCCGCCGACCGCGCGACGCGGCACCAGGACATTCAGGGAGCGCTGTCTCGTGGCAAGTGACAAGATTTCGCGCGTCGGCATCGTCGGCGCAGGTCAGATGGGTGCAGGTATCGCCGAGGTGTGCGCCCGCGCCGACGTGGACGTCCTCGTGCACGAATCGAGCCGCGACCTCGTCACCGCCGGTCGTGCCCGCATCCTGCGCTCGCTCGACCGCGGCGTCAGCAGCGGCAAACTCACCGAACGCGAACGTGAGCAGGCGTCGTGCCGGCTGCGCTTCACCTCCGACCTCGACGACTTCGCCGACCGGCAGCTGGTCGTCGAAGCGATCGTCGAAGACGAGGACGTCAAGATCGACGTCTTCCGGGCCCTGGACAAGGCGGTCGTCGACCCCGACGCCATTCTCGCGTCCAACACCTCGTCGATCCCGATCATGAAGCTCGGCATGGCCACCGAGAACGCCGGGCGGGTGATCGGCATGCACTTCTTCAACCCGGTTCCGGTGCTCCCGCTCGTCGAGCTGATCACCACCCTCGCGACGTCTGAAGACGTCTCCCGCCGCGCCGAGTCCTTTGCGTACGACGTCCTCGGGAAACAGGTCATCCGCTCTGCGGACCGCTCCGGCTTCGTCGTCAACGCCCTCCTCGTCCCGTACCTCCTGTCCGCGATGCGGATGGTCGAGAGCGGTTTCGCCACGGTCGACGACATCGACAAGGCGATGGTCCTCGGCTGCGCTCACCCGATGGGGCCTCTGAAGCTGACCGACCTCGTCGGCCTCGACACCGTCAAAGCGATCGCGGACAAGATGTACGAGGAGTTCAAGGAACCCCTGTACTCGCCGCCCCCGCTGCTCCTGCGCATGGTCGAGGCAGGCCGACTAGGCAAGAAGGCGGGCCGCGGGTTCTACCGGTACGACGCCGCACCCCGCTGACCGCCGCGTGCGCCCGAGACCCGTTCAATGGATCAAAAATGAAGGTTTTGCTAGCCGTGCGCTAAATTCCAGCAAACCATCAATTCTGTGCCAAATTCGGGAAAACACCAGTTGAATGGCATGTTTCATATCGTTGCGAAACAGAACGCTGGGGTGACATGGGACACTTTGCAAGCATCCCCGCTAGCATTTGTTAGCACTATCGCGCACACTGGTAGTGCAAGTTAAAGCAAGCAAGGAGTTGCAATGAGCACCGCCGAACGTACTTTCCCCACCCCGGTCTACGCCGTCGTCGGCGCGGGCGATGTTGCCGTCCAGGAAGTCAAGGACGCCTTCGCCGAGCTGAAGACCCGCGCACAGTCTTCGCGTGAGCGTACCCAGACCCGTCTGGACGAGACCCGCACCCGCCTGACCGAGACCCGCAGCCGCCTGACCGAGCTCCCCACCGAGTTCCCCAGCGTCGAAGAGCTCCGGGCCAAGCTGACCAGCGAAGAGCTCCGCAAGGTCGCCGAGCCGTACATCGAGGCCACCACCGGCCTGTACAACACGCTCGCCGAGCGCGGCGAGACCGCCGTCGAGCGCCTCCGCCAGACCCCCGTCGTCGAGGAGAACCTCGCCCGCGTGGAGAAGGCCTACGCCGACGCCGTCGAGCTGACCGAAGACGCCCTCGGCGCCGTCTCCACTCAGACCCGTGAGCTCGGCGAGCGCGCCGCCGCTCTCGCCGGCCGCACCGCCGACAAGGTCGAGGACGCCGCCGTCGCCGCCGACGAGGTCTCCTCGAAGCTGCAGGACAAGGCCGCCGACATCGAGAAGGCCGGCGCCAAGGCCAAGGCTGACGCCGACGCCGCCGCCACCAAGGTGACCGCCGCCCGCAAGCCGGCTGCCAAGCCTGCCGCCGCCAAGCCCGCCACCGCCGCCAAGAAGGCCGCTCCGGCCAAGAAGGCTGCGCCGGCTAAGAAGGCTGCGCCGACCGCCAAGTAAGGCTGCTGCTCTTTTCAGAGCTAGCTGAATCGACCCCCGACTCTCTTCGTCGGGGGTCGATTCTTTTGTGGTCTCACCACTTCGCGCCTCGTCGCACCAGTTCTGTCTCCCGCACTCGGTCGCGACTGAGTGCGGGAGACACAAGTGGTGCGTGTCAAGACCCGAGTTTGGTGGAGACCGATCAGTTGTTCTGTGAGGAGAGTTCGCGGGCCCGATTCTGGGTCCAGTAGTCGGCTTCGATTGCCGCGGGCGGCTGGTAGTCCAGGGCCGAGTGGAGGCGGGTGGTGTTGTACCAGTGGACCCATTCGGCGGTGGCGATCTCGACGGCGTTGGTGCTCGTCCACGGTCCTTTCTTGTAGATCAGTTCGTGTTTGTACAGCGAGTTGAGGGCTTCGGCCATCGCGTTGTCGTAGGAGTCACCACGCGAGCCGACGGAGGCGATGGCGCCGGCCTCGTGGAGGGCCTGGGTGTAGCGGATGGCTCGGTATTGCACGCCGCGGTCGGAGTGGTGGATCAGTGCGGTGAGGTCCTGCCCGGCCCGCCGGCGCAGCCACAAGCCCATGGCGAGGGCGTCGATGGCGAGGTCGGCGAACATGCGGGTCGAGGTCTGCCAGCCGACGATCATCCGCGAGAATACGTCCAGCACGAACGCCACGTACACCCAGCCGACCTCGGTCCGCACGTAGGTGATGTCGGCAACCCACAACTGATTCGGCGCTTGCGCAGCGAACTGTCGGTCGACCAGATCCGCCGGGCGTTCAGTCTCGGGTGCAGGTCTGGTGGTGCGCGGGAACTTCCCGCGCACGATCCCCCGAATCCCCAGGTCAGCGCAGAGTCGTTCGATGGTGCACTTGGCCACGGTGATCCCTTCCAGGTGGAGGGCGGCGCGGATCTTGCGGCGTCCGTAGATGCCGCCGGAGGCCTCATAGACCCGCATGATCTGGGTTTTCAGGTACTCGTCGCGCACCGCCCGAGCCGAGGGCGCTCGGGTGCGGGCGGCGTAGTAGGTCGATGGCGCGATCGCACAGCCGGCCTCGGTCAGGGCGGTGCAGATCGCCTCAACGGGCCATCGATGTCGGTGCTGATCGATGAAGGCGACGATCAGCGGTGTGGCCGGTCGAGCTCGGCCGCGAAGAAAGCCGATGCCGTCTTCAAGATCTCGTTTGCCCGACGCAGCTCTCGAACTTCCTTCTCCAACAAGCGGATCCGCTCGATATCCGAGACCGTCTCGATCCCAGGCGTAGCGGCTTGGCCGTCTTCGACGCGGCGGACCCAGTTCCGCAGGGTTTCGGGGTTGATGTCGAGTTGCTTGGCGATCCGAGCCAACGCGCCCGGCGCGGTCTCGGGATCCTTCCGAGCATCGATGGCCATACGTGTGGCACGGTCGCGCAACTCGGGCGAGTACTTCGATGGGCGAGGCGTGAAACAAGTGTCCCTTCCGGTCAAACCTGTCTCCATCAAACCCGGGTCAATTCAGCGACTGGTCGACAAGTGGTGCGGCACCTTCCCTTCGGGTGCCGGAACATCACTGTCGGCAGCCGCCGACCACCTCGTCAGTCCCTGCGCCGTCGACCGCGGGGCACTACTGCTGAAATCAGGCCGTCTGCGCCTCTCCGAGGGAGAACCGGGCTGTCGCAGTTTGATTTACGAGGTTTGTCGGTAAATCTGCGTAGAATGTGGTCCTGACCTGCGATAATGGTGGTGTGGCGAAGGATTATCGGGCGGTCGACCGCGATCAGCAGTTTCTGTTGCCTCCGAGCATGCGGGAGTGGTTGCCGGCCGATGATCCGGTCTGGTTGGTGATCTCACTGGTCGACCGCCTGGACACCTCGGGGCTGCATGCGCTGCGTAAGACCGGTGGGGTCGGGCGCCGCGGCTACGACCCGGACATGCTGCTGACGCTGTTGATCTGGGGGTGGGCGCACGGGGAACGCTCGTCGCGGAAGCTGGAGCGCCTGTGCCATCGGGACATCGCCTTCCGCGTCATCTGCGGCGGCGATCCGCCTGATCACGCGACGGTCGCGCGGTTCCGGGCGCAGGCCTCACCGGTGATGCCGGCGTTGTTCACGCAGGTGCTGGCCGCGTGCGCTCAGCTCGGGATGGGCAAGGTCGGCGTGGTCGCCTTGGACGGGGTCAAGATCGCTTCGAACGCCTCGATGGCGAAGAACCGCACCGAGAAATCGTTGGTGAAGGCCCGCGAGGCAGAGGTGGCCGCCTTGCGGGAAAAGCTCAACAAAGCCGCGCGCGAGGCTGATGCCGAGCATGCGGCCAACGACGCCGACGACGATGACAACCAGTCCGTTCCCGACGAGCTGCTCAAATCTGATCGCCTCAAACGCATCGATGCAGCGTTGGAAAATGTTCGGGCATTGAACAAGGCAGCCGAGGACAAGCAGTCCACGCCCATTGATTTCGAGGCCCTCGAAGCCAAGCGGGCCGCCGAGGACGCCGAGCGGGCCGAGTTCGTGACGCAGTGGAAACAGGAGTGGACCAACGGTTCTCGACGTGTTGGGCCCCCGCCGATCGAGATGCGTATCGAAGTCGCTGAAGCCGGCGTGCAGAAGGCTCGTGATCGGCAGCAGGCCAAGATCGATCGGCATGCAGCCAGTGGGTTGGGGCGTCCGCCGTTGCCGGTCGAGGACACCAAGAAGGTCCGTGATGCCTACGATCGCCTCGCCAAAGCATGCGCGGAAACCCACGCCTGGCAGACCCGCCGGGATGCCGAACGGCAGAAGCAGCGCGAGTACAAACAGCGGATATTGACCAATCGGGCGACGAGTAGACCGCATCGCGCCAACACCGACAACCTCGGCAACATCACCGACCCGCAGTCGCGGCCGATGCCGTTGCGGGGCGGCGGCTGGGTGCAGGGCTACAACTGCCAGGCCGTCACCACCTCCGACGGCCTGATCATCGCCACCGGCGTCGGCGACGGCCCGATCGATGCGCCGACGTTCATTCCGATGATGGACAAGGCCGTCAAGGCCGTCGCGATCCTGACCGAACACCGGCCACCCGGGTATGAGGCCGGCCCTGCTCAGATCGGGACCCTGCTCGCCGATGCCGGGTACCTCGCCGAAGACAACCTCACCGCGGCCGGCCCCAAACGGTTGATCGCCACCGCGAAATCACACAAGCTCCCGCGCGACACCAGCGAGTTGAGTCCGCCTGCCAAGAATGCTCCGCCGATCGAGAAAATGACCTACGAGCTGGCCACGCAGGAGGGTCGAGCGCTGTACTCCCAGCGCAGTCACATCGCCGAAACACCGTTCGGGCAGGCCAAGCACAATCTCCGATTCCGGCGATTCACCAGTCGTGGAATCGATCGTGCCGCTTCCGAATTCGCATTCCACGCCTTGGTCAACAACATTCTCAAGGCCATCACCGGAGGGCACCTGGCCACTGCATGAGAGGCCAATGAAGGGACCGGCCACCTCCCGCCGACCGAGTATTCATTCGGCCAGCGGGAGGAGAGCGATCATCGATTTCGAAACTGCGACAGCCCGAAATTGCCGTCGGACAGCCGCAGTCGGCCTGATTTCAGCGATATCGACGGGTGGGCAATACAGCCCAGGCCGACGCCGACCGCGACGCACTCAGAAGTTCCGTCGGCGTTTGCTTTCGCTCAGGCGGGAGGGAGTTTCGGGGGGTTGGCGGCGAAGGCTTCGGGGTCGCCGCCGGCCTGGACGATGCCGACCAGGCTGCTCCAGACCATCATCGTCAGCTCGTCCGTCAGGGCCCGGGCCGTGCGGTCGGGAGAGGAGATCCACTCCTCGACGGCGCGGGTCGTCGCGCCGACCATCGCCGTCGCCCACGTCCGGGCACCCGACGTCTGTGCGCCGCGGGCCGCAAAACGGGTCTCCAGCGTCGACTCCAGAGCGCCCGCGAAGATCTTCTCCGCATCCGCGGCCACCGGACGGCTCGCCGACGGCCGCGCCATCGTGAACCGGTACACGTTCGGATCCGACGACACCGTCTCCACGTAGACGCTGATCGTCGCCTGCACCAGGCGGTAATCGCCGATGTCGCCCGACAAGGCCTCGATCAAGCGCGGCATGATCGTCGACTCCACATACGCCAGAGTCACCGCAGCAGCCAGATCGTTCTTGTCCGCGAAATACCGGTACAGCACCGTCTTCGACACCCCGATGTGGCGAGCGATGTCGTCCATCCCCGCCTCCGCGCCCAACGCGCGGACCGCCTCGATCGTGCCCGTCGTCAACTCCGCCCGACGCTCCTGCTTGTGCTTCTCCCAGCGCTGCTTTCGACCGTCAGACGTGACGGCCTCCACCGCGGGCGTCAGCACGCGCTGTTCGAGCTCACGAGTCAACGTCGCCGCCGCATTCACAGCGGCGCGCGCAGCACTCGTCGGTATCGGTGGGTTAGCCATCACCTAGCAACCCTAGTAGGCGGTGGGTAACACTGGACGAGTGTCGTCCACCTTCGATCAACGGTCACGGCTCGCAGCGGTGCCCTCGGTGCCCGCGGGACTCACCGAAAACGACGCGCAGCGGGCCCGTGACCTGCGGCGCATGAAGATCCTCGCCACCGGTCTGCTGCTCTGTGCCGCCGCCATCTACTTCGTCATGCGATGGCTCGAACACCGCGACGGCCAGGATGTCGCGGCTTGGGTCGGGTACGTCCGGGCCACCGCCGAAGCCGGAATGGTCGGTGCGCTCGCCGACTGGTTCGCCGTCACCGCCCTCTTCCGGCAGCCCCTCGGACTGCCCATCCCGCACACCGCGCTGATCCCGCGGAAGAAGGACCAGATCGGCGAACAGCTCGGCGGGTTCATCCAAGAGAACTTCATGACCCGGGACGTCATCGAAGGCCGCGTCCGTGCCCTCGACCTACCGCGGCGCGTGTCCACCTGGTTCGCCGACCCCGCCAACAAACCGCGCGTCAACGACGAGGTGTCCCGCGTCTTCAAACTCTGGTCCGAGATGCTGCGCGACGAAGACGTCGAACGCTTCATTCAAGCCGTCCTCAAGTGGGCGGCCGAACCCGTCTGGGCACCGCCTGCCGGTCGCATCCTCGAACAGCTCGTCGCCGAAGACCGCCTAGAACCCGTCATCCAACTGGCCTGCGACCGCGCCCACGACTGGGCGCTCGGCAGCTCCCTGCTCATCGATCGCGTCGTCGACCGCGACGGCCCCGCCTGGGCGCCGAAATTCGTCAACCACCTCGTCGGCGACAAGATCTACCGCGAACTCACCGAATTCACCTACAAGGTCCGCAGCGACCCCCGCCACGAACTCCGCATCGCGATGCACGACTTCATCGCCGACTTCGCCCAAGAGCTGCAGCACGACGACGCCACCATCGCCAAGTTCGAGGGCCTCAAAGACGAACTCCTCGGCCGCGACGAGATCACCGGCGCGGCATCCACCGCATGGCAGGCAGGCAAAGCCGTCATCGAGCAGATGCTCGACGACCCCGAGTCCACCCTCCGCACCTCACTGTCCGACGCCGTCGTCCAACTCGCCGAACGCATCCGCGACGACGAGCCGCTCCAAGCCAAGATGAACGGCTGGACGGTGCGCGCCGCACGACACGTCGCCGAGAACTACTCGCCCGAGATCATCTCGGTCATCACCGAGACCGTCCGCAGCTGGGACGCCGAGGAGACCAGCCGCAAGATCGAACTCCAAGTGGGCCGCGACCTGCAGTTCATCCGCATCAACGGCACCGTCGTCGGCTCCCTCGCCGGTTTGACGATCTACACCGTCTCCGTGCTGCTGTTCTCCTGACGGCGACACCGCCGACGAAAACAAGCACGTGCGCTTGCACTTGTTAGCGCTCGTCGCGGATACTGGACGAGGGAGGAAGGGACACATGACATCCGAGCAGAGCAATCAGGACGCCCCGCAGGACGGCGCGACCACGGTCGAGGCCGTGACCAACGCGGCGCAGGACATCGGCGAGTTCATCCGAACCCAACGACTGTCCGCCAAGGTGTCGCTGCGTCAGCTCGCCGAACGCGCCGGAGTCTCCAACCCGTACCTCTCGCAGATCGAACGAGGCCTGCGCAAGCCGTCGGCCGACGTCCTGTCCCAGATCGCCAAGGGACTGCGCGTGTCCGCCGAGGTCCTGTACGTCCGTGCGGGCATCCTCGAAGCCCGACCCGCCAGCCCGGTCCGCGACGCCCTCCTCGCCGACGGCTCCATCAGCGAACGCCAGAAGCAGATGCTGCTCGAGATCTACGACTCCTTCCGCCGCGAGAACGCCCAGGGCGACGACGGCGAACAGCAGACTCCCGCCGACGAGGCCGGCTCCGCTGTGAACGAGGTGAGCGACGTCCTCGGCACCGACTCGGCCACGTCGGCCCGTGATTAAGGTGGACTCGTGAGCACCGCAGTCTTCGTCCTGTACGCCCAGCACTACATCCTGCTGGCCATCACCGTGGTATCCGGGATCACGGGTGCCGTGGCGCTCGTGCACGCCGCAACCACCCGGGCCGACGCATTCACCGCGATCAGCGCCCAGACGAAGGGGATCTGGGTGGCGATCCTCGCCGTCTCGACCGTCCTCATCTGGGTGGTGCAGGCCACTCTCGGATTCGGCCTGATGTTCTTCCTCATCGCGATCACCGCGGTGCTGGTCTACGTCGTCGACGTCCGCGCGCGGATCGACGAGATCCTGGGACGCTCGTGGTTCCGGAAGAACGCGTAGAGACGCGGCCGACCCAGTGAGCGAATACCGCATCAACGACCTCGCCCAGGTGTCGGGCGTCAGCGTCCGCAACATCCGCGTCTACCAGGACCGCGGACTGCTCCCGCCGCCGACCATCCGCGGCCGCACCGGCTGGTACTCCGACGAACACCTGGTCCGCTTGAACTTGATCTCGCGGATGCTGGAGCGCGGCTACACCTTCGCGACCATCAGCGAACTACTGCATGCCGCGCACTACGGCATGAAGGTGGAGCACGTGCTGCGTGCCGCCCCGAAGGGCGGCCGGCTGCGCAACATCAAGCGCGCAGCAACGATCACCTTCACCGAATTGAAGAAGACCCTGGGCGCCGACGAGCGGGCCATCTCACTCAGCCAGAAGCTGGGACTGCTCACCAAAGACGGCACCCACTATGCAATCCGCAACCCGGAAGTGCTGGAAGGCGCCGAGGCGCTGGTCAAAGGCGGCATCGACATCGATGACCTCCTCGAACGATGGGTACGAGTCGAGTCGGATCTGACCGATGTCGCTCGCAGCTTCGTCTCCATCATCACCGGCCAGTACTTCGACGAGAATCTGCCGGACCTGGGGGAGGCGAAGCTCGCGAAGATCGCGGGCCTGATCCAGACCGTCCGGCCGATGGCCCACGAGATCGTCGAGACCACGTTCAGTCGAGCACTCGACAACGAGATCTCCCGCGCGATCGGCGAGGCCACCAAGTATTTCGAAGCGAAGCAGCACCGGGCTGCGGGCGACGGCGCCACCGCCGCCGACCCAACGGAAGAGGACGACCGATGACGAGCAAGAGCAAGTGGGCGCAGGCGCGCAAATGGGGGGCCGTCGCGGCCGGAGCGTTCACCGCGGCCACTGCAGCGCAGTTCGCGATCACCGGCGGCGCCATGCTGCGCGAGGTCTTCAAGTACCCGGATCCCGTCGACGACGGCCCCGACCCGGCCCTGCGGACCCCGACCCACTCGATGCGCTCGTCCGTCGTCGGCACGCCCGACGGCGCCCTGCTGCACGTGGTCGCATCCGGTGACATCGACGACTCCGACGAGATCCTCGTCCTCATCCACGGCTGGACCTGCAACACCGCGTTCTGGAACGCCCAGTTCAACCACTTCGGCGACAGCCGCCCGATCGTCGCCTACGACCAGCGCGGGCACGGGCTGTCCGAGCTCGGCCCCAATCGACCGACCGTCGACATGCTGGGGCAGGACCTCGAAGCCGTCCTCGAGGCGATGATCCCGGAGGGCAAGCGCGCCGTTCTCGTCGGTCACAGCATGGGCGGCATGACCATCATGTCGTGGGCCCAGCAGTTCGGTGCCGGCATGGAGGATCGCGTCTCGGCCATCGTCCTGTGCGCCACGGCCGCCCGCGGCGTGGTGCAGCGCCAGCACCTGATCCCCGACAACCTGCCCGCCCTCGCCAAGCCGGGCAAGAAGGTGCTGCAGCGCGTGTTCACCTCGGCACCGGTGCCGCTGCCGGTCAACGCCCTCACCGCGCGCTTCGAGCACTACGTCGCACTCGGTCCGGTGGCCCGCAAGGCGCACGTCGAGTTCTCCGACAAGATGGTCTCCGCCTGCTCCCCGAAGGCGCGCGCCGCCTGGGGTTCGGCCATGTACACCCTCGACGTCCTGTCCGGTCTCGACAAGGTGACCGTTCCGACGGCCGTCGTCGTCGGCACCGCCGACCTCCTGACCCCGCAGAAGCATGCCGACGAGATGGCGAAGGCGCTCAGCAGCCGCGGCTTCCTCCGCTCGTACAGCACCTACGAGGGTTCCGGACACATGGCGCCGTTCGAGCGGTCCGCGGAGTTCAACGAACTGCTCGACGAGGTCCTCGAGGAGCTCAGCGAGGCAACCGGCAGTTGACGAAGACCGGCTCGGGGTGCAGGTCGACACCGAACGCGTCGCGCACCCCGTCCCGGACCCGTCCCGCCAACTCCAGCAGGTCCGCGGTGGTCGCCGCCCCGCGGTTCGTCAGCGCCAGGGTGTGCTTCGTCGACAGCCGCGCGGGGGCGTCGTCGCCCGGGAAGCCCTTCGTGAAGCCCGCGCGCTCGATCAACCAGCCCGCCGACAGTTTCACGCCCGCGTCCGCGGGATAGCGGGGGACCGTCACGTCGTCGCCGACCCGCGCGACGATCCGCGCCAGGACGGCCGCCGCATCGGCCTCGGGCACGATCGGATTGGTGAAGAACGAGCCCGCACTCCAGGTGTCGTGGTCGGCGGCGTCGAGCACCATGCCCTTGCCCGCGCGCAGCGACAGCACTCGTTCGCGGACGGAGGCCGCCTCCGCGGTGCCGCCCTCGTCGACGCCGATCGCCCGGGCCAATTCGCGGTAGGCGATGGGGGCGGACACGCCGTCGGCGTTGAGCCAGAACGAGACCGCCAGCACCACGTGGGTGTCACGGCCCTTCAACTTGCTGGTGCGGTACGCCAGGTCGAGGGCCTCCGGACCCACCCAGGCGGTCTCGCCGGTCGCGCGGTCCAGCAGCCGAACGCTGCGCAGCACGTCGGCCACCTCGACACCGTACGCGCCGACGTTCTGCACGGGCGTGGTGCCCGCCGCGCCGGGAATCCCGGACAGGCATTCCAGGCCGCCGAAGCCTGCGGCGACGGTGTCGGCGACCAGCGCGTCCCAGTCGGTGCCCGCCTCGGCGGTCACGAACGGTCGGTCGCCGTCGACGCCGTATTCGATGCCGCTCGACGCGATGACCACGGCGACGCCGTCGAAACCGTCGTCGCCGATCACCAGGTTGGAGCCGCCGCCGATCAGCAGGACCGGCTCGCGACGGGAATCGAGATCGCGGATCGTCGACACCAGCGTGTCGGTGTCGTCGCAGCGGACGACGCTGCGCGCGGGCCCGCCGAGACGCAACGTGGTGAGGGAGGCCAGAACGGTGTCGGCGGAACCTGCGATCTCGTGGGAATTCGTCACACCGGTAACGGTAGCCTGACTGCTATGTCGAGCAAGTTCGAGCATTCGGTGAGCTATCCGTCGTCCGTGTCCGCGCTGTGGTCGCTGCTCAGCACCGAGCAGTACTGGCGCGATCTCATCGCCGCCACCAACGGTGACCACGGTGTGCTCGAGTCGTTCACCCTCGACGGTGACACCGTCACCGTGATCACCAAGCAGGGCGTGGGCGCCGAGAACCTGCCGTCGGTGGTCACCGCCGTCCGTCCCGGCGACCTCGAGATCCCGCGGACCAGCACGTTCACCCTCGGCGGCGCCGCCATCACCGGCCGCATGGAGGCCTCGGTCAGCGGTGCCCCGGCCACCATCTCCGGCGACATCACGATCGCAGGCGACCCGGCCGTCGCCCAGTACCTCGGCAGCGCCAACGTGGCGATCCCGTTCGTCGGCGGCAAGATCGAGAAGGCCGTCATCGAGCAGGTCGGTCACCTGCTCGATGCCGAACGCGACGCGACTGTCGATTTTCTCGGACGTTAATTCTGACGTTAGGCTGTTCCACATGGCACGACGGCTCAGCTATTCGGCCCGGTACACGCACCCGGCCGAGAAGATCTACCAGGCGCTCTCGCAGAAGAACTACTGGGAAGACCTCATGGAGGGGTTCCGTGAGCTGACGCCGATCTCCAGCGTCCGCGAGTTCGAGCAGAACGGCGACGGCATCCGCGTGGTGCTGGAGCAGACCATCACCCGCGACATGCTGCCGCCGATCGCGCAGACCGTGATGATGAAGGACATGCTCATCACCCGCATCGAGACCTACGGCGTCCTCGACGGCGAGTCGAAGCGGACCACCGGCACCTACACGGCGTCGATTCCGGCGGGCCCCGGCTCGCTGACCGGTGAGCAGGAACTGTTCCCGACCGAGACCGGCTGCACCATCCGCAAGACCACCGAGGTCAAGGTCTACATCCCGTTCGTCAACGCCAAGCTGGAACAGCTGATGCTGGTCAACCTCGTCGACCTGTTCCGCGGCGAAGCCGAGTTCACCTCCACCTGGGTGCAGGACAACATCGCATGACCCGGTCCGGCCTCAAGGCCGGACGACCTCAGGGACGGATCACCCGCGGCACCACCAACATCAACCGGTTGCGACGCGTCGACCGTGCGATGGCCGCCGACCCGCGCATCCGGGCGGCGCTCGACGTCGAACGACCGCTGGCCGTCGACCTCGGTTACGGCGGTCGCCCGAACACGGCCGTCGAGATGGCGCTCCGCCTACGCCGCGCCGTGCCGTCCCTGGAGCTCGTCGGCCTCGAGATCGATCCCGCGCGCCTCGTCGAACCGCGTGAGGGCGTCCGGTTCGCGCTCGGCGGCTTCGAGTTGGCCGGTCTGCACCCGAACCTGGTCCGCGCCTTCAACGTGCTGCGCCAGTACGACGAGAGCGAGGTCCGCGCGGCGTGGGCGCAGATGCAGGAGGCACTGGCTCCCGGCGGCCTGATCGTTGAGGGCACGTGCGATGAGATCGGTCGACGCTGCTGCTGGATCCTGCTCGACGCGACCGGCCCGCAGGAGCTGACGCTGTCGTGGTCGCCGGCCTACACCCAGCATCCGTCCGAGTTGGCGGCGCGACTCCCGAAGGCCCTCATCCACCACAACGTGGCGGGGGAGGCCATCCACGAGTTGCTCACCTGCGCGGACCGCTGCTGGGATCGGGCGGCCTCGCACGAGACCTACGGTCCGCGCGACCGCTGGCGCTACGCGCGGGCCATGATGCTCGACTCCGGCATCCGCGTGACCATCCCGCGCGGTCGTCGCGTGGACAACATGCTGTCGGTCCCGTGGGAATTGGTGTCGCCGAACTGAGCCGCCACCTCGTGCGGCAGTCGGCGCCTGTCGTCCGTACGGATGGACCTGCGAAGATGTCTCATTTCCGGCTTACGATTGCCCCATGTCCACACCTGATCGGCCCGACGGGAGCGCCTCGGGCGCAGTGCCTCCGGACCAGTACGCCGAGACGATGTCGCGCGCCGTACCCGACCACTCGGCCACGCAGTACCCGGTCTCCGGCTCCCAGAGCACACGGTTCGCGAGCACACAGTTCGCAAGCAACGAGTATCCGAGCAGTGGGTATCCGAGCGCATCGACGCCCGTCGAGTACCCGACCTTCACCTACGAGCCGCCGAACAACGGCGGCGGTTCGCGCGCGGTCCTGCTCGGTGTGGCGATCGCCTGCGTGATCGGGCTGGCGGCGGCAGCCGTCTTCGTCTGGCTCAAGGTCGCCGACAAGGGCGACGACGCACCGAGCGCAGCTCAGTCCGGCCCAACAGTCGTCGAGACCCAGCAGCCGACGACCACCGTCACCGTCCCCGTCGACCCGGAGCTCGCCGCCGGCGACTCGATCCGTACGCAGATCGAGGCCGACACCGAGTCCGTGCGGACGAGTAACAACAACCAGTGGGCGGCTCAGGTCAGCTCCAAACGTCTCGGCTTGGTCGCCGAGGGAATCACCTGGGACAACCGAGCGATCTGGTCGGAGTTCGAAGCATCCAGGTCGCGCTACCCGCAGGTGAAGCTCCTCGATTCGGGCGACTGGTCGGTGTTCTCCGAACCGGGTTGGATCGTCACGATCTCGGCGCAGAACTTCTCCAGTCCGCAATCGGCGCTGACCTGGTGCCGCAGCGTCGGGCTCGACAAGGACCACTGTTTCGCCAAGCTCGTCAGTGACAGTCGGGGGCCGGAGGGAACTACGCTCTATCAGAGGTGACCGCTGCCTCGGAGGAGACGACATGCGACTGGCGATGGCCCAGATCAGTTCCACGGACGACCCGTCGACCAACCTGGCCACGGTGGTGCAGCAGACGAGGCAGGCGGCCACCGAGGGCGCCGAGCTGATCGTCTTTCCCGAGGCGACGATGTGCCGGTTCGGCGTCTCGCTCCGGGGTATCGCGCAGCCCCTCGACGGGCCCTGGGCCACCGAGGTCGTTCGGACGGCCGACGCCGAGGGGATCGCTGTGGTCGCGGGCATGTTCACCCCATCGGATGACGGGCGCGTCTGCAACACGCTGCTCGTCGCTCGTCCGGGCGAGGAGCCCGTCGGCTACGACAAGATCCACCTGTACGACGCCTTCGGGTTCGCGGAGTCCGCGACCGTCGCTGCAGGCGCGGAACCGCTCGTCGTCGAGATCGCAGGACACCTCGTCGGGGTCGCCACCTGCTACGACATCCGGTTTCCGGCGCTCTTCACGGAGCTGTCCCGGCGGGGCTCGGAGCTGATCGTGGTGCCGACGTCGTGGGGTGCGGGCCCCGGCAAGGTGCAGCAGTGGGAGGTCCTGTCGACGGCGCGAGCCCTGGATTCGACGGCCTTCGTCGCCGCGGTCGGGCAGGCGCTGCCGACCGATCCCGCCGTCCGGGATTCTTCGGCTCCGACGGGGATAGGCCATAGCCGCCTCTCAGATCCGTTCGGTAGCGTGATCGCCGACTACGATTCCGCGGTGCAGACCGGTGTCCACGACATCGACCTGGGCCTGACACACAAGGCGCGCACGGCGCTGGCCGTCCTGGCCAACGCTCGCGAGATCCCCCGCCTGGATGGGACCACAGCTAGATGACCGACAACGAACACCCGTCGCAGCCCGACGAACCGACCGGCGACTCGACCGCACGCGACGCCGCAGACGGCACGTCGAGCGAGGTCCCCGCGACGAGTTCGCCGGAGGCCCCGGCCGTGGACGACGCCCCGAAGACGGGAGCGCACGCCGCACCCGAGGAGCCGGAGTCCCAGCCGGACGATGCGACCGTGCAGCACGCGGAATCGACCCCGACCCCGCAGTACATCGACGACGCCCCGACCGGCGAGGTCGTGACCGGGCCCGTCCGCTACACCCCCGATCCCACGACGCAGGCCTACTCGCAGACCGAGAAGCCGGGGACCAAGCAGATGGATGCACTGGACTCCAGTGCATTCGAGCCGATACCGCAGACCCCGCCCGCCGTGTCGACCGGCCCGGTCAAGACGGCACCGGTGAAGGCCAAGAAGGGCGGCCGGCGTCGGACCGTCGCGCTGATCCTCGCCGCCGTGGTCCTGCTGGTCGTGATCGCGGGCGTGGGCTCCGAGCTGTACATCCGCAACAAGGTCACCGACTGCCTGCAGGCGTCGTTCCAGAATCTCACCGGGACTGACACCGACGTCTCGGTGTCGCGCCGCCCGATGCTGCTGTCGGTGATGGACGGCAACGTCCCGTGGGTGCAGATCGACACCACCTCCGGCGGAGACACGACCATGCGGCTCCATGCCCGCGCCGAGGGGATCAGCACCGACGGCGGCACCGTTCAGACCCTGAACGGCAATGGTTTCCTGCCGTACGACCGCATCAAGGAACTGAGCAAGGGCGACGGCACGCAGCCGACCGGCGCTCCGATCGAGTCGATCACCGCGGACCCGTCGGCCGGCACGCTGAAGATCGCGACCACCGTGACGTTCGCGATCATCCCGGTTCCGGCCACCGTGACGCTGAAGCCGGTTCTCAAGGACGGTGCCGTGACGTTCACCGTCGAGGACGCCACCGCCCTGGTCTTCGGCGTGCCGAAGGACTTCGCGCAGCCGATCGTCGACCAGGTGACCACCGCGATGTTCGGCCCGCTGTTCAAGCAGATCAAGGTCAGCAAGCTCGACGTCGCCAAGAACGGCATCGACTTCGCCTTCGACGGCACCGACGTCAACATGAAGTCGGCCGCCGAGAGCTCGGGTCAGACCGACAGCAGCGGCACCTGCAAGGTGTAGCGGCTTCGCCTACTCGGGGAAGCCGTCGAGCACGACGCGCGTCCCCGACAGGCCCAGGCGTGTCGCGCCCGCGGCGATCAGATCCGCGGCGAACTCCGCCGACCGGATGCCGCCGCTGGCCTTGACGCCGACCGTCGGGCCGACGGCGGCGCGCATCACCTCGATGGCGCGGACGCTCGCGCCGCCCGCCGGGTGGAACCCGGTCGACGTCTTCACGAAGTCGGCCCCGGCCTCCACCGCGCGGCGGCACACCTGCGTCAGACCGTCCTCGCCGACGGTGTCGAGCAGCACCGCAGACTCGACGATCACCTTCAGCACGTGCTCGTGGCCGATGGCCTCGCGGACGGTCAGGACGTCGCCGAAGACCTCGTCGTACTTCCCGTCGACGGCGGCGCCGACGTCGATCACCATGTCGACCTCGTCGGCACCGGTGTCCACCGCGAGCCGTGCCTCCGCGGCCTTCACCAGCGAGTGGTGCTTGCCGGACGGGAAGCCCGCCACCACGCAGGTCTTGGCGGTTCCGGTGTCGATCGGCAGCATCGACGGCGACAGGCAGATGGAGTAGACGCCCAGCTCCAGGCCTTCGGCGACGGTCGATTCGGCGTCGGCGCGGGTCGCTTCGGGTTTGAGAAGAGTGTGGTCGACCATCGCTGCGACGGCCGCTCGGGTCAGGTTGGTGTTCGTCACGAATTCGAGCTTGGCACACTGAGAGGTGTGAGCAACTCGCAGATCTCCTCCCGTGGCGACGAACGCCGCTTCGTCCTGACTCTCGGATGCCCCGACCGCACGGGCATCGTCGCCGGCCTCGCCGGTTTCCTGACCGGCGTGGGCGGCTGGATCACGGAGGCCGCGTACCACTCCGACCCGTCGACCGGGTGGTTCTTCACGCGCCAGGCGGTCCTCGCCAGTTCGGTCGAGATGGACGTCGAGGAGTTCCGCAGCCGATTCGCAGAGGTCGCCGCGATGTTCGGTCCCGACGCCGAGTGGAGCGTCACCGACTCCGGCGCCGAGAAGTCCGTCGTGCTGCTGGTGAGCAAGGACAGCCACTGCCTCACCGACATCCTCTCGCGTGCCGAGCGCGGCGACTTCCCGGCGCAGGTCAGCGCCGTCGTCGGCAATCACCGCGATCTGGAGGAGTTGACGACGCGGTTCGGCGTTCCCTTCCATCACGTGCCGTTCCCGAAGGACGGCAAAGCGGAGGCGTTCGCCGAGATGCAGCGGATCGTCGAAGGGTACGAGCCCAACGCGATCGTGCTGGCGCGGTTCATGCAGATCCTGCCCGCCGAACTGTGCGAGGCGTGGGCCGGGCGGGCCATCAACATCCACCACAGCTTCCTCCCGAGCTTCGTCGGCGCGCGTCCCTACCACCAGGCCTTCGACCGCGGCGTCAAGCTGATCGGCGCCACCTGCCACTACGTGACCGCCGACCTGGACGCCGGCCCGATCATCGAGCAGGACGTCAGTCGCATCGACCACGGCTACTCAGCCGCCGACATGGTCCGCCAGGGCCGCGACATCGAGACCCTCGTCCTGGCCCGCGGCGTCCGCTGGCACCTGGAGCACCGCGTTCTGGTGCACGATCGGAAGACGGTCGTCTTTCAGTAGGAGGACCGCAAACGCCCTGGGCGTCGATGTTCGCTCAGGGTTGAACCGTGGGCGAATCGCGACGCCCAGGGCGTTTATCGTCGGTCGTCCCTACAACCCCAGATCCTTCGCGATGATCGTCTTCATGATCTCGGTGGTTCCGCCGTAGATGGTCTGGATGCGTGCGTCGACGAATGCGCGGGAGACGGGGTACTCGCGCATGTAGCCGTAGCCGCCGTGGAGCTGCAGGCAGCGGTCGGCGGTCCGGACCTGCAGCTCGGTGGTCCACCACTTCAGCTTCGCGGCGCGTGCCGCGGTCAGCTCGCCCGCGACGTGCTGGGTGAGGCAGTCGTCGAGGAAGGTGCGCGCCAGGTCGAGTTCGGTCGCGATCTCCGCCATCACGAACTGCGTGTTCTGGAAGCTGCCGATCGGGGAGCCGAAGGCACGGCGCTGCGCCACGTAGTCGCGGGTGGCGGCGAAGACGCCCTCGGCCGCGGCGACGGCGCCGACCGACAGCGACAGCCGCTCCTGCGGCAGGTTTCGCACGAGGTGATAGAAGCCGTCGCCCTCCGCGCCCAGCCGGTTGCGGACCGGGACCCGCATGTCGGTGAACGCCAGTTCGCTGGTGTCCTGCGCGTGCAGTCCGATCTTGTCGAGGTTCCGGCCGCGTTCGAAGCCGGGGGTGTCGGCGTCGACCACCAGCAACGACAGCCCCTTGTGGCGGTCGGAGCCGGTGCGGACCGCCACCACGAACAGGGTGCCGTTCTGTCCGTTGGAGATGAACGTCTTGGCGCCGTTCACGACGTAGTCGTCGCCGTCGCGCACCGCGGTGGTCGCGATTCCGGCGAGGTCGCTGCCGGTGCCGGGCTCGGTCATGGCGATGCCGAGGATCGTCTCGCCGGTGACCACGCCGGGCAGCCAGCGGGCCTTCTGCTCGTCGTTCGCCAGGTCGGTCAGGTAGGGGAGGACGACGTCGTTCTGAAGCGAGAAGGCGATCGCGGCGGCGGCCGAGCCGGTGCGCGCCACCTCGTCGACGACGATCGCGTGGTAGCGGAAGTCGTCGACGCCGGGCCCGCCGAACTCCTCGGGGACCGGGAAGCCGAGCAGTCCGTGCGCGCCCGCCTCGGCGAACATCGACGCCGGGAGACTCCCGGCCTGCTCCCACGACTCGTGCCGCTCGGCGATCCGGCTCGCGAAGCTGCGAGCGAGGTCGCGGAACTGGCGGTGCTCGTCGTCGTACATCACGGTCATGACTGATCCTTCAGGGAGGTGAAGCGGCCGGCGGCGAGGTCGTCGTGGGCCTCCTCGGTGGCCTTGTAGTGCAGCTTCTTGCCGGTCGCGGACACCGGCAACCGATCGACGAACCGGTAGGCGCGGGGCCGCTTGAACGACGACAGCATCGGGTGCGCGAGGCAGTGGGCGTCGAGGTCGGCGACGCTCGGCGGATCCCCCGCGGCCACGATGTACGCGACCACCAGTTGACCCCACTCGTCGTCCGCGACACCGACGACCAGCGAGTCCGCGACGCCGGGGTGCGCGTTGAGTGCTTCCTCCACCTGGACGGGGTGGACGTTCTCGCCGCCGGAGATCAGCATGTCGTCCTTGCGGCCGACGATCGTCACGAACTCGTTCTCGTCCCAGGTCGCGAGGTCGCCGATGTACAGCCAGCCGTCGCGGAACTTGGCGGCGTCCTGCTCGGGGTTGTCGTAGTACTGACCGGCGCCCTTGGGGGAGCGAACGGCCACCTCGCCGACGGTGGTGCCGTCGCGAGGGACGATGTCGCTCGGGTCGGCGAGACCGCCGTCGCGGACCGCGACCACGGCGACGTCGTCGTCGATGCACGCGCGACCGGCGGTGCCCGCCATGTCGGGGAGGTCGCCCGGGCGCAGGAAGGTGTTCCAGAAGCCCTCGGTGCTGCCGTACCCGTTGAAGACCCGCGGGTTCAGGACCCGCTGGTAACGCAGTGCCGCATCCCGCTCGAGTGGTGCACCCATCGTCACCAGGCCCTTCAACGACGACAGATCGCGGGCGCGCTCCTCCTGCGCGCGGGCGAGCATCGCGAGATTGGTCGGGGCGCCGATCAGGAACGTGAGGCCGAGTTCCTCCACCAGGTCCAGGGTGCGGTCGGGGTCGAAGGTGCGTATCGGGACCAGAGAGCTGCCGAGATAGAACGTGGGGTTGGGGCCGGCGCAGTACAGGCCGCCGCGGTGGAACCACGGCGTCATGTTCAACGTCTTGTCCTCCGGAGAGAGCGGAAAGTGCATGATCACGTCGTGGGCGCTGAACACCTCGATCATGCTGTTCATCGGGACGGCCTTCGGCATGCCGGTGGTGCCCGAGGTGAACAGGCGGGTGGTCTCGTCCCACACCGTCCGCTGCACCGGCGGCGGGGTGGAACCCTCACGCGGAAGGTCGCGATAGCGCAGGACGACGCTGCCGTCCGGGGCCGCGACGGGTTCGCCGTCGCCGACCGCGACGATCACCGCGGGGACGTGCTTGGAGTGCGCGAGGGCCGCGGCCGCCGTCTCGCCGAGGTCGGTGTCGTACACGTAGACGGTCGGGGCCGTCGAACCGAGGATGTAGGCGGTCTCTCCGGCCGCGAGACGGAAGTTCATCGGGGCGCCGACGGCCCCCGCGGCTTGCGTCGCCAGGTAGAGCTCCGCGAACTCGGGCCCGTTGAACAGCTGGTAGGCGACCACGTCGCCCGGGCCGACGCCCGCCGCGATGAGCCCGGCGGCGAGGGCGTCGACCCGCGAACCGAGTTGGGCGTAGGTGACGGTCTCGCCGGTCTCCGCGATCTGCATCGCGGGACGGTCGGCGAAGCGGTGCACGTTGCGGCGGAAGCCGTTCAGATAGGTGAAGTCGTTCTCGAAGTACGTGCGGTACGCGTGAGCGTCGTAGATGTAGGACATGAGCGAACTCCTTGGAGGATGGGTCGTCAACCGGCCATGGTGAGTCCGCCGCTGACGCTGATCACCTGACCGGTGATGAACGACGCGGCATCGGAGGCGAAGAACGTGACCGGCGAGGCGACCTCGTCGGGCCGCGCGAGACGCCGGAACGGGATGGCCCGGATCAGCGCCTCCTGCAGCTTCTCGTCCTGGGCGTGGAATAGCGGGGTGTCGGTGGGGCCGGGGCAGACGCAGTTCACGGTGATGCCGTGGCGGGCCATCTCGCGGGCGAGTGACTTGGTGAGGGCGATGACGCCGCCCTTGGCTCCGGCGTAGATGGTCTCGCCTGCACTGCCGACACGACCGGCGTCGCTCGCGACGTTGACGACCCGGCCACCGGAACCGGAGTCGATCATGCCGGGCAGGAAGGCGCTGCACAGGTGGACCGGGCCGAGGTAGTTGATGGCCACGACCTTCTCGGCGAACTCGGGGGTCGCATTCAGGAATTTATCGGTGCGGTCCCAGCCGGCCGCGTTGACGAGGATGTCGGGGACGCCGATCTTGGCGTTGACGCGGTCGCGGAGAGCCGTGACGCGTGCGGCGTCCGCGACGTCGACGTCCATGGCGTGGATGCGTCCGGCCGGTCCCTGCTCCGCGGTGGCGGTCGCCGCGGCGAGATCGAGGTCGGCGGCGACGACGGTGTCGCCGCGCGCGGCGAACGCGAGGGCGATGGCGCGGCCGATGCCGGACCCTGCGCCCGTGACGACGGCGATGCTGCTGGTGCTCATGACGGTGTCTCCTGCGGTGGTCGGCGCGGTCACGCGGTGGGTGCGGCGGACGGGAACTGGGGAGCGCGCTTCTCGCGCAGCGACGTGTACCCCTCGACCACGTCGGGCGCCATGAAGCAGAGCATCTCGTAGGCGGCGGACTGATCGAAGATCGGTCCGGCGTTGCGCAGCCAGTTGTTCAGGGCCTTCTTGGTCCAGCGGATGGCGTTCTGCGAGCCGGTGGCCATCACATCCGCGATGCGCAGGGCCTCGTCGAGCACCTCGTCGCGGGGGAGGGCCTTGGTCACCAGGCCGATGCGCTCGGCCTCGGCGCCGGTGATCATCTCTCCGGTCATCAGGTAGTACTTGGCCTTCGCCATGCCTGCGAGGAGCGGCCAGATGATCGCCGCGTGGTCACCCGCCGCGACGCCCAGCTTCACGTGGCCGTCGCCCAGTTTCGCGTCCTCCGCGCACACGGAGATGTCCGACAGCAGGGCGACGACGGTGCCCGCGCCGACCGCGACGCCGTTGACGGCGGAGACCACCGGCTTGGCGCAGTCGATGATCCCGTAGACCAGGCGGCTCATCTCGTCGAGCATGTCGGCGACGCGCTGGTGGTCGCCGGCCATCGCTTCGACCATCGAGAGATCGCCGCCCGCGGAGAAGGCCTTGCCCGCTCCGGTGACGACCACGACACGGGTCTCCGGGTCGGCGGAGATCTCGGGAAACACCCGGGCCAACTCGGCGTGCATCACCTCGTTGGTGGCGTTGTACTTGTCGGGTCGGTTGAGCGTCAGCAGGAGCACGCCGTTGTCACGGCGTTCGAACAGGAGATGCTGGTAGTCGGAGAAGTTCACGGGACCGTCCTTGCTTTCGGGTGCCTGGTCGAACAAGAATGAACATTGGTTCATTGACGATGAATTTAGATTCAGTTTCGAGGTTCGTCAAGGGGTCTGGAGGATTCGATGAATATTCGTTCATCTACCGTGATGGGCGTACCCGACGAAGGGAGACAGGCGATGTCCGAGGCGCTCGACGCCGACGCCGCGGCCAAGCAGGCGCGTACGGCCCAGCGGTCGCGACAGCTGCTCGACGCGGCGGCGCGACTGATGGAGAAGGCGGGGTCGGAGGCCGTGTCGATGCAGGCGCTCGCCGCCGAGGCCGGTGTCAGCGTCGGTCTGATCTACCGCTACTTCGGCTCCAAGGACGCAGTCCTTCTCGCGGTGATCACCGACGTCCTCACCCAGTTCGAGGCGCAGGTCCCCGCCGCTATCGCCGAGGCGGGCGACGACCCGGTCCGCCGCGTGGCCGCCGCCTTCGGCGCCTACTGCCGCGTCATCGACTCACGACGGCACGCGGCCCTGCTGACCTACCGCGAGAGCAACGCGCTCGACGCCGCAGGCCGCAGCCAGATCAAGGACCTGGAGCTCGCGACCGTCGAACCGCTGCAGCGAGCCGTCGCCGACGGTATCGCCGACGGCCGACTCGTCGCGAAGCACTCCGAGCTGGTGGCCTACAACCTCCTGCTCGTCGCGCACGCATGGGCGCTCAAGCACTGGTACTTCGAGCGGACCCTCGACATCGAGGGCTACATCCGGGCGCAGCTCGCGCTCTCGCTGCGCGGCCTCGTCGCGCCGGAGTACGCCGCCGAGTACGCGGACCTGCTGGACGGGTAGAGCGGATCCGCGTAGCTCCCCGTCAGAAGCTGGATTCAGAACCCGGCTTCTGACGGTGAACCACGCGGATGCGGAACTCCGCTATCCCGTCTTGATGTTGCGGCGCGACGTCGCCTGGTCGCGCGGGCGCACGACGATCTGGTCCAGGTTCACGTGCGAGGGCCGCGACGCGGCGAAGGAGACGAGCTCGGCGATGTCGTCGGCGACCATCGGGGTCAGCCCCTCGTAGACGGCGTCGGCCTTGGCGGCGTCGCCGTCGAAGCGGACCAGGGAGAACTCGGTCTCGACCATGCCCGGGCAGATCTCGGTGAGGCGGATCGGCTTGCCGATCAGCTCCAGGCGAAGGGTGCGGTGCAGGACGCCCTGTGCGTGCTTGGCGGAGGTGTAGCCGGCGCCGTTGTCGTAGGCCTCCAGCGCGGCGGTGGAGGTGATGGTGACGATGAGGCCGTCGCCGGACGCCTCCAGGTGCGGCAGCAGCGCCTTGGTGACCCGGAGAGTGCCGACGACGTTGGTCTCCCACATCCAGCGCCAGTCCTCGAGGTTCGCCTCCGAGATCGGGGCCAGCCCCTTGGCGCCGCCCGCGTTGTTCACCAGCACGTGCACTCGGTCCAGAGTGGCGACGAACCGTTCGACGGACGCGGCGTCGGTGACGTCCAGGTACATGGCGCGACCGCCGATCTCCTGGGCGAGCTCCTCGATCCGGTCGACGCGACGGGCGCCGAGGACCACGCTGTAACCGTCGCGGGCGAGGCTGCGGGCGGTCGCGGCACCGATGCCCGAACTCGCTCCGGTGACCACCGCGACCTTGCCGTTTCCGCTGACTGAATTCCCGGGTGCGCTCATGAGCTTCAGCTTAGTGGTCCGTCGATCAGTCACCCGGTCGGCCGCAGTGAGCACGGTCACGAACGGCTGATATGTTCGAGCGCATGACCACCGGCGGCGTCGTTCCCGCGCCACTTCACTTCGGAACCGGTCCGGCCGCCGCTGTTCTGAACGCGATCCGGGTCGGCTCGCCCGCCACGCGAGATCAATTGGTCGCTGACACCGGCCTTTCGGCGGCGACGGTGAACCGCCAGGTCAACGCGTTGCTCGACGCAGGGCTGGTGGTGGAGCGGCCGGACCTGCTGAACCACAGTGGCGTCGGACGGCCGAAACTTCCGCTGACGCTCGACCGCGACCGGTACTGCGTCGCCGGGATGCACGTCGGCGCTCGGCGGACCGAACTGGTGATCGCCGACATCGGCGGGCGCACCCTCTACAGCCACGCGATCCGCACCAAGGAACTCACCTCGGCCGATGCGGACACCGCCGTCGGCCGCCTGTGTGATCTCCTCCGCGAGCTCGCCGACCGCTTCTCCGGGCGTCGTGTCCTGTGGGGTGGAGCGGCGATCGGTGGCGTGGTGGACGACCACACGGGCATCATCGATCACCCCATCCTCCGCTGGGAAAGGCAGCCGCTCGGACAGCGGCTCCATGCCGCGCTGGAGGTGCCGATCTCGGTCTCCGAGCACGTGCAGGCGATGGCCGCCGCGGAACTGCTGCTGTCGTCGACCATCACCCGAACCGGGTCGAGCCTGTTCTTCTACGCCCGCGAGACGGTCGGCATGGCGATGATCATCGACGGCGAGGTCCACCAGCCCGCGCACGGGGCAGGCACCATCGCCGGACTCCCGGTGCGCCCCGGCAGCCTGGATGAGGAGCCGGTCGCCGCCCTGCAGAGCGTCATCGGCACCGCCGCGGGTAAGGCCGCCGCCGCGCGGCTCGGCGTGGAGCCGTCGGCCGGAATCGTCGCCGACGACCGCGCCCGCATCCTCGGTGAAGCCGTCGCCATGATGCGCGACGTCCTCAACCCGGATGAAGTGGTGGTGGCCGGCGACGCGTTCTCGTCCCACACGCACGGCCTGGAACCGATCCAGGCGGCGTTCGACGCGGCGACCCGCCTGCCGCGGCCGCTGGAGATCGTGCCGACGTGCTTCGGCGTGCAAGTGCCCGAGGCGGGGGCGATCGCCGTCGCACTGTCGGCGGTGTACGCGGATCCGCTGGGGGTCGTGGGGGCGTAGCGTCCTAGCCGCGCAGCCGGGCGATCAGCTCCAGCACCGCGGCCACGCCGTCGGTGTCGGCGACCCGGTACGGCGCGGCGGTCTCGCCACCGCCGACCTTCACGCCGACATCGCCGTCGCGCAGGTGCGCGAAGGCCTTCTCGTCGGTGACGTCGTCGCCGATGTAGAAGACGGCGTCGACGCCCATCGCGGTGCGGAGTCGGTCGAGCGCATGCCCCTTGCTGGTCTCGATGACGGCCAATTCGATGACCATCTTCCCGTTCGTCACGTGTACGCCGTCCCAGCTCGCCGGACCCGCCTGCGCGAGTTCCAGGGCGCCGACGGCGTCCTCATGCGACGCCATCCGGGTGTGCAGGGTGACGCTGGCCGGTTTGCGTTCCACCGACGTGCCGGGGAACTGCGCGCTGATCTCGGTGAACTCCGCGACGATCCGCGCCAACAGGTCCTCCTGCGCGGGACTGATCGCGGTCTCGAATCCGTCGGCGAACTCGGCGCCGTGACTGCCGACCAGGGTGAGGTCGGCGCTCGCGCCCGACAGGGACTGCAGGTCGACGCGGGCGCGACCGGAGATCAGCGCGGCATGCGTCTGCGGTGCGACGGCGGCGGCCTCGAGAGCGGCCATCGACCGCGGGTTGGGCCGGGCGTCCTCGGGACGGGACACGATCGGCGACACGCAGCCGTCGAAGTCGGACGCGACGAGGACGCTGGGGCGCGAGGCGAAGGCGTCGAGCGCCGCGACCAGCGCGTCGTCGAGCACGATCTCGCTCATCGCTTGCCCGCGAGGGTGTCCAGGAAACTCTGCGCCCACTGGTCGACGTCGTTGGTCATCACCTGGTCGTGCAGCGCCTGCATGCGCTTGCCGCGCACGTCGGCGGGATCGGTGGCGGCCGCCTCGATCGCGTCGTCGACGCTGCGCTCGTCGTACGGGTTCATCAGGTAGGCCTCGGTGAGTTCGGCGGCGGCGCCGGTGAACTCGCTGAGGACGAGGGCTCCGCCGAGGTCGTCGCGCGAGGCGATGTACTCCTTGGCGACCAGGTTCATACCGTCGCGCAGCGGGGTCACCAGGCACACGTCGGCGGCCCGGAAGTAGGCGAGCAGCTCGTCGCGGGGGACCGGCTTGAGCAGGTAGCGGATCGGCGGGTGATCGACGGTCCCGTAGGTGCCGTTGATGTGGCCGACGGTCTGCTCGATCCGGTTGCGGATGTCGATGTAGCTGTCGACGCGCTCGCGGCTCGGGCTGGCGAGCTGCACCAGCACGGTCTTGGCGGGGTCGAGACGACCGTCCGCGAAGAGGCGTTCCAGGCCGGCGAGTCGGACGTCGATGCCCTTGGTGTAGTCGAGGCGGTCGACGCCCAGCATCAGGACGTCGGGGTCGCCGAGCTCCGCGCGGATCCGCGCCGCCCGATCGCCGGTGGCCGCCGCGTTGGCGGCGACGGTCGCGGAGTCGATGGAGATCGGGAACGAGCCGACCTTCACGACGCGACCCTCGTAGTCGATGGTGCCGTACCCGTCGCGGACGCCGACACCGTCACGGGAGGCGTCGACGTGGAGGAAGCGTCGCACCAGCGACTGGAAGTTCTCGGCACCGCCCGGCAGGTGGAAGCCGAGGAGGTCGGCGCCCATCATGCCCTCGAGGATCTCAGTGCGCCACGGGAGTTGACTGAACAGTTCCCGGGGTGGAAAGGGGATGTGCAGGAAGAAGCCGATGGACAGATCGGGGCGGAGCTCGCGGAGCATCGCGGGCACCAGTTGCAGCTGGTAGTCCTGCACCCAGACCGTCGCGCCCTCGGCGGCCGCCCGCGACGCCTCCTCGGCGAAGCGGCGGTTCACCGTGACATAGGTGTCCCACCAGTCGTGGCGGTACTCCGGCTTCACGAGCACGTCGTGATAGAGCGGCCACAGGGTGGCGTTGGAGAAGCCCTCGTAGTAGTCGGCGATCTCCTGGCCGCTCAGCGGAACGGCGTGGATGTCGATGCCGTCGACGGTCGGATTCTCATCCGAGTCGGGGATGCCCGACCACCCCACCCACGCACCGCTGCGGGTGGCGAGGGTGGGGGTCAGAGCGGTGACCAGCCCGCCGGGCGCGCGCTTCCAGACGGTGGAGCCGTCGGGGAGAGTCCGCTTGTCGACGGGGAGTCGATTTGCGACGACGACGAAACTCGCACCCGTCGCAGGGTGCCCTTCGGGCGAGGTCATGTCTCAGGCGGTCTCGCCGGGGGTGATGCCCAGCATGGAGAAGAGCATCCGGCACTCGTCGGCGTCGGTCGCATATGCGGCCACCACGCGGCGGGCCTGATGGGCGGTCTCGTCGGCTACCGGCTCCAGCTCGTCGTCTTCGGCGATGTCGGTCGTCTTTGCTGCCATGCCGGGGATTCTACCTGAGGGAAACGGGTGCTTCGCGCCGCGTGCCGCTCATCGGGACCGCGGTCCGATTAGGCGTGACGAGCGGCGTTCGCGACGATCGCATCGCGCACGAACTGCGCCAGTCCAGGCTCCAGTTCCTCGTACGTCGCGGTGAACCGCGGGTCGCTCACGTACATCTCTCCGAGGCACGTGTGGAACTCGTGACTGCAGTCGTAGAAGCGGTCGTTGATCTGCCGTCGAGCCTGCTCGGCGGCGTCCATCGCCGCCTCGCTCGTCGCCGGTTCGCCCGAGCGCTTGGCGGCGACGAAGGCGGCGTTGATCGCGTCGGTCTCCTCCTTCACCGCCTGCCAGTCGGCCTTGGTGAACTTCGCCGTCCGGCGAGCGGACTGCTTCCACGCGTCGGTCTGGCCCCAGCGGTCCTGCGCCTCGGTCTGGTACTCGTCCTTGAAGCCGTCGCCGAAGATCTCGCGCATCTCGGCGTCGGTGACGGGCTGCTGATTCATTTCTCTCTCCATCGCGTTGTCGATGGCTGCGACGAGCTCGGTCAGCTCGCCCAGCCTGGACATGACGGCGTCGCGCTGGCGGCGGAGGTGGGCGATCGGGTCGTCGTCTCCGTCGAGCAGTGCGGCGATCTCCTCCAGCGGCATCTTGAGCCGCAGGTAGACGACGATGCGCTGCAGGCGAGCGACGTCCGCCTCGGTGTAGAGGCGGTAGCCCGCATGCGTGCGCTCCGTCGGCGACAGCAGTCCGATCTGGTCGTAGTGGTGCAGCGTTCGCACCGTGACCCCGGTCAGATCGGCGAGCCTGCCCACCGTCCAGGTGGAGCCGGCTCGCTTGCTGTTCGCGTCGTTCGTCACCGTCATGTCCTCCAGCGTGGAGGCTTACGTCGCGTGAGGGTCAAGCCCTCGAGCCGATTCTCTATCCGCGGAATCCGCGGGCGGATCAATGCGGCCGGGAGAGTGGGGCGTTTCAGGGTGCGGGCGATGAACTCGCCCAGGGTCACGCCCGCCGCGATGGAGCATCCGACGGTGATGGCCGTCGCGAGCTCTCGGAAGCCGGGGATCGTCTGCTCGCTCATCACCCCGTACAACCCCCGGTACATCGCGAGGCCGGGCAGCAGCGGAGTGATGCCCGCGATGGCCACGACGAGCGGCGGCACCAGGGCGCGACGAGCGGCGAGACCACCGAGCAGGCCGACGAGGACGGCGGCGAGCGCACTGGACACGATCGGGCCGACCGCCGTGAACGACAGCCCGCTGATCACCCCGGTGCCGAGCATGCCGGCACCGAGAGCGACGGGGATGGCGCGTCGTTCCGCGTAGCTCGCGGCCGCGAATCCGCCCGCGGCGAGGGCGCCGCCCACCAGGCTGGGCACCGGGTTGGTGGGCCCGAACGGGGAGGCGGTGCCCAGTCCGGGGAGGATCACGCCCATCGTCTCCACCAACCGGATCGCGAGGCCGACGCCGGCCAGGATGCCGCCGGTCATCAGGACCACTTCGGAGAATCGCGCGGTGCCGGTGATCGGCGCTCCGGTGATCGCGTCCTGAACCGAGCCGACCAGGGACAGTCCGGACAGCAGCACGACGATGCCCGCGGCCACGATCTGCGACGGCGCGAAGTCGAGGTCGAGGGGTTCTCGCCAGTGATAGAGCGTGGCGGCGGGCAGCACCGCGATGAATCCGCCGAGCATCTGCTGGAAGAAGATCGGCGTGCCGATGCGGGCGAGGCGGCGGTTCCCGGCGACGATCACCATCGTCGTCACGAACGACGTGGCGCCGACGAGCGTGCCACCGCCCAGGAGGATCGAGATGCCGAGCGCCATGACGCCCCACGCCAGGTTCGCGAGCCAGTACGGGTACGGGTGCGGCGCGCTGGTGATGCCGTCGACGATCCGGTGCGCGGTGCCCGGTGTGATGGCCAGCTGCCGGATGCGGCGCACGAGCCGGTCGACGTGCGCGAGACGGGTGAAGTCGAGGGAGCGGTAGTGGACGGTCCGGACGGTGGTGACCGGCGGCAGCGTCGGACCGCGCCGTGCGCTGACGAGGATGGTGTTGAACGTGACGTCCACTTCGATGTCGTCGAGACCGTAGATGCCTGCGACGAACTCGATCTGACTGCGGGTGTCGATGGCACCGGTCCCCGAGTCGAGGAGGACCGCGCCGATGCGAGCCGCGAGATCGAGGACTTCCGTGATGGCGGCCTCGTCGTCCAGCGGGATCGGTTTGCGCGGTGCGACGACGATGCTGCCCGGCTCGATCGTGTCGATCGTGGCCGTCGCGTCGCCCAGCACCTTGCCCAGTCCGCGCTGGAACACCGACTTCAGTCGCACCCCTGCCTCCTCACAGGATTCTCGCGGGAATCCGCCCCGGGTGAGGGGCCGCCGCTGTCGATTTTCGCATCCGAGTCACCGGCCCGCAGGGATCTCCCGCACCGGTTCCCGAGGGAAGTCGTCGCGCCGACACGGGGCGTTACGGGTCCCGAGTGTGACCCTATATACTTCCGCGGCAGGCCTCCTTAGCTCAGTGGTAGAGCACCGCTCTTGTAAAGCGAAGGTCGTCGGTTCAATCCCGACAGGGGGCTCCACAGAGGGATCTACGCACCTTCGCGTCCGGTGCGTAGATTGCGGGGATCCTGTGCGACTACCGCTCGCACCCGGCTGTTCGCCATCGCCCAGCTCGGAGCTTCTGAGTCGATCGTCGACAGGACTGCGAGCAGGTCCTTCAGCCTGTTCGACGCATCGACTTCGAGTAGGTTCTCGTGGTGCGAAACTCGGTTTCTGACCCGACGGAGGCGGTCCAGCCTCGTCCCGACGAAGCGCCTGCCGGATGTTCCCCCGTGTGCCTTCGGGAACGCGCGGTGCAATGCCTCCGCCCAGATCTGCTCCACGGAACTCGGGTCCGGTGTTGCGGTGAACCCCAGCAAGGTCGACCAGTTGCCGAAGGTCAGTTGAGAGATCACATCGTCGTGGGTCACCGCCTCACCGTGTCTCGGATGGTGGCGACCTCGCCTCCGAGCTTCGGAACGTGCTCTCTTGCGTGCGTCTCAGAGCGCTTTGCTGAGCAGTAGGTAGAGGGGCTCCGCGGCGTTGCCCTCCAGTGCACACCTGGAGGGCAGGCCCTGCGCCGCATTCCACTCGGAGAGCTCTCGATCCATCGAGTTTCGGACGATGATCTCCAGGTGAGACAGCGGGGCGTGGAGTGCGCCCGCCAGTTCGGTGTTCCATCGGTAGAGCGCGACGGCACCGTCGATGTCGTCGCCCATGGATTCGAGGTACGGCGTCAGACGGGCAATACCGAGATAACGCTCAATCATGTATATATCGGTCACGCGAACGATGGTAAAATAACGGCATCGAGTAGCGGCTTGGACGCTACGATTCGATTTCGGAAGGCCCGCTCCCCGGAGCGGGCCTTCTTGTCGACTGGCGGTGGTCTCCCAGGAGGTGCATCGCAGGGTGGCGTCTCCGCGACGTGATCCCCGTCGCCACTCGACCTTTTCGAGTAATCCCCTCCTTAATATCGGGGTGTGACGAAAACCCGTGATCGTCGTCCGATGAGTTGGCATCGCCGCGCAGGCATGCCCGTCCGTGTCTGGATGACGGTATTGATCCTCGCCGGACTGCTGCATTGGACGCTGCCGAGTTCTCGGTGGCTGCTCATCCACATCTTCACCATCGGCTTGGTGACCAACTCGATCCTGCTGTGGTCGCAGACCCTCGCCGAACGATTCCTCGGCTACCACCTGCCACCGGAACGTCGAGCCGTGCAGCTCGGTCGCATCTACGCGGTGAACCTCGGCCTCGTCGTCACGATCGTGGGCATCCTCGGCACCTGGTGGCAGGTGACGATGGTCGGCGCGATCCTGATCGGCGGGGCCCTGGCCTGGCATGCGCTGTCGCTCGCGCTGCTGATCCGGGAAGCGCAACGACACCGCGCCGAGACCGGCGAGGGACCGGCGGAGCAGACGCTCAGCGTCTGGTACTTCGTCGCGTCGGCCTGCATGCTGCCGTTCGGTGCGGGTTTCGGCGTCGCGCTGGCCTACGGATTCGCCGACCCGACCCAGGCGGGTTTCCTCGTCACCCACCAGGCACTCAACATCTTCGGGTTCCTCGGCCTCGCCGCCGCGGGTGTGCTGCAGGTGATGTTCCCCCGTCTCTTCGGCGACCCGCACGTCGGCACCCGACGACGCCCCTACGCGCTGATCGTCCTACCTCTCGGCGTCGCCGTGACATGCGCGGGCGCCCTCAGCGATCAGCCGGTGCTCGCCGCCGTCGGTGTCGGCGTGTACGCGGCCGGATGGCTGATCGTCGCCGGACCGTTCGTCCGCGTCGTCCTCCGCAAGGCGCCGCACTCGTATGCGACGGCGTCGATCCCCGCCGCACTGCTGTGGCTGATCGGCTCGCTGATCGCCTACGGCGTCATCCTCCTGACCGGCCCGTTCGAGACCTCGCGCATCACCCTGATGACGGTCTGGTTCCTCGCGGGCTTCGCCGCTCAGCTCCTGTTCGGCGTCATGAGCCACCTGATGCCGGTGATGCTCGGCGGCGGACCGGTCACCAAGACCGCCAAGCAGATCATGGACACGTGGTGGATGTGGCGCGTCCTCGTCATCAACCTGGGCCTGCTGATCTGGCTGCTGCCCCTGAGCAGCTGGGCCAGGGTCACCGTGTCGGCGCTGGTGATGCTGGCCTTCGCGGCGTTCCTCCCGATCATGATGCGCAGTGCCATCACCGCGGTGAAGGTACGTCGGGCGATGGCCTCCGGCGAGCCCTCCCCGGCACCAGCCGAACCGCGCCGACAACTGGGCGTGCAGGCCGTCGCCGCGATCTCCTCGCTGGCGCTGGTGATCTCGCTCGGCGTCGCCCTGGGTGGCAGCGGCACCCAGTCGAGCGACGACGGCGCGGCCGGTGTCGTGGCAACCGGTCAGACCACCACGGTCGACGTCGACGCCGTCCACATGCGCTTCACCCCGGACACCGTCACCGTCCCCAAGGGCAACCGCCTCGTCATCAACGTCACCAACACCGACGACATGGTGCACGACCTGGTCCTGGAGACGGGGCAGTCCACCGGCCGCCTGGCGCCGAAGCAGAAGGCGACCATCGAGGTGCCCGTCGTCGGTCGGTCCATCGAGGGCTGGTGCTCCATCGTCGGACACCGTCAGCAGGGCATGGTCTTCCACATCAAGGTGGAGGGCGACGACGGTTCGGGCGGCGCCGGCGGACACTCGGGTCACGGCACCGCCTCCGGCCCGGCGTCGACCGTCGACATCATGAAGGATCCGGGCCCCGGATTCGTCGCCCGCGATCCGCGGCTCGCACCGGCGTCCGCCTCCGACACGCACAAGTTCACCTTCGAAGTCACCGAGGCACCGGGGGAGATCGCTCCCGGCACCAAGGCGGTCCGCTGGACCTACAACGGCGGCACCATGGGGCCGGTGCTCCGCGGTAGCATCGGCGACACCTTCGAGATCACCCTGGTCAACAAGGGCACCATGGCGCACTCCATCGACTTCCACGCAGGCATGGTCTCGCCCGACGAGAACATGCGCGACATCAACCCCGGTGAGCGCCTCGTCTACCGGTTCCGCGCCGAGCACAGCGGCATCTGGCTCTACCACTGCGCCACCATGCCGATGGCCGTCCACCTGGCGGCGGGCATGTTCGGCTCGGTCATCATCGACCCGCCCGGCCTGGCCCCGGTCGACGCCGAGTACGCGTTTACCCAGTCCGAGTGGTACCTGGGACGCGACGGCTCGCCGATCGACGCCGACAAGGTGGCGGCCGGCGCGGTTCCCGATCTGGTGATGTTCAACGGCTACGCGAACCAGTACGTGTTCCGTCCGCTGCGCGCGAAGGTCGGCGACCGCATTCGCCTGTGGGTGCTGAACGCAGGCCCCAACGAGCCGCTCTCGTTCCACGTGATCGGCAGCCAGTTCGACACCGTTTACAAGGAGGGGGCGTACCTCCTGCAGCGCGACAATCCCCTGGGTGGAGCGTCTCAGGCGCTCGACCTGCTGCCCGCGCAGGGCGGCTTCGTGGAGATGACGTTCACCGAGCCGGGCACCTACACCTTCCTGAACCATCGGATGGTCGACGGCGACCGCGGTGCGATGGGGAAGATCGTGGTGGAGTAGCTCGTTCGCTTACGCGGATGACGCTCGCTCACCTCCGGAAGTGAGCGAGCGTCGTCGAGTGGAGCGAATGTCGGCGACGTGAGCGAGCGGTGTCACGCGCTCGCGAAGTGCTGGGTCAGTTCGCCGATGATCTCGTCCCAGAGCACGCGGGGGAGGTCGTGGGCCATGCCGTCGATGACGGTGAGGCGGGCGCCCGGTACCGACTTCGCGACGGCTTTGGCTCCGGTCAGCCGCATCAGCCGGTCTTCGGAACCGTGCATCACGAGGGTCGGGGCGAGGATCCGCTGGTCGAACCGGACCAGGCTGCCGGTGCCGAGGATCGCGGCGAACTGCCGCGCGAACCCGGCGGGGTAGTGGGAGCGGTCGAAGTACTCGGCGGCGTGTGCGCGGGCGACGTCGGCCGCGGCCGGATACGACCTGCTGCCGATCACGGCGCCGCGTTCGAGAGCGACCTCGATGAGCTCCTCGCGGGTCGCGTGCGCGGGCTGCGGCTTCAACAGTGCAAGCAACTGTCGCGGTCCCGGCGGAGGCAGTAGCGGCCGGTTGTTGCTCGACATGATCACCGTCGCCGACAGGGTGCGATGAGCGTGTTCGGCGACGAAGACCTGCGCGATCATCCCGCCCATCGATGCGCCGACGATGTGCGCGCGGTCGATGCCGAGGTGATCGAGGACGCCCGCGGCGTCGTCGGCGAGTTCGGTCATGGTGTACGCGGTGCCGGAGGTGGCGCGGCCGAACTCGAAGCGCAGCATCGCCAGCGGCAGCGACGTCAGACCGGTGCGGACGCCGTCGAGCTTCGACGACAAACCGCAGTCGCGGTTGTCGAAGCGGATGACGTGGTAGCCCGCTGCGGCGATCTGCTCGCAGAACTCGGTGCGCCAGAACACCATCTGGGCGCCGAGCCCCATGATCAGCAGGACGGCGGGATCGTTCGGGTCACCGAACTCCTCGAAGCACAGGTCCAGCTCGCCGACCCGGGCGGTGCCGGTCGACGTCGTCACAGGACCACCAGCAGATCGGTGCGGAGGTCGTCGTGCGCGATGACGCTGGGGTCGGTCACGTAGATCTCGACGACGAACCGCGGCGCGGACCCGCCCTTCGCGAAGTGCCGTTCCATCAGCGCCTCCCACGCGGAACCGAGGCCGTCGAACCCGCCGAGGTGCGACATGATCAGCGCGTGCCCGGTGGGGAACACCCCGTTGTCCAGACCGTCGATCTCCACCGGGCCCGCGACGGGGAAGCCGATGGTGAGGTCGAACTCGTCGGAGACGTCGCCGTCGTAGATCGCGAAACCGGGCCCGACGGGTGCGGCCTGCGCGAGCTGGTGGAAGTGCCCGTCGAAGATCTCGGGCAGATCCTCCAGACGGACCTCGGGGAACTCCATCGTGACGACGGGGACGCCGGTGGGGAGCTCCACCTCGATGGCGTCGAAGAAGGGCTCTTCACGCAGGATCAGCGGCAGCGAATCGGTCATGACCACATCGTAGGGGAGGACGCGCGGTCGACGAATGGTGCGGACCACGCCGGGTGCGGGCAAAATGAGCATCGTGACTGACACCGATCTCGTCGTCGACACCGTCTACGGCCCGCTTCGGGGCACCAGCACTCCCTCCGCCGACCTGTGGCTCGGCGTCGCCTACGCCGCGCGACCCACCGGACCGCGTCGCTGGCGGCACGCCGAACCTCCCCGCGAGCGCGGCGAGGTGGTCGACGCGCGGAACTACGCGCCGGTCAGCCCGCAGCCGGTGATGCAGGTGATCGACCTCGGGCCCGACGCCTTCGCCAACGAGGACTGTCTCTATCTGAACGTCGGCACCCCGCGCGGAGTCGCGGGCACCGACGCCGGCCTGCCGGTGATGGTGTGGGTGCACGGCGGCGCCTACCTGTGCGGCTCGGGATCGCAGCCACTGTACGACCCCGGTTCGCTGATCCAGTCGTCCGTCACCCGCGGCACCCCGACCATCGTCGTCACCTTCAACTATCGGATGGGCGCGTTCGGGTTCATGGACCTGAGTCGGTTCTCGTCCGGCGACCACGTCTTCCAGGCCAACTGCGGACTGTCGGACGTGATCGCGGCGCTGACCTGGGTGCGAGACAACATCGAGCGCTTCGGCGGCGACCCCGGCAACGTCACCCTGTTCGGGGAGTCCGCCGGTGCGGGCATCGTCACCACGCTGCTCGCCTCGCCCGCCGCGAAGGGCCTGTTCCACAAGGCGATCGCGCAGAGCTCGCCCGCCACCACCGTGTACGACGCCGAGCGCGGCGAGCGGTATGCCAACATGCTGCTCGCCGAACTGCCGCCCGAGTACGTCCGGGCCGCCGACCTGCGTCGGACTCCCGCGTTGGACCTGGTGAACGCGTCGTCGCGGATCTTCAACCTGGTGCCCAACCGGTTCCCGGGCACCATCGCGTTCGCTCCCGTCGTCGACGGCGACCTGGTCCCGCTGGATCCGTTGGAGGCGATCGTCACCGGCGAATCGCACCGCGTCCCGCTGCTGATCGGCACCAACCGGCACGAGACGTCGCTGTTCCGGTGGATGTCGACGCCGCTGCTGCCCGTCAAGAACCAGGGCGTCGACGCGATGTTCACCCTCATCGGCACCGAACGTCCCGGACTCCGCGTTCCCGAACCGGAGTTCCTCGACTCGTCGTACCAGCACGTCCCGGCCGGGGCGCGGTCGATGGCGATCTCCCGCGACATCGGCTTCCGGATGCCCGCCGTCTGGATCACCGAGTCGCACGCGCAGGTGGCGCCTGTCTACCTCTACCGATTCGACTGGGCCACACCGATCCTCCGCCTCCTCGGCTACGGCGCCGCGCACGCCACCGAGGTGCCGTACGTGTGGGGCAACCCGGCGTCCAGCAAGCGCGACCCGATGTACGCGCTCGGCGGTCGTGCGACGGGCGAGAAGGTTCGGCACCGGATGCAGTACCGGTGGCTCGGCTTCGCCGCCGATGGTGACCCGAACACCGGGGAGGACGGCGACGCGATCTGGGAGGCGTACGAACCCATGCGACACAGTTCGCTGCTGATCGGCGGCACCGAGGACACTCCCGTCGAGGGGCTCGACGACACCATCCTGCGCGCCTGGGGCGACGAGGTGCTGAGCTTCCGATGACCCGATCCTTCTCCTCCCCGGCGCTGCACGACGGCGGCTTCGCCTACGGCTCACGAGTGCCCGCGGGCGGCCTGATCGTCACGGCCGGGCTCTCCCCGCTCGACCCCGACGGCGCGATCGTCGGGCCCGGCGACCCGGTCGCGCAGGTCGGCCGCGCCGTCGAATGCCTCGACGTCCTGCTCACCGAACAGGGCGCACAGCGGTCGCAGATAGCCAAGCTCACCGTCTACGTCGCCACCGCCGACTCCGCAGTGCTCGGCGAGGTCTGGCAGACGCTCGACGCCGCGTTCGACGAGACGCCGCCCGCCATCGTCGTCGGGGTCACCGTGCTGCCGTATCCGGGGCAACTGGTGGAGATCGATGCGCTGATCGCCGGAGAGCCGACATGACCGCGCGCCCTCGCATCACCGTCGAGCAGCGGCGCGCCCGCTTCCAGCGTCGGCACCTGCTCGACGGATCCGTCGACAACTCGGTCACCGCGGTCGCCGACGCGGTGGTCGGCCTGCACGCCACGACCGCGTCCACGGTGCATCTGTCGGCGTGGGCGCGCGGCGGCGCACCGACGCCCGATGCGATCGAGACCGCCCTCTACGACCACCGCACGCTGGTGAAACAGCTCGTCATGCGGCGCACCCTGTTCGTGATGACGAGGGAGATGCTCGCCGAGTCGGTGAGCGCCGTCGGACCGCGGGTCGCCGCGTCGGAGCGCACCAACCTCCTGCGCGACCTGCGCCGCGACGACGGCCCCGCAGACCCCGAGGCCTGGATCGACCGGGCGCGCGACGCCGTCCTCGCGGTGTTCGCCGACGGTGCCGACCTCACCTCGTCGGAATTGCGGACACGGTTGCCCGAGTTCGACATCGCGATCATGCGCGACGAGGGGAAGTCGTACGGCGGCCCATCGCCCATCCTCCCGCGGATCTTGAACTACCTGGCGGCGCTCGGCGACGTGGTGCGCGGACCGAACGGCGCGCCCTGGCATCGTTCGCGCCCGTCGTGGATGTCGATGGAGAGCTGGCTGGGCGAGCCGTTGCCGCGGATGGACGTCGACGCGGGGCACCGGGCGCTGGTGGAGCGCTGGCTGCGGCAGTACGGGCCCGGGACGGAGACCGACATCGTCTGGTGGCTGGGCTCCACCAAGACTGCGGTCCGCACCGCGCTCGCAGCCCTCGACGTGACCGAGGTGGACCTCGACGGCGGTGCCACCGGTTACCTGATGTCCGACGACCTCGACCCCGTCGAACCCGTCGAGCCGCGCGCCCTGCTGCTGCCAGGCCTGGACCCCACGACCATGGGGTGGAAGGACCGCGGCTTCTACCTCGGCGAGCACGCGGGGCACCTCTTCGACCGCAACGGCAACGGCGGCCAGACCGCGTGGTGGGACGGCCGGATCGTCGGCGGCTGGGTGCTGCGCGACGACGCCGTCGAGGTGGTCCCGCTCGAGGACCTGCCGCCGGAGGCGGAGGCCGCCCTCGCCGCCCGTGCCGACGAACTCCTCGCCTGGCTCGGCGACGACCGCCCCAACGCGGGTTTTCCGTCACCGCTCATGACGAAGCACCGGTGAGATCCGGCGAAAGCCCTGATCCGGCAGCACGATTGCGACGCAGAAGCGCTCACAGGAACCTGCCAGCCTTTTCCCAGTCGAACCGATGACCGGTGCGGCACGCTGGTGCCATGGCAACTGCTGACAAACCCGCCAAGGTGCTCGTGGTCGACGATGAGGAGAACATTCGGGAGCTCCTGTCGGTGTCCCTGAAGTTCCAGGGGTACGAGGTCCAGGCGGCGGCAGACGGCCCGCGCGCGCTCGACGCGGTCCGGACGTTCAAACCCGATGTGCTGATCCTGGACGTGATGATGCCGGGCATGGACGGCTTCGGACTGCTGCGGCGGCTCCGCGCCGACGGCATCGTCGCGCCCGCCCTGTTCCTGTCGGCGCGCGACAGCGTGGAGGACAAGGTCAACGGGCTCACCATCGGTGGCGACGACTACGTCACCAAACCCTTCAGCCTGGAAGAGGTGATCGCACGGCTCGCGGTCCTGCTGCGTCGCAGCGGTTTCGGGGAGGGTGAGGAGCAGTCGTCGCGGATCGTGTTCTCCGACCTGGAGCTCGACGAGGAGACGCACGAGGTCTTCAAGAACGGCGAACTGGTGTCGCTGTCACCGACCGAGTTCACGCTGCTGCGGTACTTCATGGTCAATGCCGGGACGGTGCTGTCGAAGCCGCGGATCCTCGATCACGTGTGGAGCTACGACTTCGGCGGCGACGTCAACGTGGTCGAGTCGTACGTCTCCTACCTGCGGCGCAAGATCGACACCGGCCCCAAGCGCCTGATCCACACGCTGCGCGGCGTCGGGTATGTGATGCGAGAGCCTCGCGGATGACCGCGCCCGTCCGCCCCCCGATGCCGCCACCGCCGGATCCGGTCGTGGCCGAGCAGCATCCGCCGAAGCCGCACCGCGGGGTGCCGCTCCGGGTGTCGCTGGTGGTGCTCACCGCGGTGCTGGTGGCCCTGGGCCTGGTGGCCTCCGGGTTCGCCGTCACCTCGGCGATGCGCGGTGACCTGATGTCGCGCACCGACGCCGGCCTGCAGGACGCGATCAACGGGTGGGCCCGCCCCCGCGACCTCGGACCCGCGCACGGTCCCGCGCCGGCCGGCCCGCGTCGCCCGCCGTCGCAGTACTACGTCTCCATCGAACTGCCCGGGGGCGTGATGACGATCAGCGACTTCGGCTCCAGCCCCGACCTCAGCGGGCTGCCCGACGGCAGCACCGGCCCGATGACCGTGGACTCCGTCGGCCACGGCCCGCAGTGGCGGATCATCAAACGCGACTCCGACTTCGGCGCCACGGTGGTGGCGGTCCCGCTGTCGGACGTCGACGCGACGATGAGCCGCCTGATCTGGTTGCAGGTCGGGATCGGGACCGTGGTCGTGGTGGTGATCGGCGTCCTCAGTTCGCTGCTGGTGCGGTCGAGCCTGCGACCACTGCGCCGCGTCGAGGAGACCGCGCACGCGATCGCCGGCGGCGACCTGCACCAGCGCGTCCCCGAGGCGCCCGAGAACACCGAGGTCGGGAGCCTGGGCCGCTCCATCAACCGGATGCTGAGTCAGATCCAGACCTCGTTCGCGGCGACCGCCCGCTCGGAGCAGCAGGCTCGGGAGTCCGAGGCGATGATGCGCCGCTTCATCGCCGACGCCTCGCACGAACTGCGGACCCCGCTCACCTCCATCAAGGGGTTCTCCGAACTCCTCGCGATGGGGGCGGCGGACCAGGACGACGCCGTCCGTCGGATCGGCTCGGAGGCCGACCGGATGGGGCTGCTCGTGGAAGATCTGCTGATGCTGGCCCGACTCGACGCGCAACGCCGTCTCGACCTCGGGGCGGTGGAGATGGTGACCCTCGTCGACGACGCGGTGGCCGCGGCCCGTGCGGCGTCGCCCGATGCCGACATCGTGCTGGACGTCCCGGCGACCACCGGCGATCCGGTGGTCAGCGCCGACCCGTCACGATTGATGCAGGTGCTCCGCAACCTGGTCGGCAACGCCGTCGCGCACGCCGGTCGCGACGCGCACATCCGCGTGAGCGTCGCGTCCGGCCCGTCGGAGGTGACGGTCAGTGTGGCCGACGACGGTCCCGGCATGACGGCGGACGACGCCGCCCACGTCTTCGAACGCTTCTATCGCGGCGACGACTCCCGCTCGCGCGAGGGGAAGGGAGCGGGCAACGGACTCGGCCTGTCGATCGTCGCCGCCCTGGTGGCTGCGCACGGCGGCCGGGTGGGCGTCGACACCGCCCCCGGGCAGGGAGCGCGATTCTGGTTCGTCCTGCCCCGCATCGACACCGCCGGACTCGGGCGCATCGACACCGCCGGACTCGGGCGCATGAGCACCGCCGGACTCGGGCGCATGAGCACCGCGGGAGTGGAGCCGGAGGGCCCCGACGCCACGTAATGTCGGGGCATGCCTTCGGTCTTCACACACATCATCAACGGCGATCTGCCGGGACGTTTCGTCTGGAAGGACGGCACGGCCGTGGCCTTCATGACCATCGAGCCGGTGACACCGGGGCACGTGCTGGTGGTGCCGCGCAAGGAGATCGACCACTGGGAGCAGATCGACACCCCGACGTTCACGCACGTCAGCGGGGTTGCGCAGAAGATCGGCCGCGCCGTCAAGGCGGCCTACGACGCGCCGCGCATGGGGCTGCTGATCGCCGGACTGGAGGTCCCGCACCTGCACCTGCACGTGTTCCCCGCGCACTCGCTGGAGTCGTTCGACCTCACGAAGGCCGACCACGACGCGTCCCCGGAATCCCTCGACGAGGCCGCCGAGAAGATCCGCGCGAGCCTCCGCGCACTGGGCTACGGCGAGAACGTTCCCGACACGGCCTAGTGTCCCGCACCGGAAATTCGCTTGCAGTTTCTGCGGCCCGGTGAACGCCTGGCTGCGTTGTCGTCAGTCGACATAGCTACCGCTATGCCTCCCTCCTCCGCCTTGCCAGCCGTTCACCGGATCCACAGAAACATGAAAGCAATTTCCGGCGCAGGACACTAGTGTCCCGCACCGATCACCGAGAAGTCAGGTGCGTGCGTGAACTCCGACCCGGTGTCTCCGGGGTGATCTCTCGAACGTTCAGGCGGTTCGGTGGATCACCAGGGGCAACACCGCCGACGCGCCGGCATCGCGGAGCGCAGCCGCCGCGAGCGTCACCGGCCAGCCGGTTCCGGTCTCGTCGACCACCAGCAGCACCGCACCCGACACCTGCGGCATCGAGTCCAGGTGATCACGCCAGTACGCGGCCTCGGTGGCGCCGGTGGCCTCCCGTCCGGGGCGTTGACCGGGCAGGACGGTGAGGGCGTCGCCGGTGCGACGGCCCACCTGGCGCAGCCGCTGAGCGAGCGTCGCGGCGAGCGACCCTCCGGTCAGGTCCAGCGAGAAGATCACGTCCGGCCGGATCCCCGATGCGCGGCCCCATTGGGCGACCACGGTGACCGCTGCATCGGCCAGGCGGTCGACGGCGTCGGGGGCGCCCGCCTTCGCCGCCCCGAGCACGTCGCGCCACTGCGGTGCGTCGGCGAACGCCAGCACCCGGCCGACCTCCGCCATCGCTGTCGGTGCGATGCGACCGCGGGTCCCGAAGGCGCCGCCCGGCCACATCTTGCGGGGCTCCAGGATGACGGCGTCGCGCCGCAGGACGCCGCCGACCGTCGCGATGACCTCCGCGTCGGGCGCTTCGGCGAGGCCCGGCGTGATCTCGCCGCGGCACACCGAGCACCGACCGCAGTCCTCGGATCGGGGATCGTCGAGCGACTCGGTGAGCAGGCGCATCAGGCACTTCTCGCCGCGGATGAACGACCGCATGATGTCGGCCTCGCGACGGCGGACCGCCAGGACGCCCGCGTAGTGCTCGGCGTCGTAGTGCCACGGTGCGCCGGTGATCAACCAGCCCTCGCTGACCCGCTCCACCGCGCCGTCGACGGCGAGTTGCTTGCACATCAGCTCGATGCGGCCGCGCCGGATGCCGGTGGCCGACTCCAGGCCGGGGACGGTCATCGGGCCGTCGGCGTTCGCGAGCGCGTCGAGGAGCGTGGCCATCCGGTCCGGGTCGGGGATGGTCGCGGTGGCGAAGTGCTCCCAGATCGCATCGTCGAGCGTGGATGCGAGGAGCATGACGACGGCCTCGTCCAGAGCGCGGCCGGCACGACCCACCTGCTGGTAGTACGAGACCGGCGACGGAGGGGCGCCAACGTGGACGACGAAGCCGAGGTCCGGCTTGTCGAAGCCCATGCCGAGGGCGGAGGTCGCCACCAGTGCCTTGACCTCGCCGGCGAGGAGTTGATCCTCGAGACGGTGGCGGTCGTCGGCGGGCAGACCTCCGGTGTACGCGGCGACCGGGAGGCTGTCGCCGTGGACGGCGCGGATGGCCTTGACCAGGCGGTCGGCGTCGGCGACGGTGAGGACGTAGACGATGCCCGAACCGGGGAGCATCGGCAGCTCCTGCGCCACCCACGCGTACCGCTGCAGTGGATCGAGGCCGTCGATCACGTTCAGATGCAACGACTTCCGGGCGAGCGGACCGCGCAGCACCAGGGTCGCGTCGCCGAGTTGGGCTGCGACGTCGGCGGTCACCCGCGCGTTGGCGGTGGCGGTGGTCGCGAGGACCGACGTCTGCGGGTTCAGCGTCTGCAGGACGTCCGACACCCGTCGGTAGTCGGGACGGAAGTCGTGGCCCCAGTCGGAGATCGCGTGCGCCTCGTCGATCACCACCAGGCCGAGCCTCCCGGCCAGCGAATCGAGGACCCGACGCCCGAAGCCGGGGTTCGCGAGTCGCTCGGGGGAGACGAGCAAGACGTCGAGCGCGCCGTCGAGCAGGTCGCGTTCCACCTGCGCCCACTCGTCGATGTTCGCCGAGTTGACGGTGGCGGCGCGCAGCCCGCCGCGCGTCGCGGCCGAGACCTGGTCGCGCATCAGCGACAGCAGTGGCGACACGATCAGCGTGGGGCCGCCGCCCGCCGCGCGGATCACCGCGGTCGCCGCCCAGTACACGGCGGACTTGCCCCAGCCGGTGGCCTGCACGACCAGCACCCGCGCTCCCGGCGAGGCGAGGGCCGCGACCGCCGTCTCCTGATCGGCGCGGAGCCGGGCCTCGGGGCCGGCGAGCGACGTGATGACACCGTCGGCGACGGTGCGCTGCTGGGGGTCGAGCGTCCGAGTGGGTTGCTGCGTGCTCATGTCGCCCAATGTATCGGCGCGCTGCGACACGGCCGAATGCGTCATCCACAGATCTGCGAACGCCCTGGGCGTCGAGGTTCGCTCAGGGTTGAAGCGTGTGCGTTCTTGGACGCTCAGAGCGTTTCCTGCTCGACTCACAGAGACCTGGCAGGACGGACCCAGGGAGGCGGCAGTGAATCGCACGATTCTTTGACCCATGACAGAACTCTTGAGCCGGGCCGACGAGTGCCCGGACCCGGACCCCGCCGTCGTCACGCCTCCGGCACGGCCGGTCCTGGACGTGGTGATGCCCGTCTACAACGAGGAGGACGACCTCGAGGCGTCGGTGCGACGACTCCATCGGCACCTCGTCGACACCGTGCCGTACCCAGCGCGCATCACCGTCGCCGACAACGCGAGCACCGACGCAACCCTCGCGATCGCACAGCGGCTCGCCGCGGAGCTGCCCGGCGTCCGAGCCGTCCACCTGGACCTGAAAGGGCGCGGTCGCGCACTCAACGAGGTGTGGCGCGACGACGACGCCGAGGTGGTCGCCTATTGCGATGTGGGCCTGTCCACCGATCTCAATGCGCTGATGCCGCTGATCGCACCGCTGATCTCGGGACACTCCGACATCGCGATCGGCACCAGGCTGTCGCACTCCTCGCGTGTGGTGCGCGGAGCCAAGCGCGAGTTCATCTCGCGGTCGTACAACCTGATCCTGCGGACCGCGATGCGAGCCCGCTTCTCCGACGCGCAGTGCGGCTTCAAAGCGATGCGCACCGACGTCGCGCGCACCCTGCTCCCGTACGTCGAGGACACCGGATGGTTCTTCGACACCGAACTCCTGGTCCTCGCCGAACGCGTCGGCCTGCGCATCGCCGAGGTGCCCGTCGACTGGATCGACGACCCCGACAGCTCCGTCGACATCGTCTCCACCGCCGTCGCCGACCTCCGCGGCTGCGTGCGCGTGGCGTGGGCGCTCGCGACCGGTCGCATCCCGGTCGGCGAACTGCGCCGCACCCTCGGCCGCGACCGGCTCCCGGGTCCGGCCATCGACGGCGTCCCCTACGGCATGGTGGGGCAGCTGGTCCGGTTCTGCGCGGTCGGCGTCGCATCGACCCTCGCCTTCGCCCTGCTGTTCCTGCTGTTGCGGCCGCTCGGCGCGCAGGCCGCGAACTTCCTCGCGCTCGCGATCACGGCGGTGCTCAACACCGCGGCCGACCGGCGGTTCACCTTCGGTGTCCGCGGCGCGGAAGGCCGCGCCCGCCACCACCTGTTCGGGTGGGGCGTGTTCCTGTTCGGGTGGGCGGTGACCGCGGGGTCGCTGTTCGCGCTGCACCGCTGGCAGCCCGACGCGAGCCACGCCGTCGAGTTGGCGGTCCTCGTCGTCTCGAATCTCATCGCCACCGCGACCCGCTTCGTCGGCTTGCGCTGGGTGTTCCGGCGTCGGGTCGACGTGCCCGTCCCCGCTGCCTCGTCCACCACCACCGAACGGAGCGTCGCATGACCACCGTCCTCGATCGGCCGCAGCCGGCCGACGCCGCACCCGCGGAACCGCCACGACCGTCCCGCACCGGCCTGTACCGGAAGTTGTCGCTGGCCGGGCTCCTGATCGTTACCGCAGTCCTCTACCTGTGGAACCTGTCGATCAACGGGTGGGCCAACTCCTTCTACACGGCCGCCATCCAGGCCGGCTCGCAGTCGTGGAAGGCGTGGTTCTTCGGCTCGTCGGACATGGCGAACTCGATCACCGTCGACAAGCCGCCCGCCTCTCTGTGGATTCCGGGCCTGTCGGTGCGGGTATTCGGCCTCAACTCGTGGTCGGTGCTCGTCCCCGAGGTGTTGATGGGCGTCGCCTCGGTGGCGCTGCTGTTCCTGATCGTGCGGCGCTATGTCGGTCACTGGGCGGGCGTCGGTGCGGGCGCAGTCCTCGCGTTGACGCCGGTCGCGGCGATGATGTTCCGCTTCGACAACCCGGAAGCCCTCCTCATCGTGCTGATGATCGCCGCCGTCGGCGCCGTGCTGCGGGCGATGGAGCCCGGCACCGGTGACAAGCCGGCGCATCCGCTCCGCTGGATGATCGCCGCGGGCGTCGCAGTCGGCTTCGGCTTCCTCACCAAGCAACTCGAAGTGATGCTGATCGTGCCCGCGATGGCCCTGACCTACCTGGCGTTCGGTCCGCGGACGTGGCTGCGTCGCCTCGGGCACCTGTTCGCCTCGCTGGGCGCGCTGATCGTCAGCGCCGGCTGGTGGGTCCTGGCCGTGGAACTGTGGCCCGCGTCTAGCCGCCCGTACATCGGCGGCTCACAGAACAACTCGATCCTGGAACTGACCTTCGGATACAACGGCCTCGGCAGGCTCGACGGGAACGAGCGCGGCAGCGTCGGAGGCGGCGGCGCCCGGATGCACGAGATGAGCGGTGCGGCGGCTGAGATGTTCGGCGGCGGTGCTCCCGGCGGCGGCGGAATGTGGGGCTCCACAGGCCCGCTGCGGATGTTCGAGGCTGCGCAGGGCGGTCAGATCGCCTGGCTGATCCCGTCCGCGGTGATCCTCGGCGTCGCCGCGCTGATCCTGATCGGCAAGGCCCTGCGCACCGATCTGCGACGCGCCCTCCTGGTGGCCTTCGGACTGTGGGCGGCGACGATGATCGGCGTCTTCAGCTTCATGGCGGGCATCTTCCACAGCTATTACACCGCGGCGATCGCGCCCGCCCTGGCAGCCGTCATCGGCGGTGCGGCCGTGATCTGCTGGCGCGAACGCGATCGACTGTGGGTGCGCCTGGTCCTGGTCGCGGCGACGTGGGCGGTCGCGATCTGGGGATACGTCCTGTTGAACCGGTCGCCGGAGTTCGTGCCGTGGCTGCGGTACGTCGTCCTGGTGGTCGGTCTCGTCGGCGGCGCAGTGATGCTGTTCGCGCAGCGATGGTCGGTGGCCGTGATCGCCGCGACCGCGGCGATCCTCGCGGGCCTGGCCGGTCCGCTCGCCTACACCGTCGACACCGTCACGACTGCCAAGCAAGGCTCCATCATCAGTGCCGGACCGCGCGTCGCCGGCGAGTTCGGTCCCGGCGGGATGGGACGTCACCGCGGCGGTTTCGCACCTCCGGGGGCGACCGGTCAGAACGGGCGCAACGGGTTCCCCGGCTTCCCGGGTGGCACCCCTCCGGGCATGCCCGGGCAGAACGGTCAGAAGGGGTCGCCCACAGGCGGACTGCTCAACGGCTCCACCCCGTCCGACGAGATGGTCGCGCTCCTCCGCACGGACGCCGACCGATACACGTGGGTGGCCGCGGCGGTCGGCTCCAACGAGGCCTCCGGCTACCAGATCGCCAGCGGCTACTCGGTGATGCCGATCGGCGGCTTCAACGGCACCGACCCGGCGCCGACACTGGCCGCCTTCAAGGAGATGGTGGCGCAGCACCAGGTCCACTACTTCATCGGCGGCGGACGCGGAGACCGCGGTGGCGAGGGCTTCGGCGGCATGGCGCAGATGGGCGGCAGCAAGTCGTCGTCGGAGATCCGGTCCTGGGTGGAGGCGAACTTCACCTCGACCACCGTCGACGGCGTCACCCTGTACGACCTGACGGCTCCCCGGTAGCCGTCCCGCGAGAACGACGGCCCCGTGCGTGCCCACGCGCGGGGCCGTTCGGGCGCTTATCCTCATGCGCGTGAGCATTTCCACCAGCATCCGACGCATGACGGGCCGTGACCCGCGTGAGGACGGTCGCGGTGCCAGCGACCTCGAGGTCTTCTACGACCTCGTCTTCGTCGTCGCCTTCTCGATCGCGGGCACGCAGCTCGCCGAGTACCTCGCCCAGGGGCACTATCGGGCGGCGATCATCGGCTACGCGATCGCCACGTTCGCCTCCACCTGGGCGTGGATCAACTTCGCGTGGTTCGCCTCCGCCTTCGACACCGACGACTGGATCTACCGCCTCCTGACCCTGGTCCAGATGGTCGGCGTCGCGATCATCGCGATCGGGTTGCCGCCGGTGTTCGCGTCCATCGACGCAGGCGAGCACGTCAACCTCACGGTGGTGGTCATCGGCTACATCGTGATGCGGGTGGCGATGATCGTGCACTGGCTGCGCGCCGCTGTTCAGGCGCCCGAGTACCGCGCGACGTGCCTGGTGTACGCGGGGATGACGGCGATCGCCCAGGTCGGCTGGGTGGTCGTGATGCTGGTTCCGCTTCTGCTGGTGCCGACGTTGATCGGTATCGGCGTCTGCATGGTGCTGGAACTGTCGGGACCGGCGATCGCCGAGACCCTCGTCAAGCGCACGCCGTGGCACCCGGAGCACATCGTAGAACGCTATGCGACGCTGGTCGTCATCACCCTCGGCGAGGGCGTCGTCGGCACCGTCGCCGTCCTGCAGACGCTGATCGCGAAGACCGGCTGGAGCGTCGAGACGGGTGTCCTGGGACTGTCGGCGATGGGCGTCACCTTCGCGATGTGGTGGCTCTACTTCCGGCTCGAGGTCGGGCGGCCGCTGGCTCAGCAGCCGGAGAAGTCCTTCTCCTTCGGCTACGCCAGCATGCCGATCGTCATCGGCTGCGCCGCGTCGGGCGCCGGGTTGCACCTGGTGGCCATGTGGATCGACGGTCAGACCAGCATCCCGGAGACCGCGTTGTACGCGGCCGTGGCCGTTCCGATCGCAGTCTTCTGTCTCGGCACCCTCGCCATGTACTTCCACCTCGCCGGGATCAACGTGCTGGCCGTCCCGCTGGTCATCGCGATCGTGCTCCCGCTGATCGTGGGCGGCGTCCTCGCTGCTCTCGGCGTCACCCTGCTGGTCCCGATCATCGTGGTCTGCCTGACCCCGGTCCTGCCGGTGCTGGTGGTGGAGTTCGCCGCCCGCAGCAGCGTCGCCAAGCTCCGGCGCTGAGTGGGGCGCAGATCCTCGGACGAACTCGGCCGCCCGTGACGTGCGGGTCGGGTCGCACCCACTACGCTGAACGACGTGCGCGTACTCGTGATCGGCTCGGGCGGCCGCGAACATGCCCTCCTCCTCGGACTCAAGCGTGACCCGTCGGTGAGGGAGCTGCATGCGGCTCCCGGCAACGCGGGCACCGCGTCGGTCGCCACCAACCACGCGGTCGACGTCGCGTCGACCGACGCCGTGGTCGCCCTCGCGAGAGAGATCGCCGCCGACCTGGTGGTGGTCGGTCCCGAGGTCCCGCTGGTCCTCGGCGTGGCCGACGCCCTCCGCGCCGCCGGGATCGACGTCTTCGGACCCAGCGCGCAGGCCGCGCAGATCGAGGGCTCCAAGGCCTTCGCCAAGGACGTCATGGCCGCCGCCGGCGTACGGACCGCGCGCGCGGAGATCGTCGACAACCCCGCCGAGCTCGACGCCGCCCTCGACCGCTTCGGGCCCACCTGGGTGGTCAAGGACGACGGCCTGGCCGCGGGCAAGGGCGTCGTCGTGACCCCGGACCGCGTCGCCGCCCGCGCACACGCCGCGGACTGCCTGGAGAACGGACACCCGGTCCTCCTCGAGAGCTTCCTGTCGGGTCCCGAGGTGTCCCTGTTCTGCCTGGTCGACGGCGACACCGTGGTCCCGCTGCTGCCCGCCCAGGACCACAAGCGCGTCGGCGACGGCGATCTCGGTCCCAACACCGGCGGCATGGGCGCCTACACGCCGCTCCCGTGGCTGCCGGACGCGATGGTCGCCCGCATCGTCGACGAGGTCTGCAAGCCCGTCGCGGCCGAACTCGTCAAGCGCGGCACCCCGTTCAACGGACTCCTGTACGCGGGCCTCGCCGTCGACGAGGAGGGCCCCGCCGTCGTCGAGTTCAACTGCCGATTCGGCGACCCCGAGACGCAGGCCGTCCTGGACCTCCTCGAATCGCCGCTCGGTGAGGCGCTCGCCGCCACCGCCCGCGGCACCCTCGCCGACCTGCCGCCCCTGCGCTGGCACGACGGCGCCGCCGTCGTCGTGGTCCTCGCCGCCGAGAACTACCCGGGGCGCCCGCGCACCGGAGACGTCATCTCCGGCGCGAGCGCGGAGGGCGTCCTGCACGCGGGGACCGCGATCAACGACAAGGGCGACGTGGTGTCGTCGGGCGGTCGCGTCCTGTCGATCGTCGGCCGCGGCGCCGACCTCGCCGCCGCCCGCGCCCAGGCGTACGAGCGGCTGGCCGGCGTGAAGCTCACCGGCTCGCACTTCCGCACCGACATCGGCAAGGCCGCCGAAGAAGGTCGCATCTCGCTGTAACCCGTTTCTCCCGTGACCGGGCCGTCGTTCCGTTGAATGACGGCCCCGTCACGTGTCTGATCCTCCGAACGACCTAACCGACAGGGGAAGCGCACACCTCACCGGACACACGGAGGCGACATGAGGATCAACACCGCGACACGCGCGATGGCTGCTGCGGCGACGCTCGGCGTGGCACTCACCGCCTGCTCGGGCGCGGGCGACGACATCACGGCGCAGCAGTCGAGCCGGCAGCAATCGGGGGCACCCGCCCACACCTCGACGACCGACACCGACGCCGGACCCGGGCAGACGGAGGCCACGCAGCCGACCGAGCAGGCGCCGCAGCAGCCGGGCGCGTCGACCACCGACGCCCCGCCGACCACCACTCCGGCCGCGGAGACGAACGCCCGCCCCGGCAGCGGTCACGGGTACTGCTTCGACCTGAACTCGGCGCTGGCGCGGGATGCGATCGCGACGCTCGGCACCGACATGCAGGGCGGCGCGTGGCAGCCGCAGGGGGCCAGCGAGCATCCGCTGTCCGAGGGATGCGGACTCGACTGGCTGCTCGTCAACGGCAGCGGCGTCCAGGACGCCACCTACACCTCGCGGGTGCTGCTGTTCGCGGGCGGCAAATATCTCGGGACCGTGGAGCCGCACGAGTTCTCGTACACCTCGATCGCCGGCGGCACCCTCAACTCGGTGACCGTCCGCTACCGTTGGCTGCGCAAGGACGACCCCTTCTGCTGCCCGCAGGGCGGGCCGACGGAGGTGACGGTGACGCTGTCCGGCGGGCGACTCTCGCGGACGGGACAGTTCCCGCCGGAGACGTGACGTCTCAGCGCGCCAGGTTCCGGCCCAGGAACTCGATCTGTTCGGGCAGCACGGACCGCCAGAACCGGTTGGTGTGGCCGCCCGGCGTCGTGGAGAACGCGGCGGGCGGATGCAGGTCGGCGGCCCACTGGCGGGTGTAGGTGTAGAACTGGTCGGCCATGCCGATCGACAGCAGCACCGGGATCTTGCTGAACGCGTGCTGCTGACCGAACAGTGAATTGGCCTGGTAGTCCAGGTACGAGTCGAATGCGCGCGGCGGGAAGTTGTTCGGGTCGCCCCACAGTGCGGGGGAGCTCGCGGCGATGGCCGCCACGCGCGGTGCGCCGATCAGCGCGCCCATGCGGAGGGCGCCGTAGCCGCCCATCGACCAGCCGTACAGGCCGATCCGATCGGTGCGCAGGTTCAGCTCGGGACTGCTTTCGAGCATCGGGATGAACTCGTCGAGGATCATCGCCGCACCGTCCGTGCCGTCGGTGCGGGCATGGAAGTAGTTGCGGGCCACGTCGACGCTCGCGACGGCGAACGGCGGGTTGCCTGCGTCGACGTACTGCTGCACCACGCCTTGGATGTTGAGGGCCTTGCCGAAGATGCTGCGCTCGTTGGTGTTCAACGCGTGCGCGACGATCACGACCGGGAGCTCGCCGGTCACCCCGTTGGGGCGGGACACCGCCCAACGGGTGTCCCGGCCGGCCATGCGCTGCGAGATGAAGCTTCCGGTGAGGACCGGGGGATCGTTCGGGATCTCCGGGGGAGCGGTCTCGACCGGGAGCTGGTCGTCGCCGCCGATGTCCGCCGCGTCCCGCGGATCGAGGTCCTCCGACGCGGTGCACGCGGCGATCCCGCCGAGTGCGGCCAGGCCGACCGCGCCGCCCAGGAGGGACCGGCGCGACAGCAGACGCCGCGACGTCGCCGACGAATCGGCAGAGGTCGCGGCGAGAGTCGGAAGTCGATTCCAGGAAGCCATACCGGGGTCAGAGTCTACCCGGTCGGCGAAGGGGGCCGCGTCGCGTGCGGAGGCGACGGCCGTCGGAGCGTCAGGCCGGGGCGAGGCGCGGATCGGGGCAGCTGCAGCGCTGCTCGGCGGGCACCGGGGCGAGCACCTCGTCGACGTGCTCGCCGCACCCGTCCCAGGTGATCTTGCCGCAGGTGGGGCAGGTCACGGGAAAGCACATGGGGACTCCTTCGGTCGGTGGATCCGGGCGGATCGTGGTGGTCGGTGGCGGTCTCAGTTCAGGGACTCGACGGCGGCGGTGAGCTTCGCGGTGGCGTCGTCGGCCACGCCCGCGAGATCGGGGTTGTCGACGACGGTCACCATCAGCTGCGGGTTCATCGCCTCGACGATGCTGCGGCCGGGGTTCTCGGTGTCCGTGCGGACGACGACGTTACAGGGCAGCAGCAGCCCGATCTGGCGTTCCGCGGTCACCGCGCGGTGCGCGAGCGGGGGATTGCAGGCGCCGAGGATGACGTAGTCCTCGATCTCGGCGCCGATCTTGGTCTTCAAGGTGGCGGCCATGTCGATCTCGGTGAGGATGCCGAAACCCTGGGCGGCGAGTGCGTCGCGGGTGCGGGCGACGGCTTCGGCGAGCGGGGCGTCGACGGTGGTGCTGATGGCGAGGTCCATTGTCTTCTCCTTCTGCAGGGATGGGGAGGTCAGGCGAGAGTCAGGAAGAGCTTCTCCAGCGTCTCGAGGTCCGGGCCCGCACCGGACTCGGGCTCGTCGGAGAGGCATTCGCGCAGGTTGGTGGCGATGATCTTGAAGCCCGCGCGATCGAGCGCGCGCGAGACTGCAGCCAACTGCGTGACGATGTCCTTGCAGTCGCGGCCGTCCTCGATCATCGCGATGACGCCGCCGAGCTGGCCCTGCGCGCGACGCAGGCGGTTGAGAACGGCGGTGGTGGCTTCGTCGGCCGCGGTGGACTGCATGGGATCTCCCTTGTGAGTTGCTCACTGTCGACTATACCCCTAGGGGTATCTACCGTCGTGTTGTTTCAGTCACCCCGTCGCGGGCACTACACTGCACAGTCGTGGGTAAACCTGCCATCAGCAATGTCCTGGCCAGTCGCTATGCTTCCGCGGATCTCGCGGAGATCTGGTCGCCGCAGCACAAGATCGTTCTGGAGCGCCAGCTCTGGATCGCCGTCATGAAGGCGCAGCGAGATCTCGGTATCGAGGTCCCCGCCGAGGCGATCGCCGATTACGAGCGGGTGGTCGGCGACGTCGACCTCGGCTCGATCGCCGACCGCGAGCGCGTCACGCGCCACGACGTCAAGGCGCGGATCGAGGAGTTCAACGCACTCGCCGGTCACGAGCAGATCCACAAGGGCATGACCAGCCGCGACCTCACCGAGAACGTGGAGCAGCTGCAGGTACTCCTCTCGCTGCAGCACGTCCGCAACCACGGCGTCGCCGTGCTCGCGCGCATCACCGAGCGCGCCGCGCAGTACGCGTCGGTGGTCATGGCCGGCCGCAGCCACAACGTCGCCGCGCAGGCCACCACCCTGGGCAAGCGCTTCGCATCGGCCGCCGACGAGCTGATGATCGCGCTCACCCGCGTCGACGAGCTGATCGCCCGCTACCCGCTGCGCGGCATCAAGGGCCCGATGGGCACCAGCCAGGACATGCTCGACCTGCTCGACGGCGACGCCGACAAGCTCGCGCAGCTCGAAGACAAGGTGGCCGCCCACCTCGGCTTCGCGCACGCCTTCACCTCCGTCGGCCAGGTGTACCCGCGATCGCTGGACTACGACGTCGTCTCCGCGCTGGTCCAGGTGGCCGCCGGACCGTCGTCGCTGGCCACCACCATCCGCCTGATGGCGGGCAACGAGCTGGTCACCGAGGGCTTCCAGCCCGGCCAGGTGGGCAGCTCGGCCATGCCGCACAAGATGAACACCCGCAGCTGCGAGCGCGTCAACGGCCTCACCGTGATCCTGCGCGGCTACGCGTCGATGACCGGCGAGCTCGCGGGCAACCAGTGGAACGAGGGCGACGTCTTCTGCTCCGTGGTGCGCCGCGTCGCGCTGCCCGACGCCTTCTTCGCGATCGACGGCCTGATGGAGACCTTCCTGACGGTCCTCGCCGAGTTCGGTGCGTACCCCGAGGTGATCGCCAACGAGCTCGACCGCTACCTTCCGTTCCTCGCCACCACCAAGGTGCTCATGGCGTCGGTCCGCGCCGGCGTCGGTCGCGAGACCGCGCACGAGGCCATCAAGGAGAACGCCGTCGCCGTCGCCCTGGCGATGCGCGAGGAGGGTCGCGAACCCGATCTCCTGGACCGCCTGGCCGCCGACGAGCGCATCCCGCTCGACCGCGCGCAGCTCGACGAGCTGATCGCAGACAAGTCCGCCTTCGTCGGCGCCGCCGAAGCGCAGGTCGCCACGGTCGTCGCACAGGCCGCCGAGTGGATCGAGAAGTATCCCGACGCCGCCGCGTACGCCCCCGCACCGATCCTCTAGGAGCACAGCAATGCGACCTGATCTGTCCAGCTACCGGCACATCGCCTCCGGCAAGGTCCGCGACATCTACGAGGTCGATGACGCCACCCTCCTGCTGGTGACGTCCGACCGCATCTCGGCGTACGACTTCATCCTCGACACCCCGATCCGCGACAAGGGCCGCATCCTCACGGCGGCCAGCTTCTTCTGGTTCGACCACCTCGGCGTCCCCAACCACCTCGACGGCGGACCCGACGACGAGCGCATCCCGGCCGGTCTGGTCGGTCGCTCGATGGTCGTCAAGAAGCTGCCGATGGTGCAGGTGGAGTGCGTGGCCCGCGGCTACCTGACCGGCTCCGGCCTCATCGACTACAACGCCACCGGCTCGGTGTGCGGCGTGGAACTGCCCGCCGGTCTCGGCGAGGCCGACAAGCTGCCCGAGCCGATCTTCACCCCGGCGACGAAGGCCGCCGTCGGTGATCATGACGAGAACGTCAGCTTCGATCACGTTGCGGCGGAGGTCGGCGTGGAGTTGGCGACCGCCCTGCGCGATGCCACCCTCGACATCTACGGGCGCGGCTCCGACCTCGCCGCCGAGCGCGGGATCATCCTGGCCGACACCAAGTTCGAGTTCGGGCAGGCCGCAGACGGCTCGCTGATCCTCGCCGACGAGGTCCTCACGCCAGACTCGTCGCGCTACTGGGACGCCGCCACCTACCGGCCCGGCGAGGTGCAGCCGAGTTTTGACAAGCAGATCGTCCGCAACTGGCTCACCGGCCCCGACTCCGGCTGGGATCGTAAGTCCGAGCAGCAGCCGCCGGCCCTGCCCGCCGAGATCGTCGAGCAGACCCGCGCCCGCTATATCGAGGCCTACGAGCGGATCTCGCAGCTGAAGTTCGACGACTGGCCCGACGCGTGACGGCCGCCGAGTCTCCGGTGACCCCACCGGTCGCCAAGAAGGTCCCGGCCCCGCGCGAGCACCACGGCGACGTCTTCGTCGACCAGTACGAGTGGCTGCGCGACAAGGACGATCCCGAGGTCACCGCCTACCTGGAGGGACAGAACGCCTTCGTCGAGGAGCAGACCGCGCACCTGGCGTCGCTCCGCAGCGACATCTTCGGCGAGATCAAGTCGCGCGTCCAAGAGACCGACATGAGCGTCCCGACCCGCAGCGGTCGGTTCTGGTACTTCACCCGCACCACCGAGGGCCTGGCCTACGGCGTGCGGTCGCGCAGTCCGATCCGCTCGGACGACGACTGGACGCCGCCCGAGGTGACGCCCGGCGTCGACCTCCCCGGCGAACAGGTCTTCTTCGACGCCAACGCCGAGGCCGAAGGACACGACTTCTTCAGCCTCGGTGCACTGTCGGTGAGCCACGACGGCGACTGGCTGGCGTACAGCGTCGACGTCAAGGGCGATGAGCGGTACACGCTGCGCATCAAGAACCTGGTGACCGGCGAACTGCTGCCCGACACGATCGAGAACATCTCGGCCGGCGCCACCTGGTCGCTCGACGCGAAGTACGTCTTCTATCAGACGGTCGACGACGCCTGGCGACCCGACAGCGTCTGGCGGCACGAGGTGGGCTCGGCCGAACCAGACGTGCAGGTCTTCCACGAGCCCGACGAGCGCTACTGGGTCGGGATCGGCACCACGCAGAGTGATGAGTACCTGGTCATCGGCGTCGGATCGAAGATCACGTCGGAGGCCTACGTCCTGCGGGCCGACGACCCGACCGGCGAGTTCGTCAGCGTCGCCGGCCGCACCGACGGCGTGGAGTACTCCGTGGAGCACGCGCGCATCGCAGATCAGGACTGGTTCGTCCTCGTCCACAACGACCGCGGTGCCGTCGACTTCGCCGTCGACCTGGTTCCCGTCGACGACTTCGGCGCTCGCCGCGAGCTGATCCCGCATCAGCCGGGACGACGGCTGGAGGACGTCGACTGCTTCCGCGACTACCTGGTGCTGTCGTACCGGGAGGCCGCCCTGCCTCGGTTGGCGATCGCCGATCTGCGGAGCATCGACGGCCTGCCGACCGCCGACGACTTCGTCGAGGTGACCTTCGACCAGGAACTCCGTTCCGCGGGCCTCGGTGCCAACGCCGAGTGGGAGACCCCGAAGCTGCGCATCGGCTACGGCAGTTACGTGGACCCCTCCGAGATCCTCGATCTGGACGTCGCGACCGGCGAACGGACCCTGCTGCGCAGGCAGCCGGTTCTCGGCGGGTACGACCCCTCCGACTACACGGCCGTCCGCGAGTGGGCGACCGCGGCCGACGGCACGCGGATCCCGGTGTCGCTGGTGTTCCGTCGGGATCTGGACCTCACGACGCCGTCGCCGATGTTGCTGTACGGGTACGGCTCGTACGAGACCTGCCTGGATCCGGGGTTCTCGGTGGCCAGACTGTCGATGCTCGACCGCGGCATGGTGATGGCCTTCGCGCACATCCGCGGCGGCGGCGAGATGGGTCGACTCTGGTACGAGAACGGCAAGACGCTCACCAAGAAGAACACCTTCACCGACTTCGTCGACGTGGCGCGGCATCTCATCGACACCGGCTGGACGTCTCCGGAGCATCTGGTCGCCGAGGGCGGCAGTGCCGGCGGCCTGCTGATGGGCGCCGTGGTGAACCTGGCGCCCGAGCTGTTCAACGGTGTCCTCGCCGCGGTCCCGTTCGTGGACGCGCTGAACTCGATTCTTGACCCGTCGCTGCCGCTGACGGTGATCGAGTGGGACGAGTGGGGCGATCCGCTGCATGATCCCGAGGTCTACGCCTACATGAAGTCGTACACGCCCTACGAGAACGTGGGGGCGAAGGCGTACCCGTCGATCCTCGCCGAGAACTCGCTGCACGACACCCGCGTGCTCTTCGTCGAGGCGGCGAAATGGGTCGCGCGACTGCAGGAGTGCACCACCTCCGACAACCCGATCCTGCTGAAGACCGAGATGTCCGCCGGCCACGGCGGTGTCTCCGGCCGCTACAAGCAGTGGGAGGAGACGGCCTTCGAGCTGTCGTGGATCCTGGAGAAGGCGGGCGCGCTGACGGAATAGTGTCGTCGTACCGGGCGCCAGGCCCGATTGAACGACAAGATTCTGCGCGAGCTCGCGCGGAGACGGAAGGAACGCCCCGAAGGCCTCGGCCTGCGGGGCGTTTCTGCTGTATCTCGAGCCCGGGCGATTCATTGACAGTCCATACGGACTGTGAAAATGTGATGGGCACCATTCGTCGACCATCGCCAAGGTGCACGGCTACGCGGTCGCCGGCGGCAGCGACATCGCGCTCTCGTGCGACCTCGTCGTCATGGCCGACGACGCGAAGATCGGCTACATGCCCGCCCGTATCTGGGGTTGCCCGACCACCGCGATGTGGGTGTATCGGCTCGGCGCCGAGAAGGCCAAGCGGATGCTCCTGACCGGCGACACCATCGACGGCGTTCAGGCCAAGGACTGGGGCCTCGTGATCGATGCGGTCCCCGAGGCGGAACTCGACGCCGCGGTCGACCATCTGGTGCAGCGGATGTCCGGCGTCCCGACCAACCAGCTCGTCATGCAGAAGATGATGATCAACCAGGCGTACGACAACATGGGACTGCAGAGCACGCAGAGCATGGCGGTCCTCTTCGACGGCATCACCCGGCACTCGCCCGAGGGGCGCTGGTTCGTCGACTTCGCGCAGAAGTACGGCTTCGGTGCGGCGGTGGAGTGGCGTGACACCGGACGCTTCATGCCTGACGGCGGCGGCGACCTGCCGACCGAGGACGAGATCGACGCGATGCGCCGCTAACTCGATGCGCGAGACGCGGCGAGGGACTGAGTCGACGACCTCGCTGACGACGTCGTTCCGGCTCGCCTAGGCTCACTGTCGTGGCCGGGATGTCGAGGAAGCAGCAGCGTGAGCGGACCCATCAGGTGCTGCTCGACGCGACGATGCGGTGCCTCGTCGAGTTCGGGCACTCCGGCACCACCACCCAGCGGATCCAGGAGGAGGCGGGCGTCTCGCGCGGCGCCCTCCTCCACCATTTCGGATCGAAGACCGAACTCCTGGTCGCGGCCATCCACCACATCGCCGACGTGCGGATGGCGGACGTCGACGGCATGATCGCCGGACTCGGTGACGGTCCGGATGCGCTGCGCGACATGGTGACCGCGCTGCGCGAGGCGATGACCGGCCCGCCGTTCCAAGCGGCTCTGGAGCTGTGGACGGCGTCCCGCACGGACCCGCAGCTGCGCGAGGCACTGCTCCCCGCGGAACGCCGCCTCGGAGAGAAGATCCGCACCGTCTTCAACGAGCACTCCGGGATCTCCGACCCGAAGGACTCGGTCCTCGCCTTCGAATCCCTCATGGCATTGATCCGCGGATTCGAGATCACTCGCAACATGCGCCCGGACCAACGCGTCGCCGACCTGGTGATCGACGACTGGCTGGCGCGGACGACGGCGCTGCGCGACTGAGGGAGCGGGGCTCGACCGGGAGAGCGACGTCGTGTCTGCTGGTCGAATACGGGAGGAGCGGAGCGACGACCACATCGAGACCGCCGCGGGCTGGGCTTGTCCGCTACAGCCGCGGATCCACCGGCTCGGACTCCATCGCCAGCACCGCGAACACCGACTGGTGGATCTCCCAGAGCGGCCGACGGTCGACGAACCCGGCGAGGGCGTCGAGGCCGAGGCCGTGCTCACGGATCGCCATGCTGCGCTTGCGCTTCAGACTGCGCGATCGCAGTCGGTCGAGCGAATCCGTGTAGTCCGGGCCGTAGATGATCCGCAGGTACTCGCGGCCGCGGACCTTCAAGCCCGGCTGCAAGCGCGGAGACGACAGGTCGGCGGGCTTCACCACCATGCCCTCGCCGCCCGCCGCGGTCAGCTCCGACCACCAGTCGGCGGCCGCTGCGCGATCGCTCTCCGACGACAGGTCGACCACGCGGTGCTCGGTCCGGACGATCAGCGGATCGTCGAGCCGTGCCAGCTGCTCCAGGTGCCAGGGGTGCGGCTGCTGCGTCGCGAGCAGCCGACCCTCGGTCGCGAGGATGTGGAACGGCGCCACGCGGATCGGCGCGTCCGGAGCCTCGCAGTAAGCGGCGTACGCGTCGCGGAAGGCGCGCGCGTGCTCGTCGCGTCGCTGCGTGCGCTCGGCGAGGTCGGAGACGTCGAGACCGCGCGCCGCGGCGGCGGCGAGGAGTTCCCGAGCCGCGGGCAGTGCGGTGCGGGCGGCCGCACCGACCGACGCGTACTGCGACCGGATCAGCGGCAGCGCCTTCGCCGACCACGGTAGGAGCTCGCAGTCCAGGACCAGCCAGTCGCTGTCGAGCGAGTCCATCAGCGGCACGACCGCGCGGCGGAGGCCGTCGACCAGCTCCGTCTGATCGCTGAAGAACGACCGCCCCGTCCGCGTGTAGACGATGCCGGCGGAACCGTCGTCGACGCCGAAGCGGGTTCGCGCGACGTCGGCGTCGCGGCACAGGACCGCGATCGCTCGCGAGCCCATGTGCTTGCGCTCGCACACCACCCGCTCCACGCCCCACGCCGCGTAGTCGTCGAAGGCCTGCTCGGGGTGCTCCAGGAAGCGGTCCCGCGACGACGTGGACGTCGGCGACATGGTCGGCGGCAGGTACACCAACCAGCGCGGATCCACCGCGAACCGGCTCATCACCTCCATCGCCGCGGCCGCGTTCTCCTCCGGGATCTTCACCCGTCCCGCGTGCGGACTGTCGATCCAGCGGGTGCCGGTCACGTCGTCCCAGCGCAGGACTGCGGACTCGCGGACCGGCTGCGGCGGCTCGACCGGCCGCGTCGGCGCGTACCACTCGCGCTCCGCCGGAACGGCGACGAAGTCGCGCTCGGGATACCGGAGCGCGGTCAGCGAACCTCCGAAGACCGCACCGGTGTCGATGCAGACGGTGTTGTTGATCCACTCCGGAACGGTCACCGGCGTGTGGCCGTAGACGACGGTCGCCGACCCCCGGTAGTCGTCGGCCCACGGGTAGCGGTCCGGGAAGCCGAACTCGTCGGTCTCCCCGGAGGTGTCGCCGTAGAGCGCGAACGCGCGAACCCGCTTCGACGCGCGACCGTGGTAGGCCTCCTTCAAACCGGCGTGCGCCACCACCAGGCGGCCCTCGTCGAGGACGTAGTGGCTGAGCAGCCCGTCGAGGAAGTCCCGTGCCGCGGCCCGGAACTCGTTGGTCTCGCCGTCGAGCTGCGCGAGCGATTCGGCGAGACCGTGCGAGACGGTCACCGGCTTGCCGCGCAGGGCACGACCCAGCTTGTCGTCGTGGTTGCCCGCGACGCAGAGTGCGGTGCCTGCGGCGACCATGCCCATCACCAGCCGCAGGACGCCCGGGGTGTCGGGGCCGCGGTCGACGAGGTCGCCGACGAACACCGCGGTGCGGCCCTCGGGGTGCGAGGCGCCGACCACGCGATCGTCGTCGTACTCGAGAACCCAACCGAGTTTCGCCAGCAGCGTGCCGAGTTCGCTCGCGCAGCCGTGGACGTCGCCGATCACGTCGAACGGTCCGGTCAGGTCCGCGCGGTCGGTCCACGCGCGTTCGCGGCGGATCGACGCGGCGTCGACGGCGTCCGCGCCGCGCAGGTGGTGGACTTTGCGGAAGCCCTCGCGTCGCAGCTTGCCGAGCGACCGCTTCAGGTCGGCGTACTGGCGATGCACCACGCCCGACGAGACGCTGCGGTCGGTGCGGACGCCGTTGCGCGACGACGCGACCGACTCGGGGACGTCGAGGACGATCGCGTCGACGAGGACGTCGTGATCGCGGGCGAGGCGGAGCAGCGACGCCCGCGCCTTCGGCTGCACGTTCGTCGCGTCGACGACGGTCAGCAGGCCGCGCCGCAGGCGGATCCCGACCAGGTGGTGGAGCAGATCGAAGGCGTCCGGGGTGGCGGCGAGATCGTTCTCGTCGTCGGACACCAGACCGCGGCAGACGTCGCTGGAGACCACCTCCGTTGGGAGGAAGTGGCGGGCGGCGAAGGTCGACTTGCCGCTGCCGGACGTGCCGATCAGCAGGATCAGGCCCATTGCGGGCACGCCGAGCTCGGCCGGGCGGACGGATCGCGTGGAGTCGTCAGTCACGGGTGAACACCGCCATCTGGGTCGGGCTGCCGAGGGTGTCGTCGACGTCGCCGATGCCGGACCGGGTCACGTGGTAGCCGTGTTCGGCGGCGACGCGGTCGGACCAGTCGGCGAACTCCGCGCGTGACCACTCGAAGCGGTGATCGGTGTGCCGGAGCCCGTCGAGACCCTCGTACAGGGTGTTGTAGTCGCTGTTGGGGGTGGTGAGGATGACGGTCTTCGGGGCGGCAGCGCCGAAGACGACGCGTTCCAGGGCACCGAGCCGCGGCGGGTCGACGTGCTCGATCACCTCCATGAGCACGGCGGCGTCGAATCCTGCGAACCGGTCGTCCTCGTAGGTGAGCGCCGCCTGGAACAGGTCCAGGCGGTCGGCCTGGCGTTCGGTCATGTCGTCGACGTGCAGGCGGTCGTGTGCGCGGCGGAGCTCGCTCATCGACACGTCGCAGCCTGTGACCTTCGGAATGCCGGTGTCGCGCAGCACTTTGGAGAGCAGCTGCCCCGAACCGCAGCCGAAGTCGATCACCGACGACGGCGTCAGGCCTCTCAGCACGCTGAGCACGGCGTCGTGCCGAGCGACGTTCAGCGACGGTCGTGCCGGTGCGGGCTCCGCGGGTTCGTCGGGGTCCACGGTGTCGTCGAGCTCGGCGAGGCGAGCCCGAGCGACGGCGTCGAGCCCGCTGGTCCGCGCCAGGTATCGGCTCGCGATCAGATCGCGTTCGGGGTGGGCGGCGAGCCAGCCCTCGCCGGCGCGGAGCAGCTTGTCGACCTCGTCAGCGCTCTGCCAGTAGTGCTTCGACATGTCGAACATCGGCAGCAGCACGTACAGCTGGTTCAGGGCGTCGGCCAGGCGGATGTCGCCGGTCAGCCGCACCGAGAAGTAGCGGCTGTCGCCCCAGTCGGGGAAGGCGGCGTCGAGCGGGATCGGCTCCGCGGTCACCGTCCAGCCGAGCGGTCCGAAGACCCGGTCGATGACGTCGGCGCCGTCGCGGCAGGGGAGTGCCGGGATCGAGATCTCCAGCGGGATCGGTGAATCCGCGAGCTCCTGCCGGGAGTCGCAACGGCCGGTGCGGGCCGTCCGGAAGACGTCGGCCAGGGCCGAAGCGAGCATCGAAGTGGCTGCGTAGGGGCGGTCGTTCACGTACTGCGCGAGCGCGAAGTCCGGCGATCGGCGGCCGCGCGCCTTCGCCAGGCGCAGCGGATCCACCTCCAGCAGCAGCGCCGCCGTGCACCGTTCGTCCGTCGCCTCCGGGTAGAAGACCGTCGCCGTGCACGACGGCTGGTCGAAGCGTTGGACGCGCTCGGGATGCTTGTAGAGCAGGTAACCGAGGTCGGTGGCGGGGCGGTGCGTGGTGGTGATGGTGATCAGCACGTCGATCAACTGCCGTGCGGCAGAGTCCTTTCGGGTGGACGGATCCGGCCGGAGGTCGGATGTCCAGTATTGCCGGGGTGCCGAGGCGTGCAAGTGATTTAGCGGGTAGCGTCCGAATCTGTGGAATTCGAGGGATTCGTCCACAGAGGGCGGTCAATGTCGTGACGTGGGCGTGAAACCCAGCCGAGTGGCTTTACGTTCGCCTCATGCCGGCACAAGCATGGGTGACCCCGATCGTGGGACTTGTCGCGACAGTGGGGGTCGTGAGCACTCCCAATCAGCGGAGCCGTGCCGACAACAGGCGCGAGTGGTGGGTGCGGTTCGAATGGGCGATGAACGCGACGTACTCGCCGGATCCGCTGGTTCGGAGCGACGGATGGGGGATCGTGCGGGTCTAGGTCGTCTCGGACCTCGCGACGACGACCGAACGAACCGTGATCACCGCGATGACCAGGAGACTCGTCGGTGAACCCGTGGGGCAGGAGGAGCGGTAACGTGTCGGGTACGGAGGAGGTCAGCATGGACGGTTCGAGGCAGCGGGTGCTGACGGAGCGGGACCGCTATCAGGCTGCACTGACCCTGGCGTTGGCCAGTCGGACGATGAAACAGCCGGTGCCACCGGAAGCGACGGCAGTCATCGACAGCTACGAGGCGGAGCACGGTAAGTGTGAAGTCATGCCCGAGTTGCCTCCTCCGACCTGGGCCCAGCGAGTGAAGTCCTTCTTCCTTCGCAGTTGACGTCGGGTGTGCACGCAAGAACACGAAAGCGCCCCGCGAGCATGCAGCTTGCGGGGCGCTTCGTATTCGTCAGTGTGGTGACGGTCAGTGCATCACGACGGGCGTCTGAGTCTCCTCGTCGGCTCCACCACCGAGGACCATCTTCTTGCGCGGCAGGAAGAAGGCCGGGACCAGCGTCAGGACCACCAGGACGGTCGCGACGATGAACGTGTTGCCGAAGGTCGACGCCATGTCGGCCGCGACGGTGCCCTTCGCCTGTGCTGCGATGGCCGGGATCTGGTCGGGCGTCGTCGTCGCTGTGATGAGGCCCTGGTCCTTCATCACTTCCAGACCCTTGTCCTGGTCCTGCCCGGCCTGCATGAAGGCGCGAGTCAGTGGGCTCAGCGACGTGGTGAAGATGACCGTGATGACGGCGGTGCCGATCGACGACGCAGTCTGCTGGATCGCGTTCATCAGGGTGGAGCCGTCGGCGATCTCGTGGCCGCGCAGCGTGGCGAGCGAGGCCGACATGATCGGCATCATCGTCATGCCCATGCCGAGACCCTGGACGAACAGAGCGCCACACAGGAACCAGTACGAGGTGTCGGTGCCGAGCGTGATGAACGCCGAGACGCCGATGGCGATCAGGACCAGACCGCCGAGGACGAACTTGCCGGGGCCGATCTTGTCGGTCATCTTGCCCGCGATCGGCATGGTCAGCATGGCGCCGATGCCCTGGGGAGCCAGAAGCAGGCCTGCGGTCAGGGTCGTCTCGCCGCGGACGCCGATGAAGTACTGCGGGTACAGCAGTGAGGCGCCGAAGAAGGCGATCGCGAACAGCGACATGGTGATCACCGCGGTGCGGAGCGTCGGGTTGCGGAACAGACGCAGGTCGATCAGCGGGTTGCTGCTGCGCAGCGCGTGCGTGATGAAGGAGGCGATCAGGATGGCGCCGATGATCATCGGGATGTAGACGCGGGGCGCGTTGAAGGTCTGCTCCTCGGCGCTCGACGAGACACCGAACAGGAACAGTGCCAGGCCCGGGGACAGCATGAGCAGGCCGAGGACGTCGATCTTCTTGCCCGGCTCCTCGTCACCGCCCGGCAGGGCGAAGAACGCGTACACCAGCGAGATGATGCCGATCGGGACGTTGATCAGGAAGACCCAGTGCCACGAGGCGATCTCGATCAGCCAGCCGCCGA